>CANDBT010000021.1 GCA_947383005.1 uncultured bacterium | reverse complement strand
TTCCGATAAGTTATACTATAGGAAGCAAAAACGGCTTCCTATAGTCGGATTTACGGCGCTAAGGACGCGCCTTTTATCAGAATTTGCTTCGCAATTTCCGATAAGTTATACTATAGGAAGCAAAAACGGCTTCCTATAGTCGGATTTACGACACGAAAAGCTGTGCCTTTTATCGGCTACTAAAATAATATTAGCCTGAAACAATCATATCATGAGGCCGTTTTTCCTGCAAGGGCAAATTATTCGGCCACTGTCCATACAGGAATATCCTGGTTACTGTTCACACCGTGGGCGGATACAGTAAATGAGGCTGTCTGAACTATTATCTATGGCTACACCCCTGCAAGCGCCAACACGGCCAAAGCCGCCAGCGTATCCATCCCCGCCTTTGTCGGATGCGTACCATCCACCGCATCATAAGGGGTTTGGAAAGAATAGAAATCCAGCAAACGGCAGCCCTGGCTTTTCGCCTCATGGCGGATCACCTGATTAAATTCTTCCACATCCGTACCGCCAAACCTGCGGGGAAAAGTAAAATCCGGATCAGAAGCCATAAAAGTGGAATTGATCGTACAGCACCAAATCTCCGCCTGAGGATAATTTTTCCTAACTGACTGTAGCATATATCGGTATGCCTGGTCAAAATACCCACCTAAGCAGCCAATATCCCCCTCTTTAGGCATCTTCCCTTCCCTGCGGCATTGGACGCCGTACGCCCAGTCATTTGTACCCAGATAGATAATAATCACATCCGGCTGCACCGAACCCTTATGGAGGCCGCCTGTCCGTTCGGCGCTGCACCCGGAAGGAAAGAATTCTTTCTTTTCCGGCATTTTGGTAACGCGGCTCCCCGACCAGGAATCATTTACCAAAAGCTCTCCGCCGACATATTCAATAAGCGCTCCCCACCATGTATCCTCTTTCCTTTTTATCCCTGTTTTTCCGCAAACATATCCCTTATAAAAAACGGCATAATCCAGCGGATTGTATCCTTCAAGCGTACTGATAGAATCACCAAGGATAGAAAACCTTTTCCCCCTATAGGGATTATGTTTTTTCCACTCTTCACACAAACCAATCTGACATAATGTCCGCATTCCTTTATTCAACCTGCCTTCTCCTTTCCTGCCCATGGCATACGCCTAATCGGGCAGAGGAAGCTTCTTCCCTACCCGCCGGCTTGCATACTGTGCCAACATCAAATTTCCCTATGCGGGTCTGCTCATAAATAACCCCGTGGTAAAACAAGAACGCTCCCGGAAACTCTTTGTACCCCACTAATGCCGCCGCTTTACATGGCTGGTACAGCAGGCAGCTAAACATGTCCGGATAGTTACATCATACCATTAATTCTTTTAAATGAAAAGCAGGCCTTTTTTATATTCCCTATTCCCTTTTTGGCAGAATATAGTAAAGCGTCACCGCCAAAGAGTACCTGTGACGGAAAACCCGAATATGGTTATGCATTAGCCGACGATGAAGAAAAGGCCACAAACTGGCAAAACCTGTTCCTGCAGATAGTGGAATCTATGAATACCGAGGCGGTGCTATAGAAGCGGTTATCAAAGGATATCAGGAAAATACCATGGCCACCATCGGAAATAAAGCTGTACTTCCCTCTAAAGCTGTCTTTCCTTTACCACCATTTTCTTTACCAGCAAATTATCCATTTAAAATACAAACTTTAATAGTCTATAACCGGAGAATAATTTGACAATACTTTATATTTATGATACCAGGGTCAAAAGGTCTAAAATCCTATGCAAGCTTGCTTGCAAGAGGATTTTTGAACTTGAGACTCGCCAAAAACATGAAAAAGTAGCCCGATCAGGGCGAATTTTGAATGTTTTTGAGGATTGCGAGAGCACAGAGTGCGGAGCAATCCGGTATCATAGGGGTCAAAATACCTTTTGACCCCTATATCATATTTATAGAAATAAAAGGAGAACTTGCCAAATCCTTAATATGTCCCAGAGAAATTACAGCCACATTGAAAGCGGAGATTAGGATATTCCGACAGAAATGCTTGTAAAATTATGTCTGTTTTATGAAGTTTCTGCCGATTACATCCTTGGTTTTACTGATGAAAGAAAACCTTTTATACAGAATAAAGAGATAAAATAAAACAGGTATATCCAGAGAATTGATATTATAGGAAGCAAAATCGGCTTCCTATAATCGGATTTACGGCGCTAAGTACGCGCCTTTTATCAAAATTTGCTTCGCAAATTCTGATAAGTGATATTGCAGGAACCGCTTCGTAAACGATGTAACCGGATTTGCGGTACAAAAAATGCCCTGCAACTAAAATGCCGCAAAAGGACTCTGGCCAAATACCAGAATCCTCAAGTTTTCGTATTCTTATTTTGCCCATTCTCACTAGCCGCAATACTAATTCAGGCGGAAACAGATTGAATTCTTCAATATTACTGCTACTTCTTGATCTTCGAATTCACTGCTGTAATAAGAGACAGTCTGCCCGTCGTATCCCTTGGGAAGAAGGAAATCAAATACAACATCATAATGCCGCACCTGATTAACCCAGTTGTCGAAACCGCCCGTCATCCTCCTTATACACTCTTCATAATCTACGCCATTAAAATTTACAGAAAATTGCTGGTCTTCCCCTTCCCAATTCTCATCATCATCTTCATCGACAGCATAATAATCACGCATCTGGCCTCTCACCTGCATGCCATATGCAAATGCGTTATCGTCGTCAAAGGTAATTACCGCATGGACGCTCTTCCATTCATATCCGTCCTTAGCTGGATGATCTTCATCCGATTCAAAAGTCTTATAGTCAGAAAACACCAAATGCCCGGTGGTTTTTACCGACTTATTTTCCCAGCAATATGTAGTATAATCATAAGTCTCATTTTCCTTCGCATCACAGACGATACCATGCTCCTCAAACCACGGGACTAACGGCTCCCCCTCTGTTTCTCCGCATATTCTGCAAACCGCCGGCGACTGATAATTCGCTTCTGTCAAATCATGCCCTAATGCCTCTCCTTCTGTCTCTTTACATACGCTGCATGTCTTCGGCTTTATACAAGTCGCTTCTTCCCAGGTATGCTCCAATGCCTCGCCCTCTGTCTCTTTACATACGCTGCATGTCTTTGGCTTTGCACAGGTAGCATCCTCCCAGGTATGCCCCAGAGGCTCCCCCTTTGTCTCGCCCCCTACTGTACAAGTACGGGGCTGCGTACAAGTTGCTTCCTGCCATTCATGTTTAAAATGGCATCCTGAAAGCATTACACAGGCAGACAGCGCTGCTAATCCATAAACCACTTTTTTCTTCATCGCTTGTTCCTCCCAGGTGAAAGATTATTTCGGTAACAATTATAGCCTTTTATAGGCTATATGTCAACGAAATCCGCCAAAATGCGCCAATGGCGCGTTCTGTTGGATTTTTGCTGGATATTTCGTAAAAAACTCCATAGAGCCATTTCCCGCGAAAAGCACCACATTTTCAGAAGCTTTAACCAGCGGCGTACGGCCATCCTCTCTGCTTTTGGCTATGACCCGCTGAAATGTGAATGTGGCGCAAACATGCTGTTTTTAGAACTCTATTTTCACCACAAACGTATTTCTCTGGAAGAAATGTACGAGAATGCCATGTCCCGTTTTCGTGGAAGAAGGTCGTCTGCATGACATCCATGGACATTCGCCACATGAGCGAGGAGGACCTTCTCGATATGGATTATTTCTTAAATGAAGACAGCCCATTTGATGACGATTTTGGAGAAGAAGGTTTTTATATCTTCTAAATCCTTTACCGACTGTTTGCTGTTCACAAAACACATGCCAATCTGACACGTGTTTTGCGAACAGGTATTTCCCTTTATCCCTCAAAAACCAAAATTTCCTATAAAGCAAGAACAACAAAAACGCCCCTGCCATAGGTTATCCCCCACAGCAAAGGGCGTCTTCCCCTCTTATCCGTATTCCTTCGCAATCAGCAGCTCTACTGCCAGCCGGTCCTGAAGCCTCCCGCTTTTCACCGCTTCTTCCGCTTCCACGCATAAATTGACATACGACAGAATCTGCTCCCGGGAAAACCGTCTGGCCTGCGGTATTGCTTTACTAACGATGAAAGGCTGTATTTTCAGTCTGGAAGCAATCGCGCTGCGATCCAGCCCCTGATTCATCAGTTCTTTCACCTGCAAAAGCTGGTTAAACTGCCGGGCGATCAAAAACATTATCCGCATAGGCGGCTCTTTCAGCGTCAATAAATCTTCATACAAATCCATAGCTTTGCGGGGCTGGCAGTTAGCAATCGCCGCCACCATTTCAAAAACCCGGCCGCTGGCCTGAATCGTACAGACTGCCTGTACATCCTGTTCCGTCACCACTTCCCGTCCCATGGTATAGCTGATCAGCTTTTCCAGCTCCATCTTAATATTTTCCATATCATCACCGACCGCACTCAGGAAAAAATCCATCGTACGGCTGGTGATTTTTTTACCCTCACGAGCCAGGATACCGCCTGCCCATTTAGCCAGCTCAGCGGTATTCTGCTTTTTCATCTCTTCAATGCAACCCAGGCTTTTTATTTTTTTGTACAGCTTGCTCCGCTTATCTACCTGAGATTCCACAAACACCAGACATGTTGTGTCCGGCATATCCGGCAAGTAATCCGCCAACTGCTCGGGAGAACTTTTGAAAAACCCGCTGTCTTCCACCAGGATCAGTCTCTTTTGAGCAAAGAACGGCATCGTATCCGCCAAACGTATCAGCTCATCCACATCCAGCCCCTTGCCCTCAAAGCGGGAGAAATTCATGGCGTCATCGCCGACGACGGCCTCTTTCAGACGTCTTTTATAACTGTTCTTCAAAAATGTCTCCTCTCCCCAGAGAAGATAAACCGGCATAAACGCCTGGTCGTGTATGTGCTGATCTATTGTCGTACGCATAAAGTTCCCCTGATTATTTTTTCCGGCCCAATACTCTCAGCAGATAAATAAACAGATTGATAAAATCAAGATAAATCTGCAGCGCCGAGAAAATAGAGGCTTTTTTCGCCATCTGCGGATCATAGGCAAACGCCTGATGATAGCTTTTGATCTTCTGTGTATCATAAGCCGTAAACACCAAAAAAATGAATATCCCTACCGTACAGGCAATCAGCTCAAACTGCTGCAGATTAATAAACATCCCGAGAACCCAGAAGGCCAGCAAAAAGACCAGGCCACCGATTAAAAAATTGCGCAGGCTGCTCAAATCCGCCCGGGTGCTATAACCGATAGCCGCCATCACACCAAAAAACACCGCCGTCGCCCCAAAAATAAAAATCATGCTGGTCAGGGCATAAATCAAAAAATATGTGGAAAATACCACGCCGTTCAGGACGGCATACGTAAGGAACAACACTCTTGCCGTACCCACGGATACTTTGGTAATCCGGGATGACATATACAGCACTACTACCAGCTCTAAAATCCCCAGTACAGGAATAGCAAAGGGAGTCACTACGACAAACCAAATCAATCCCGTGACATAACCAAACATCGCTACCAGAAATGTCGTCATCAGGCCCAAAAACATCCATCCGAAAGTCTTTGCGGTATAACGGCTCAACGGTTCATACTCTTGGGCCGCACCATAGGCTCCATAATATTGATTCATCTCTTGATAATCCATAAAATCTCCTTTCATAAACCCACAGGCTAAATATATGCAGCTACTGCTTTTATTTGTAACGATCCTGCCATCTGAAGTGTTGCCGCATGGCTGGATCATTATTTTTATTCTATCACACTTCCGCCCTTTTGGAAACCACAGAATTTCAAATTCCACCACACCCGTTTTCCATCCGTTTCTAACATAATCGCCCCGCTTTTTCCCGTCTCATAGACAATCGTATCCTGCGCTGCCAGATTATCCAAAACTTCCTGGCCGGGGTGGCCGTAACGGTTTCCCTCCCCGTAAGAAATTACTGCCCAAACCGGATGAACGGCATCCAGCCATTGCGGAGTGCTGGAATAACGGGAACCATGATGGGCAACCTTTAAAAGATGGATCTGCGGAAACTTTTCTTTTTCCCATGCCATCAGCTCCTTTTCGCCCTGCCCGCTCATGTCTCCGGTCAAAAGTATATGGAAATCCCCATAGCTGACCTGCAGCACCAGAGAATGTTCATTGCGGTCATCCGCAGCCGATATTTCTTTCTGCGGATAGATACAGGCTATATGCAAATCCTTTATATCCAGCCTGTCCCCTCTCCCCATCCACAATACTTTGCCTCCCTGGCTTTCTGCCAGGTTTTTCAGTCTTCCATATATTTCGTCTTCCTGCCCAGCCATCGGCAAAACCAGGTTTTTTATGCGAATCTCTTTCTGCTCCATCAGATAAACCAAGCCGTTTATATGATCCTGATCCCCATGGCTGACAATCGCGTAATCGACCGACGGGACTGCTTCGCTTTTCAGGAACGGCTCCAAACGTTTTTCACCCAAATTCTTCTGATCCGTACTGCCACCATCGACAAGAACCGACACTTTGGATGTCCTGATGCAAATCCCGTCTCCCTGGCCCACATCCAAAAACGTAACTTCCATGCCGCTGACCGGAAGCGGGAGCAGCAGGAAAACGGATACTCCCATCAGCAAAGCCGAAAAAACTTTCCTCCTTCTGCGGGACACCCATAACGCCGCCGCCAACACCCCATAACAGGCAGCGATTTGCGATGCCTCCGGCCGTCCCAAAATCTGTATGCTGCCCGGCAAAAGCAGCCACAACCGGCACAAACATTGATAAAACTGCAGAATTATGTGACCGCTGCCAACAACAAAACGGCCCAAAGGCAAGCTGATGCTCCCCAGAATAATCCCCGCCGTACCCGAAGCAATCACAATCCCCATTAAAGGGACGGCCAAAAAATTTAAAAACATCCCATAAAGCGGGATCTGAAAAAAATGATACAAAATAACCGGCAGCGTCAAAAGCTGCATACCCAAACTAACCACCATAGCCTTCCCGGTTTTTTCCCCTATTTGAGATGCCTTTTTCCTTACACCGGCCATTTTTTTCCCTGCCCCAGACGCGCTCCTTTCTGCCCTGGCCGTGCCAGCCACGCTTTCCCCTGCCCTGACTGCCCCAGACGCGCTCCTTTCCGCCCTGGCCGTGCCAGCCACGCTTTCCCCTGCCCTGACTGCCCCGGACGCGTTCCCTTCCGCCCTGGCCTTGCCAGCCACGTTTTCCCCTGCCCTGGCTGCCCCGGACGCGCTCCCTTCCGCCCTGGCCTTGCCAGCCGCACTTTTCCCTGCCCTGGCTGCCCCGAACGCGCTTCCTTCCGCCCTGGCTGGTCTTCCCCCCACACTGCTTTCACCGGTTTTTGCCATACCGTCCCGCACTTCAAAAAATCCGTCGGCCAGCGCAGGCCCCAGGCCGCCGATTCCTGCCACCGCCCCGAAAGACAACTGCACCCCTGACTGAAGCAGCCTGTATGGGCTGTCCCACAAAATCAGCAGGGCGGCCAATGCGAGGGACGACAGCAAATCGGGAGTCCGTCCCAGATAAGCAGCCAAAAAACCGCAGAGAGCCATTACCAGTGCCCGCAACACCGACGGAGACGCGCCAGCCATAATCCCATAGCTTACCAGAAAGCAGCCTCCTATCAGTCCTGCCTTGCCATAGCCAAAGCCCAGCCTTCTGAGTATCCCGTAGACAACCGCACCGATAAAAGCCAAATGCAAACCGCTTATGGCCAACAGATGGGATATCCCGCTTTTTTGGTATAAATCCTGAATGCCTTCGTCCATAGCCGACTTTTCCCCCAAAATTGCCGCTTTAAAAACACCCGCATCCTCCTGGTCGGCAATTTTATCCAAAATCCGTCCGGCATGCACGGACATCCGAAATAACCATTCGCGGTATTTACTGTATTTCCCATCCGTAATTTCCCAGGAACTGCCAAAAATCCGGTAATTGAGCTTTAACGAACGGTAATAAGACTGGTAGTCAAATTCGCCTGGATTTCTTGGCGCCTGATAAACGCTGATCATGCCGTTTACCAAAATCTTGTTCCCTATCTTAGGCCGGGATAAAACTGCCGCAGGATCTCTACTCCCTGTACCCCCGCTTTTTTCTCCCGTTTCCTCTATATATGCCTGTATCCGCCTGATCCGGCCTTTCTCTTCCCGTTTGCCTTTCTCTTGTCCATTTCCCCTTTCTGGCTTATATATTATACAGTCGTCCATCACCAGCACCCAGCCAGAACCGTTCTGCCTGATTGAATGCACCCTTCCCAAAACTTCCAATCTTCTTTCGTCCAGCCCTAGCTCCTGCTCTCTTTCGCATTCCAGCCTGGCTTGCTTCCCACGCCAAAAACCAAGAACCGCAAACCCCAAAAACAAGCATGTCCATAAACATATGGTTTTTTTCTTTTTTGGCTTTCCCCTTTTTTCAAACAAGGGCAAAAAATTCTCTCCGCCGGAAATTTTCTTTTCCCATCCTCCAAATAATAGGCACAGCAACAACGCCAGCGTTCCCGCCAACGTCATTACTGCCACCATCTCTGTCACCACCCTGCCCAGCAGCCCAATTCCCTCTCCAAGTACGAATCCCGCTGCCAATATCACCAGTGGTCTTTTGATTTTATTCCTCCTTGATTTCCTCCAGCGGCCCTACCGGAGCCGCCTCCTCTGATTTGCCGATGTAATCCAGATTTCTCTCGAACATAGTATTCAACTCTATAGAATCACGAAATTTTACATTTTGTCCGCCGTTGACACTGATCTGCACCCGATTCACCGAAGATAACTCGGATAACGAATTGACTATCGAATAAATCGGAATATAATCTTTCACCTCCAAAGGATTGTTCATAAAGCTGGAATCAAAATTCAAATAGCATACGTTTTCATTGACAGACACATTGAGCAGCTTCGTACCTGCATCGAGAGTTGGTTCGTAGCCTGGCTGCCGGGGACCGCTGATCAATTCTTCCAAAATCACTTTTTCCACCGAAGTGTTGATATTATGAACCACTTCCCGCTTTTCGGCAAACAACTGCTCTCCGGCTTCATCGGTAAAATACAAAATCAGCTCGGTTCTCTCATAAGCATTGATATCGCTGATCCCGTCCAGAAAATCCGACGATGAAAGCATCCCCACCAGATTTCCGTTAGCATCCAAAAGAGGCTGTTCACCGGAATAGATGGTAATGTAATCAATGCCGGGAATCTGGGTCAATGTGCGCACCAGCGCCGCCCGGCAAAGGATCTCCCGATAAGCTTCCATCGCCGCATAATTATTATCAAAATACAGATAAAGCACCATATCTTCCTGCTTATATCCCTGATAGACGACCTTCTCTGATAACGCTCCCTGAGAATCCAAATCTGTCGGCACATTCATAAACCGATCCATCAGTTCCTGGATCAACTGTTCCGTATCCTTGGTTTTCGTCCGGTATTCCTGGGGAACCATACGGGTCATGGCCGAATTCAGGTAATAAATCATATAAGAGGTTTCCCCCTCCGCCAACGGCGCTTCCTTGCCTGTGCACCCGGCCATCCCCAGCCAGGCCGCCGTCAACAAAATCAGCCAAATCCTTAACCGTTTCATTTTGCGTCCCTCCGTTACGCAATGTAATTCAAAGGAATCCTCAGCGTAAATGTGCTTCCTTCGCCAACCTTGCTGTTGAGCAAAATGGCGCCTTTGTGCATCAGCACCACATTGCGGGTAATGGAAAGCCCCAGGCCGCTGCCGCCGGTCGCCCGGGAACGGGCTTTATCCACCCGGTAAAACCGATCAAAAATCCGGTCATGCTCCGATTCCGGTATCCCTATGCCGGAATCGGCAACCTTTACATAAAAAAACTTGTGGTCTGCGTCTACCGTGACATGAACCCATCCTTCCGGCGAGTTATACTTAATGGCATTTTCAATCAGATTGCTGATAGCCAGCGACAGCTTCATCTCATCCACATCCGCTGTCACTTCCCGGATGCTGGCCAAAATCAATTCCACTTTCCTCTTATTGGCAATCGGCCGCAGCCGTTTCAGAATCTGCTTGACCAGCACATGAATATCCACTTGGGTAATGTTTAAATCGGCCTCTGATTTATCCATTTTTACCAAAGACAGAAGATCATCAATAATTTTACTTTCCCTGTCGATTTCATCGGAAATATCCTCCATAAATTCCCGATACAGCTCCATCGGCGCTTCATCCATGCCCATCAGCGAATCCGCCAGCACCCGGATGGAGGTAATCGGGGTTTTTAATTCATGGGAAACATTGGAGACAAATTCCTGACGGGACTGATCCACCTCCTTAAGCTTGGACAAGGTAATATCCACCGCGCGGGAAATATCTTTTGTCTCCTGATATCCATTAGCGCTGATGTCCGTATCCAAAGCCCCTGCTGCCACCAAATCCAGTTTCTTCTGCAATTCCTTAAATGGCTGCAGCAGCATCTTCACCGCTACGATAGCCGCAAGAATCAAAATCAGGAACACAATCAACTGCAAAAAGACAGCTTTGTCAAAAACCGTATCCGTAAGAGCCAGAATCCCTTCCGTGGAAGCGGTAATCACCAGTACTCCTTCAATACCGTTGACCGGCGTAGAATCGTAAATGGGAATCGCCTGGGCAAAATAATGACGCTCCCGATTGTATTTGCTGCTGCTCTCCCCCTGAAAACAGCGAATCACCTCCTCTGCCACCATCAGCCGTCTCTCCGCAATATGAAACGTATCCTGAATAATGCGGAAATCCTTGTTAATCACCACAATCCGGCCACTGTAAACATCCGCCAGAGCCTGAATTTCGTTGTCCATGGAACCGTCTTTTAATTCTCCCCGGAGATAACCAGTCCTGGTCATCTTACTGCTCAAAATCTGACACTGATTCTGAATCTCAACCATCCGCGAATCCAAATGGCTCTGCCGCAGGGAAGTGATCAGCATTTGGGTACACAGAATCGTTGGAATCATTCCAAACAGCACCAACAGCACAACCACCGGCAGGCCCAGACTGACCGTAACATCCGGCCTGCGGATAAAACGCCTTCTTTTCCGCTCATTTTTCATTGTGTACCATAACCACTCTCCTTCCCCTTTACAACCTGCCGGCAGACTGCCTCCGGCCACTGTTCACAAAACGTTACTGTTCACACCATGGCTAATCACTCCGCCGATTAGCCATGGGCAGATACCATTATGGGAGCAAAGCATATGCCCCATTGCCGAAGGCAATTTAATATAGCTTATCGGAAATTGCACAGCGATTTCCGATAAAAGGCGCGTCTTTTGCGCCGTAAATCTGATTATAGGAAGCCGGTTTTGCTTCCTATAATATGGGCATATGCGGCTACGTTCACAGGGTACCTGTGAACAGTAACCACAAAACCTTGTGAACATAACCGTATATATCCGCCCTATTCGTCAGCCAGGCATTTGGCCATGGTAATCGCCAACGCCCCCGGCCCGATATGGCAGGCAACGCTCAAAGACAAAGGGGCAATGGCGATCGCCGGTGTCTTGGGATATATCTCCCTGATCTCCCTTGCCAATTCCTTTGCTGCCTCCTCATTGCAGGTATGGGCTACCGCCAGCCAGGTATGCTCCCCCTGCGGATCGTCAAAGCGGGTCTTCAAATCCTGGGCTACAGCCGAAAGCATGATACTCTTCGCCTGCTTCATTGTCCTCGCTTTGGAAAAAGCGTCGAGCTTTCCCCCCTGAATCTGCAAAACCGGCTTAATCCGCAGCAGCATGCCCAGCGCGGCTGCAGCAGGGGTAATCCTCCCGCCCTTTTTCAAATATTTCAGCGTATCGATGGTAATATAAATACTGGATTCCATGCCGGTCCGCTCAAGTTCCTGCTTAATTTGTCCGGCATCCATTCCTCTTTTCGTCATAGTCATGGCATCTAATGCCGCTTGCCGCTGAGTCAGGGAAATCCGCCGATTGTCCACCACATGAACCCTTCCGTCATAGTCTTCCGCCAGCACAAGCGCCGTCTGGCAGGAACTGCTAAGGCCGCTGGACATCGGAATATGAACGATTTGATCATAATCCTCAAGGAGCTTGTCCCAGAAACGCATCACCGTCTCCGGCGACGGCTGTGACGTAGAAATGTCCGCCTCTTCTGCCAAACGCTTGTAAAACTCCTCCTGGGTCAGGCTGATATCCTCTTCGAAGGTTTCTCCGTTTACCATAAACGGCATAGGCACCACAAAAAGCCCAAGTTCCTTTGCCTGATTTTGAGTTACACCGCTGTTGCTGTCTGTTACTACCGCTATTTTCATCTCCGTTCTCCCTCCGTTTCCGTAAAATCCCCTTCTTTTCCGCTTGCCGGCTCCTCTCCTATCCCGGCCGAAGTATACAACTGATAATAAACCCCTCGTTTCTCCATCAATGCCTGATGGTTTCCTTCCTCCACAATATGACTTCCTGAAAGCACTAAAATGTGGTCGGCTCCATGAATCGTGGTCAGCCGGTGAGCAATCGTCAAGGTCGTCCTCCCTGCTGCCAGCTTTTCCAAAGATTCCGACACCAGATGCTCGCTTTCATTGTCCAGGCTGGCCGTCGCCTCATCAAAGAGAAGTACTTTCGGCGCCTTTAACATCACCCGGGCAATACTGATGCGCTGCTTTTGCCCACCGGATAATTTTACCCCCCGCTCTCCTACATAGGTATCATACCCATCCTTCAGCTCCTCAATAAATTCATGGGCCCCGGCCATCTTTGCCGCCTGAATCACCTCTTCCCGGGCAGCGCCCGGTTTCCCATAAGCAATATTTTCATAAACGCTCCCGGAAAACAGATATACGTCCTGCTGGACCACGCCCACGCTTTCTCTCAGGCTCTTCAGCGTGACATGCTTGATATTCTGTCCGTCCAGCAAAATCTCCCCTTCGGTAGGGTCATAAAAACGGGGGATCAAATTGCACAAAGTCGTCTTTCCCCCACCGGAAGAACCCACAAGGGCTACCTTTTCCCCGGGCTTTACCGTCAGGTTTATCCCGGAAAGCACTGGCGTATGATCATCGGGATACTCAAAAGACACATCGCGGAAAACAATCTCCCCTTTTACCTCCCTTAAAGGAACGGCGCCTTCTTCATCAAAGATATCCACCGTCGCATCCATCAATTCCATAAAGCGTTCAATGCCGGTCATCCCTCTCTGAAACTGTTCGGCAAACTCGATGATTCGGCGTATCGTCGCCAGCAAGGTAGTCACATATAACGTATATGCCACCAAATCACCCGGAAGGATCAAACCCTTAATCATAAAAATACCGCCGGCCACAATCACCACCACATACATCAAACCGTCAAACATACGAATGGTATTTTGAAATGCAGCCATATACTTATAGGTATTCCGCTTAATCTTTAAAAACTCCTGGTTGTCCCGATTAAATTTATCTATCTCTATCTTCTCATTGGCAAAAGCCCTCACTACCTTGTTGCCCAAAAGACTGTCCTCAATCCGCGCATTCAGCTCACCGATGTGATTCCTCTGACGCTTAAAAGCTTTCCTGACCTGCAAATTAAAATAGGTGCAGGACACAGCCATAACCGGAATAAGGACAAAAATAATTACGGTCAGCAGCAAATTTATCCTGGCCAGGATCACAAAAGAAACCAGGCCCTTCAAAAAAGCAATGAAAAACTCTTCCGGGCAATGATGGGCAAATTCCGTCACATCAAAAAGATCACTGGTAATCCTGGCCATAATCTGACCGACTTTTGTGTTGTTGAAATAGTTGTCCGACAGCTTTTGCAGATGGCTGAAAGCATCCTCCCGCATATCCGTCTCAATAGCCGCTCCCATCACATGTCCCGTATACGCCATATAAAAACTGGCCACACCATCTATCATACGCAGGATAAAATACAATATTCCCAAATTCACCACCATACGAACAGTAAGGGATGCCAGGTCATTCATCCCGACATTGGTTATATGACGCAAAATCAACGGCAGAACCAGTTCGCAGACGGTCGTAAGAGCAGCACAAAACAAATCCATCACCATTACTCCCCGATATTTGCGGTAATATGGCACAAACCGTTTCAGCAATGTACTTGTCTTCATTATCGTTCCCTCCATACGCTCTTAAATCAGGCAAATGCTCAAAATCCACCCACCCCCAAAGCCATGTACAAGAGTACAGGCATACAGCATATCATACATATAGTAGTCTATCATAAAAAATCTTTTTTTACCAGCAACTATTCATCGTAACCGTTCAGATTGTTACTGTTGTTGCTGCTCACACCATGGCTAATCACTCCGCTGATTAGCCATGGGCAGATATCATTATGGGAGCAAAGCATATGCCCCATTGCCGAAGGCAATTTAAAATGGGCATATGCGGTTACGTTCACAAGGTACCTGGAGCTGTTGCAAAATAACAGACGTATACAATATATGGCATAGTAGTCACGCGTACTCTTGCCATATATTGTAGAAATACAGAATTTTGCAACAGCCCCCGGAGCGCATCTTTTTGTCCGGCTACGCCGAACAAGAAGCATCGGGCGTTCGCCCGATGGGGAAAACCGGATGAACATCCGATGCTTCTTGTCCAACATTGACAGGCAAGAAGATACCCGTCTGAACAATTGCTTTTTCTGGAAAAAATGCGCGGATTTACTGGACGAACATCCTTTGACGCTTTATAATAAAATATAAAAAAGGAAAACCGAAGAAAAAAAGGAGGTTATTTTATGCCTTATTGTCCGAAATGTGACATGGAATTTATAGAAGGGATTACCGTTTGCAGCGACTGCGGCGGCCCCCTGGTACAGTCAAAAGAAGAAGCCGAAGCCATAAAGCAAAAGGAACGAGAAGAAGCTTTGAATATACAGCAGCAGGAAAATGCCCGCCAGATAGAAGAATACGAAGCCTGGCAGAAAGCCCTGGAAGAAGCCCGGGAACAACACCCGGAAGAGGCAAAAGCCCTCCTCGCCCGCGACATTTCCCATGTATACGTCAAGAAATCCCAGCAATATGATGACCTGAAATCTTCCGCCTCCGCCTTTTTCCTTGTAGGCGGCGCCCTTCTGGCCGTCTCCCTGCTGTGCTGGGCCAATATTCTCAAACTGCCGCTTGGCCTTCCCGCCCAAATAGCCCTCACGGTATTGTCATTAGCGGCTTTGCTGATTGCCATCAAAACTGTAAAATCCGCTAAAACTATACAGGGACAGATCGATGATGAAGAAAAACAGATTAAGGAAACATTAGAATGGTTTACCGACAGCTACACCGGGGACAAGCTGGACAATCAGCTCCATACAGAATATGGAAAAGATTTAGACGCTGAAGAGCTAAGCCTGAAACGCTACGAATTGATTCAGGATATTCTGATCACCGGCCGGGATATCAGTGATCAGTCTTTTGCCGATTTTTTGGCTGAAGAAATCTACCCCCGGCTTTATCGCGACTGATCGTACCGTCCCGATAAAGCGACGGTGTCTATGGGCAAGGGGAGATTTTCCCCTGCCCGCCATGCAAAAAAGGAAAAAACGGTTATTCCGGCACACCCGCTTGAGGGTCCGCGGCTTCGATTTTCTCATATAAGGCTTTCTGGCTGTAAGTCAACACGTCAAATACTCCGGCGGACATCGCCATAGCAAACGCATCCTGATCCACATCCACAAACTCCATCCCTTCTTCTGTAAGAAGCTTCTCCAGTTCATCCTCATTGGCCAGGAACAACTCATGTTCAAATTCCTGCATTTCCTTAGCCCCATCAAGAACAATCTGCTGCAAATCCATCGGAAGCGAATCAAATTTAGCCTTTCCCATAGCGATATAAACCCACCCCCGCATATGTTCCGTGCGGATCACATAATCCTGCACCTCATAAAAACGGTTATTCTGTATCATGGCCAAAGGGTTTTCCTGGCCTTCAACGCTTCCTTCTTTCAAAGCGGAATAGGCTTCCGTCAGCGGCATAGGGGTAGGATCTGCGCCCAAAAACCGAAAAGCCGCCACAGTCATTGCCGTCTGAGGTGTGCGAATCACAAATTCATCCAAATCATCCGGTGTCGTAATCTTTTTATTGGCTGTGATATTTCTGGGGCCGCGAGTAAAATAGCCAAGCACTTTCATCCCGCTCTTTTCCATCAAGGCTTCCAGCTCCTTGCCCACATCGCCATTTAGCACGGCTTCCATATGGGCGTCGCTTTTTATCAGATAAGGCATACCGATAATCCCCAAATCCGGCTGATAGCTTTGCATTGACTCCCCGGTAAACGTCATATCGCAATCTCCCTGCGTTAAAATCGACTGAATCATATCGATTTCCGTCCCCAACTGACTATTTGGATAAATATTAACCTCCACACGCCCTTCCGATTTTTCTTCCACATATTCCTTAAAGCGCAAAGCCCCCTGATGCCAGGAATCACGCTCGTCATTGGTATGGCCAATGTTAATCCGATACCGGCCGTCCGAACCGCTGTCAGTTTCAACACTTTCGCTCTTTTTGCAAGCAACCAAAACACAAACCATCCATGTAACCCACAATAAAACCCTTACTCTTTTGCCCAATTTCCTTTTTCCTCCCCGTTAATCCAACGCAACCGTTTTGACGGCGGGAAATTTGACATGGATTTGGGGCGTCAATCCCGCCGGATTATCTTAACGATATTTTTACACCGTTCTTCTTTGTATTTCCAGACGTAAAAATAACGGTTTTTTAATTTATTTTTATGCAATTATACTTATCATAACGAAATATTTGACATAATATATAAAATTTTAACGAAAAGTCAGTTGAAAATAAACGATTTTTACAAAAAAGCAATCCAATAGTCATCTTACCATATGACGTTAAAAGCTGCCAAGGATATCAAACGCGAAGTTTGACCCTGGCAGCTTTTAATGTTTTTGTTATTGCATGGTTTATTTTATCACGGTTTGTAACAGTTCAGACGGGTATCACTATTTTATCAGCAGGGATTTCCCGGTCATCTGCGCAGGCTGTTCCATTCCCATCAGCTCAATCAAAGTCGGCGCGATATCCGCCAGGCATCCGCCCTCTCTCAGCTTATAAGCCGGGTCAGCATTTACCAAAATAAACGGCACCGGATTGGTAGTATGTGCGGTAAACGGCTCACCAGTCTGATAATCAATCAATTGCTCTGCATTGCCATGGTCGGCGCAGATAAACATCACGCCATCCACTTCTTTAATCGCATCAACTGCCCGGCCCACACACTGGTCGACAGCCTCAATAGCCTTAATCGCAGCCGCCTCTACGCCGGTATGCCCAACCATATCCGGATTGGCAAAATTAATAATAATGACATCATAAGCGCCGGACTTAATCGATTCCACCAATTTATCACACACGGCTGGCGCACTCATCTCCGGTTTCAAATCATAAGTCGCCACTTCCTTTGGCGACGGAATCAGAAAACGGTCTTCCCCTTCATTCGGTTCTTCAATACCGCCGTTAAAAAAGAACGTCACATGGGCATACTTCTCCGTCTCCGCAATTCTTGCCTGCTTAAGGCCATGAGCCGCCAGGAATTCCCCGAAAGTATTGGTGATGGACTCTTTTTCGAAAGCAACCAGCTTATTGCCGATAGTCTCATCATAGTCAGTAAAACATACATAGGTAGTTTTTACCCTCGGCCCGCGGTCAAATCCATCAAACACATTATCGCAGAATACATGGGTAATCTCCCTGGCCCGGTCCGGACGGAAGTTATAGAAAATGATAGAATCATTATCCTTAATGGTAGCCACCGGCGCACCGTCCTTCAGCACCACAGTAGGAATCACAAACTCATCGGTCTTGCCCTCGTCATAGGAAGCCTGGATCGCCCCCGTAGCGCTGTCACTGGTCACGCCCTCGCCCTTGGTCAGCGCATCATAGGCAATCTTGATCCGATCCCAGTTTTTATCCCTGTCCATGGCATAATAACGGCCGGCTACGGAAGCTACCTGTCCTACGCCGATTTTTTGCATCTCCGCTTCCAAATCGGCCACATAATCCTTGCCCGAAGACGGCGGCGTATCACGGCCGTCCAAGAAACAATGGACATATACTTGATCAAGGCCATTCCTTTTGGCCAGTTCCAGCAAACCGTAAATATGAGTATTGTGGCTGTGTACGCCGCCGTCGGACACCAATCCGTACAAATGCAGGGAGGAATGATTTTTTTTGCAGTTTTCTACAGCCGCCATAAATGCCTTATTGGCAAAAAAGTCCCCGTCCTGAATCGATTTGGTGATCCTGGTCAGCTCCTGATAGACAATGCGGCCGGCGCCCATATTCAGATGCCCCACCTCCGAGTTGCCCATCTGGCCTTCCGGAAGTCCTACAGCCATGCCGCTGGCCTGTCCCTTCACATAAGGGCACTGGCTCATCAACTGATCCATCACCGGGGTCTTTCCCTCACATACTGCATTGGCTTCACATTTGTCGTTCAGGCCATACCCATCAAGAATCATCAAAACAACTGGCTTTTTACTCATCTCAAGTCTCCTTTTGTTCGAGTATTTTTGCTTTATTGTACTCCATTTTCCCCTGTTTTTCAAGATTCTATCAGAAACGCTATAAATTTTTTGTAACAGTTCAGACGGCGGAGAAAACGCCCGATGCTTCTTGTCCGGCGTAGACGGGCAAGAAGATACCCGTCTGAACTGTTACAATTTTTTCCTTATGCGGAAGTGTGCTCTACGTTCCCCTCCGGTCGTTGCTAAACAAGTGCCGCTGGCACTCAGCAACCCCCGCGGAGCGTTATGTATCAAAGGACGTAATTTCCTATGGATAGAGTAGGGAATAACCATCTTCCCCTACTCGCCACGCGCCCCATACGCCGCTTCTGCAGCATAGAGAATACTATAGATAAATTTCTTTGATTACCCTTCCCAGGGCCAGCGCCGCCTTTGACTGGTATGTGGAATAAGGATGGGCCAGAGCCAGCTCCAAAAACACTCCCTCCTCGCCGACAGAAAGATAAACCGCATCTGCATATGGTTCTGCACAAGACTGATAAGTAAAAGCCAGGCCCAGGCCCTCCAATGCCATGGCTGCGCCCAAAGCCGCGGTAATATTGGTATTATTGACCCGAGGCTTTATGCCTGCTTTCTGAAACTGACGGCGGCTGACGCTTCCCAGGATCGTATCATAATCGCTTAATATGTATTTATACGCCTCTGTATCATGCAGATCCACCCAATATCCTGGCCTGTCGCTGTGTTTGTGGGCGAACTCCATGACAGGATGATTTTTGTTTGCGATAATAAATATCTCATCTTTCTTTAAAAATTCCACATCATGAGTCAGCTTTGTCAGCGGCAAGGCCACGATAGCCAAATCGACAGAGCCCTCAACCAGCCTGTCTTCCAGTGCCATGCTGTTTTGTTCGATTATGTCAACTTGAATATTCGGGTATTTTTCATAAAACCTGGTTAATATTTTCGGTAGCATATGGGTACCGCGGAAACTGCTGATGCCAAAAATCACGCTGCCCCCGTTCAGCTCGGCCATATCCCACAGCTCGTTCTGCACCAGACGGTAATGGGTGAGGATCGTACGGGCATTGTCTACAAACAGTTTCCCGGCAGCCGTAGGACGGATTCCTTTAGATGTACGGATAAACAGCGGGAGTCCCAGTTCCGCCTCGTACTGCTGTAAAAACTGGCTCAGGCTCGACTGAGCCATATACAATTTGTCCGCGGCACGGGAAATGCTGCCCTCATCCGCCAAAGTTACCAGATAAGCCAATTCTTTCAAGTGCATAAACCCTTTTCCCTCCTGTCTTTCCCATTACCTTTTTCACTATCTTCCCATCGCTTCCCCTTGCCTTTTTCACGATTTATCCCATCGGTATTCATTGCCTTTTTCACGATTTGTCCCATCACTTTCCCTTGCCTTTTTCACGATTTGTCCCATCGCTTTCCCTTCCCTTTTTCGCAATTTAATCCATCGGTTTTTCCGATACAGATATAATGTATTTTCGCTTTCGCCAATTGCAGAATTATTATATGATAAAAATACATCAATTGCAAGGCCGAAAAAACAGAAAAAACACACAAACAAGGAGGTAAAAATGAGCACTGTATCACTAAAAGGAGTTATTGACATGCACGTACACTCCAATCCGGATATCCGTCACCGGGCTTACGACGATTTTGAACTGATGGAAGCCGGTATCCGGGTAGGTGCCAGAGCCATCGTCATCAAAACCCATCAGGGCACTACGGTAGACCGGGCCTTTCTGTGCAACCGCCACAACGAAATTGTCCATCAGGGGGACAACAACTTTACCATGTTTGGCAGCGTGACGATGAACCAGCAAATGGGGGGAATCAATCCCTGGGCCGTGGAAAGTGGGCTGAAGCTGGGAGCAAAAGTAATATGGCTCCCCACCCAATCGGCCAGGAACAACATGCTCAAACAGAACCAGGACCCCGCCAATTGCGTGGAGGTAATACAAGACGGCAAAGTAGTACCTGAACTGATGAGCATATTCCAATTGGTAAAGGACTATGATGTGACGCTGGGCACAGGACATGTATCCCCGGAGGAATGCTTCCTGGTTGTGGAAGCAGCCAGGAATGCTGGCGTCAAAAAGCTGGTGGTAACTCATCCCGAATGGTGGATGGTAGGCATGTCCCTGGATGACCAGGTCCGGATAGTAAGAGACTATGACGTGATTTTAGAACATTGTTTTGCCCAGCCCATGGGGGGCGGAAAATACAAAAGCAATCTGCCCATGAATTTGGAAGCCGTCCAGGCTTGTGGATATAAACATATCATGGTATCCACTGACGGAGGACAGGTAGAAAATCCCAACTGGGAAATCGCTCTGGAACAATACATGCAGTACCTGGCGGACCATGGAGTCACAGAAACGGAACTCCGCTATATGACCCATGACATCCAGGCCGGGCTGTTAGGAATCGAATAAGATTTACCGTCAACAGCAGCGGCAAAACACCACAATATACAGGAGGATCTTATGTTAAGTGCATTAATTATCGGGGCAATCGCCCTCTCCGTCGCCATCGGCTATAAAACAAAATTCAATACCGGCTTTTTTGCCATCGTATTTGCCTATCTTATCGGCTGCTTTGCCATGGGCATGAAAACCAAGGACGTCATTAACGGATGGCCGATCAGCACCATGTTTGTCATTTTTTCCGTTTCTTTGTTCTACAATTTCGCCCTGGTCAACGGCACTCTGGAAAAAACAGCGCGCTATCTTTTGTATGCCTGCCGGAAATTCCCCGGCCTGCTTCCCTTTGCTTTATATCTGGCCAGCGCCGGAATTGCCGCTCTGGGTGCAGGATTCTTCACCGTAATGGCCTTTATGGCTCCCATTACCATCCTGATCTGCAAGGAAGCCAAAATGGATCAGCTTACCGGCGCGGTAGCAATCAACTGCGGCGCATTATCCGGCGCCAACTTTATGACCAGCGGCAGCGGCATCATTTTCCGCGGGCTGATGGAAGAAAACGGATTGGCCGAACCGGCCTTTTCCTATACGGCAGTCATCTTTGTCGCGAGCGTACTCTTCTCCCTGCTGCTGATTGCCGCTTTCCGTTACATTCCCAAGGGAAACCGCAATATCGGCAAGGGTGTGACTTTCGAAAAACCGGAACCGTTTACCAGCAAGCAAAAAATCAACCTGTACTTGATGATTGCCATGATCGCTGTGGTACTGATCTTCCCTATCCTGCACATTATTCTGCCAAATGCAGGGCTGATTTCCTTTATTAACAGCAAAATTGACGTGGGACTGGTAGCCGTACTGTTTTCCGTAATCGCCATGTTCTTCGGACTGGCGCCCCAAAAGGATGTCATCGCTAAAGTCCCCTGGAATACTATCATTATGATTTGCGGCGTAGGGATGCTGATTAATGTGGCAATCGCCGCCGGGACCATCGACCTTTTGGCTTCCTGGGCGGGAAGCAGCCTGCCGGCATGGATTGTCCCTATCGCCTTCAGTATTATCGGTGCCATTATGAGCTTTTTCTCCAGTACCCTGGGCGTGGTATGCCCGGCCCTGTTCCCTCTGGTACCGACCTTGGCAGAAACCATCGGCATGAATCCGCTAATTTTATTCGCCTGCATCGTAATCGGCGCACAAAGCTCCGCCATCTCGCCGTTTTCCTCCGGCGGCAGCCTGGTCCTTGGCTCCTGCAGTACGGAAGAAGAAAGAAACACCATGTTCCCCAAACTTTTATTTGTGGCCGTACCGGCAAGCGTATTATCGGCCACGTTGTTTAACCTGGTAATGTCATTTATCTTATGATACCAAAGTCAAAAGGTCAAAAACACCGGCGGAGCAATCCGTGGTATCATATGATCGGATTGTAGGAGCGCGAAGCGCGGAACAATTCAGACGGTGGAAAATCTTTCCACATAAATTTCCGCCGCTGAAATTTTTCATTAGGGAAACGCTGATTATAGCGTTTCCCGCGCCGGATTTGCGCTGCAAAGCAGCATTTTCCTCTGCAAATCCATGCGCATCCGCCGGAGGCTCAAAAAAGAATCCTGCTTTGCAGGATTCTCCGCCTGCGGCGGGTTGCTTTAGCAACATAATTCCTCTCCGCCGCAGTACGATCTACGTTCCACTTCGGTCGCTGCTAAACGAGTGCCACTGGCACTCAGCAACCTCGCGGAGCGTTTTATATCATAGGACGCAATTTCCTATGATATAAGAAAGCAGTGATTTAATCAGCGCTTCCTTAGATTTCAGCGGCGGAAACCTTATTGATACAGGCAATAGCATTGAGGCTTCGGGGATAACCGATATAAGGAAGGCACTGGGAAACCACACGGATCAAAAAGTCCCTGTCATTCCCCATATTCATATTGCCTCTGGCATGGGCCTCCATCTGAGGCTCACACCCTCCCTGGGCAGCCAAAAAACAAAACGTAACCATCTCCCTTTTGGCCAGGCCAAGCCCTGTCCTCGTATAATAATCGCCAAAACAATTTGCTGCCAGCCAGCGGTTGATATGGCCCTTTTTCCATGCCTCCTTCATATGGGCGCCAAAAATCTCCGCCTGCGCTTCCGCCCCCTTTTCCAGCCGATCCTCCCTATTGGTGGTAGCCTGCCCCTCAAGAGGAAGTTTCACTCCCCGCTCTTTAAGAATCTCATTCGTGACAGTAAGAAACGGCCACATCCGCCCCATACCTACATAATCTGCCGACTGGTAGACCATCTCTTTTATCACTATCGGAGACACGCCGTCATCCAATGCTTTGGGGAGCATTACCCGATAAGCGTCCATTCCCTGGCAGCCGATAAGCGCAGCCAGGATTGCCAAATAGCGATCCTCGGCTTCCAATCCCTGTCCTGGTTCATTCACCACTTCATCCCAGGCAAAATCAGCAAATCTCTCCATGAACTCCGCATCGGTTTGATAAAAATTCATGTTAAACTCCTCCTTTTTATAAATTGTACTCTCGGAATCTCTCCTGCACCTGCCTTTGTAGCTATCACCTCACAAAATCAGGCACAGAGAAACTCCAAGAGCACATATATTTCCCTCTCAGAACACGGTATGATAAATCTGGTAAAAACCGGTCAGGGTCACAATTCCCACCATAACCGGCGTCAGATACCGAATACAAATAACCCACATCTTTTTCACCTTAAAGGGAATCCCGTCCCGCTCGATCTCCTCCACCAGATATTCCGGATGCCATTTCCATCCCACATAATAGCACATGGCAAGACCACCCAGCGGGAGCAAAATATTGTCTGTAACCATCCCCACAAAATCAAATACGCTGTAATTGAGAATCCGCACCTCACCCAAAAGCCCAAAAGACAACGCACTGGGAATACCCAAAATAAAGATTGCCGTACCGATAATCAGGGTTGCCCTTTTTCTCGGCCACTTTAACGTATCAATGGCAAAAGACACCGGCACTTCCAATAAAGCAATCGCACTGGTAACTGCCGCAAAAAACACCAGCACAAAAAACAGACAGGCAAAAACGCCTCCTCCGGCAATTGCCGAAAATACCTTCGGCAAAGTCCCGAAAATAAGCCCCGGCCCTTGCCCCGGCTCCAATCCAAAAGCAAATACCGCCGGAAAAATAGCAACCCCCGCCAGCACCGCCAGCAATGTATCCAGACCTGCTACCGACAGACAGCTCCCGGGAATATTTTCCTTCTCACTCAGATAGCTACCATAAGTAATGGTAATACCCATACACAAGCTCAAAGAATAAAATACCTGCCCCAGCGCCGCACTCACCGAGTTCAGCGTGAAGGCTGAAAAATTGGGCGCGAACATAAATTTAAGCCCTTCCGCCGCCCCCGGCAGAGTCACGCTCCGCCCGATTATCACCAAAAGCAGCACAAACAACAGAGGCATCATCACCTTACTGGCCCGTTCGATGCCGCTAATCCCAAAATAACAGACCATGGTCGTAACGGCGGCAAACAAAAAATGCCACACCAGCGGCTCCTGGCTGCCGATGAATTCGTTAAAATCCGCCGGCGCCGCCATAGTGGTTCCATAACTCACAATATATTTGATAATCCAGCCGCCGATTACGCTGTAATAAGTCAAAATAATAAATGCCGCCAGCACACCGAAAATCCCCGTAATCCTCGCATGCGGATCAATATCGCCGTAAGCCTGTACCGGATCATGGCGGGTCTTGCGCCCGAGAGACATCTCCGTAATCATCACCGGAATCCCCAGAATGGCAATAAAAAGCAAATACGCCGCCAAAAAAGGAAAACCGCCGTTCCTTCCCATAAGGTAAGGAAATTTCCATAAATTCCCCAAGCCGATGGCAGCACCCGCTGTCGCCATAATAAATCCCAATTTACTGGCCCATTGTGTCTTTGTCTTCATACCCGTTCCTCTTTCTTTTATCCTGATTTCTCACCGCCCATACGTCGGCGTTTTCTCGGTAATACAATAACGGTTCCCCATATGTTTCTGATTTGGATAAGCCACATTATTACCGCTATTTATATCCGGCATAACTGCACATTATAGCTCATTATTATATCCTATTCTTTCCTATATTTCAATAGAAATATCACTACTGTTCACGGGTTTCCTGTGAACATAACGGCATATGCCCGCTTTAAATTGCCTGCAATGGTGGGACATTTGTTCTATTTCAAAACCGGCCGCACCCGCCGGGGAATTGACATCATTTCCCTGGCATGATAAAATAAATACCACAAAGGAGGAGATTATTATGGCATTTCCAAAGAATTTTTTATGGGGCGGCGCAGTAGCTGCCAACCAGTGTGAGGGCGCCTATTTAGAAGACGGGAAACAATTGTCCGTACCGGATATGCTTCTGGGCGGCGATGTCAACACACCGAGAACTTTTCTCCCGGTATCCGACCCTCATGCTTTTTATCCCAGCCACGAGGCGATAGATTTCTACCACCATTACAAAGAAGATATCGCTTTATTGGGGGAAATGGGATTCAAATGTTTCCGTCTTTCCATTAACTGGGGCCGGATTTTCCCCAACGGAGACGACGAAACGCCCAACGAGGCTGGTTTGCAATTCTATGACAACGTTTTTGACGAGTGCAAAAAACATGGCATCGAACCGTTAGTTACTCTATGCCACTATGAGATTCCCTGGAATATCGTAACAAAATACCGCGGCTTTTCAAACAGAAAAACCATTGACCTGTTTGTTAAATATGCCGTCACCTGTTTCGAACGCTATAAGGACAAAGTAAAATACTGGCTGACTTTTAACGAAATTAACATCCCCTGCATGGGCGAAGGCGGTATCGGCAATCTTTACGGCCTGGGGCTGATGGCTGACGAAGACATCAAGGCCACAGAACCGATTAAGCTCAGCGACCTGAAATCAGACCCGCAGTTGACCTTCGAAGCGCTGCACAATGAATTTGTGGCAAGCGCAATCGCCGTGCAGAAAGGCCATGAAATCAATCCGGATTTTATGATTGGCAACATGATTGCTCATGTTACCCTCTATCCGCTAACCCCCAATCCCAAAGATATCATGACCTGCTATGAGGAAGATAACTTCAAGAACAACCTTTGCGGCGACGTGCAAATCCGCGGCGAATACCCCACTTTCGCCTACAAGTATTTTAAAGATCATGATATTGACACTTCTTTTATCACTGAAGAAGACAAGCAGATTATCAAGAACGGCACCGTGGATTACTACACCTTCTCCTACTATATGTCAAACTGTGTTACCACCGATGAAAATGCCGAAAAGACCGCCGGCAATATGTCTGTAGGCGCCAGGAATCCTTATCTTAAAGCTTCCGACTGGGGATGGCAGATCGACCCACTGGGACTTCGCTATACTTTGAATGTCCTGCATGACCGTTATCCCCACACTCCGCTGATGGTAGTGGAAAATGGGTTTGGCGCTTTTGACAAGGTAGAAGAGGACGGTTCCATCCACGACAGCTATCGTATTGACTATTTCCGCGAGCATATCCGCTGCATGGGCGATGCCATTGAGGACGGCGTCCCGCTGATCGGCTACACTACATGGGGTCCCATTGACCTGGTCTCGGCAGGCACCGGCCAATACGCAAAACGCTATGGTTTCATTTATGTTGACCGTCATGACGACGGAAGCGGTGATTTCTCCAGAAGCCGGAAAGATTCCTTCTTCTGGTATAAAAAAGTCATTGCCAGTGATGGGAAAGACCTGGATTAATCGAATGATTGATGAAAAGGACTGTTGCGTACAGCCATTGATGAGCTGTATATGCAGCAGCCTTTTTCTATGCGCAGGCCCGCATATGGAAGTTTGCTGCTGACGCAGCACGCGGGCTGTGCGGCGAGTAAGGGAAGCAGCCTCCCCTGCTCGATTCTACGGATGTCTTTATGCAGTCTTAATACACACATCTACATTTTACTACATTCTTTATGCCATTTGACTTATCATGAAGATAAGCTAAAGAGACGTAAAGGAGTACTGTACATATGTGTGCACTGATTCATAAAAAGAAAAAACTGACCTCTTTTCAGATAATTATTCTTGGATTTTCCGGTGTGATTTTGTTGGGGACGTTTTTTCTGATGCTGCCGGCAGCCAGCCGGGGGGGTACAAAAACGCCGTTACTCGACGCTTTGTTTACCTCCACTTCCGCCGTCTGCGTAACCGGGCTTGTG
This sequence comes from uncultured bacterium, assembly GCA_947383005.1. Lineage (GTDB taxonomy): Bacteria > Bacillota > Clostridia > Lachnospirales > Lachnospiraceae > Brotaphodocola. Next base: position 51,771 of record CANDBT010000021.1, on the reverse strand, counting down.
GTTTATGATACAGCCTCCTATTGGTCATTGTTTGGACAGCTTGTAATCATGTTCCTGATTCAGATCGGCGGCATGGGGGTCATTACGGTAGCGGCTGCCTTTGCCATGATTTCCGGCAGGAAAATTTCCCTTATGCAGCGAAGCACCATGCAGGAGGCGATTGCCGCGCCAAATGTAGGCGGCATTGTCCGGCTGACAAGCTTTATCATAAAGACCACCCTGCTGATTGAGCTTTCCGGAGCCGCGGCCATGGCTCCCGTATTCTGCAAAGACTTTGGAATCAGGGGGTTTGGGATGGCTCTGTTCCATTCGGTGTCCGCCTTCTGTAATGCCGGGTTTGATCTGATGGGCAGGCAAACCCCCTTTTCTTCGCTGACCGGATATGCGGCACAGCCGATTGTCAACCTGACCATCATGGCTCTGATTATCGTGGGCGGCATCGGCTTCCTGACATGGGAGGATATCCGGACAAATAAACTGCATTTCCGCAAATACCGAATGCAGAGCAAAGTAATCCTTTGGACCACCGCCATCCTGCTGTTTGTCCCGGCTGTCTATTTTTACTTTTATGAGTTTACGTCCTTTGAACCGGGAGAGAGAGTATTCGTTTCCCTTTTCCAGGCGGTAACGCCAAGGACAGCAGGTTTTAATACCGTTGACCTGACAAAGGCCAGCGAGGCAAGCCAGTGGATTATTATTGTACTGATGCTGATCGGAGGCAGTCCCGGCTCTACCGCCGGAGGGATGAAGACAACAACGGTTGCGGTTTTGTTTGCCACGGCACATTCTACGTTTTTCCGCAAAGAAGATACCCATTTTTTCGGGCGACGGGTTGAAACCGGCGCAGTCAGAAACGCAGCAACGATTTTGCTGATGTATTTGGCGCTCTTCTTTACCGGCGGCCTGATAATCAACCTTACGGAAGGCTTTCCCATGCTCCCCTGCCTGTTTGAAACTGCTTCTGCGGTCGGAACGGTAGGATTATCGCTGGGAATTACGCCGAAGCTGGGGATATTATCAAAGCTGATTTTGATTTTGCTTATGTTTTGGGGACGGGTCGGCGGGCTGACCTTGATTTTCGCAGCGCTGTCCGGTACCCGGAAAACAGCGTCAAAGCTGCCGCAGGAAAAAATCACAGTCGGATAAGGAGGAAATATCAGGATGAAATCCATACTTTTAATCGGGCTTGGACGGTTTGGAAGACACATCGCCCTGCATTTAAATGAACTGAAACATCAGGTAATGGCAATTGATCAGGTGGAAGAGCGGGTGAGCGCCGCGCTGCCCTTTGTAACCAGCGCGCAAATCGGAGACAGTACCAATGCGGATTTTCTGGAATCTTTGGGCATCCGCAACTATGATGTTTGTATTGTCGCTATCGGAAATGATTTCCAAAGTTCCCTGGAAACGACTTCGCTGCTAAAAGAACTTGGAGCAAAACTGGTAGTATCCAGAGCGGCTAGGGATGTCCAGGCAAAATTCCTCCTGCGCAACGGTGCGGACGAAGTGGTTTATCCGGAAAAGCAACTTGCCAAATGGACGGCAATCCGCTATAGCGCCGACCATATTCTGGACTACATAGAATTGGATGAGGAACATGCGATATTTGAAATTCCCGTTCCGGAAAACTGGGCCAGACAAAGTATCGGGCAGATTGACATTCGTAAAAAGTATAGTATCAATATTATGGGAATCCGAAAAAACGGAAAGTTAGAGCTTTCCGTCTCTCCTGACATGATTATGGAAGCACAGAATACCATGCTGGTACTTGGCAGAAATAAAGACATCCAAAAGTGTTTTCGGATATAAAGCATAGGAAACAATAGATATAGGAAGCGAGGTAGAACTGTTGGAGAAAGTGGCGATCATCCATAACAATCCGTCAAATCCCCCAAACGGGAAATTAAAGATCTTTTTTGGTTATGCCGCCGGCGTGGGGAAGACCTATGCGATGCTTAAAGCTGCCCTCCTGGCAAAAGAACGGGGCATTGATGTGGTGGCAGGATATATCGAACCCCACGCCCGTCCTCAGACGGCCCGCCTGGCGTACGGCCTGGAACAGCTTCCTGCAAAAACAATCTCCTATAGAGGAACGACCTTGCGTGAATTTGATCTTGATGCCGCACTGGAGAGAAAACCGCAGCTCATTCTTGTCGATGAATTCGCCCACGCCAATGCAAAAGGAAGCCGCCACGCCAAACGCTATCAGGACATCCAGGAATTGTTAAGCGCAGGCATTGATGTATACACCACGGTCAACGTCCAGCATATCGAAAGCCTGAACGATATGGTTGCAGCCATTACCGGAGTTATGGTCAGGGAGCGTATCCCGGATTCCGCTTTTGATCAGGCGGATCAGGTAGAACTGGTGGATATTGAACCGGTGGAGCTGCTGGAACGGCTGGCAGGCGGATATATCTATCAGGGTGATCAGGCAAAACTCGCGGCGGTTAATTTCTTTACGGCGGAGAACTTGACCGCTTTACGGGAAATCGCCCTGCGGCGCTGTGCAGACCGGGTAAACCTACTGACGGAAAGCGCCAGAATCCAAAGCAGGGGCGATTATCATACCGATGAACACATTCTGGTGTGCCTTTCTTCTTCCCCCTCCAATGCCAAAATTATCCGTACTGCCGCAAGGATGGCACGGGCATTCAAGGGGAACTTTACCGCCCTTTTTGTAGAGACACCGGCGACAACATCGATGGATGAGGACGATAAAAAAAGACTGAGGGAAAATGTGCATCTTGCCGAACAGCTTGGCGCAGCTATCGAAACGACCTACGGTGAAGATGTCCCCTATCAGATTGCAGAATTTGCCAGACTGTCCGGTATCTCCAAGATTGTAATCGGACGCAGCACCACGGCCAGGAAAGGCATATTCAGCAAGCCCACCCTGACAGAACGGCTGATTGCCGCAGCTCCCAATTTAGACATTCATGTAATTCCGGATGCGGTGGCATGGAAATACCGCCCGGCCAGAAAAATCATTCCGAAAACGATGTCCGCACGGGATATTGAAAAGAGTATCCTGGTCCTGCTGACGGCTACGCTCGTCGGTTATGCATTTTATACACTCGGATTTACGGAAGCGAATATCATTGCGGTTTATATTTTCGGCGTTCTTGTCATTTCCATTATTACGACAAACCGGCTTTGCGGCCTGACGGCCTCCATTATAAGCGTGCTGGTATTTAATTTTTTCTTTACCGTCCCGCGCTTTACGTTTCAATTCCATGACCCGGATTATCCGGTTACGTTTACCATTATGTTCCTGGTCGCATTACTGACAGGCTCGCTTGCAGGCAGGCTTAAGGAAAATGCCCGACAGTCCGCCCACGCGGCATTCAGGACAAAGATTTTATTGGAAACAAACCAGCTTCTGCAAAAAGGAAAGGACGAATCTGCCATTTTGAGTATTACGGCAGGACAGATCACAAAACTGTTAAAGCGGGATCTGATTATTTACCCTTCCGACGGCCAAAAACTGGAAAAACCGGATGTCTACCGGACGGCAGACAGCGAACAGGCCGATTTGGCAACGGATAATGAAAAAGCGGTTGCCGAATGGGTGCTGCGGAACAATAAGCACGCCGGAGCTACCACAGATACATTGGCAAATGCAAAATGCCTGTATCTTGCCATCCGCCTAAGCAGCAGGATATATGGCGTAGTCGGAATCCATATGCAGGACATCCCACTGGATGCTTTTGAAAAAAGCATAATGCTCTCCATTCTGGGCGAATGTGCGCTGGCCCTGGAAAATATGAAAAATGCCAGAGAGAAGGAAGATGCAACCGTCCTGGCAAAAAATGAACAGCTCCGCGCCAATCTGCTTCGTGCTATTTCCCATGACCTGCGCACGCCGCTTACTTCCATTTCGGGAAGCGCCGGAAATCTGATGGCGAATTATCAAAAAATGGATGACACCATGAAAAAGCAGACTTTTACCGATATCTATGACGATTCCATGTGGCTGATCAACCTGGTGGAAAATCTGCTTTCCATAACCAGAATAGAAGACGGGCAGGTAAATCTGACCCGGTCGGTGGAACTGATAGACGAGGTAATCACAGAAGCGCTGCACCATATAAACCGGAGAAGCAACGAACATACTATCCGCATCCGCTCCTCCCAGGAACTTCTGCTGGCCAATATTGACGCGAAGCTGATTGTCCAGGTCATGATCAATCTGGTAGATAACGCCATAAAGTATACGCCGACAGGTTCTACAATAGAAATCAATACGAAAAAAGAAGGAAAATGGATTTCGGTATCCGTTTCCGATAATGGATTGGGAATACCGGACGAACAAAAATCACATGTTTTTGACATGTTTTACTGTGGAGCAAACACAATTGCCGACAGCCGCAGAAGCTTAGGGCTGGGATTATCTTTGTGCAAATCCATTGTCACTGCACATGGAGGGCAAATTTCCGTATCCGACAACCTGCCGGCAGGTGCGGTTTTTACCTTTACCTTACCGGCAGAGGAGATAGAACTGCATGAATAAGCCTTTGGGGTGGTTTTAATGTCCTTTTCCGGCAGGGCATTGAACTTTTTTACATCAATGATTTGTTTCGTTTAGAAAGCTTGCTTTATTCTTATGGAAATATTGTTGATAACTCCCCCATTTCCAATCAGAAAAAAAGCCGGAATTCACTATCTCCGCAAAATCACGTGCCGAAAAAAGTGAAAACATTCTCTGCTTGCTTCTCCCTTTTACAATCTTTCTGGCACGAGGCAGGGCATCTCCCGGAAATGCAGCCTCATCACAAGCTGCCAATCCTAAATTCTGGATCTCATTTTCAAAATATCCATAAATTTCTTTCTCTTTCTTTTCAGTGTCCAATATCATTCTTCCCGCTTTTCGTTGTTTTCCCCGACTGTCGCGTAACACTTGTGTTTTCTTCAACCTCTCTAACGGTTCTCTTGAAGGTATATCATTTTTTCCTGCGTATATGATAAAAAAATGGGTATGTGTAACTATATCATCATGCTCATGCAACCCTCCAAACTCTAATTGCATTTTTATCATCTGAACAGAATCGCAGACCTTATTATAGACACCATCCTTGCCCTTATCTTTCAGTAATGAAAGTACTGTTTTTTTATTCTTTCATCATCACTCATGCCATCAAGAGCTCTAAATGCATAAGAAAGGGAAACCTGGTATATATTTGATGCTATTTTTTCATCAGGATATTTAAACGTTTGAATATCTTCTTGTGCAATTTCATTTAATACATTCATTTTTCTATTCGTCCGTCCCATATTTTTTATCTAGTAATAACTCTAATTTTTCTAAAGGAGCCGATAATTCATCATATAAATCCGTTATGCCAAACTCGGTATACGATACATTCTCGATCAATGTTTCTCCTTTTTCCTTATCTTTACTAACTCTATATACATTTAATTGTTCCATAATATTATTTGTATCACTAAAACACTCAATCGCACGCATAAAATAAGGACTATGTGTCGTTACAAGAATTTTTAAACGGAATTCTTTTTGCAAACTTACGAGAGTTTTTGCATATTCCACTTGCCATTCCGGATGAAGATTAATTTCCGGTTCATCCAATATCAAAATATCCCCTTGTTTCCATAACATCAGTATAACACAAGCCGTTACTTTAGGCTACTTTAACCTACAGTCATGGCCTTTCTGCCCGTCAAACCGCCCTTTCTTCCAGGCTTGTCCACTTTTTAAACGTATGGTTGTCCACGCCAAGCCTCCTGGCAGCTTCCCTCGCGGAAATTTGCCCCTCTCTCCAAAGGCCATAAATCATCGTAAAAAACGGCGGGATCTCCTTTGGTTTTCTGCCACAGTGAACCCCCCTTTCCTTAGCGGCCGCAATCCCCTCAAATACCCTCTGGCGCATCATCTCCCTTTCTGTTTGCGCTACATAGGACAAAGCAATCATCATAATCTCCGACACCAGACGGTCTAAAAGCCCCCGATCCAAATCTGTGTTGAGAATATCCATATCCAAAACGACAATACCACATTTTTTCTCCAAGGTAATGTAACGCCACTGTTCCAAAATCTCATCAAAATTTCTGCCCAATCGGTCTATGCTTTTAATCACGACCTGATCGCCCTCCCTGATGGCATCCAACATTGCCCGATATCCCGGACGGTTAAAATCTTTACCTGATTGCTTATCAGAAAAAATATTTTCCTGTGGCACCCCCCATTCCGCCATCGCTATCCTTTGACGGTCATCATTCTGCTGAACTGTAGAGACACGGATATATCCGTATGCCTCCCTGCCAATTCTGTTCCCCGCAATTACTATCTGCTCATCTTTGGTGGCTTCCATTGAGTTCTCCTCCATTCTATTTTATAGAACACTCTCGAAAAACTTCCTTGCGTCCATCTTTGCGGTTGATTTGTTATTGTTCACTTGCGTTCACAGCAACTGGCAAAATCATGAAAATCGCCTGCGGCGGTCCTAAGCGCCAGTGGCGCTTGTTTAGGACGAACTGAATTCCCGCACTTCTGACAAAAAATCATCTCACAAATCCGGACACAAAGAATTTCCAAGAGTACTCTTTATCTACTCCCGAAATCTCTTCTGTACCTTCCTTTATGGCTGATTTCCCTTCATATGCACATAAATTCAATCAGCGTACGTTACACGTACGCCTCATAAGCATATATACATTCCAAAACCATCTCACAAATTCAGGCACAAAAAGACTTTGGGAGTACATTTTACAACTATAACCCACATTGTATCAAGCCACCAACGCAGATACTGTTGAAATAATGTGACGGATTTTTGAACTTGAAGTGTTTTAGAATTGCGGGAGCATGAAATGCAAAGCAATCCACAGGACTATAGGGCTAATCACGCCCGGATCTGATTCTCGGCAAATTCCAGCGATAACGCATAGCCAAAAGCCTGATGACAATCACCACCGCTGCACCGGCCATCATAGAAGCCAGCCTTCCCATCATATTGCCGCAGAATACACAGATCAGCGCACCGGCGAGAGAAGCGCAGGCGTAAATATGCTTTGTCAGGATATACGGCTTCTCCTGAGCCATCATATCCCGTATCAGTCCTCCACCCACTCCGGTCACTACCCCCACGAATACCAACAGGAAATTTTGGCTGTATCCCGCATGCCTGGCCGTATTAATACCCACCACCGTAAATATTCCCAAGCCAACAGCGTCAAAAACCGTCATTATCCGGTCATAAGCCACCCCGATTTTTCCTTGCATCAAATTGTTGCGGATATACAACAGCAAAAACAAAAGGGCTGACACACCCAACGCCACCATAGTATAAACCGGTTTGCGGAACATATTCGGCGGGGTAATCCCCAATATCAAATCGCGTACCACCCCTCCTCCTACTGATGTAGTCACTCCCAGCACGCATACGCCAAACAGATCCATCTCCTTACGCACCGCCAGCATCGCACCGGAAGAGGCAAAAGCAACCGTACCAGCGATTTCCATAATAAAGATAACCATTTCCGAATAATCCATCTTTTGTACTCCTTGGATTTCCATAATCTTTCTATAATTTCTATAATCTTTACCTGTACAGCTAACAGCAGCAATGCCCTGGACAAGAAGCTTCAAACGCTTCCTCCCTGGCCAAAAGATACTTTCCGGTTATACAATGTCAATAGAAAACTTCTCATACTTTACCCTCAGATTATAATCCACGTTCCGGAACCGCAGCACCAGAAAATCCCAGTGTTCCCGCTCCTGCAGGCAGCTATTTATCATATCAGGCGTAACCGTTCAGACCGCGGCTCCGCGATCGTATCCACTTGGAATGTCAGCCGATTTTCCAAAAGATCACCGTCTGCTCCTTCATGGATATTTTTCCCACCTCATACCCGTATTCCGTAAGCTCCTTTTTATATTTCAGGAAAGAGTGGTCAAGGGGGATTCCTCCCATCTCCTGGATCTCCCCAAAAGTAAGTGTAAAGGACGGTCGGCCGTCCTTTTGTATCTGCTCCCAAAGGGCCGCGTATTTGCTCATTAATGTTCTCCTCTCATGAAAAAGCCTTTTTCCAGGCAGCCCAGAACTCTCGCACGGTCTGATACCGCTCTCTCCTGTCCATTCTCATCGCCTTTAAGGCAAAGCCCTGATTCATTCCTTGTCCTCCTGTTCTTCCCTGTCCTCCAGCACAATCGGGCCGAAAAAATGTTCGTGGAGGGCAATGTCATACTCATGCTCCGAGCCGTCTTTCGGCTGGAAATATTCCCCGTTCAGAACTCGAAAGCCGAACCCGTCCACATATCCGTCCTGGTCCATCATGGTGACGCCCACCGTGGCGTTGAGAGTCCCTCCCGTATAGGCGATGATCTCATCGACCATGTGCCGCAATCTCTCCTCCGTCTCCTGACGCTGCCTCTGCCTCTCCCCCTCCTCAGGGCTCTCATAGGTGGCATAGACATAGAATCTGAGCAGATAGGGAAATTCTTCAAAAACCCGGTCAAATTCCAGCCGGGGAAAATAGATGTGTTCCGCCAGGGAATAGTGGAGCTGCCTGTCAAGCATCACGGAAGATTTCGGTATGGACGGAGAGGAAAACTGGCTGTATTCCTGAAAATACAATACACTGTCCTCCCGAACCCCGGGAATCCCGGCCACCGCTTCATCCCAGAAATTTCTCTTATAAAAATCCTCTGTCAGTTCACAAAAATAGGTACCTGTGAAGCTTTCTATACTGTTTACCTGGTTGTGAAAGACAAAGTCCTGCTCCTCTCCCCCGGCGTTTCGATAGGAAAGAGTCCACTCCCTGTAATGTACCGTCACATTTACCTGGTCATGGTACTCAAAATATTCATATTCCTTCTCCACTCCCTCCGACAGCTTGTAGTCGTCCCCAAAACAGTTTCTGAGTACTTCCTCCCCTGCCGCCGCCAGGTCCTCCTCATAGCAGATGGTCCTCTTTCCCGGCAGGATTGCCACAAAGAACAGCAGCAAAAACAAGGCGACTGCCAGAGAGCCAGCTATGACAACTCCTGACACACAAATCGGTTTTCTCACGAAATTCATGTCATTTCCTTTCAGCGGATTCCCATTTTTCCCATCATTCCATGGCTTCCCTGTCGGAATGAAGGCTCTCTCTCCAGAACAGCCCCTCCGACCAGGCGATCTTCTCCATGATATCCCGCGCCCTTTTGGGCGGATTATAGACAGACATGTTCAGACTGTCCCGCTCAAGCACAAGGACCATGTCCTCCTCCGGAAACAGCACATTCAAGGTGTGGGAAATATCATCTTCCCTCTCCTGGTCAGACTCCCCCTCACCCATGTCCCGCCCCGCTTCCGGACCGTCATGCTCCGGGGAAGGGGAAGGACATATAATCTCACAGACCGCCTGCTCCACAAGCCGGGGCGAAGGCCGGTCGATCCATTCTTCTAAGAGGACGGACACATGATAATAGCACATCAATTTTAAGAGGACTAAGACAAACCGATCCCTGATCCCCCGGTATCTGTCACCGGCGAGAAGATACTCCTCCACCTGAAAAAACTGCCCCCTTCCCTCTCGTTCCACAGTCACGGGAAGAACATCAATGATGTAGCAGGGCTTCTCAAGAAGACGCTCAATTCGATCTGTGTTCACTCACTACACCACCTTCCAATATCCGTTCTTGTTAGAACCAACGCATTCAATCTGAAATTCAGACTTCTGCTAATGATATTCTGCCGGATAGATAATCTTCTGATCCGAATAAGCAAACGGCCATACCGTCTTATATTCGCCATCCTGGATCTGTGCGATCGCTACCGAAGCAGAAGTGTTGTTATTATAATACCGGACCCCGTCAAACCAATGATTTTCAAACCGAATGCAGTCATAAGGGAGAATAATCTCCGGTCCATTGGGGAATGAGCCTTGGATATTCATAGCTGCCAGAGCGTTTTTTACAGACTCGCCGTCGTCTGTCCCTGCCTGTTCAAAAGCTGTCTTAAATGTCCAAATCGCCGTATATGCCTCTGCCGAATGCCCGTTCATATCAATGCCAAAAATCTCTTTAAACCGTTTATTGGCCTCTTTCCCTTTCGCCAAATCCGGGTTCCATTCCACCACGGAAGTAAGTCCGTTGGAAAACTCCTTCGTCGCCGGGATAAAACTGGGATCGGCAAAACCGTTGGCTTTAGCAATAAGGATAGGTGGTTGGTAATCCAGTTCCTGCATCGTTTTCATCAAAAGTATGGCATCCGAGACATAACTCTCTGCCAAAACGGCATCCGCATCTGCCTCCTTAAGTTCCAGAATCTCTTTCGTCAAATCAGCCGAACCCTGCCTGTAGCAGATTTCCTTCACAATTTCCATCCCGTACTGAGGAGCATAAATCCTGGCGCAGCGGATTGCCTCCTGCCCGATCATACCATTATCCGCAAATACAGCAATCCTCTTCACTTCACTCCCTGTCTGCTCTTCCTGATCTTTCAGGTACATAAACATATTTTCCAAATACAGGGAATTCATCGGACATAGACGGAAAAAATACTCGTTTGGATGAGCCGATATGCTGTTCACCGTGGATATGGCCGTAATCATGGGAATCTTGTGCTGCTGACATACCTGGGCGACAATCTCCGTCAGCGTGCTCTGATGGCAGCCGATAACCGCGCGTACGTTTTCCTCGGTAATCAGGCGTTCCGCCACCAGTCCGGCTCTTTTTGCATCCCCTTGGGTGTCCCCCCGGATAACCTCCAACGGCCTCCCGTTGACTCCGCCTGCCTGGTTGATCTCTTCCACGGCGAAATCAATCCCCCGCAAAATATTGGTTCCGATTGCTGCATTATCGCCACTGAGGGCATAGATGGCGCCGATGCGGATAGGATCTTCCCTCTGTGCGTCCTCTTCCGCCCCATACCCATGCCCAAATCCTGTCCCAACATCAGCCAGATTATCCTCTGCAGGAGTTTCCAAACCGTCAGGAACATCCACAGACAAAATATCCCCTCCGCCTGGCCGCTGGCCGGGACTGCCCGCTTTTTTGCAGGCAGCAAGTACAAATATCATGATTGCCGCCAACAACATACACCTATATTTCTTCACCCGATTTTCCCCTCATTCTTCTCCGTTTGCCATTGCCATATGCCACATAACGATTTATTTACATTTCCCTTTTGTCTCTTTGCTTTTCTCGTTGTATTTACTCAAACCGTTTCACTCCCTTCCTGTTCCTATCGGAACTATTTTATAAGGAGCTTTTTTCCGCTTTGCACAAATATTATAGCAAATGTCAACATAGCGCGCTATGGATAATTTGCATAAATATAAGGTTATGGATAAAGGCGCCAGAGCCGCAAGGAATTTAATTGCAGAATACTTATGAATACATAAATTTGATAGACGAATTCATAAAAGCCATTTTATCAGCATTTTGGTACTTTACCAAAGCAATGAAACATGCTAAAATCAACGTCAAATGAATAAATGAATATTTCCGCAGAATCACCCAATCATTTGGCAAATAAATACACTCGTGAGACCCCACCAGATGGAATCAAACGAAGATATTGAAGTGGTCAAACGTGCCAAGGAGACAGGGTGCGGGTTTACTTTTAATGAATGAACACAAAGGACGGCGTGTTGCCAGACAGATGGGACTGACAATTACCGGAACGATAGGAATATAGTGAGGAAGAACCATGAAAAGAATAATCGTCATCGGAAGTCCTGGCGCCGGTAAAAGTACATTTTCAAAAAAGCTCAGGGAAATAACCCATCTCCCTCTTTATCACCTTGACAGGATATGGCACAAACCGGATAAGACGACGGTTTCCAGGCAGGAATTTGATCAGAAACTCAATCATATTCTCATGCAAGACCGATGGATTATCGACGGGAATTATAGCCGGACGCTGGAAATGCGCTTAAGATATTGCGATACCGTTTTTCTCCTGGATTTTCCCTTAGAAATCTGCCTTGCGGGCGCCGAATCCAGAATCGGGAAAGAACGGGACGATTTGCCGTGGCACGAGACAGAATTTGACCCTGAATTCAGGCAATTCATCCTTGATTTCCCCCAAAAAAGTTTGCCGCAAATCTATCAGTCGGTTGAAAAATATCGGAAAAACAAGCATATCATCATATTCAAATCGAGGGAAGAATCGGAGGAATATTTGAAGGAAGAATATGGGAAAAGGCGGTGACTGACCACCGCCTTTTTTACGCACACGGGCGCCCAAAGGAAGATGCCAGCTAAAGCTGGCATCTTCCCGGCACGGCGAGTAGGGGAAAATCTTCCCTACTCGATACCTGGATTTTTAACCCAAATTTTATCCGTTTACTGCAAAGGAGCCGGATAAGCAATTTTTGTATCCGAGAAATCAAACGGCCAAACCGTCTTCCACTCGCCGTCCTGAATCTGGGCGATAGCTACAGACGCAGAAGTATTGTCTCTGTAGTGAGCTTCGCCTGCCAAATCATAATTCTCGAATTTAATCTTGTCATAAGGCAGGACAATTTTGCGCCCGCCGGGGAATTCCCCATTGATTTCAATATTGGCCAAAGCCTCTTTGACCGCTTCCCCTTCAGCGCTGCCAGCCGCCTCAATAGCCGCCTTAAACAGCCATACTACGGTATAAGATTCGGCTGAATGCCCGTTCATGTCCACTCCGAACTCAGCCTTGAATTCCTCGTTGATCTCTTTACCGTTTGTCAGATCCGGGTTGAATTCCACTACCGAAGCCACGCCGTTGGCAATGCTGCCTAAATTGGTGATAAAGGAAGGATCGGTAAAGCCGTTGGCCTTAGCTACGATCATCTTGGGACTGTAATTCTGCTCCTTCAGGGTTTGGATAAACAGCGTCGCATCACCGATATAGGAATCGCAGAGAATTGCGTCGGGATTGGCCTGCTTTAACGCCAATACCTGAGCGCTCAAATCCGTGGCGTTGCTGGTATAATCGACTGTCGCCACCAATTCCAGGCCATACTCGTCTTTAAACAATTCCACGCAGCGGATCAATTCCTGGCCGATAGCCGCCCTGTCCGTAAAAATAGCTACGGTTTTGATTTCCTCTCCGGTCTGTTCTTTAGAATCCCTCAGATACATCAGCATATCTTCCACATACACGGAATTCAACGGGCACAAACGGAAGAAATAATCCATATCTTTATGTTCTTCGTTGGACAGCCTGTCCAAAGTGGAGATGGCTGTGATCATGGGAACGCCATACTGTTGGCACACCTGAGCCACAACTTCCGTTACCACAGACATATGGCAGCCCATCATCACGTCTACATGTTCCTGGGTAATCAGGCGCTCTGCTTCAGACCTTCCGGTAGCAGCATCCCCCGCATGATCGCCCCGGACCACTTCCAGCGGACGGCCGTCCACACCGCCTGCCGCGTTAATCTCTGCCACAGCAAAATCAATGCCGCGCAGAATGTTTGTACCGATGGCAGCAGAACCGCCGGACATCGCATAAATGGTGCCGATTTTAATGGGTTCGCCAGTCAGTTCGGCTCCGGCCGGCTCCGTCTCTCCTTCTGCCTCAGCTTTGCTTTCCCCGCCGGCCGCTGCTGTCGTCGTTGCCTCTGTTGCCGCTGTCGTCTCGGAACCGCCGGAACCGGAACAGCCGGACAGCGCAGACATAGCCACGGCTGCCACGCACAACAGGGATGTGAGTTTTCTCAATTTCATAATTTTTCCCTCCTTATTCATTTTGAGCACTCTCGGAAACTCTCTTGCCCCCACCTTTGTGGTTGATTTTCCGAGAGTACTCTTTTATGTACTCCCGAAGCCTCTTTGTTCCTGATTTTGTGAGATGGTGCAAAAGAAATTTTGAGAGTACATTTTTACCAACTTGTTTCTTGCCGGCCCAATATTATAGTAAACGACAAAATAATTTATCATTCACTATAAAGCCAGCTCTATTTCACACCGCATCGCTGGCGGCGCAAAATCCTGATAAAATCCTAAACATTCAAATTCCGAGATAGGCTTTCTTCACATGTTCATTGGCCTGCAGTTCTGATGCCGTGCCCTCCAGGACAATCCGGCCGTTTTCAATAACATATCCTCTGTCCGCAGCCGCCAGCGCTTTGGTAATATCCTGCTCTACCAAAAGCACCGAAATCCCGTCATTTTTGGCCAGCGTAGACGCCACCTGCAAAATATCATCGACAATATTGGGCGCCAGCCCCAGGGACGGTTCATCCAAAATCAGTAGTTTCGGTTCGCCGATCAGCGCCCTGGCCACCGCCACCATCTGCTGTTCTCCTCCTGAGAGCGTCCCCGCCGCCTGCTTTGCCCTCTCCTCCAGCTTAGGGAACCATTGATAAGCTTTTTTCAAATTATCCTGAAAATGAATTTTTGTCTCTTTGTTGAATGCCCCCATCTGCAGATTCTCAAGTACGGTCATCTCGGTAAAAAGCTGCCTTCCTTCCGGGACCTGTACAATACCGCTGTTCAAAATCATCCGCGAATTTTTCTTTGCCATCTCCTCATTGTTAAAGGAAACCGAGCCGGAAGCGGGCTTTAACATTCCGGTAACAGCACGGACCATAGTGGTTTTTCCCGCCCCGTTAGAACCTAAAATAGCTACAATTTCCCCGTCTTCCAAGGTAAAACTGATATCCCACAGAATATTGACGGAGCCATACCCTGCATGCAATCCCTCGACTTTAAGCATGTGCTTCCTCCTTTTTCGTGCCCAGGTACACCTCCATCACATAGGGGTCATTCATTACCTGCTCCGGTGTTCCCTCTGCGATTTTTTCCCCGTGATGAAGCACAATAACCTCCTCGCACAGGCTGACGACCGCCTGCATAATATGTTCAATCAACAAAATCGTCACTCCCGATTCATTGATTCTGCGTATCAGACGAATAGCTTCCTCCGTCTCTGCCGGATTCAGGCCAGCCATATTTTCGTCAAGAAACAGCATTTCCGGTTTCGTAGCCAAAGCCCTGGCCATCTCCAGCCGTTTCTGGTCGGGAGTTCCCATATCCTTGGACAAAACATGCCGTTTATCATAAAGCCCGGTAAACTGCAGCACTTCCATGGCCCTTTCTCTTGCCTCCCGCACATTTTTCGCTCCGGCGTGGCCAAAATAAGAAGACGCAACTACATTGTCCAGCACACTTAAATTTTTCAGAGGCTTCATGATCTGAAAGGTGCGGGCAATTTTCATATTGGTGTACTCATACGCTTTTTTGTCGGTAATATCTTTACCCTTATAAAAAATCCTGCCTTCCGTCGGCGGATAATACCCGCATATCATATTAAACGTGGTTGATTTTCCCGCGCCATTCGGTCCGATCATTCCGGTGATGCCGCCTTCCCGTACCGAAAAGGATACTTCCTTGACAGCAGTCAGGCCCTTAAAACGTTTGGTAATATTCTGAACTTCGATAACCGGAGATTCTGCCATCTTACGCCTCCTTCTTTTGATATTCCATCATTTCCACTTCCTCCAGGATTTCCAGAGAAGGTTTTTTGAGGACTTTTTCATCGATAAGTTTTTTTGTCCTGCTGTTCATATACCAGCCCAAAATACCCGTAGGGCGGAACCGGATCACTACCAAAAGCACAACGGCATACATCAGCATATTAATACCCGGCAGGATGCTGCTGAAATTGGCCCGCAAATACTCGGACAAAGGAATCATAATCAGGCCTCCCACAATAGGGCCTTCCACATAAGCCGCACCACCTACTACTGCAGGCAGCACCGACTCGGTGGATTTGGCCTGTATCATCAGTTCCGGGTCGATATAACGGATGTAGCTGGCATAAAAAAATCCTACCAATCCGGCCACCATGGCGGAAATCACCACCGCCATAATCTTATAGCGCGTCGGGTTAATGCCGATAGCCGCCGCCGCGTCTTCATCCTCACGGATCGTTTTCAAAGCAAATCCCATTTTGGACCGGTCAATCTTTTTCATCACCAAATAGACACCGATCATCATTGCCAGCCCTACATAATAGTAAGGGACTTTGCTGGTAAAACGGAAATTCAGCCAGGAGTCGCTGCCAAAAGGCAGCCCCACGCCGCTCGCCCTGCCAAAGAACTCCGAATTAATGATAATCTGGCGGATTGACTCACCGAAAGCGATGGAAACCAGAGTAAAATAAGGCCCCCGCAAAATGAAACACGGATAAAAGACAATACCGGCAACCAGTCCTACCACAAGCATGCCAAACAGGGCGGCCAGCCAGGGATTTGCTCCCGTCTTCACTACCAACAAGCAGCAGGCATATGCCCCCAAACCCATATAAGCTGCATGGCCAAGGGAATTCTGACCAGTCATTCCTCCCAAAAGATTCCACGCCATAGACAAGGTAGACATATAAAAGACCAGCACAAAAATATTTAATATATAAGGTGACTTTACCATTGTGGGAATAAGGGCAAATATCAGCAAAAGCAAACCGATCACTATGGCCAGATTCCGATAATAAGCATATACCGCTTTCTTGCTATCCATATTATTTCCTCCTTGCTATCATCGTCTGACGGACTACCAATATCACAATAAAAGTCATGAATACAATTAAATCGCTGTAGGATGGACTGATAAACAAAGCGCTCATCGTTTCCAATAAGCCCAAAAAGATACCGGCCAGGAAAGCCCCGGGAATTGAGCCCAATCCGCCCACAACCACTACAATCAAAGCGCGAAAGCCAAAACTGGCGCCTGCCGTGGGAAAAATAGTATAAAACTGTGTCAGCAAAGCTCCCGCTGTCCCTGCCAGCGCAATCCCCAAACCATAAGTCAATATGTAAATCTTCTTGACATCAATGCCAACTACCTCCGCCCCCACCGGATTCTGGGACACGGCACGGATCTGTTTGCCGATAGTGGTATACTTTAAAAATGCAAATAACGCAACCGTTACTACAATCAATACGCCAAAGCTGATTAATCTTGGCAAAGCCATCGTCACCGGCCCCAACTGGATATAAGTCTGGGAATAAGCGGTACGGATAGAACGGTACTCGGAGCCGAAAATCACCAAGGCGCCGTTGGAAAGCAGCAGGCCAAGGCCCACGGTCAAAAACAACAGATTGGTAAAACTTTTCGTCCCCAGCGACGGAGTAATCAGCGTGTGCTGAATCAAAGACCCAAGGCAGAACATCGTAACAGCCACAATGGGAACAGCCAGATAGGGATCAATGCCAAAAAACGTATAAAGAATAAATGTCAGATACATTCCTACCATCAACATCTCACCATGACAGAAATTTACAATTTTCATTACACCAAAAATTATATTTTGGCCCATCCCCATCAGGGAATAAAACCCTCCCATCAGCAGCCCATTGACGCAAGCCTGCAAAAACATGCTCATGAACGAAATCCCCCTCTCTTCAATAACCTAGTACTGCATTGCATTAATCTTGAAGTAAAACGTGCTTGATATTCGTGTCAGCTGTGCGTCTGCGAAACGAAGGCGTAGTGATGGCTACGGTGAGTTTTGCAGACGTGCAGATGGCGCGGATAGCAAGTGCAGATTACTCGAGAATTAATGCAAGGCAGTACTAACCCAGGCGCTTTAGTTTTGGCCCCAACTTTATCTTTATTTGAGTATACCACAAAAAAAATAGCACAAACTTGCAAAAATCTGCATATTTTCAACATATCTCTAAAATATATAGAAAAATATAGCATTATTTTGCTTCAAATTTGTGCTATTCTTTGTATAGTTTCACTAACTCAAGGGGGATTTTTAAACTGAGTCGTTACTTATCTTCATAAATTCCATCCCGAAATTCAGTAGGAGTAATCCCCGTCCATTTTTTAAAGATGCGGCTAAAATAATTCGGATTGCCGTAACCGGAATCCAGGCACACCTGCTTGATACTTAATTCCCGGTTAGACAAAAGCTGTTTGGCCCGCTCAATGCGAAGTCCGGTTATGTACTCCGTAAAATTCATTCCCGTCCCTTCCTTAAACAGCTTGCTGAAATAGTACGGACTTATGCCTGCTGTCTGCGCCACCTCCTCCAAAGTCAAATCTTTCCGGAAATTCTGCCGGATATATTCCTGGGCCTTCGTGACGATACCGTCAGATTTCTGATTTTTGATCACCACAGCTTTTGCCAAATCCACCATAGCCGCAACAAACCGCTGCCGCAGTTCCTCACCGTTTTCAGACCGAAGCAAAGCCCCCATAGCTTCCTGCCCTTTTTTATATTCCCCTCCCTGTTCCTGTACCATACGTCTGGCTACAAGAAACAACTCGGTAAGCTGCAGTTTCTCCTCTTCAAAAGCATTACGTTTATTTTTCTGCACCCAGCCGGCAAACACCATGGCCTCCTGGCGCACATCATGCTCCATACCGCCGAGGACGGCCCCCAATACCACCTGTTCCATCATTTGCTGCTGCTGCTCCTGCGTATTCCTCACAATCAGGTCATCAATGTGAGTCACTTCCCTCCGGCCGTGACGCAGCGCATTTAACGCTTCCTGATAAGAATCAAACATCGCTTCCCACGAGCGGACAGAACCAATTCCCGCCTTAAAATCAATACCTGCCATATGCTTTAAAGAAGCTACCAGATTTCTTGCCTTTTCAATTACCCGGAGGCGCTCCCCGTATTCCATTTTCGCTTCTCCGAAAGGAATCACACAGACGATCATATTTCCCATGATATTGCTGACGCAGGCTTTAAAATACACTTTTACCAGTTCTGCCATCTTGTCATAATACTTGTGAGCCAGGACGCTGGAGCCTACCGGGTTGCCCATGCTTCCCTCCTCGCCGCCTTCCCCCCACTCCAGAACCATAATAATTCCATAATCTTCCTCAAGATCAAGAAGGCGCCTGTACTGTATGCCGCTGTCTTTATACTCATTTTGAATAATCAGGCTGACAATAAACCCGTTTTCAATTATCGGAACTACTGCCTCCATTTTTTCTTTTACCAGCAAATCGTCCCGACGTTTCTGCCGTTCCTGGTCAATCGTACGCATAATAGCCGTCAGGCGCTCCACAATCGCCTTCTTATTTATCGGCTTCATCAGATAATCTACCGCACCCAGACGCAAAGCCTCCTTGGCATAATCGAAATTATCATAGGCACTGAGAATCAATATCTTTATTTTTGCGTTCTGAGCACAAATTTCCTCCATAGCCTTTAACCCATTGATACCTGGCATCTGAATATCCAGCAGCGCAATATCGGGCTGAAAGCTCTCCGCCTCTTCAATCGCTTGTCTTCCGTTTTTGGCAACGGCAACCTGGCACTCGCCGCCAAAATTTTTTTCGATGATAAATTGCAAAGCATTTGTGACAATCCCTTCATCATCGGCAATCAAGATTTTATACATGTACTGCTCCCTATTCCTTTTTTGCTGTCTCTTCGGTTTCCTGGTATTTTGTCTGAACCGGCACCCGTATGGTGACGAGGGCGCCTTCACCCTCGCCGCCGCTTTCCACAGTCATCACATCATCCCGTTCAAAATACAGCCGCAGCCGTTCTCTTACGTTGAAAAGCCCCACGCCGTTTCCCGAATCGCTTTTTTCTTTCCTGCCCGCCATTCCCGCGTTCAATTCGGCAAGCGTTTGCTTGTCTATTCCTATGCCGTTATCGCGGATTCGAATAATCGCCGCCTCGTCTTCCTGGCCCACAAAAAACCAAATCCGCTTTTCCCATTCCACCCCTCCCAGACCGTGATTCAACGCATTTTCAATTACTGGCTGCAAGACCATGCCAGGAAACCGCATGTCCAAAAGATGAGCCGCAATTTCCTTTTCCAAACGAATTTCATTAGAATAACGCACATTCATAATATACATATAGCTGTCAATAAGTTCGATTTCTTCCCGAAGCGTGGACTCTTCCCCGTTTTTCCTCAAACGGTATCGAAAAAAGGATGCCATGTTTTCCATAAACACATACGTTTTTTCGGCATCCTCCATCATCGCAAGCTGCTGTCCCGCATTTAAGGTATTGAACAAAAAATGAGGATTGATTTGTGCCTGATAATATTTCAGTTGAGCGTCCTTTAATAAATTTTCCATAACCAATTCCCGCTCTTTCATCCGAATCTCAATCTCCATGCTTTCCCGGACTCTTCGGATATAATCGTTAATACTGGCAATCATCTGGTTAAACGCCCTGGTTACTGTCCCCACCTCGTCCTCGCTCTCCGGCCTGTCCAGGGAAATGCCCAAATTTCCTTTTCCCACCTCCCTGGCTTTATCTGCCAGCTTTTCCAACGGGCGGGTAAAACTTCCGATAATCACATATAAAAGCATCATCAGACAACAGGCAACACTAATCAGCACCGCTGTCATGAATACTTCCAAATAGCGAAGATATTGATACAGCACATCGTAATTTTCCGAATTAGCCTTAAATCGCAAAGTATCCAAGCCTCCCAAATAAGCCAGAAGGTAAGTATAGATTTTCTGAATTTCCTCAAAACTGTCCCGGTAAGAAACCACATCGTGATTCTGTTTAGCCTTGATCGCGTTGTCCGACAACTCCAAATAAGAAATTGCCAGCTTTCGGATATTACGTTCCATCCTTCTGGCCGGATGGTCAGTGATTGTATCATCAATCTCTGCAATCATAGCCTCAAACCGTTCCCGGTTCCCGGTAAATGTTTCCAACCCTTCCTGGCTCTGAATATTTAAATACTGATACATACCGCTTTCCATTTCAGACAAAAGGCTCTCCAATTCCCCCAGGCGGATATTGGTAGCATATACCTGGTCCATGTTTTCCACCGTCTTATTCATCCTGCTAAACAGAATCAAATTTACTCCCAAAGAAACGGCCATGGTAATCATCACCGGAAGAATCAGCTTTGTACGCAGGGATTGATTAAAAAAACATTTATTTTTCCTGTCCTTCTTCCCCATCCACGCTCCCCCTTCTGTACTCCGCTGCCGAATCCTGATCTACCAACATGATATCTACTTCCGTATAATAACTGACCATATGATATTTTTTATAAGTCATAAGAGCATCTATGCCCATACGTCCCATAGCTTCCGGGTCTATGGTAATCGTAGAATCGATCCCTCCTTCCTCTATCCCCTTTAAAATATCCTCCGAAACATAACTGCCAATCACTTTGATCTTATCTGGCAATCCCCCGTCGCGAACAAGCTGATAAGCGGACTGCGTAATCACTTCATCCAGGCAAATGACAATATCCGGCTGCTCCACGTTTCCCTCAACCATGTCATGAATCACATCCTCTGCATTGTTGAGCCCTTTATCATCCCGGATAATCCGAAAATCAAAACGGACCTGTTCCTGCGGCACGGTATTGCTTAACCCCAACTGGAACCACATGCGGCTCGTTTCATTAAAGCTGGCACCCGGAAACAGCACCGCTACCAGACGGGTATGTTCATCTGCAATTTTCAGCACCCGTTTTCCGTATTCCTGCCCCAAAAAGTAATCGTTAATCCCCACAAACCCCTGACGCTTGGAATCGGGAACATCTTTTTGCATGGTAATCACAGGAATCTTATGCCGATATGCCTTATCGATCATTCTCTGGACTTCCTCTCCCTCCGCCGGCCGCAGCAGAATGCCGTCCACATGCTCATAAATCGCCATATTGATGGCATCTTCTATAGAAAACCTTTCCGTCAGGCCATCGTCAATCTGCTCCACATAAACCCCATACCCCTCTCCCGCCTTTACTGCCCCTGCATATACATCTTTCCAAAAAGACGTATCCTTATCATCAGAAATAAGGGCAACATGGTACGCAAAAGAACGATAATCTGCCTCTCCCGCCGATCTGTTCCTGAGAAGCAGCACATAGCTGGCAGCCAGGACAGCCGCCAATGCCGCTGTCAGTATCCCCGTAACCAGCCATACCCTATGAAAATTTTCTCTCTTGTTCATCCGATATCCCCCATATCAATGCTAGTACGGCCTGCCGTGACAGTCCGGACATCCGCCGGCTAAAAAAAGCAGGTTATCCAAACGCACAGCCAAACGTTCAGCCTCTGTCACGGACCCGCTGCCCCGTCTCAACAAATACATACCGCTTTTCATTTGACCATTCCTCTGAATATCGGTATCCCAAACGGCAAAAATCTTTCATTCCTTCCGGGTTGGTAATCTTTTTTTCGGCCAAAAACCTTACCATCTCTCCTCTGGCCATCTTAGCCAAAGTCCCTTTCTGTTTTATCTTCCCCTCGATTATCTGACCGAAATCTACAGTGATAAACCGGTCGTTATCCGTAATGTAGCTCTCAATACACCGGGAATATTCT
Source organism: uncultured bacterium (assembly GCA_947383005.1). GTDB lineage: Bacteria > Bacillota > Clostridia > Lachnospirales > Lachnospiraceae > Brotaphodocola. Next base: position 29,561 of record CANDBT010000021.1, on the reverse strand, counting down.
TTCGAAGCCAGGTTAATCATCACCCTGTCACTTTCCGGCTGCCCCTCGTTGAGCATGCACAATTTTTTATATAACCGATCACCCCAGAAGTGGTATAAATCTTTGTTTCCTTTGACCGGCAGCTTTGCCTGCATTTCCAGCCGATAGGGCACAACCCCGTCAAAGGGCTTCAAAAGGCCGTAAAATCCTGATAAAATGCAAAGATGATCCTCCACATAGGACAACGCTTCTTTTGAGAGCACTGACGGAGCTATGTATTGATATTGCAGCCCTTCATACGCCATGATCGCTGGTGTCAGCGCTTTTTCCAAATCCATGACCTGAAAACGCCCATAATTTAACTGGGTTAGCTGGTCATTGCATTTCCATAAGGCTTTTGCTTTCGCCAACGGCAAAGACCGGATTTCCTGCATAAGGATTTTTGTATCTTCCATAAATTCCGGCATTCCCTTAACAGCAAAAGAATCTGTATCAATATTCATTTTCTTGGCAGGCGAAATAATAATTTTCATCATGCAACCTCTTATTTAAACTCCTGTCCGAGTTTATCTTACGATCAACGCAGTAAATACCCTCGCTTCGCTGGGGCAGGCTCTGCGCAGACCTACTGAATAGTTACTCAATTTCAACGTTTCATATCCTGCGCCATCTCCCTAAAGCAGCATCTCCTGGTATCCCGCCCGCTTCCATTCACGGATCTTCTCTGCCGTCTTTTTTAGTACAGGATGCCTCAGCTTCTGCTCCCCTTCCGTGCTCCGGGCTTTCCTCTCCAGGGAAAAGCTCAATCCCATGGATGTATCCATCTCCTTCATCAAGGCCGACATATTCCGAATCCACTGACGCTTTCTTAAAGACGGGCCGTCTGCCGCCCCTTCCTCGAAACAATCTTCCATAGCAATACCATAACCCAGGAGACTCCCACTGTACTTATGGTAGTTTTCATGAAGGGTTCCCACCAAAGCGCCAGGTTCCCTGTTCCTGTCGCTTTCCCGCAGATAGTCCTGATAGTTCTGATTTAACCGTTTAAAAACCTCCTGGCAATGTAAAAGTTCCAAAATATCTTCTTTATATAGTTGGAAGTGCATCTTCTCATATTCGAGAAAAAAAGACGCATGATTAGGCATAATTCCTCATATTCATCCGTTCTCTGGTTGAGAAAGAATGGGAAACAGAAGAATTTGAAAACAGGACCAGTGAACGGATGGATTTGAGCAGTTGATTGACTCTGTTTACCGCTACTATTGCGCAGCACAATCCGGCAATACTTTGATCAACAACAGCCGCCCGTTTTCCACGGCGACCTCTGCTGTCGTTCCTGGCAATACCTCGTTGCTGATTCCATACTGATACTCGCAGGTGATCTCTGCATCAGCCAGCGGAAATTTTGCGTTTCGGATGGTAATACCTTGGGCAAGGCCACTAATGTTCAGCAAAGAAAAATATGAGTAGCAATCCTCGATTTGAACCGGCCTATCTGAGACAATTTCCATCTCGGAGTAATCGTCAAGCGCCACAGCCCTTTTCCCCCGGGCATCCAGCATCAGCAACAAAGAGACGTTCCCCAATGTATGATCCAGCCGTCCGCCAGTAACGCCCAGCAGAAGAAAGTCCTGAAACCCCCGTTTCAATGCCTCTTTTGCCGCAAAGACCGTATCCGTGTCGTCCTTTTCACAAGGAAGTACCACAGTCTCAATGTCCAAGTGTGGATTCTCATGGGAATCAAAGTCCCCCACGATCAAGTTCGGGACAATACCCAACCCTTCCCGATGCTTCAGACCGCTGTCACAACAGATATAGAAATCATCTTCCCGCAGGTGGGCACGGATGCGGTCATATCGTCCAATATCTGCCCCACCGATAATTACACAGCGTTTCATATCGTGTCCCTCATTCATTTACTCATGTTCCAAGCTAAATCCCAGAAAGCCAGCTCATATCGGGAGCAGGCCACGAAGATTTCCGTGAGGTGCTGAATCTGCAGCTCGGTATAGTGCCGAGTTAGCTTGTCAGTCATATCCAACAAAAGAATATTTGACTCACTGTAGTGAGGATCAGCATAACCACGAATCCAATCTCCATAAAAGGGGTGATCTATGGCGGCAGGATTGCGCTCCACGATTTTCCGGGCAATGATTTCGTAGCTGTAAGCGCAGGAGAGAATCGCCGCTAAAATCTCCGTCTCTCCCTCCTCATAGGCCACCCGAAGCATATAAGAGGTGTAGGAGAGGTTGTCCAGCGCCCGGGGTGTGGCCTCCATCTCCTCCCGGGAGACAGAGAAGCGGCCCATATATCCCCGATGAATGTCCATCTCTCCTTCAGTCAACAGGGTCACATACTTAGAGAACAGTTGGATTGTCTCCGGGCTTTTGGCTTTGGCAATCCCCAGGGCAAAGACTTTGGCGTACTCCTCCAGATACAGGTAGTCCTGGATGATATAATACCTGAATTTCTCCCGGGCCAATGTACCATCCTGAATGCCCAGTACAAAAGGATGTTCATTGTAGCCCGTCCAAATTTCCTTTGTTGCGGATAGAAGCCGCTCTGTAGTTTTCACCTCTCTGCCTCCTTCGCAAATTCTCCCGTCAGATTAAAATTGTGCTGCATGGGTCCCCGGCCATGGCCCAAGTTCATCATAGCTCCCAACGCGCCGGAGAGGTAATCTTTCGATCGCCGGATGGATGTGGGCAGGTCAAAGCCCTTTGCCAGATTGGCAGCGATGGCGCTAGACAGGGTACAGCCGGTACCATGAGTGTTAGGATTGTTGATGCGCATTCCATAAAACCAAGTTCCCACGCCACTCGCATAGAGAAAATCGTTGGCGTCATTAATGTCATGCCCACCCTTGAGCAGGACCGCGCAGCCATAGGCATCGCCGATCTCTTTCGCAGCGTTCTCAATATCCGCCGGACTTTGGATGGTCATGTCGGACAAAATCTCCGCCTCCGGGATATTGGGTGTGACCACCGTCGCCAGGGGGAGCAGGCATGTCTTCAGTGTGTCCACCGCATCCCGGGAGATCAGACGGTCGCCGCTGGTAGCCACCATCACCGGATCCACCACAATGTTTTTCGCCTGATAGAACTCCAGCCGCTCTGCGATTTTCTCAATCAGCCCGCAGGAAGCTACCATACCGATCTTCACCGCGTCGGGCGGAATATCCTCGAATACCGAGTCAATCTGCGCTCCCAAAAACATAGGCGTCAGTTCTACAATCTCCCGCACGCCGGTGGTATTCTGGGCCACCAGCGCCGTGATGGCGCTCATGGCGAAAACACCGTTCATGGTCATCGTTTTCAGATCGGCCTGAATCCCGGCGCCTCCGCTGGGATCGGTCCCAGCGATTGATAATGCTGTTTTCATAGTTGTGTCTCCTTTGCATTATTTTTATAGAGCGGCAAAAGGTGGTGCCCCCAAGTTACCGCTTGAAACTCCCGGTCATCTAGTACTGCATTGCGGAAATAATGGTGAATACAGTGCTTGATATTTTCGTCATCTGTGCGTCTGCAAAACGGCGTTCTACACTCCGTTCCGGTCCTTGCCAGACAAGCGCCACTGGCGCTTAGCAACGTAGCGGTGCCTACGTCTAGCTTTGCAGGCGTGCAGAGGGCGGACATCTCTGAGCGGACATCGCGAATATGGAAGCTCCTCTCTCCATCCGTCACGATGTCAATGGCCCCGGTAATGGCAATCACCGCGCCGGGTGCCCGTCGGCTTTAGTTGATAACTTCCTTTGCGCGAAGTGCGCTCTACGTTCCAATCTGCTCGTTGCTAAACGAGTGCCACTGGCACTCAGCAACCTAAGCGGAGCGTTTTGTATCATAGGATGTACTTTCCTATGAATCGAGTAGGGAAGAGCCATCCTCCCCTACTCGCCGCACGGCCCACATGCTGCGCCAGCAGCAAACTTCCTTATGCGGGCCTGTGCATAGAACAAAGAATCCTGCTTTGCAGGATTCTCCGCCTGCGGCGGGTCGCTTTAGCGACATGATTCCTCTCCGCCGCAGTGCGATCCTGCCCGGAGGGCTTTTTCTCTATAGGACGCACTTTCCTATAAACAAAAAACAGGAGGTACCCAAATAGGATACCCCCTGAAAAAGTACATGTTCCTCTGCAACTTCCTCCGACGGCATTATCCGCATCAGGTTCAAGGGTCGAAGTTGATTACTTCCTCTCAGCCTGCAAATACAAGCTCCCCTGTCTATTTATTATAACGATTATAGCATTTAGTTTTCCAATTTGCAAGTAACCCTGAAGCGAATTACCCATTATCTAAATGTATTAGCCCATGACTAATCAGCAGAGTGATTAATCATGGTGTGAACAGTAACAGCCAATGTTTCCTGCTTCATCGGTCTACGCTCCGCTTCGGTCCATGCTAAACGTATGCCGCTGACACACAGCACCCTCGCTCTACGTTCCACTCTGGTCAGAACAGAACAAATTTTCACTGGGCGTTTTGCTCCCTACTATCTCCACAGGCGTAAATTCGGGCAGTTCCTGCCCTATATATCTTTTTTTTATTGTTTGTCGTAATCTCTCTGCTAAAATATTTTTCGCAGCATTGATATCCCTATCATGATGCGTGTCACAAACAGGGCATATCCATTCTCTTACAGATAAATCTTTTATTTTCTGCACTACAGGCAAAATATCTATCTGTCCATTACGGAGTATCCTTTAGGAATTTGATTGGATAACACAAAAAACGGTGAAGATTGATTGATAAGCCAGCCTCCGCCATTTTTTCTTTTACTGAATCCATACACCATCTGCATTGACTGTATATCCATCAGGTGTCACCGTATTGGTCAGCATATAACCATCTGCCCCCAAATAATACCATAAACCAGAATCAGGTGAACGATACCACTGATTTGTCAGGTAAGTTCCATCGGAACTCTGTACCCACCAGCCAATTTCATTCTGCTTCCAGTAATAATAAACACCACCATCACCTCCTGGCGAATGATTACCTCCTGCATCTGTATTTGTTTCTGTATCTCCTGCTGTGTTTGCTTCCCCCGTACCTGTAAACATAAAATAACTTCCTTCACAACCAGACAAGCCATAATGTTCACCAGGTGCTGATGTTATCTCAACCATAATGGCATACACCCAATTTTCCTTTAATTCTAAGCCTTCCAGGCTATAAACACCTTCTGAAACTTCCTTGACCTCGACTTCAGAATAGCCTTCATATGGCGCTTTTGTAATGGGTATAAGATACTTTCCCTCTACCACATCAGCAATCCATACTCCATCATAAACCATAATATTATAACCTTCTTCATTTTTCCATCTTTCAGCAATAGCCTGTTTGTCTATACTAAATGTGAAATTTCGATTGTTAAATACGCAAGCTGTTCCTGGAATTTCCAAATCATCTACGGTATAGGCCGTCCCTGTTTCTCCTGGTGTAAAAGTATCACTGTAAACAATAATACCATCGCTTTGAGCAAAGCTACTGAAAGCTGCCCCTAACATCATTAAGCCTGTTAAGCTTCCAATCATAGACATTTTTAGTGACTTTTTCATATTGAAGCCCTCCTTGATTTGTAATTTAATTTCATTATAGCCTATAACAGGCTATATGGCAAGCTTTTAATTGCCAATATTCCAAAATCGCCTGTGTATATTCCTGGCTGCTGTGTGGCATAAGCTGTCCAGATTTTGCTGGTTTACAATATTTATTTTATTATCCTTTAAGCAACAAAAGGAGAGCAGCGTTATTACTGCTCTCCTTAATAAACACTTTTATTTTATGTCCTGTTATTTTTTGTAAAAAGACTTAAATACTTTCCAGCGTCCATTAACATTATCTCTGCTGGCAGTTCCAGAAGTATTATAATACTTATAATACTTCATTCCAAATACCAGTGTTTTATCCAAATCTTCAGTATTATTTATATCATATTTCAAAATTATCATTTCTCTTTCATCTTTTGTCCTATGCTGCATATCTGCCAGGAAATCAAACAACTGATAAGCATTATTCATATAATCGCTTACATCAGTTTTATTGGCAATTGCACTGCTCATACCTGCCACCAGCATAGGAATGGTAAGCTTCTTAACGCTCTTTAGCCTTCCTTTTGCTATTTGGATGTTCCTTTCAAATTCTGATGTGTTTTCACCTTCCTGTGCTTTCTTAATTGCTTTTCTGTTTTCTTTTATTTCCTGCTCTAACAGTCCAAACTGCTTATCTAATTCCTCAGAAGCTTCTTTTATCCTGCCAATTAGTTTATCCTGTTCTTCTTGTACATAAGATTGGAATATGTCAATATAGTTATTAATATCTACAGCTAAAAATCCACACTTTAGCCCATCTGCATCCTGCATATCCTTGTCAATCAGCATTAAACTCTGCATAACAAGGTTTCTGTCCTCTGAATTTTTGCGAATTCCTTTTGTTACTACTCTGTTCCAGAAATTCTTTACTGGCTTTCCTTTTTCATTTACCTGATCCAGATTTGTAACTTCACATATAGTTCTGTAAAGTTCAGGTGTGTATTTCACAGAATTTTTCTGCGCTGCTGTTAAAGGCTTACCATTATTCTTCCTTCTGAATACTTCTCGAAGTTCTTCATCTGTATAGTCAGTCATCTGCACAGTTGCAATGTTCCTGGTGTTAAAGTAATCCTTTTGCTCATCACTTAACTCTTCAAAGGTCTTTCCTGCAATACTTTCTCCATCTGGCAATTCTTTCAGATTAGCAGACAGCCTTAAACTGCCATTCGCAAAATCCCTTATTGTAGAAAGTCGCTGTATGCCATCAATAACATAAAACTTTTTTCCATCCTTTGCCAATGAAACAGCATCGATATGGAAATTTCTATACAGTGAATCAATCAGTTCACTCTTTTGCTGCTTATTCCATTGTCCAGAGCTGCGCTGTAATGGATGTGTGAAATCATAAGTCCCATTTGCACACAGTTTAGGTATTGTGCTAACAGCTACGCTCTTATCTGTATAATTCATTGCTGCCTCCTTTTGCCTTATAAAAAGTATCTAATAGAAAAGTAGCACATATATGATTTTTTTGCAATACTTTTACTACATATTTTAAAGCGATTATTTTTCTAAAACATCCATTTAATAATAACTCTTTAATTAAAAGAATCGTTATTAAACCTAATCCTTAATAAAGCAGCTATTTTTACTGGCATTTTCAAACCTCATCCTAATGTAATCTCCTGGTCACTATTATTTTAGCCGAATAACTCTTTGCGTATTGGAGCAAACTGATGGTGCTGATACTTGTAATAACAATCCATCAATAATATAGCCTTTAAAAGTCTACCATGTGAGTATGTCTTATTTATCTTTTATACTACAAAGAAAAAAGGAGAGAATAAATGAGATATAGCAAAAAGGGTATTCAAAAAGAACGCTATAATTTTGAACGCTTAGCAGAATTGAGAAAAGATAGAGGTTTAAAACAAGTGGAACTTGCCAAACTCCTGAATATGTCTCAGAGAAATTACAGCCACATTGAAAGTGGGGATTACGATATTCCAACTGAAATGCTTGTAAAATTATGCCTGCTTTATGAAGTTTCTGCTGATTATATTCTAGGAATTACTGATGAGATAAAACCTTATAAACAAAATGAAGAAATAAAAATAAAGCAGGTATATCCAATAAACTAATATAATACTACATTATACCTGCTTTCAATATATTTTTTTATGAAAAAATCAAATTTAAAAGTCAATATTTGATTTATCATAATCACAGTTATAACCATAAACCTCAATCTTGATTACCTTGTCCTCAGGTTCCCCCTACTCCTCATACAATGCCCCTAAATCCTCCTGTGAGACATAGTAATAAACCTCCAATGCATCATCATCCAGGAAGCAAATATCTACATCATTAAACAGCTCAACTGCTTCCAGCTTATCTCCATTGTTCTTTCCTCCTTCATCTTACCTCATTTGCTTTCCAAACTGCTAAAATATTTTCGCTGTTTAAAATCTTCTCTCTTGCAGTAATAAAAAAATTATTATCTACAAATCTTGGCTGTAATAATGCCTTTAAAAACAGTAAATCAGCATAAAAAACTGGCAGTCTACTATCTAACTCCTTTTTAAAGAATGAAGTAAGCTGCTCTTTGGAACGTACTTTCTTTATCTTTTCATAAAGATATTTCGCCTGCTCTATGGTTTTATTTATATATTCTATAAACTCTACACCTTCAAAACAAATATAATCTACTCCAAACGCTTTACCTCTCTCTAAAAAATCTTTCCACTTCTTTTCTTCATAAACTATATTCTGTCCTCCACCATAATAAGCAATATCTCTTAATTTTTCTAATTCCCTATAAAATATAATATTTTGATATCCTATAAAGTTTTTCCAGGTGGTTATATAACCTGCATAATTACAGTAAATCGCATCTGTACTAAAATAGAACACTTCCCCTTTTTTATAAAGTAATAACTCTCCAGATGCCAACACACATACTGCTGATCTTAATTCCTGCCAGCCTTTTTCTAAACCTATATACATAGCTTTCTCTCCTTTATTAATTTACTCTATATTCTAAGGCAAGAAAGCTAGGTCTTCAAGGTGTTTTTCGCAAAAAAATAGACTACATTTTTTATGCAATCTATCTTATTTGTAATGCCTGTCATTTAAGTTTTGTCTCGATTATCTATTTCTTGATTATAAAACTTTTCAATCCAAAAATGAGCGAATTTGAGGTGTTTTAGGATTGCGAGAGCATGAAATGCAGAGCAATCCGTGGTATCATAGGGGTCAAAATACCTTTTGACCCCAACATCATGTCATTAAGATAATCTTTTCCAGGACAAAGAAAAAAGGTGGACTTTTTTATGTTCCCAATGTCTCTAAATGCAGCAGTAATAAATGTTTATCTGTCCGTACTTTCGGAACAGTTTGCGAATTGGCTTTATAAATCGGATTTATATATAACTATACCATAGTTTGTATAATTCCAAAAGCAGAATACTTCTTTTTGTATATCATAACAATCATATTCAGAAAATATATATAATTTTCTGAATATTATCTATCGGTATTGGTTTTTTTCAATGTTTTTCTTTGTAAAAGAATCCTGCTCCTCAGGATTCTCCGCCTGCGGCAGGTCGCTTCAGCGACATGATTCCTTTTCACCGCAGTGCGATCCTCACGGAGCGCTTTGTATCATAGGACGCAATTTCCTATGAATTGAGTAGGGGAGAGCCATCTTCCCCTACTCGCTACTGTGCCAGCAGCAAACTTCCTTCTGCTTATTTCACCCATACACCTTCTGCATTGAACGTGTATCCATCAGGTGTCACTGTATTTGTCAACATATACCCATCCGCTCCCATATAGTACCATAATCCAGATGCAGGTGACCGATACCACTGATTTATCAAATAGGTTCCGTCTGTACTCTGTACCCACCAGCCTACATCATTCTGCGCCCAGTAATATGAAGGCGCCTCTGCCTTCTCAGCATTATCTTGCGAAGCAGAATTACTATCCTCATCCCGCTCATTTACTCCATCATCATTACTATCCTCATCCCACTCATTTACATCATTATCATTGCTATCCCCATCCCACTCATCTGCCTCATCATCAAAAGATGAATCACTATTACTGCTGCCAGTATTCTTATAATTATCCTTTGCATAAACTCCATACTTCTGACCACTTACTTCTATATAATACTTCTTGCCGCCTGTCAGATCATCAGTAACATCCCAGAAGATAGCCGTTTCTGTATCATGCTCCTTTGCTCTCTCAAGCTGTCTGTCTAAACAATCATTTCCGTCATAAAATGCAATCTTTAAATTTTCATTAATAAAAGTGCTATACTCCCAACGTCCTCCCAAAGCTCCTGTCCAAGCCCTGTAACCTGCTCCAAGAACCCAATCGCCATCAATCTCTACCAGACTGAATGTATAGGTGATATCCTCATCACCTTCCTGTGAGTAACCATCCCATGCCATAGCATCCTCTGTGTATTCTTCAATTGATTCCTCTAATGCCTCTAAAGAACTCTTTTCTGATGCCAATGCTCGTACTGCACTATTATATGCATTCTTTGTCTGTCCATACTTTGTTTTTATTTTGTGATAAGTAACAAAGTCTACCTCACCAGCCTCATATGCAGCACTCACTTCTTCAAACTCAGGTTCTAATTCTGCTAGTTCTTCTTCTAAACTAGCAATATGCTCTTCTGTTTCCTCTATCTTTGTTTTTAATCTATCTACATCTTGTAAGTCTCGTTTAAACCCTCCCTGTTTGCACTGTAACCAGTATCTTCTACATAATCTGCAAATGAAACAAAAGAACACATAGCTGATAAACTAAGTACCAATCCTAATTTGATCAATAAACCCTTCTTCATGTTTTAGCCTCCTTGAAAATATTATAACAATCCCATAAATTACTGCACATAATCACACGGACGAAACCACCCTAAACAATCATCTCTGATATTCAAAATAATCTGCTTTGATATGAATGACATTGTTCTCGTCCACACTCCAACTATCTGTCCAATTTACAACGTCTGCTCCTCCCCAAGCAGTAAAACACATATAATCAACTGCTGCTGTCATAAGAGGCGCCGGACACTCTTCAGCCCAATTTGCTGGCAACTGATAGTCCATACTAAATGAACCATATTCGCCAAAAGGACTTAATCGGTTATACCACTCCCTCAACATCTGCGCTTTCCAGCCAAGTGATGCTGCATAATTTCCATTTTCATCCATATTTGCTGCTGGCACCGCCTTACCTGAATACATATTACGCCAATAAGATACCTCTCCATTTTCATTAATATATATTTCATCACAAGCTAATATTCCATCAGAACGCAGACAGCCTCCTTCCCAATTCTTATTTATCACCATCTCGCCTGTTTCCATATCTAAATAATAACTTTCATCATAAATATCTGTTACAACCTGGTCAAAGCTTGTATAGGTATGAACTGTAGGAAAATCCCACCATCCCTTCTGGCGATATCCATTTTCATCAAAATGATACCATTTCCCATCAATTTGCTGCCAGTCATTCTTTGTATAACTTCCATCATCATTTTGATACCAGTACTCCCCATTACTTGCATCCACTTTCCATTCTCCAGCATATGCTGTCATGCTGCTTAAGCTAAATGCTCCTATTGCTGCTAAACTTAACAAGCCTTTTACTAATTTTTTCATCTTGAAATCCTCCTTGTTTTATAAAATTTTTATTTTAGCATGATAATTTATCGTTTTGCTTTCCTTTTATGATCATTTTTCCCATCTCAATTATAGCCTTTTATAGGCTAAACGTCAATTACATTTTTCCTTTAAAAAAAGAGAGATACCCAATATTTTACAATTGAATATCTCTCAAATCTTACGCACACTATATCTGGTAGTCGCCACATTCCTACACTACTATATGATTACGCCTCATTAATAGCCGCCTGCCCCGCATCCACGCAATCCGCTTTTCCCGCCCGGCATCCGTCTTCGCATCCAAAAACGCCCGTGTATAAGTCTTCTTCACAGATAAAGACATCGCCTGAAAATTTGTGTAGGCTGGCTCATAGCTTTCCAATATCGCAGAAAGCCGCGCAATCTGCTCTTCCGTAATAACCGCCAGCGGATTTACCGCATCCCATTGGCCGTTCTTTTTGGCATCCGCTATTTTCTTTCTGCCAAAATCAGTCATACGCCCCTGCTCTTCAAGCCTTTTGACTAATTCCTTGTTTTTGTCCGACCACTTGCTATTCTCCCTGCGCATCGAAAAATATTTTTTATAGGTTTTGTCGTCAATCTTTTCCATCTGGCCGTCGATCCAGCCAAAGCAGAGCGCTTCTTCCAGTGCTTCTTTTGCCTTTATTGTATTCGGTCCCCCAGCCTTGCCTTTCGTCGCTGTGTTTGGTCTGTTCATAGCCAAAGGGACATTTATTTATTTTTCCATAGCCTTTTCCTCTCCTGATCCTGATCCATGCTTCCCATTATTCAGGATATCACGCTAAAAATCACTAAACTCTTTCAGTTCCCTTTTCCTGCCCTCCGAAAGACTATTGAACTTCACATTGCATACCGCGCCCTCCAGCGCATACAAATGTACCAGACAGACATTCGGATACCTTTCTTTCACTTTCAGAAAAGCCTGCTCCGCCCCCAGACGGACCAGTTCTTCCGCCGAACCAATCCCCACGGAATCCAGCTTTCTTGCCATCTCCTTACCAATATTCATCATAGATGTTAATTCCGCCATATTTTCTCTCCTGTTCTTTTAACCGTCGGTTTTCAGTCTGCCAACCTTTCAACAAACCGAAAGTTGTCATTCTATTACTATAAGGTCTGTTCCTTCACAGCGATTATGTCCTTATTTCTAAAATCAATAGAATATGCATCCCGGCACATATTTACGCGCTATCCCTAATCAAATCCGTATCCAACTCAAACCATGATACCTTCATCTGGCCGTGTGATTAACGTAATCTCATTATACCTTTTATCAGTCTATCGCGCCACCTTGCTTTTCTTCCAGTTTCCTGAAAAAGCCCGCGGCAAGCAGCCCGATCACGCATACCACAATCCCAGAAGGAATCAATACAAAATACACGCTCCCCTGGAACCTGTCAAACAAAAATCCATATACCATCTGACCAACCGGCTGGGCGCACAACGTGACAGCGGATGTATAAGCCATAATCTTCCCAATCAACTCATCCGGCGTATTCTGCTGGATCATGGATACCGCAAAAATAGAAAAAATACTGATCGCGGCCTGCATACCGCAGAAGGCAGCAACAATCACAGCATACCTTGTCATCACGCCGGACGGGAAAAGAAATACAACCCCTGCCGGAATGATACAGACACCGATTGCCGCAAGCACATACGATAATCTGCCGGATCTTAACTTCCCCGTAAGAAGCCCCGCCGTGATACTTCCCAAGATAGTGGCAACTGCCAGCGCGCTCTCCGCCCCGCCATAAAACCTTGCGTCCAGGCCAAGCACAGCCCGCACAAGAAAGGGCAGCCCCACCAGCGTGACCCCCATGACAAAGAAGCGTGAGAATGCCGCCAGAAGCAGCATCTTCATGATATCCGGCCGCTCTTTCATGATAAAACGGATACTGCCGGAAAAATCATTTTTAACCATGGACCAAACATTTCCCGGAAACTCCCTGGCCTGATAACCCAATTTAATAAAACATTCCAATAACGCCGTGATAAAAAAGCATACAACACTTGCAACCATCACAGGCTTCAAGCCAACAGCAGAATATAAGATACCGCCCAGCAAAGGCGCGATCAGATAAGAAATGGACGCCACCTGGTTTACCACCGCGTTTCCCTTAATCATGTGATCGCCTGCCAGCATCTGCGGGATACACGCCTGCACCGCAGGCGTCTCAAAGGCCCCAAGAACAGAGAGTATCACCAGCAGCACACTGATCACAACAACCGCATTGTCCCCGGACAAAAAGACCGCCGTGCATAAGACAGACATTCCCGTCAGCGCATCCAGCGCCACCATGATATTCCTCCGGTCCGCCCTGTCAGCCAGGATTCCTCCCATGGGAGACAAAAGGATCGTCGGAATCGTTGCTAAAGATAAAATCCCCGCGAACACTGCCGCCGAACCCGTCACTTCCAACACATACATGGACAGCGCCAGACGCAGGATATAATTGCCAAACAAAGAACTTGCCTGCCCCAGCACAAGGAGCGTAAAATTTTTCGTAAACAGTTTCTGCTCCATCCACTACTCCTCCCTTTCTTCCCTGTAGCCACCCAATATCCTCTCTGTCCGCCCAACCATCTCCTCCTCTATAATCGGAAGCCCCATTGTCGAAAGAACCTCCGCGACAAACCTGCACTTATGCCGAATCTCCTCCGCATCCGCCGGGAACACAGACGGCAGAAGCCAGAAATTGACAAGGGGCAGCAGTTCGGAAAGTTCCTTTGCATATTCCGTCCGAATCGAACCGTCACGCCGCCCTTCCTCAATCAGTTCCAGCCATAACGGAGTCAGCACCCGCCGGTTTGCCTCCACCGCAGCCGCCAGAATGCGGGGATCTTTCAAAATAGGAATTGCCTGCGTACTTATTTCTTCCCGTTCCCCATCGGCCCTGTCAAAAGCAAGCACTTCCCGGATCTTCTGCAGTCCGTTCAGGTCCGAACGCCCCCTGACCGCCTCAAAAGGATTATTCTCCAAAAACATCCGATCCCCTAAAGCGTGCATGACCTCTTCCTTACTCTGGAAAAACCGGTAAAACATCCCCTTTGCGCCGCCTGCCAGCTCCATAATATCCGTAATGGCAGTTTCCTCATAACCTTTCGATAAAAACAGCTCCTTTGCCGCATCCAAAATCTCTTTCTTCCATTGTTCCGGCTGTTTTTTCACTGGCCTTGCCAATTCCCCTCCGCCTCCTTCAATAGTTATTGACTTTAAGTCAATAACTATTGTACAAAGAATTTGCTGCTATGTCAATCATTTCCACAAATACTCTCTCACACACTCTCTCAAATGGAAAAAAGCATTCCACGAAAAAAGACCGAAAAATGCCTCCCCAGCATTTTCAGTCCCCTTTGCATATTTTGTAAACTTCCAATATACCTTTGATTAACTGCCTGAAAAGCGTATCATGCGGTATACCCTTTGGGCATCATCCCGCTTCCGCTCGCTCCTAAAATAATCCTAAATATTTCTGGAGCCTATCCGCAAACTGTCCGATATGTATCCCATCCACAAAAGAATGATGAGCCTGGACAGATACGGGCATGACGATCCTACCGTCCTTCTCATAATACTTCCCCCAGTCAAACAAGGGTGTCGCGTTTTCCTTTTTTCCGGAATTGGTATGTGAGATATGCGTATAGGTGACCCAGGGCATAGGCGAACACTGGAACACATCATTTCCAAGGGGACCTGTAAAATATTCCTTCTGCTCCCTTGCAATCCTTCCCGCCGTCTCCACATATTCCTGAATACTGCCCCGAAGCGGCACATTGACCACTTTGAACAGCCCCGTATCCTGATTCAGATAAGTAAACGCAGTATCAATATGGTCAAAAAGAACCACCCTCCCGTCCAGGAAGCGATACCGGAACGCTTCAATCCCATTCGCGCATGTACAAACCGCATACACAAACGCAAGCGTAAAAGAGAGGTTCTGCGCCTTCATTTTCCGCCGAAAATTCGTGATATCAACCTCAAATGTCACACAGAAAGCAGGTTCCACGCTTTCCCTGAAAACCATACAGTGCATGGCCCTCTCCCAATTTTTTTCGTCTATCACCTGATAAGTATTCATTCCAGCTCCTCCCTGTTCGTTTATCCCATATAATTATTTGTATAGTTACTGTTCATTTTATCCGTTTTCAGCAATGTTACATTAAAACTTTTTTGTAATTATTCATGTTGCCGCTCCTTAAAGATAATATTTTCTCGTCCTGCCACTTCTTTGAAAACAGAATTATTGATTTTCGAAGCAGTTAAGATTTAATCCCTCTCCAACACATGAAATTATATGGTGGTGATTGAACCCAATAATCCATTGATATTTTATTGAAACAATATAATAATCCAACCAGCCATTATCGAAAAAAGCCGTATGAATTAGCAGATCAAGGGCTTTTACTAATTCAGGTACATAACTTTCAAATATCCAAAATTCTTCTCCAAAATACCAGTCGCTACCCCTGTCGATTAGAAAGTAAACCATTTTATTTTCTTCTTTTATAATTTGGGGCAAAAAATAAAACCATGTTGAATAATCAACCGCATAGCATCCGAGAAATTTTTTCATACTTTTAGGGCCGCCTTAGAAGAGCTATCTTTTATTGCCATCTGATAATTTAGTTATTTATCAGAATAATGACTCCTGCATTCAGCCACAAGCACCATACCGTTTTCTATCTTATAAACCATCCTGTTGCTTTCATCAATCCTCCTGCTCCACCATCCTGATAAATTTCCTTTTAGAGGTTCTGGTTTCCCTAATCTGTGATAATGATCTCTCATGATATATCTTATCAATGTATTAATTCTTTTCAAGGTTTTTTTATCTTGCCCTTGCCAATACAAATAATCTTCCCATGCCTCTGGAAGAAATATTAGGTTCATTATATCAACCCTCCATTTCCTCCAATTCTTCTATCTTCTTATAAACAGGATTTGATTTTCCGTGGTTATAATTATTAATTACTTTTTCCAAATGTGCCTGATTCTCTTCACTATAAAAAGGATCTACCCTCAATTCAAAAGGAATCCCACCATAGCTTATCAATTTTTTGTAAAATAAATTTGTAGCTGTAGATAAACTCATACCTAAATCGGAGCATATACTTTCTGCTCTTAGTTTTACTACATCATCAACACGAATTGATACATTTGCCATACCTTCACCTCACTTTTTCTTAAATTATATATCAATATCAATTAAAAATCAATACAGATCACTACATTTACAAAAACCTTATCTTTATTTCCACATTAAAGAGAGATACCCAACCTTTTACTGTCAGATATCTCTCAAATTTTACCTCATACTATATCTAGTAGCAATTACACGCTCATGCCATTATACGATTACTTAGCCTTCGTTAATCGCCAACTGTGTGGTAGCCGCCTTGGAATAGCTATCTTTTATTATCATCTGACAATTTTGCTATTTATCAGAATAATCATTACACTTTCTTCAACTTTCTTTCTTCCATTTCTCTTAAAAAGGCTCTCCCGCCCTCATTGTAAAAATTAACTCTTTCCTGTGTTGTCATATCTTTTGTAAGCTCATAGTGATATTCTCTAATCTTATGAATATCTTCAATGGTGAAATCCGGGCTGATAATTGGTTTTGCAATCATAATCATTTCACACTTCCTCACAATACAGAAAGATTACATATTTCAATCATTTTATCTTCCCATGTTTCTGGAAGAAATTAAGAGAGAGATACCCAATACTTTATTATTGAATATCCCTCCTTCTCTACACTTCTTCTATATCAGCTTCATTATTTTGCATATCTAAAAACGGCAAATTAAAAACAGAATATTTTGAATTATTTGTAATGTTTGAAATAATTGGACGCATATATGATAAAATTAGTGATGTAGCATTCGCTTTTAACAATCTATCTACTAATGTTTCTTCTAATCCATCTTCCCACATAAAATCGGAAGCCATAGTAATCTTAATTGCAAAAGGATATTCCTTTTCTACTCCTCCAATATCCAAATGCATTTCTACATTGGCCTTATTTTGGCTCTGCATTTTTACTACTTTAGTTTGACTTTCTAGTTTTAAAGATTCAAATAATTTTTCATCAAAATCTGGATTAACCTCAAAAACTAAATTTACTAAATTAGGATTACTAAATTGAAATTTACTTTTCTTCATTTTATTCACCTATGCCGCTAAAGTTTCTAAACTGTTTCCAATGCTTTCTTCACCTGTTTGAATTTTATAATCAAGATTTTTTTTCTTTTCAACAGACATGTATGAAGAAAAAACTCTCTTTTCTTCATACACTAACGTAGAACGTTCTTCTGGTAATAAAATCTCAAAATCTGTTTCCTCACATTTTCTTTCCATTTCTTCTTCATAAATATGTTCTAATTTTTCTATCTCAGAATCATCTAAATTATCTAAATACTCAATACATGCATTTAAAAATTTCAAGCTTTTATCTTGTTTCATTCCCATCCACCTCATTACATGCTATTCTTTCTAAAATTGCTTCTTTTCTTTTAACATTGTATATCACCTTAGCAGAAAGAATTGGCTCTATTCTCTCTTCTTTAGGAGAATATTCAATGAAACCATTTGGAGGAGTATTAATATATTTTCCTAAAACCTTTATTACCTTATAATTTTCTATAAAATCTGGAAAAGATTTATATAATATATTTAGTTTTTTTCCCAACCGTGGTTTTGGATCATAATTTGGTTTTCCTTTATATTTAGCCTGTAGACTATTCCATAGATTATCAAGACTTTTACAAACTTCAATATCTGTTAAATCTAATACATTCTCTAAAGAAACTCTTGCTTTTATAATCAAATGTTTTACATCAGGTGCTTTTCTTTGTTTGTTGTACTCCCAATATTTAGCATTCCCTAAATTATCCCAAAAATACATTCCCTGCCCTAACCAATCTCCGTCTTCAGGACTTATTATCATATATGTATCGGATTTTAAGAAACGCTGACACCTTTTTTCATCATTACAATGATACAGAACAATGTTTGCTTCCCAAGACATAATATCTCCCTTAGATTATTATGCTATAACCACTAAAAAAATAACAAAATCATTTTTTATATATTACCATATTTTTGTTCCACATTCAATTAAATTTTTCTTTCAAAAAAGAGAGATACCCAACCTTTTACTGTCAGATATCTCTCAAATCTTACATTACGCTATATTTGGTAGCCATTACACTCCCATACCACTATAGGATTACGCCTCATTAATCGCCGCCTGTGCCGCCGCCAGCCTGGCAATCGGCACCCTAAACGGACTGCAGGATACATAATCCAAACCAATCTTATGGCAAAATTCCACGGAAGTCGGATCGCCGCCATGCTCACCGCAGATACCTACGTGCATATCCGGACGAACCGGCTTACCCAGCTTAATCGCCATCTCCATCAACTTGCCCACGCCGGTGGTATCCAACTTGGCAAACGGATCATTCTCAAAGATCTTGGCATCATAATAAGCATTCAGGAATTTACCTGCATCATCACGGGAGAAACCGTAAGTCATCTGGGTCAGGTCATTGGTACCAAAGCAGAAGAACTCCGCCTCCTTGGCAATCTCGTCAGCAGTCAATGCCGCCCTTGGAATCTCAATCATCGTGCCAACTTCATATTTCAAATCGGCATTTGCGGCAGCAATCTCCGCATCCGCAGTCTCAACCACAAATTTCTTTACATATTTCAATTCCTTGATATCGCCAATCAACGGAATCATGATCTCCGGTACCAGATTCCAGTCCGGATGAGCTTTCTTCACATTGATTGCCGCACGGATCACAGCCTTAGTCTGCATCTTGGCAATCTCCGGATAAGTCACAGCCAGACGGCAGCCACGGTGGCCCATCATCGGGTTGAACTCATGCAGGGAATCAATCATCGTCTTGATGTGCTCTACGCTCTTGCCCTGAGCGTCAGCCAGCTTCTTGATATCTTCTTCCTCAGTGGGAACGAACTCATGCAGCGGCGGGTCAAGGAAACGAATAGTAACCGGATTGCCTTCCAAAGCTTCATAAAGTTTCTCGAAATCCCCCTGTTGTTCGGGCAGAATCTTATTCAAAGCCGCTTCCCTCTCCTCAAGAGTCTCCGCACAAATCATCTCACGGAACGCATCAATACGATTTCCCTCGAAGAACATATGCTCGGTACGGCAAAGGCCGATACCCTCCGCCCCCAGCTCCCTGGCTTTCTTTGCATCAACCGGAGTATCCGCATTTGTCCTTACTTTCAGCCTTCTGTATTTGTCAGCCCAAGCCATGATACGGCCAAACTCACCGGCAATAGTCGCATCTACAGTCGGGATTATGCCATCGTAAATATTGCCGGTGGAACCATCGATAGACAGCGGGTCCCCCTCATGGAATTCCTTGCCGGCCAAAGTGAATTTTTTGTTCGCCTCATCCATAGCAATCTCAGAACAACCGGACACACAGCAAGTTCCCATACCGCGGGCAACTACCGCTGCATGGCTGGTCATACCGCCACGGACAGTCAGGATACCCTGAGCCGCCTTCATGCCTTCAATATCCTCTGGAGAAGTTTCCAGACGAACCAAAACTACCTTCTCTCCTCTTGCTTTCCATGCTTTTGCATCCTCGGCAGAGAATACAATCTTACCGCAAGCGGCACCTGGAGAAGCAGCCAAAGCCTTAGCCAGCGGCTGAGCCTTCTTCAATGCTTCCATATCGAATTGCGGATGCAGCAACGTATCCAGATTACGGGGATCAATCATCGTTACTGCCTTCTTCTCATCAATCATGCCCTCATCCACCAAATCACAGGCAATCTTTAAAGCAGCTTTAGCTGTCCTCTTACCGTTACGGGTCTGCAGCATATACAGTTTCTTATCTTCAATAGTAAATTCCATATCCTGCATATCCCTGTAATGATCTTCCAGCGTATTGCAGATACCGACAAACTGCTCATAAACCTCTGGCATAACCTCTTTAAGCTGATCAATCTTCTGCGGAGTACGGACACCAGCCACAACGTCTTCGCCCTGAGCGTTCATCAAGAATTCACCCATCAGATGCTTCTCACCGGTTGCCGGATCACGGGTAAAGGCAACCCCTGTACCGGAAGTCTCACCCATATTGCCAAATGCCATCATCTGCACATTTACAGCGGTTCCCCAGGAATATGGGATATCATTGTCACGACGATATACATTGGCACGAGGGTTGTCCCAGGAACGGAATACGGCCTTGATCGCCTCCATCAACTGAATCTTGGGATCGGTCGGGAAATCGGCGCCGATCTTCTCTTTATATTCGGCTTTAAACTGATTGGCAAGCTCTTTCAAATCTTCGGCGGTCAGCTCTACATCCTGAACTACTCCCTTTTCTTTTTTCATCTTGTCAATCAGCTCTTCAAAATACTTTTTGCCAACTTCCATAACTACATCGGAGAACATCTGAATAAATCTGCGATAGCAGTCCCAAGCCCAACGGGGATTGCCGGATTTCGCCGCCAAAACTTCTACTACTTCTTCATTCAGGCCCAGGTTCAGGATTGTATCCATCATACCTGGCATGGATGCCCTCGCACCAGAACGGACAGACACTAACAGCGGATTCTCTTTGTCACCGAACTTTTTGCCGGTGATTTCTTCCATTTTTGTGATATGCTCCATAATCTGGCCCATGATCTCATCATTGATCTTCTTGCCATCTTCATAATACTGAGTACATGCTTCAGTAGTAATCGTGAAGCCCTGGGGCACCGGGAGCCCTAAATTGGTCATCTCAGCCAGATTCGCACCCTTGCCACCCAGCAGATTCCGCATGTCGGCATTCCCCTCGGTGAATAAATACACCCACTTGTTTGCCATAAGTGTTTTCCTCCTCATCAAATGTGTAGAACCTTTTCTACAAGTTTTCTTTCCGCCATTAGCCCGCAAATGCCGCTGGCGGTCTGCTATTAGTATAGCATATTTTAAAATGTAGTAAAGTTCTTTTCTTCAAATAACTGGTAAAAAAATGCCCAAAAATCAGTCAATTTTTTTGAAAGCGCTTTCACATTCTGTCTTCTTTCAAATATGCGAGTACAATTCGTATATGCGAATTATACCGGCAGTTTTGTCAATTATACTGAATTTTTCCTTTCATATCTTCCGCTGCCACTTCCCCAATCAAAAGTTTTACCAACTCGAGCCCCAGATCGATGGCAAAACCGAGTCCCCTGGCTGTGGTAATGTTCCCGTCTGTCACCACTCCCTGACGGGTATATGTCCCTCCCTGGAACTCTTTCTCAAAACCGGGGAAACACGTCGCTGTCCTTCCGTTTAAAAACCCATGGCGGCCAAGCACCACCCCTGGCGCCGCGCAGATAGCCGCAATACGCCGGCCCTCCTCATTCGCTTTGTGCAGCGCTTTAATCAGCTTTTCGCAAGCAGATAAATTTTCCGATCCCGGCAGTCCTCCCGGCAGGAAAATCACATCTCCGTCGGAAAAGTCCGTTTCCTCCACTGTAGCATCGGCTTCAATACGGATTTTGTGAGACGTAACCACATCTTTTGTATCCTTCACCGATACCAAAACTGTTTCCACACCGCTTCTGCGCAGGATATCCACCACGCTTAAGCATTCTACCTCTTCTGTTCCGTCTGCAATCATTGCATAAACTTTTGCCATATTGTTCCTCCCTTTTTTGTCTGTATTCCGGACGTTCCCATAATTCCGGAAAGAAATTCTTTCTTTCTTAAAAATTTTATTGTCCCTGATATTTTACGTTACAATTCACGGGGCGGGGAAAACTGGATGAAAACAGACATCAAGCTTGCTTGTAAGGCTGTTTTCATTCGGTTTTCCCCAGCGGGCGAACGCCCGATGCTTCTTGTCCGTTAAAAACGGGCAAGAAGATGCCCCACTCCGTGAATAGTAACTATTTTACCAGATTTTTCAAAAAAAAACCACAATTATCATAGAATATCTGTCAGATTTATGATAAAATAATTACAGTTTACGGAGCGAGGAAAACCGTTATGGATGTATTAGCATCAGTGATATTGATTCTGGGACTAATCAGCCTGGCCGTACCGGTCCTTATGATCATTGCTACCTGGAAACTTTTTGAGAAGGCAGGCGAACCCGGATGGCAGGCCCTGATTCCGATCTACAGCACCTATATCCAGTATAAAATCACCTGGAAGACCCAGTACTTTTTTCTGTTTCTGGGCTGTCTTTGCGCGATCATGATTATCGCATCAAGTGATTTTTTAAGTGCCCTCTTTCTCCCTCTGGCTCTGATTGCTGATATTGTCATCTTCTTTTTGAACCTGATCTCCGCCCACAAGCTCTCAACAGCCTTTGGGCATGATATCGGGTTTACCCTGGGATTAATTTTTATAGAACCTGTTTTTCTCATAATTCTCGGCTTTGGCTCTTCGAGATATGAGGGCCCGCAGTAAAATAAAAGCAACAAAACCTCATGTAAAGAAGCGAGAATTCCATCAGGAAGGATTACCGTTCCAGGTGGCGGACTAGCAAATTCCCTGTTTCATCTCTTCCAGCACAAATCTGACGCTCTCATAATCCTTTTCAAACACCGGCAGGTTCACTCCTGCATACATCAGAGCGCTTCCTGAACATATGGATACTTCCGAATCAAATGCCTCTTTTCCGGTTTCGGATGCTTTTTTCTTTGGTTCGGCTGCAGCCTCCCTGTCTTCCCCACATTTTCTGCCTGTTTCCGGCTCCTCGTCCATCAACCTCTCACACCGGACCCGATACCATCCGTCCCTTTTCAGCCCTTTCAGCCTCACCCGCCAGAACAACGGATTGGACCGGGCATGCAGACAGACTGCGCTGACTAAAGAAACCTTCTGATCTCTGCTGACAAACTGCCACGCCGCAAATTCCCGGTTCTCTTCCACTGCCGTCAGCCGGTAATAATCCCCGCCAAGAATCACTTCCTGGTACTGTTTGCACCACTGAATCTGTTCCTTTACCAGCTGCCGCTCTTCTCTGCTCAGCTTTCTCGTATCCAGCTCATACCCAAGAACTCCCGCCATGGCCACGACTCCCCGGGTGCCAAGAGACATCCGACGGCCGGTCTGCAGATTGGGGCTGACTGAGACATGGGCTCCCATACTGCTCACCGGATAGCCAAAAGAAGTGCCATACTGAATAGAAATTCTCTCTATGGCGTCAGTGTTGTCACTGCACCAGATCTGAGGCATATAGTAAAGAATTCCCGCATCAAACCGACCTCCCCCTCCGGAACAACCCTCCCACAAAATGTCGGGAAAGCTGCTGACAAACCGCTCCATCAGTTCATATACTCCCAGAACATACCGGTGGCCCGCCTCTTCCTGCCTGTCAGCCGGACATACAGATGACCACACATCGGAAAGATTCCGGTTCATGTCCCATTTCACATAATCTACCCGGGCTCTTTTCAGGATTCCGCCAATACTCTCATACAGATAATCCCGTACCTGAGAGTTGCTCATATCTAACACCAGCTGCCCCCGCTCCCGGTTCGGAGTTCTCCCTGGCGCCCTCAGGCACCAATCGGGATGTGCACGGAACAAGCCGCTGTCTTCATTGACCATTTCCGGCTCAATCCAAATTCCAAATTGCAGCCCTAACCCATGGATTTTTTCTGCCAAACCTTCCACTCCGTCAGGTAACTTGTCATAATCGGCTTTCCAATCCCCCAACCCGCATCGGTCATGATTCCTCCCCAAAAACCACCCATCATCCATAACAAACAATTCTATTCCCAGCTCTCGCCCATCAGCCGCCAAAGACACCAAATCCTGCTCGGTAAAAGAAAATTCCATCGCTTCCCAATTATTTAACAGTACCGGGCGCCGACTGCTGAACCTGCTGTGTATCAAATGTGTCCGATAAAGCCGATGGAAATTCCTCGACAATTTCCCATACCCGCTGTCACTGAAAGAAAAAATCACTTCCGGTGTGGTAAATACTTCCCCCTTTTCCAGCCGCCAGCGAAAGCCTTCCGGGTGAATCCCCATCACAAACCGTACCTGGTTTAATTGATCCATCTCTGTCTCCGCAAGAAAATTCCCGCTGTAAACCAAAGACATGCCATAGCACTCTCCCCATTCCTCCCGGGAACCTTTTTCACAGAGGATTACAAAAGGATTTTGCTGATGGCTGGAACTTCCTCTCAGGCTGTCTACGGCAATTTT
Organism: uncultured bacterium; assembly: GCA_947383005.1. Taxonomy (GTDB): domain Bacteria; phylum Bacillota; class Clostridia; order Lachnospirales; family Lachnospiraceae; genus Brotaphodocola. Next base: position 5,155 of record CANDBT010000021.1, on the reverse strand, counting down.
CCCATGACGGCACATTCCCCGCTCCATGCTGCGTTCCATCGTGTGGCGTCCATAGAAAGAAATCATTTCCAAATCATTTCTCTGAAAATCCAGGCACGCCGACAACGCCTTTTCCAGCCAAATTACCGTCCCCTGATTCCTAATCTGGCAAGCCCTGGTAATAACATCCTCTTTTTCCAACACGCCATAATACAACACTACCTCGACCAAAGATGCCTTATCCCGCAGCAAAATCTCCAGCGTATCCGCTTCGTTTTCCTTTGCCCATACTGCAGGCAGGCCAGGCAATTTATATTTCCCCTTATATATCCGGTAAGAAACAAATAAAAGTTCCAGCGCCTGGCTTCCATTTTCATGGACTACATGAATACAGGACGAACGATAATCTCCCACGCCAAACGTGGAAATTTCCTGAGAATATGTGTCCAAAGAATACCCTCTGTCTTCCCCCGCCTCATAGGGTGTTCCCGAAAAACCACGATTCATTCCCCTGGCCAAATAAGATAATCCGTCTTCAGAAATTTTCTTTCCATAATATAAATGCAGAAGATGGCCATATTTACTGACCATCATCTGCCATGTGCTGTTGCAAGTCTGCAGCGCAAATGTCTGCTTTTCCTCATTAAAGCTAATTGCCATCTTCCCTATTCCTCCTCCCATTTCCCTGTATGTGCATCATAAAATTATCTTTTGGAATATATTTTTATCACCCCTCCTGTTTTCCCAAAACCTTATCTTATTCGTTACTGTTCACAAGTACCCTGTGAACGTAACAGCATATGCCCATTTGAAATCGCCTACGGCAATTCTAAGCGCCAGTGGCGCTTGTTCAGAACCGGCCGAAACGGAGTGCAGACCGGGGCATATGCTTTAGTCCTTTAACTGTATCGGCTCATGACTAATCAGCGGAGTGATTAGTCATGGTGTGAACAGTAACTCTTATTCCGCCCAAACAGAAGAGCTTCTTGAATTATCTTATCATCCCTTGACAGCTTTGTACATGTGATGGTATGATTTCATTTATACCGTTATGTGTCCTTTATTGTCCTCACGGTTTATCTGGGCACATTTTGGTATATTCATAAAATTCCGTTTTGCCGGAGGATTCCTATGCAAAATCACCTCTTTCTGAGCAACGACTATTTTGACATTACCATTTACCAATATGGCCGCCAGCAATGCCAGCCTCATCATACTTTTGGTCCTGCTATGCGCAGCCACTACCTGATTCACTGTATTCTCTCCGGGACAGGCATATATCAGTCGCATACACAAAAAGGGAACGGATGTTATCCGCTCCGCGCCGGCCAGGCTTTTCTGATTGAGCCCAACCATATTATCCATTACAGCGCCGATGGCGCTGACCCATGGCAATATATATGGATTGAATTTGACGGTTTGAAAGCGAAAGAATTGATCAGCCATGCCGGCCTTTCCCAAGACCGCCCCATTTTCAACGCCACTTCTCCTGACAAAAGCAACGAAGCTTTCGCCCCTTTGCTTTATATATTGGACCATCCCGAATTGCTGCCAGCACAAATCATGGGTTACACCTATCTGTTTTTTGGCGCCTTAATCCAGCATTCTTCCACCGCCCGCCCATTGCCCCGGGACGATATCAAAAAGTTTTACGTCCAGTCTACTGCCGACTACATAGAAAACCATTACCATGAGGATATCACTATCGAAGACATTTCCCGGCATCTGGGACTAAATCGTTGTTACTTCAGCAAACTTTTTAAGAAAATGACGGGAAAAAGCCCCCAGGAATTTCTGATTACCTACCGGATACACAAATCCTGTGAATATTTGCGCTCCACCAATATGTCCATCGCTGATATTGCCCTCCATGTAGGCTACCCGAACCAATTTCATTTCACCCGAGCATTCAAAAATATCATGAACATGCCGCCGAACCAATGGCGAAAACGCAATCAGGCAAAAACCATAAACAACAATTAAAGGAGAGACATATGAAAAAAATCACAGTCATTGACGGCCAGGGCGGTAAAATGGGCCGAGCCATTGTCGAACAACTGAAAAACCAATTCCCCCAACAGGAAATTCTTGCTATCGGCACCAACAGTACCGCTACTGCCGCCATGCTGAAGGCCGGCGCGGATTACGGCGCTACAGGGGAAAATCCGGTAATCGTAGCAGCAAAAAATTCTGATTTGATTATCGGGCCTATAGGCATTGTTATCGCTGATTCCCTTCATGGAGAGGTCACTCCTGCTATGGCCGCCGCCGTAGGCCAGAGCCAGGCCCGACAGCTCCTTCTTCCCGTCAACCGATGTAACCATCAGGTCATCGGCTGCGCCTCCCTTCCCCTTAGTGAATTGATCACTCTCCTCATAGAAGAAGTACAAAAATATTTGTGAAAAGTAGCAGTTCAGATACCCCCTGAACTGCTACTGTGAAAATAACTATAATCGAGTAAGGAAGGCTATTTCCCCTACTCGCCACGCGGTCCGCGTGCTGCGTCAACAGCAAACTTCCATACGCGGGCCTGTGCATGAAAAAGAATCCTGCTCCGCAGGATTCTCCGCCTGCGGCGGATCGCTTTAGCGACATGATTCCTCTCCGCCGCAGTACGATTCCTGCCCGGAGGACTTTTTTTATAGGACGCACTTTCCTATAAAAGAACAAAGAGTCCGGCTTGCCGGACTCTCGCGCCGGAGCGCGGCTGCGCCAGCAGCCATCTTCCTTTGCGCGGAGTGCGCATCCACGCGGAGCGTTTTTGTTTCATAGGACGTACTTTCCTATGAAACAAAAAAACGAGTAGGGGAAAAAGCTTCCCCTACTCGTCCTTTTTCATTTCAGGAATCTGCAGCAGCCGGCAATCTTGCGGCTGTTCCTAAAAACGGAACTTATCTTCAAAATAAGATTTCAGCTCCGCAATCGGGACACGCACCTGATCCATGGTATCCCTGTCACGGATAGTTACTGCCTGATCCGTCTCCGACTCAAAATCGTACGTGACGCAGAAAGGCGTACCAATCTCGTCCTGCCTGCGGTAACGTTTGCCGATATTCCCCCGGTCATCATATTCACAGTTATAATATTTGCTCAACTCATGGTAAATCTTTTCTGCGCCTTCAGCCAATTTTTTCGACAAAGGCAACACGCCGATTTTCACAGGAGCCAAAGCCGGGTGGAAATGCAGCACTGTACGCACATCCCCCTCCCCAATCTCCTCCTCATCATAGGCGGAACACAGGAAAGCCAAAGTTACCCGGTCAGCGCCCAAAGATGGCTCGATCACATAAGGAATATATCTCTCTTTGCTCTCGTCGTCAAAATAAGACAAATCCTGACCAGAAGTTTCCTGATGGCGGCTCAAATCGTAATCGGTCCTGTCGGCAATCCCCCACAGCTCACCCCAGTCAAAAGGAAACAAAAATTCAATGTCGGTTGTTGCCTTGCTGTAAAAACTCAGCTCTTCCGGCTCATGATCACGTGCCCGCATTTCTTCGTCTTTCATTCCTAAAGATTTAAGCCAGTCAATGCAAAATTGCTTCCAATAAGCAAACCATTCCAGATCCGTGCCGGGCTTACAGAAAAATTCCAGCTCCATCTGTTCAAACTCCCGGGTACGGAAGGTAAAGTTTCCTGGGGTAATCTCGTTGCGGAAAGACTTACCTATCTGGGCAATGCCAAAAGGCACTTTTTTCCGGGATGTACGCTGCACGTTTTTAAAATTCACAAAAATACCCTGCGCCGTCTCAGGACGCAGATACACCGTATTCTTAGCATCCTCCGTCACTCCCTGGAAAGTTTTAAACATCAGGTTGAATTGACGGATATCCGTAAAATCATGCTTCCCGCAGCTTGGGCAGCAAATGTTATTATCATCAATATACTTCTTCATTTCTTCCTGGGACCAGGCATCCACAGAGCCTTCTGCCTTAATTCCCTTTTCCGCCATATAGCTTTCAATAAGCTGATCTGCCCGGAAGCGTTCTTTGCAGGACTTACAATCCATCAGCGGGTCAGAAAAACTGCCCAAATGGCCGGAAGCCACCCAAGTCTGCGAATTCATCAAAATAGCACAGTCCACTCCCACATTATAGGGGCTCTCCTGGACAAACTTCTGCCACCATGCCTTTTTCACATTGTTCTTCAATTCCACGCCCAGATTTCCATAATCCCAGGTATTGGCCAAACCGCCATAAATCTCCGAGCCCGGATAAACAAAACCTCTGCTTTTTGCCAGTGCTGTAATCTTATCTAATGTCTTTTCCATATATCTTCCCTCTCTTTTTTAATTGAATGCAACTATTATAACAATCCTGATCCCGCCAATTCAATGCGGCTACTGGAACACGATGTAATGAAGCCCTTCTCCGGTCGTCACCGTATAATCATCTTGAATAACCGCATCTTCCGAAGACACATAAGCCACTTTTCCTTCTGTACAAAGAGTCGCCGCTCCCTCCATGGCTATCACTCGGTATTTGGCATGCCTGCTCACTTCTTTGCCGTCGGCTTCCCGTCCGTCGGGGACAAAAAACCGAATACCCGCCATCTTTTCCGACGACAACATATCCTCTACCATCCCCACAGACAAAGCCTTTACCGTGTGGGAGTTATCCCCAACCTCCTGAGAAAACCGGACAAAATCTTCCGCTGTCCCATAATCAAAAATCAATGTCCCTGTACCGTTCTCCAACGTGCAGGAAGCTAATGCCACCGGAAGTTTTTCCTTCGCCTTATTCCCCTGACCGGCTTCATAAGAACGATTTTTCTTATTGTAATCTTGTACCCACTCCCTTGTATCCTGAGCTAGCTCCTCCTGATCATACAGCTCATTGGCCACCGCCGAAGTAAACACCATAACGCTTCGTACCTCTAAGGATTTCATCACATAAATGCTGTTCTTATCCGCGTTCCATTTGCCGGAACCGCCTAACCGGCCGCAAGCTGCCATACCGACTCCGGCCGCAACAGCCAAGGCAAACCATACCATTTTCCGTTTTTTCATAATCTCCTCCTAAATCCCGGGCAGGTTATGAATATGGCCACTTCGCTGGCAAAATACAACTTATCAGAATTTGCGAAGCAAAATTCGATAAAAGGCACACGTTCTTCGTGCCGTCCATCCGATTACAGGGTTCGCGGAGCGGTTCCTGTAATATAACTTATCAGAATTTGC
>CANDBT010000020.1 GCA_947383005.1 uncultured bacterium | reverse complement strand
ATGCCTTAAACCTTGACCGCTGGAGGATGAACCGCTACTGCCGCACGGTTGACCCACGGTTTTTGGAGCAGGTCAACAGAAAGAAACCTTCCACGATGGCGGCCCTTGCGGACATCTGGTACACAAGCCACGGCGCAAGCTACGGCAGGGACCAGCACTACAACGACAGCCGCTACCATATGCTCAATTACCACGCAACCTTCACCAAAGGCACGGTCGAGTTCCGGCTCTTCCAGTTCGACGAACCGGGCGACGGGCGCAGGGGCGGCCTCCACGCAGGGCAGCTTAAAAGCTACATCCAGCTCTGCCTCGCACTCAGCCAGATGGCGAAGGAAGTAAAGACGGCAAGCCCGAAGCCGCAGCAGAGCGAGAACCCGAAATACGCCATGCGGACATGGCTCCTCCGGCTCGGCTTCATCGGGGACGAATTCAAGACCGCAAGGGACATCCTCACAAGGAGGCTTGCAGGGGACGCATCCTTCCGAAACGGAAGGGCCGCTTGAAGGGAACGCAGGAGGTAGCCTCCTGCCACCTTTCCTGCCGCGGAAACGGCAGTGGACCGCTCCGGCGGTCTTAAGGTGGTAGAAGGGTGCCCCCTTCGGAAAGGATGGATTTCAAGATGGAAAAAAGATACTACATTGCTTACGGCTCAAACTTAAACATCCGGCAGATGCGGATGCGCTGCCCCGGGGCGAGGATTATCGGCACTTCGGTGATTGAGGGCTACCGTCTGCTGTTCAAGGGCAGCAGGACCGGCTCCTACCTCACCATCGAGCCACAGGAGGGCGCAAGCGTCCCCGTGGCGGCATGGGCGGTGACGGAGGAGGATGAGGCGGCGCTTGACCGCTACGAGGGCTTCCCCCACTTTTACTACAAAAAGGAGATGGAGCTGCCCCTTAAAGGGATTAAGACCGGAAAGGTGCGGCTGCGGAAGGTTTTCGTCTACATCATGCATGAGGACCGCCCGCTTGGGGTTCCGAGCGGGTTCTATATGGAGACCTGCAGGCAGGGCTACCAGAGTTTCGGATTCGACGAGGCATTTCTGGAACGGGCGTATGCCGACAGCAGGGAGAAATTTCCGGGCGGGTGGAAGACCGGGGACGCCTGCTTCATGGTGACCAACCGGAAGAACGGCTGCACGGGCAACTACACCGTGCTGGGATTCGATGGGAAATATTTCTGGCTCCAGAACAGCAGGGGCAGCCGTTACCGCGCATCCGCAGGCCGGATGTTCCGCAGCAAGGTGGAGGCGCTTGCCCCACGGCAGGAGAATATGGACTTAGGAGGAAACAGCGATGAAAGAAACAGATAATATTGCGAGGATTTCGGTCTGCCCACGATGCGGGCAGACCTACCACGGGAGGCCGGCAGTTTCGCGGGCGGACGGCAGAACGCCGCTCTGCCCGGACTGCGGCACCAGGGAGGCTCTGGAGAGCATCGGGGTGGACGGGAAGGAGCAGGAACAGATTCTGGAAGCCATCCACAGGTGCTACGGCAGGGGATGAAAATTATAAAGGCAAAGGAGCGTACAGCTATGGAAAAAAGGACAGAGGTCATCCAGGAGTGGATTGACGCAAGAAGGGAACGGGGCGAGGCTGCAACAAAATGTATGTTTTACATCACCGTCCCGAAAGACACCGACCTTTACAAGGATGAAACCATCAAGAAAATCGAGGGCATCCTTGATAAGAACCATGTCAGCCACGGCCATGTGGATACGGTCTGCGGCGCATGGAACCTGAACCGGGACTGGATTGAGACGGGCGAGATCGACTGCATTGTGGAATTCTGCGGGGTGTACCCGGTCAATTGGGACATGGACGATGTGGCGGAGCTTGAACGGATGGAAACCGAAGGGGAGATCATCGTCCTGGTTGACTGGATAGAGGACGGGAAACACATCCCTAACCATTGAAAACTACACAATTTCTCCTGCAGATATTTGCACAGTATATGTTCAAAATCCGCTTGCTATTATCCGCAGAAAGAGCGAATATGTGTACTACCGAAAGGGAAAACACAGAAAGCGGAGGAGAAAGGCATGACAAGATTTGAAAGGGATTTGAGAGATGCACAGAAAGGAAACGGAATTGAGGTACTGACGAAACGGAAAGCGGAGCTTGACCGCCTTTGGAAAGAGGGGAAAGCCTGCAAAAACGGATTCAGGAGGCAGTGCATAGCGCAGGAATACACGAGGCTTAAGGCCGAGTACGATAAGATTGACGCACTTTTCTGAAATTAAAACTGGACATTCCAAGAGCGGAGCCGCAAGGCTCTGTGTCTTGTACTGATAGATTACGGCTTGCTGCTGGCAGGCCATTTTTGATGCCGTCTTTGGGGAGGTGACCGGAATGGCAATGCGGAAACTGAAAAAATATAAGCCGACAAAATTCAAAGCGAAGGACAGCCGCTATGACAAGGATGCCGCCGATTTTGCCGTGATGTTCATCGAGAGCCTCTGCCACACCAAGGGGACATGGGCGGGGAAGCCCTTTGAACTGATCGACTGGCAGGAGCAGATCATCCGGGATATTTTCGGAACGCTGAAGCCCAATGGCTACCGCCAGTTCAACACGGCATACGTTGAGATTCCGAAGAAACAGGGAAAGTCGGAGCTTGCGGCGGCCGTGGCGCTGCTTTTGACCTGCGGGGACGGGGAGGAACGCGCGGAAGTGTACGGGTGCGCCGCCGACCGGCAGCAGGCCACTATCGTTTTTGATGTGGCGGCGGATATGGTGCGGATGTGCCCTGCCCTTTCCAAGCGGGTGAAGATACTCGCATCGCAGAAACGGATCATCTACACGCCCACCAACTCCTTCTACCAGGTGCTTTCGGCGGAGGCGTATTCCAAGCACGGCTTCAACATCCACGGCGTGGTGTTTGACGAGCTGCACACGCAGCCGAACCGGAAACTGTTCGATGTCATGACCAAGGGCTCCGGGGATGCCAGGATGCAGCCGCTGTATTTCCTCATCACCACGGCGGGGACGGACACCCATTCCATCTGCTACGAAACGCACCAGAAGGCAAAGGACATCATCGAGGGCAGGAAGATTGACCCGACCTTCTACCCGGTCATCTACGGCGCGGATGAGGCGGACGACTGGACGGACCCGAAGGTGTGGAAGAAAGCGAACCCCTCTTTGAATATCACGGTGGGGATTGACAAGGTGGAGGCCGCCTGCGAGTCGGCAAAGCAGAATCCGGGGGAGGAGAACAGTTTCCGGCAGCTCCGCTTAAACCAGTGGGTGAAACAGGCGGTGCGGTGGATGCCCATGGATAAATGGGACGCCTGCGCCTTCCCGGTTTCGGAGGATGGTCTGGAGGGGCGCGTCTGCTACGGCGGGCTGGACTTGTCCTCCACCACGGACATCACGGCGTTCGTGCTGGTGTTCCCGCCGCTGGATGAGGAGGATAAATACTGTATCCTGCCGTACTTCTGGGTGCCGGAGGAAACGCTGGAGCTGCGTGTGCGGCGCGACCATGTCCCCTACGATGTGTGGGAGCGGCAGGGGAAGCTGATGACCACGGAGGGGAACGTGGTGCATTACGGCTTTATCGAGAAATACATTGAACGGCTCGGTGAGCGGTTCAACATCCGGGAGATCGCCTTTGACCGGTGGGGCGCAGTACAGATGGTGCAGAACCTTGAGGGCATGGGCTTCACGGTGGTTCCGTTCGGGCAGGGCTTTAAGGATATGTCCCCGCCCACCAAGGAGCTGATGAAGCTGGTGCTGGAGCAGAGCATTGCCCACGGCGGGCATCCGGTACTCCGGTGGATGATGGATAACATCTTCATCCGCACCGACCCTGCGGGGAACATCAAGGCGGACAAGGAGAAATCCACGGAGAAGATTGACGGTGCGGTGGCCACGATCATGGGGCTTGACCGTGCCATCCGCTGCGGGAATGATGCGGGGGCTTCCGTCTATGACAGCCGGGGGCTGCTTGTTTTTTGATTTTTCACCAGTCTGTACACATTATCTTTGTCGGTTCCTTATATGGCTATTTTCCACATATTCCTTTATGCTGTCTGGCGAAGGAGGTGGAAAGATGGATGAGAAGGATTTACTTGAGCTTATCATTTCGGAACGGATGGGGATGCACCATGACGCCTTTAAAAAGGAATATCCCCTTACGGAGGAGCAGGCGGCGGAAGCGGAAAAAGCAGACCAGGCACACGAGCTGCTGTTTGAGCAGTTAAGCGCGGAGCAGCGGGAAATGATGGAGCTGTGCGAGGATGTGGCAAATTCGGAAGCCACGCGGGAAAACGAATACTACTACCGTGCAGGATTCCGGGACGGGGTGAGCCTTGACAGGCTGATAAAGCAGATCAGGGAAGATAATAAATAAAAAACACATAACACGGGCAGCAGAAAGGCATCGCTTTGGCGGTGCCTTTCTGCTGTCTGTCTTTTGGAAGGGAGCGTGGTTCCTATGGGATTATTCAGTGGATTGTTCAGGGCGAGGGACGCACCACAGAACAGGACTTCCGGCAGCGCCTACAGCTTTTTCATGGGCGGCAGCACGAGCGGGAAACGTGTCAATGAGCGTTCTTCCATGCAGATGACGGCAGTGTATTCCTGCGTCCGGATTCTGTCCGAGGCGGTGGCGGGGCTGCCGCTGCATATGTACCGCTATACGGATAACGGCGGGAAGGAGAAAGCGGCGGAACACCCGCTGTATTTTTTACTCCATGATGAGCCAAACCCGGAGATGACTTCCTTCGTGTTCCGGGAAACGCTGATGACGCACCTGCTCCTTTGGGGCAATGCCTACGCACAGATCATCCGCAACGGCAAGGGGGAGGTCTTGGGGCTGTACCCGCTGATGCCGGACCGGATGGGCGTGGAGCGTGACAGCAAAGGGCAGCTCTATTATGAATACACGGTGAGCATGGATGACGCGCCGACCGTGAAGGGCAGCACGGTCATCCTGCCGCCGTCGGAGGTGCTGCATATCCCCGGACTCGGCTTTGACGGTCTGGTTGGCTATTCCCCCATCGCCATGGCAAAGAACGCCATCGGCATGGCGATTGCCTGCGAGGAATACGGGGCGAAGTTCTTCGCCAACGGCGCACAGCCGAGCGGCGTGCTGGAGCATCCGGGGACGCTGAAAGACCCTTCAAGGGTAAGGGAGAGCTGGCAGTCCACCTTCGGCGGCAGCCACAACGCAAACAAGGTGGCAGTTTTAGAGGAGGGCATGAAGTATACGCCTATTTCCATTTCCCCGGAACAGGCGCAGTTTTTGGAAACGAGGAAATTCCAGATCAATGAGATTGCGAGGATTTTCCGTGTGCCTCCGCACATGGTGGGCGATCTGGAAAAGAGCAGCTTCTCCAACATCGAGCAGCAGAGCCTTGAGTTCGTGAAATATACACTTGACCCATGGGTGTCAAGATGGGAGCAGTCCATGGCGCGGTCTTTGCTGACCCCAGAGGAAAAGAAGCAGTATTTCATGAAGTTCAATGTGGACGGCCTGCTCCGCGGGGATTACCAGAGCCGCATGAACGGGTACGCCGTGGGGCGGCAGAACGGGTGGATGTCCGCAAATGACATCCGGGAGCTGGAGAACCTTGACCGTATCCCGGAGGAATTGGGAGGTGATTTGTATTTGATAAACGGGAACATGACAAAATTGTCCGATGCCGGTCTGTTCGGCAAAAAGGACAGAGAGGAGGAATCCAATGAAAACGAAGAAGTTCTGGAAGTGGAGGAATCAGGCGGAGGCGGGGACGGCTCCGGAGGAGAGGACTCTGTTTCTGAACGGCACCATCGCAGAGGAAAGCTGGTTTGATGATGACGTCACGCCGCAGCTTTTCAAGGATGAGCTGAATGCCGGGAGCGGTGATATTACCGTGTGGATCAATTCGCCGGGCGGCGACTGCGTGGCGGCGGCACAGATTTACAATATGCTCTCCAACTACAAAGGCAAGGTAACCGTAAAGATTGATGGCATCGCTGCTTCGGCGGCATCCGTCATTGCCATGGCAGGCGACACCGTCCTGGTGTCCCCGGTATCCATGCTTATGATTCACAATCCCGCCACCATCGCCTGGGGCGACCATGCCGAGATGCAGAAGGCCATTGATATGCTTGCCGAAGTGAAGGAGTCCATCATCAATGCTTATGTGTTAAAGACGGGGCTTTCCCGCCCGAAGCTGTCGCATCTGATGGATGCGGAAACGTGGATGGATGCAAATAAGGCAGTAGAGCTTGGCTTTGCGGATGAGATCATGGCGCGGGCAAAGGCGGAGCCGGAAAAGGAGCCGGAGGAGGGCGAAGGGGACAGTTCCGAAGAGGATGAGGAAGATGAAAAGAAATTCCCTCCGGCTTCAAGCTCCATGCTGTTTTCCCGCAGGGCGGCAAACAACGCCCTTTTGAATAAACTGGCCGCCAAATATGGCGGGGAAAAACCGAAAGCAGATATCCAGGCGCAGGCAGAAATCCCTGCGCCGGATGCAGAAACCGGCCGTTCCGTGGACGCACTCATGGAGCGGCTTAATTTATTGAAACGATAAGAAGGAGGATTTCATTATGACGATTCTTGAACTGCGCGAGAAGCGCGCAAAAGCATGGGAGGCGGCAAAGGCATTCTTAGATTCCCACAGGAAGGAAAACGGAGTCCTTTCCGCAGAGGATGACGCCGCATACACGAAGATGGAGCAGGAGATCACAGACCTTGGGAAAGAGATCGCAAGGCTGGAGCGGCAGGAGGCCCTGGATGCGGAACTGAACCGCCCGGTGAACAGGCCCCTTACAGGGAAGCCGGGCGGCAGGGCAGATGCGGACGATGGGGAGGATAAGACCGGGCGCGCCTCCGACGATTACCGGAAGAACTTCTGGAACGCCATGCGCTCCAAGGCACCGATGCCCGCAGTCACCAATGCCCTGCAGGTCGGCACGGACTCCGAGGGCGGCTATCTGGTACCGGATGAATACGAGCGCACATTGGTGGAAGCACTGGAGGAGGAGAACATCTTCCGGCAGATGGCGAAGGTCATCAAGACCTCCAGCGGGGACCGCAAGATTCCCGTGGTGGCTTCCAAGGGTACGGCGTCATGGATTGACGAGGAGGGCGCATACCCGGAGAGCGACGATTCCTTCGGGCAGGTTTCCATCGGGGCTTACAAGCTGGGCACCATGATTAAGGTTTCCGAGGAGCTGTTAAACGACAGCGTGTTTGACCTGCAGTCCTATATCTCCCGCGAGTTTGCCCGCCGCATCGGGGCGAAGGAAGAGGAGGCGTTCTTCACGGGGGACGGCAAGGGCAAGCCGTTAGGGGTGCTTGCGGCCACTGGCGGCGCGGAAACGGGCGTGACCGCGGCATCTGCCACGGCAGTGACGGCGGATGAGCTGATGGATCTGTATTATTCGCTGAAATCGCCGTACCGCAAGAAATCCGTGTGGGTGCTGAACGATTCCACCATCAAGGCCATCCGCAAGCTGAAGGACAATAACGGGCAGTACCTGTGGCAGCCGTCCCTGACAGCCGGGGCTCCGGACATGATCTTAGGCCGCCCCATCAAGACTTCTGCATATATGCCGGCCATTGCCGCGGGAGCGAAGACCATCGCTTTCGGTGATTTCAGCTACTATTGGATTGCTGACAGGCAGGGGCGCAGCTTCAAGCGCCTGAATGAGCTGTTTGCAGCCACCGGGCAGGTGGGATTCCTCGCTTCACAGCGTGTGGACGGGAAGATGATCCTTGCGGAGGCAGTGAAGGTGCTGGTGCAGAAGGCCGCATCCGCAGGTTAATGAAAGGGGGTGCTGCAGGCATGGCGGTGACGCTGGAAGAAATGAAGAACTACCTCCGTGTGGATTATGACGATGATGATGCCCTGATTGAAAGCATGGTCAGGGCATCGGAAAAAATCTGCATGGATGTGGCGAGGATGGATGACACGCAGGAATTTTACGCAGTGGAAAATGCAGAGATAGCAGTACAGTATACGGCCGCCTATCTGTATGAACACCGGGAGGATGCCGACCACCATGCCATGATGCTGACGCTCCGTGCGCTTCTTTCCGGCAGCCGGAAGGAGGCGTTCTGATGGAGGTTTCCCTTTTGAATGTCCGCATCACCTTTCAGAAGAATGCCGTGGAGGTGGACAGCATCGGCAACCACAAAAACACATGGGCAGATTATTATTCCTGCCATGCTACAGTAAGCGGTGAGGCCGGGAAGCAGACCAGTGAGACAGATGTGGCCGGAACCGTGGCGGATGAATCGGAGGTTTCGTTTACTGTCCGCTGGTGCAGGAAAGCGTCCGCGGTTGATTCCACGGGGTACCGGGTGGTTTTTGGCGGGGAGCTGTACGACATCCTCGCCATCGACCACATGAATTATAAAAAGAAATGCATTAAATTCAAGTGCAGGAAAGCGAGGCGGTGAGGATGGCGAGCGGCGTATCTATTGACCGGATGGCGGAGGAGATCATGAAGGGGCTGACGGAATATGCGGACCTTGCCACGGAGGATGTGAAAAAGGCGGTGAAGAAAGCCGGGACAGCGGTACGCAGGGACATTGAAACCAACGCACCCAAGGACACCGGGAAGTATGCAAAGTCATGGGCGGTGAAGACCACGAAGGAAACATCCAATTCGCTGGAAGTGACGGTGCATTCCAGGAACCGCTACCAGCTTTCGCACCTTCTGGAACACGGCCACGCCAAGCGGGGCGGCGGGCGCGTCCCGGCAAAGCCGCATATCGCGGCGGCGGAGCAGGCCGGCATAGAGCAGCTTGAAAAAGAGATACAGAAAGCATTGGAGGGATAAATTGTGAAAACATTACTGGCGCTTTTAAAGGAAACCGGCATCCCCTTCGCCTATGACCATTTTGCGGAGGGCGAATCGCCGGAGCCGCCGTTTGTCTGCTACCTCCTGCCGCAGAGCGACAATTTCGCCGCTGACGGCATGGTGTACTTCAAGGCAAGCGGCGTGAAGATAGAATTATACACCGACACCAAGGACCCGTCGGTGGAAAAGAAACTGGAGGACGCGCTGGATAAGCGGCGCATCTTCTACAACAAGTCGGAGGTCTGGATTGCCAGCGAGAAGCTGTACGAGGTCCTCTACCAGTTTGACATGGAGGTGGTTTACGATGCCGAAGAAGAATAAAGTGAAATTCAACATCTGCAACGTGCATTACGCGCTGCTGACGCTGGGGACGGACGGGGCGGTGTCCTTTGGCACGCCCGTTGCGATGCCCGGCGCCGTTTCCCTTTCCCTGGACCCCAACGGCGAGCCGAGCAATTTCTATGCGGACGGGTACGCTTATTACACGGTCAGCAACAACATGGGCTACGAGGGCGACCTGGAGCTTGCCATGGTGCCGGAGAGCTTCCGCACCGACGTGCTGAAGGAGTCGCTGGATGAGAATAAAGTGCTTTTAGAGAACGCCAACGCGGAGACGGAGAACTTCGCCCTGCTGTTCGAGTTTGACGGCGATGTGCGGAAAATCCGCCATGTGCTGTACAACTGCTCGGCAGCGCGTCCGACCATTGAGTCCCAGACCAACGAGGAGGAGATCGAGGTGCAGACCGAGACGCTGTCCATCACGGCTGCGCCCCTGGCGAGCGGCTATGTGAAGGCGAAGACCGGGGACGCCACCACGGATGAAGTTTACCAGAACTGGTACAAGAGCGTGTACCTGCCGGATGCGGCAGCGGGCGGGAATACAGATACAGATACCGGCGGCACTGTTGATACGGAAGGGGAGGGATAACCTATGAGCATGAAGCAGAATATCGAGATTGACGGGAAGCAGGTGCCTTTCAGGGCATCCGCAGCCATACCGCGCATTTACCGGATGAAATTCCACCGGGACATCTATAAGGATTTAAGGAGCCTTGAGAAATCCATCGGTGACGGGGACGAGGAGAGTTCCAATCTGGATTTATTCTCTTTGGAGATGTTTGAGAATATCGCCTATGTAATGGCGAAACACGCAGACCCGGATATCCCGGACAGCCCGGAGGAGTGGCTGGATGAATTCAACACCTTCTCCATCTATCAGGTGCTGCCCAAGCTGATACAGCTTTGGGGGCTGAACGTGCAGACGGATGTCCAGTCTAAAAAAAACTTCGCCCGACTGACCGGGAAATGACAACGCCGCTGTTCCTGCTCCGCTGTGTGCAGCTTGGGCTTTCCATCCGTGACCTTGACCTTCTAACCATCGGCATGGTCAATGATATGTTCGCGGAGAGCAGGAACGACGAATACAAGGGCTATAAGGAAATCGCTACCCAGGAGGATTTCGACCGCTTTTAGGCGGCGTCCCCCTGGGTTTATTTCTGCATTTTAACAGGAAGGGGTGTCCGCCGTGGCGAACAGAATCAAGGGTATCACTGTTGAGATCGGCGGGGATACAACCAAGTTACAGACCGCATTAAAGGGAGTCAATTCCTCCATCCGGGATACGCAGTCGCAGCTCCGTGATGTGGAGAAACTCTTAAAATTAGACCCCGGCAACACGGAGCTGCTGGCGCAGAAGCACAGGCTTTTAGGCGAGGCAGTGGCGGGGACGAAGGAAAAGCTGGAAACCCTAAAGACCGCCGCAGAGCAGGCAAACACGGCTCTTGCCAATGGGGAGATCACGCAGGACCAGTACGATGCCCTCCAGAGGGAGATCATCGAAACGGAAAACAATCTGCGTGACCTGGAGCGGCAGGCAGGGCAGTCCGCTGTGGCATTGCAGAAAATCGCCGCCACGGGGGAAAAGCTGAAGACTGTCGGGGATAACATTTCCTCTGCCGGTCAGAAGCTGCTCCCTGTCACGGCGGGCGTTACGGCTTTGGGGACGGCGGCAGTCAGCACGGCGGCAAATTTTGAGTCGTCTATGTCGCAGGTGCAGGCGACCATGGGCATCACGAAGGATGCCATGTCCACGGTCAACGGCGAGAGTGTCAATACAATGGATACGCTTTCCGCACTGGCAAAGAAGATGGGCAGCGAGACGGCCTTCTCCGCTTCGGAGTGCGCGGAGGCTTTGAACTACCTTGCCCTTGCCGGGTACGACACGCAGCAGATGTGCGACACGCTCCCTACCGTCTTAAACCTTGCGGCGGCCGGCGGCATTGACCTTGCGGCGGCATCGGACATGGTGACGGATGCCATGTCCGCCCTGGGCATGGGCGTGGATGAGGCAGGGACGATGGTGGACCAGATGGCGAAGACCGCCTCCACCACCAACACCTCTGTGGCGCAGCTCGGCGAGGGAATTCTTACCATCGGCGCAACTGCAAAGACCGTGAAGGGCGGCACGGCGGAGCTGAACACGGCACTTGGCATCCTCGCCAACAACGGCATCAAGGGTGCGGAGGGCGGCACACATCTGCGTAACGTCATCCTCTCCCTGCAGAATCCCACCGACAAGGCGGCCGCCTGCATGGAGCAGCTTGGTCTGGATGTTTACGATTCCGAGGGGAATATGCGCTCCCTCAATGACATCCTTGGAGACCTGAACACGAGCATGGACGGCATGACGGCGGCGGAGAAGTCCAACATCATCGGGCAGATTTTCAACAAGACCGACCTGTCCTCCGTGAATGCCCTGCTTGCCAACACGGGAAGCACATGGGATGACCTGCAGCAGTCCATCATTGACAGCGGCGGTGCGGCGCAGCAGATGGCGGACACACAGCTTGACAACCTGCAGGGGCAGATCACGATTTTAAAGTCAGCCTTGGAAGGGCTGGCTATTTCTTTTGGGGAGCTTCTGCTGCCCGCCATCAAAATGATTGTCGGATGGGTGCAGAAGTTCGTGGACTGGCTGAACGGCATGGACGAGGGGACGAAGAAAGTGGTGACTACCATCGCGCTCCTTGCGGCGGCTCTTGGGCCGGTGCTGATTGTCATCGGGAAAGTGGTGTCTGCGGTCGGCACGATTATGACCATAGTGCCGAAGGTGGCAGGAGTCATCAATACGGTAAAGACCGCTTTCGCCGCCTTAAACACCACCATGCTTGCCAATCCCATATTCCTCATTATCGCAGCGATTACGGCACTGGTGGCGGCATTTATTTATCTGTGGAACACAAATGAGGATTTCCGGCAGTTCTGGATCAACCTCTGGGAGAATGTGAAGGAGGTCGCCATTGCCGTATGGGAGGCAATCAAGAACTTCTTTTCGGCAGCATGGGAGGCCATCTCGTCCACGGCGCAGGCAGTTTGGAACGGGATAAAGGATTTCTTTTCCGGGCTGTGGGAAGGGATAAAAACGATATTCAGCACTGTGGTGGAAGTGATAAAGACCATCATCACCACCTATTTCAATATTTACAAGACCATCATCACAACGGTCTTAAATGCGATAAAGACGGTATTTACGACCGTATGGAATGGAATCAAAACCGTGGTCACCACGGTGGTGACGGCAATCCAGACCTTTATCACCACGGCATGGAACGCCATCAAAAATACAGTCACTACAGTCCTGAATGCGATAAAGACGGTAATTACCACAGTATGGAATGCAATCAAGTCCGCGGTCACAAGTGTGGTAAATGCTATAAAAAATGTAATTTCTACCGTTTGGAACGGGATAAAGAACACGGTCAGCACTGTGGTTAACGGCATAAAAAATACAGTTTCCACGGTGTTCAATAACATCAAGTCCTCCATCAGCGGAACCATGGGCAATATTGTGTCTGTGATAAAGAACGGCTTTAACCAGGCGATTTCCTTCATCACGAGCCTTCCGTCCAAAGCCCTGCAGTGGGGCAAGGACATGATCATGGGCATCGTGAACGGCATTAAGAGCTGTATCGGCGCTGTGGGCGATGCCGTGAGTAGCGTGGCGAATAAAATAAAATCTTTCCTGCACTTCTCCGTGCCGGACGAAGGGCCGCTGACTGATTACGAGAGCTGGATGCCGGACTTCATGAAGGGGCTGGCAAAGGGCATCGAGGACAGCAAGAGCATGGTGGCAAAAGCAATGGACGGCGTGGCGGCAGACATGATCCTGAACCCTTCCGCAACCGTGCAGGAGATTTCTGTATCCGGAGATGGAACTGGAGGCTCCCCGCAGGGAAGCTCCATAAACGGCCCGCTGATCGAGGTGAAGGAAATGAACGTGAGGAGCGAGGAGGACATCCGCAAAATTTCACAGCAGCTTTACCGGCAGCTCCAGCAGGGGCGGCGGGCAAACGGGTATTCGTAAAGGAGGGATGCATGGATGGGATTTTCTTTTGACGGCGTCACATCAAAAAGCATGGGGATTGCAAGCCGCATGGCCACGGAGAACCGGGTGCCGGAACTGAAAAACCGCACCATTTCCATGGCGGGCAGGGACGGCCTCATTGACCTGGGCGCGTCCCTTTCCGAGCGGGTGATAGAGATATCCTGCTTCATCCCTCCAAAGCGGACGGCGGCGGAGCTGCTTGAGTGCAAGGATGAAATCGTAAGCTGGCTGAGTCCGGACAAAGGCGTATGTGCGCTTATGCTTGACACGGAACCGGGGCGGGTGTATTACGCAAGGCTTCAGGAGGGCGTAACCTTTGAGCGGGTGGTGCGGCTTGCGGCGACCTTCGACCTCGCTTTTTTCTGCCCTGACCCCTTCGGCTACGCTGCGGAGGATGAGGTCTTTACCATCACGGAAGCAGGAAACCACACGGTGAGGCGGAGGCTTGGAAACTTATACTCCAATCCCGTGTACCGGCTGAAAGGCGTCCTGGCATCCGGGGCGGGAAGGCATATCAGCATTTCTACAAACGGGGCGGAGCTGAAAATAGCAAACGCCACGCTTTCGGAAGGGGAAACGCTGGTAATTGATACGGCGAAAATGACGGCATGGGTGGAGGACGCGGAGGGGAACACGCTCCGCAACGCCCTGCCGTATATCGGCGAGCTGAACTTCCCCACGCTTGGGGCGGGGCTGAACACGGTGGAGGTGGCGGCATCGAACGCCGCATTTACGGAACTTGAAATACAGGCAAAGAGCCGGTGGAGGTGATTTTTTTTATGGGCTTACAGGCAGTCTTAAAAGCACAGACGGATTTTACGGGGGAGTTCCCGATGGAATATGCAAAGGACGGACTATGGCGCTTCAATGAGAATGCCCCGGATGCGGACACAGAGCTTATCGATTCCTCCGGGAAAGGCAGGAAGATGTTTGTTTCCGGCTGGTCGGGAACGAGCGCCGGCTTCCGGGGCGGGCAGAAGGGGCGGCATTTCCGCATGAACATCACGAACCCCACTTCGGAGAAAACCTATCTGAAAGTGACGAATGACGGCTCCGTTTTCCAGAGCCTTGGGGAACGGATCATTGTGGGCGGCTGGATGAACCCTACCACCTATTCCATCGGAAATACCTACTGCCCGATTTTTAACACCAGGCAGGGGCCGGGGCAGCCGATTTTCTACCTTTCCCTCATCCGGGGAAAGCCGAGGATCATGCTGTATAATTCCGCAGGCTCCCTGATACTGGATGAGTCGGTGACGCCGCCTTTTTCCTTTGTGAACAACGGGTGGTATTTCATTGCCTGCGTGATAGAGCCGGGGAATAAGAAGGCGTGGTATGTCATAGGAGACCGGGAAAGCGGGGCGGTGTGGGTTTCTGCGGCGCTCCCCTTTACCGGGGAGCTGAACCGCTCCTGCACGGCAGACCTCATCATGGGGATGCACGCCGGCTCCTACTGGTTTGCGGGCGGCTTTGACGACTGGTTTTTAGACTGCGATTCGCAGCTTACGGCAGAGGATTTGGCGGATTATTTCCGTGCCACGGCCTTTGCCAACGGAGGCGATATTGCGGGGCCGGTGGATGCCCTGGCAGAGCCGGGGTGTGTGACGCTGCGAAAAGGAAGTAATGGCGCGTACCCGGAAAGCGGCGTGCTTTATACCCGTGCCGTAGAGTATGGCATTTCTGGCGCGGGCAAGGTGTCCGTTTCCAGTGAGTGCATCCCCGGCGTGACGGACATTCCCCTTGTGGAGACCTCCACGAGCAATGACCTCATTAGCTGGAGCGATTGGGCGGCGGTGGGCGCGGACGGGAAGATGCCGTCCCCTGCCCGCACATACATCCGTTTCCGGGTGACTCTCACTACAAATGACACGGCAAGGACGCCGAAACTGACGGACATCCAGATTTATGACATACCGAAGTCCCCCTACGAGAAAATCGGCTATGCCCGCCCGGTGGTGCTGGACTCAAACGGCGCATGGGAGGCGGTGCTGGAAAACGCCTATAATATCATCGTGACGGGCGAGGTCAACGGGGAGGATACGCTTTCCTTCTCTATCCCCTTTGCCGACGCCAAGCGGAAGTATATCGATAACGAGAAGAAAATCCAGATTGTGGATGACATATACATCATCCGCACGGTCACGGACAGCAAGGATGCCTCCGGCAACGCTGTGACGGAGGTGTACGCCGAGGCGGAGTTTTACAACCTTGCCTATTCCGTCCGGAAGGAAGAGAAAGCCTTTGACGCGGAGACGGCGGATGCGGCCATGGCCTATGCCCTTTCCGGCACGGAATGGAAGGTCGGCACGGTCACGGTTACGACCAAGCGCACATGGACCTCTACGGAGAAAAATGCGCTCTCCATCCTCCGCAACGTGGCGGATTTACATGGAGGGGATTTAGTCTTTGACTGCCCGAACCGGCTGGTGCATCTGCTTACCTTAAACGGGAAGGACAGCGGCGCGCTGTTCATGTACGGGAAGAACATGAAGGACATTGAGCGGACGGTGGACACCACAGGGCTTGTCACGAGGCTGTATGCCGTCGGTGCGGATGGAATGACCTTTGCCAGCATCAACGGCGGGAAGCCCTATGTGGAGGATTTCACTTATTCCAAGGAGGTGCGTGTATCTTCCCTGGACTGTTCCGCATTCACGAACCCCTACCAGATGCTGGAGTTTACGAGGATGCGCCTTGCGGATTACTGCAGGCCGACCGTCTCCTATGTGCTGAACGCCATGGATTTATCCGTCCTGACCGGGTATGAGCATGAGGCGTGGGAGCTTGGGGATTATGTGCGGGTGGAGGATAAGGACCTGGGGCTTTCGGTCACCACGAGGATCGTGCGGAGGGAATACAACCTGCAGGAGCCATGGAACACGGTGCTGGAGCTTTCCACGGTGCTGAAGAACCTGGGCAGCTCCACGAGCAAGTGGGACAATGCCGCCGATTCCCTGGAGGGCGTCAGCGTGGTGTCCAGCGAGGACATCGCAGAACTTGTGCCGTTCAATCTGCTCCGCAATTCCCGTGCCGATGATGGGCTTGCGTATTGGGTGTCCTCCGGCTTTGAGGCGGACGGGGAAAACGGGGCAAGCGGCACGGCTTCTTTTAAGGCGGAGGGAGTGGCGGGCATGACCAAAAGCCTGTCGCAGACGGTGTACCCTGCCAACCGTGACAGCTATACTATCTCGGCGCAGATTGCGTCCGAGAACCTTAAGAAACTGAGCGGGAATTCGCAGGTTGGTATTGAGATTGTGCTGGAATACGAGGACGGCAGCACGGAATCAAGGTTTATCGATTTGTATTGATGGGAGGGGTTTGTGTGGCATATTTTTCACGGACAATTGCAAAGATTACCCCGGAAAACTTCTCATCCGGAAGGCTGAAATCCGTCACCGTCCGCGTCTGCATCACAGACTGCACGGGCGAATTCTACATCACGGACCTCCTCCTGCAGGGCGGGCCGGTGGCAATGGGATGGGTGGGGCATCCCTCGGAACTGAGGTGGACACTGGATGGCTGAATTTGTAAGGCTTGCGGAAGTAGTCAATAAGAAAAAGGATATGCGCATCGTGAGCGTGACGGTGATCCCCACCATTGCCGACTGCTCCGGGCGTATCTGGTTTACCGACCTCCAACTGCAGGAAGGCTCTGCGTTAAGCGGTTATGCTCCGCACACGGAGGTCTGCCTGCAGAAATGCCGGGAGAACGGTGGGATTAAGCCTCCCGTATGGTTCAATGGCGTGGTGCGCTCGGAGGAGACGGTGGTCCTTTTCAACATGGGGAAAACATCCGCTCCATTAGACATCCACATCTACCCAAAATCGGACATGGCGGCGGGGACGGTGCGGCTTGCCCAGGGCGTGGGCGGCCAGAGGGTGTCTTTTCCCGATGCCATGAAAGCAGAGGATGATATTGCGCTGCTTGCTGAAAGCAGGGAGTGTACACGGAACGGCGCAGCATTTAAGAAAGAGGGATTCTACCAGTACAGCGCCGCATGGGATTCCAAACATAAGGTGGCGCTGGAAAGCGGCAAAACGGCGAGATTATTATTTACAATGCAGGAGATGCAGGAAGGGGGCGGGACATTCTGATGGACACACTCAAAGGAAAGCAGATCATGGTATGGACGTTCATGGGCAATACAAGGATGTACCAGGCGCTCCGGGATTACGGCGACCGCATCAGCCAGATAGGGCTGTTTTCTTTCAAGGTCAGGGCAACCGGGGAAATTTATGAGAGCGGCGTTTCCATTGCGGAAGGCTCCACCATGCGGACGTATATACGAAAGTGGCCGCACATCAAATGGCTGCTGACGGTCGCCAATGACGGCACGAACAGCATCTTCAAAGCACTGCGGGAGAACACAAACGGGGCGCAGGATATGTTCCTTTCGGAGCTTGTGCGGATCATGGAAAAGTATCCATGGTGTGACGGCGTGGACATCGACCTGGAAAAAGGGGACGATTATTCTACGGCGGCGAAGTCAACCGCCATGTTCCGAAATATTTACAATACGGTGAAATCCTACAATCCCGCAAAGCTGATGAATATCTGCCTGCCGGGGATGGACAGCATTAACGGCTCTGTCGGCGGGGAGAACTGGTGCGTCTACGGCGACTTGAACGCATACTGCGATACAGCATCCATCATGAGCTACGGCATGGCATGGGCGGGCAGCGCACCGGGGCCGGTCTCCCCGCGTTCCTGGCTGGAGGGCATCTATAATTACGCCGTAAAAGTGATGAATCCGGATAAAGTGTTTTTGGGGATGCCTGCCTACGGGTGGAACTGGCGGATACACGATACGCCAAAGAACATGGGAGTCACCTACCGGGGGACTTCCAACACCTACTATGCTGCGCAGCTATGGATGACGGGAGGATACAATTTCACGGACGACAAGCCGCCGCAGCCGTTCATCCCCATCGTGGCCTATTGGGATGACTACGACAAGGTGCCGTGGGCGCTCCCCCATGTGTACGACTACATGGAGGGGCGGGATGCGGTTTCCTATGATTACCCGCTGCTTTCCGGCACATACAACCGCAGGCATTACCTTACCGCCTACGGCAAAGAGCAGAAGACGGAATTTGACGGCATTGTGGTCGACCGTAACGGCGGGAACCCGGACAGTTATTCCGGCATCGTGTCTGTTTCGGAGGGCATGGTGACGATGGGGGATAACGGCTCCGCTGTTTACCGTTTTTCTGTATCCACAGCAGGAACTTATGATGTGGCGGTGCGCTTGTGCTTTCCCTTTTGGGATAAAAATGGGATATACATTTCCATTGACGGAAGTCGGAAGCATTTCACGGAGAGCCGCCTGTGGTGGCCATACTGGAGGACCACCTTCTGGTCGGCGCTGGCAGAGGGGATTTCCCTCTCTGCAGGTACGCATACAATCACAGTTTCGGTGGATGTGAAGGGCGTGCAGTTTTACGGTTTCCGTGTCTGCTCTGCTTTTTCGGAAGAACCGAGCACCGGCTCCGCCACCTACACGCTTGCGCCGCGGAAATTCAAAGATGTGGACGGGAACATGGCACAGCCGGACAGGGGCTTCAAGCTGACGCTGGAGATGCTCCGCAGGAAGCCGGACTCGGCGCTCATCTGGTACGAGGACTTCCGGGATGAGAACCCTCTGCCGGAGAGTTACTGGACGACGCTCTCCGGCAAGTGGGAGGTGTGGCGGGAGGGCTATGAGAACCGGCCGTACTCCCAGCTTGAGGGGAGCGGGCAGCTTGCATGGAAGTACAGCGGCTTTTCCGATATCCATCTGCGGGCAAGGCTGGCCTTCCCGGCAGGCGGCAGCGGGAAGGCGGGGGTGTTCTGCGGGGATGTTTTCTGCTGCTTAAATTATGACACACAGAGGGTGGAGCTTTACAAGGGTTCCACCCTTCTTGGCAGTTACAGCCAGACGATCAGCCGGACGGCGAATGCAGACCTCAGAGGGAATCCCGCCATGTACACGGTGGAGATGCGCATCCGTGGAAACAGGGTGCGGGTGTATTCCGGCGCATCTTATGCGCTGCGTTTCACGGCCTCCATATCCGGATTCAGTGGCGGGTATGCAGGATACCGCTCCGATAACCGTACCGTCTGTGAACTGATGAGACTTGGGGACTCATGGACATATGAGCCTTACGAGCGGTTCGATGTGCGGATGCCGGACGGAAGTTTTAAATCCTTCGGACGGATCAGCAGGAGCAATGTGGCGTGGGATGAAGAATTCCAGGTGTTCACGCTGACTGCCGATGTGGAGGAGAGCGCCACCCGCAGCGAGGACATTTCGATGGATTATGATTTTTTCCATTCAGATTTGATGGAGATATCCTGCGGGAACAACTACACGGCTGAGGTCACTCCGAGGGATATCAATATCTGGATTTCCCGGCTGTTTCTTGGGGATGCGGACGGCTTCTCCATCCTCTATTACCAGGACGTGGACTCCCTCGTCTATTGGGCGAACCAGGCGGCGTACCGCTGGAAGCTGCGGGGGATGTGTATGTGGTCGCTTGGGCAGGAGGACATGAGGATTTGGGAGTGGCTGCCGAAACAAATTTAATATTTCCATGGATACAGGGCTGTCCGCCGATTGGCGGGCGGCCTTTTATCATACAAAAAATCTTTTTAAGGAGGGTTTCACTATGAAGGAATTCTGGAACACAATTCAACTCATTTTTGCGGGTGTCGGGGGATGGCTCGGTTACTTCCTCGGCGGCTGTGACGGCCTGCTGTATGCGCTGGTCGCTTTTGTCGTGGTGGACTATATCACTGGCGTGATGTGCGCCGCGGCGGATAAGAAGCTGTCCAGCGAGGTAGGGTTCCGGGGCATTGCCAAGAAGGTGCTGATCTTCCTGCTCGTGGGGATTGCCAACATCCTCGATGTGCAGGTCATCGGCACAGGCAGCGTTTTGCGGACGGCGGTCATCTTTTTCTATATCTCCAACGAGGGCGTGAGCCTCCTGGAGAACGCCGGACACCTGGGGCTGCCCATCCCGGAGAAGCTGAAGGATATCCTGGCACAGCTCCATGACAAAGCAGAAAAGGGGGACGAGTAAATGAAACTGGTAGAAAGCATTCTGACGAAAAACCCCTGCTACACGGCAGGGAGGAAGATCACGGTAAAGGGGCTGATGCTCCATTCCGTGGGCTGCCCGCAGCCGAAGGCGTCCGTATTCATCAACTCATGGAACAGCCCTGCGCATGACACATCCTGCGTCCACGGATTCATTGACGGGAACGATGGCACGGCTTACCAGACATTACCGTGGAATCACAGGGGGTGGCACTGCGGCTCCGGCAGCAAGGGCAGCGGCAACAATACCCATATCGGGGTGGAAATGTGCGAACCGGCGTGTATCAAGTACACATCGGGCAGCAATTTCACCTGCTCCGACACGGCTGCGGCAAAGGCGGTGGCGAAAAGGACTTATGAGACGGCGGTGGAGCTGTTCGCCATGCTCTGTGAAAAGTACAGCCTTGACCCGCTTGCGGACGGTGTCATCATCAGCCACAAGGAAGGCTGTGCGAGGGGCATTGCCAGCAACCACGGCGACCCGGAGCATTTGTGGGCGCAGCTTGGGATGGGGTACACGATGGACGGATTCCGCAAGGCGGTCAAAGCGGCAATGGGCGGCACTGCTTCTGGCACAGACAGATACACCAAGATCATGGGGAATGCCACGGCAACGGCGGAGCAGATGAAAGCATATCTGAAAGCGAAGAACCCGTCCGTGGCGCAGTCCGTCCTCGACATGGTTCCGCTGTACCTTTCGGAAGGAAAAGCAGAAGGAGTCCGTGGCGACATTGCCTTTGCGCAGTCCTGCCTTGAGACCGGGAACTTCACCTTTTCCGGCTCTGCGGTCACGCTTTCACAGAACAACTTCTGCGGCATGGGCGTGACTTCTAACGGTGTAAAGGGGAATTCCTTTGACACGCCGCAGCTCGGCATCCGGGCGCAGGTGCAGCACTTGAAAGCCTATGCTTCCACGGACGCACTCAAGAACACCTGCATTGACCCGCGGTTCAAATATGTCACAAGGGGCTGTGCGGAATATGTGGAGTGGCTTGGGCAGAAGGAAAACCCTGCCGGAAAGGGATGGGCGACAGGCGCCGGCTATGGGGAGAAGATACTCACGATCCTGAAAGGCATCCTTGGAACGGAAGGAGAGGCATCTTCCCCGGCTCCTATAGAAACGGAAATCTGGTACCGCGTCCGGAAGACCTGGGCAGACGCATCCTCGCAGAAAGGGGCGTTCAAGTCGCTGGAGAACGCAAAGAAATGTGCGGATGAGAATCCGGGCTGCTCCGTGTTTGATGAGTCGGGGAAGGCAGTGTATTCCAGTACGGCAGCGTTCAAGCCGTATCTGGTGCAGGTATCCATCCCAAACCTTAACATCCGGAAAGGCCCTGGCACTGACCACGGCAAGACCGGGAAATATACCGGAGCCGGCACTTTCACGATAGTGGAGGAGGCAGACGGCGAAGGCGCATCCAGGTGGGGATTGCTGAAATCCTACCAGGAAAAGAGAGACGGATGGATTTCGCTGGATTACGCAAAGAGGGTATAAATGGTTTTACGCCTGCAGGAGTTCCTTTTGGGATTCCTGCAGGCGTTATTTTTTTTTTGTGAAAACACCCCGCCGAACTGCGGTTCAAATCTCCGTATAGTGAGGAGGCGTTTTTATGACTGACAGGCAAAAAGACCGGATACGGCAGATGAGGGCTGCTGGCTATGGATATATGAAGATTGCGCAGGAACTTGGCATTTCAGAGAACACAGTAAAATCATTCTGCCGGAGGAAGGGACTGAGTGCGGGGAAAATAAAAGCAGCAGTGCCGTCTGCGGATGGGGATAAGGGTATCTGCCCATGCTGCGGGGCAGAGGTAAAACAGAATCCGGGACGGAAAGCCAAGAAGTTCTGTTCCGATAAATGCCGCAATAAGTGGTGGAACAGCCACCCGGACCAGATAGAACGGAAGGCACGTTATGAATTCGTGTGCGCTTACTGCAAAAAGCCGTTCACGGCCTACGGCAATGCCGGCAGGAAATACTGCTGCCATGCGTGTTATGTGGCTGACAGGTTCGGAGGTGGCGCAGATGAGTGAGGAGCAGTTCCAGAATGAAAAAATGTACCACGCCACCATGAACATAGCGAAATCCCTCATGGAACAGGGGGCAATGACGGCAGAGGAGTACGGTCAGATTGATACAATTTTCCGGGAAAAATACCGCCCGATTTTGGTTAGTTTACAGACCGAAATGAGTGGATATAAAGCCGATTCTATGGCATCATGTGACACTGACAAGGAGGGATGATATGCCGAGAATCAGCGTAATCGGGCAGGTTCTGCCGGAACTGAAAAAGAGGAAGAGGGTGGCGGCTTATGCCAGGGTGTCGATGGAGACGGAAATGCTCCTCCATTCCCTTTCCGCGCAGGTCAGCCATTACAACGGATTGATACAAAAAAATCCTGATTGGGAGTTTGCGGGCATATATGCGGATGAGGGCATCAGCGGAAGAGACACAAGCCACCGCGATGACTTCAACAGGCTGCTTGCGGACTGCGATGCCGGGAAGATTGACATGGTGCTGGTAAAGTCCATCAGCCGTTTTGCGAGGGATACCGTGGATACTTTGACAGCAACGAGGCACCTGAAGGAGCTTGGGATTGATGTTTATTTTGAAAGGGAACACATCCATTCCATTTCTGACGAAGGGGAGCTGCTGCTCACCCTGCTCGCGTCCTTCGCACAGGAGGAATCGCGCAGCATTTCCGAAAATGTGAAGTGGGGCATCCGGAAACGGTTTGAACAGGGCATCCCGAACGGGCATAAAGCGCCATACGGATATGAGTGGGACGGGGAAATGTACCGCGTCATACCGGAGCAGGGGGAGGTCATAAAGGAGATTTTTGCAAAGTACCTTTCCGGCACATCTGCCTATGGGATTGCAAAGGAGCTTTCAAAGCGGGGCATCACGGGGCAGAAAGGCGTGCCGATGGACGACTCCACCATCAAGTTCATCCTCACGAACCCGTCCTATACGGGCTCCATGCTCCTGCAGAAGAATTATATTTCCGAGGGGCATACGAGGAAAAGGAATAAGGGCGAGCTGCCCATGTACATGGTGGAGGGTATGTTCGAGCCGCTCATCCCGCAGGCAGATTTTGAAAAGGCGCAGCTCATACGGGAGCAGCGGGCGGATGCCGCCGCCAATAAAAACCCCACGCTCACGGCTTTTTCAGGACTGGTGAAATGCGGGGAATGCGGCCGTTCGGTGAGCAGGCGCACCACAAAATACGGCAAGAAATGGAACTGCAATACCAGGGAGCGCAAAGGGAAAGATGTGTGCGGGCTCCGGCCGGTCTATGAAACGGAGCTGGAGCAGGCGGCGGCCGCCGCACTGGAGCTTGCCGCCTTTGACGGGGTGGCAGTCCGGAGGGAAGTCGAGCAGATTGTCATAAATGCAGACCGCATTGAGTTCCGCATGAAAAGCGGGAAGGCAAGAGAGGTCATGCGGGCATACCAAAGAGGCCGCAGCGCATTTTCGCAGAAAATCACCTGCGGGTGCTGCGGCAGGAAACTGGAATGCGATTACTGGAAGATGGGTCCGAAAGGGCAGAAGGAAAAATATAAGGTTTGGGTGTGCCGGGGGTGTTCCTTCCGCAGGCTGCTGGATGATGAATTCCGAAAGGCAGCGGCGGAAGTCCTGGGGCGGGAGGATTACGAACCCCGCTTTGTGAAGGAGATTGCGGGAGTGACGGCATACGAGGACAGGTTTGAATTTCACTTTACGGATGGGGAGGTGGTCGAATGGCAAAGAAAGTAACAACCATACCCGCCACGCTGAACCGGTTTGACTCCAGTCCGATTGCGGTGGCGAAAAAGCGGAAGACGGCGGGGTATGCGAGGGTATCCACGGATTCCGAGGAACAGGCGACAAGCTATGAGGCACAGGTCGATTATTACACCCGGTACATAAACGGCCGGGAGGATTGGGAATTTGCCGGGGTGTATACGGACGAAGGCATCTCTGCAACGAACACAAAAAAGCGCGATGGTTTTAACCAGATGATTGAGGATGCCCTGGCGGGGAAGATTGACCTCATCATCACAAAATCGGTCAGCCGGTTCGCAAGGAACACGGTGGATTCCTTAACGACAGTACGGAAGTTGAAGGAGAAGGGCATCGAGGTTTATTTTGAAAAAGAGAACATCTACACGCTGGATACCAAGGGGGAGCTGCTCATCACCATCATGAGCTCCCTTGCGCAGGAGGAGTCAAGGAGCATTTCAGAGAACACCACTTGGGGCAAGCGGAAGCAGTTTGCGGACGGCAAAGGCAGCCTTGCCTACAGCACTTTCCTCGGATATGAGAAAGGCGAGGACGGTAGCCTGAGAGTGAACCCGGAGCAGGCAGAAACGGTAAAGCTGATATACCAGCTTTTCCTGCAGGGACTGAGCCCGTATGCCATCGGCAAGAAGCTGACGGGGCTTGGCATCAAGAGCCCCGCGGGGAAGGACACCTGGCACCAGAGTTCCGTCAAGAGCATCCTCACCAACGAGAAGTATAAAGGGGATGCGCTCCTGCAGAAGCAGTACACGGCGGACTTCCTCACCAAAAAGCGGAAGAGGAACCAGGGGGAAATCCCGCAGTATTATGTGGAGGGGAACCACGAGGCAATCATCCCTCCCGAAACATGGGAGCTGGTGCAGGAAGAGATGGAGCGGAGGAAGAGCATGGGCGCAAGGTACAGCAGCACGAGCATATTTTCCTCGAAAATCAAGTGTTCCGAGTGCGGGAACTGGTACGGCTCCAAGGTGTGGCACTCACAGGACAAATACCGCAGGGTGATCTTCCAGTGCAACCGCAAGTTCAAGAACGATAAGAAATGCCGGACGCCGCACCTTACAGAGGACGAGATAAAGGATGCCTTCGTGAAAGCCGTCAATGCGGTCATCCCGGAAAAGGATGAGCTGATAGCGAACACCAAGGTGATGATGCGGACATTATGCGACACCACGGAGCTGGAGGTGGAGCAGAGCCGGTTTCTGACTGAGACGAAGATGGTGGCGGAAATGGTAAAAAGGATTGTGGCGGAAAACAAAGCTGAAGCCATGGACCAGGAGGAATACCAGAGACGCCGCAATGAACTGGTCGCCCGGTATGAGGCGGCAAGGGACGGGTACGAAAAAGCATCCGGGGAGATTTCCGACAGGCAGGGAAAGAGGAAAACCTATATGCGGTTTATCGGCGGGCTGCAAAAGCTGGACGGCTTCTGCGGAAAGTTTGATGAGGAACTTTGGACGGCGCTCCTTGACTACGCCACGGTTTATGCCAGAGACGACATCCGATTCACTTTCAAGGCGGGGAACGAAGTGAAAGTTGATGGATAGGTAAAAATGTGTAAATTTCGCTATTTAATATAGAAAGAAAATTTTTTTCTGGGCCGGAATAATCAGTTTCCGGCCCGCATTTTTTAGGTTTAGGGGGGTGCATTTAGGGGGTGCATCGTTGAATTGTATCAATTTCGTTGTACCGATGAATTCCTGTCCATGTGGTTTTTATCCTGACCGAAGCAGATGCAGTTGTACAAAACAGCAGATTCACCGGTATTTGGGACGGATTTCCCGGCCTTTGCTGGATCGGATTGATCTTTGTGTGGAAGCGGCGAGGATTTCCTTTGAGGATTTGCGGGGAATGGGGGAACAAAACGAATCTTCGGAAATCATCCGTGAACGGGTGGAACGGGCACAGGAAATACAGAAAAAGCGATTTCAGGGAAGCAAAATTTTTTTTAACAGTGAGATGAGCAGCAAACAAGTAAAGGAGTATTGTTTTTTAGGGGAGCGCGAGGAAGAATTATTGCAGAAGGCTTTTAAGGATTGCCATTTAAGCGCCCGGGGATATCAAAAAATTTTGAAGGTGGCCCGGACGGTCGCCGATATGGAAGGAAGCGGGCGGATTGGCAGGAAACATTTATATGAAGCTGTCGGGTATCGGGATTTGCAGGAAAAATATTGGGGAAAGGAAGATGCTGTCTGAAGGGTTATGAATAAATTTATGCACATTTGACAAAAAATCATCTCACAAATTCAGGCACTGAGAGACTCCGAGAGCACATAATGGGGAAAAGGAGGAGGAATGGAAAAGGGAAAGACGGATAAAAATAGGAAGGGATTAAAAGAACAGGAGAGAAGCGAAAGGGAGAAAAGATATCTATATTGGCTGTGTAAGCTTCCTGTTTTGGGGGCAGTTTCTATTCGAAAATTATATGAGTATTTTCAGAGCTTTGAAGCAATATATAATATAGAAGAGACAGGGTTGGAGGATGCCGGAATCCTTAGTGAGGCGCAGAGACAAGCCTTGATTGACTGGCGCGGGCAGTTGGAGTCGTGTTGGTATGAATATGACAAGTTGTCAGAAAAACAGATTCGTTTTGTTACTCCTTTCGACCAGGATTATCCTAAACGTTTGCGGGAGATTTATGACTATCCTATGGGGATTTTTGTCAGAGGAGATCTGCCAAGAGAAGAGCTTCCTTCTGTGGCAATCGTAGGTGCCCGCGGCTGTTCTGCTTACGGGGAACAATTAGCTAAAGAATTTGCCCGCCATCTGGCTGGAGCACAAGTACAGATTGTCAGCGGACTGGCTTTGGGGATTGATGGATGCGCCCACAGAGGTGCGTTAAAAGCCAATGGCCTTACTTTTGGGGTATTAGGTTGTGGGGTAGATATCTGTTATCCTTCTTCCCAATATGCGATTTTTGAGGTGATGATCCGCACCGGCGGGATTTTGTCAGAGTTTCCGTTAGGTTCAAAGCCTTTAGCACGTCATTTCCCCATGAGAAACCGGATTATCAGCGGCCTGGCCGATGCGGTGCTGATTGTGGAAGCTAAAGAGAGGAGCGGTTCCCTGATAACGGCAGAGCTGGGATTAGAGCAGGGGAAAGAGATTTTTGCTGTTCCAGGGCGGATTACGGATCCCTTAAGCGCCGGCTGCAACCGATTGATTCAGCAGGGAGCACACATGGCAATTTCACCCGATGATATTTTGGAATTTTTAGGAGTTAAGCATCAGAAAGTGTTAATTCTTCATGAAAAAAACATAAACACTCTTGCAAAGAAAGAAAAAATGGTGTATAGTTGCTTGGATTTCACTCCCAAACATTTAGACGAAATTATGAGAAACTGTGGGTTAGAACCCGGTGAATGTATGGGGATTTTGCTGGAGTTGGAGCTGAGTGGCTTCGTGTTCCGTTCAGCGACGCATTATTTTGGAAAGAAAATTTGATTTATAGGAGTAACCATGGCGAAGAATTTAGTAATAGTAGAGTCACCTGCAAAAGTGAAAACCATTCGGAAATTCCTGGGAACGAATTATGAGGTGGATGCCTCCAACGGACATGTGCGAGATTTGCCAAAAAGTTCTTTGGGCATTGATGTGGACCATGATTTTGAACCGAAATATATTACCATTCGGGGGAAAGGAGATATTTTGTCAAAACTTCGCAAGGAAGTAAAGAAGGCGGATAAGATATACCTGGCAACAGACCCTGACCGGGAAGGTGAAGCGATTTCCTGGCATTTGATGAAAGCGCTGAAGCTGGATGAGCAGGAAAGCAAGAAGGTTTATCGGGTCAGTTTTAATGAAATTACCAAGACAGCAGTAAAGAATTCCCTGAAGAGTCCTCGCAAAATCGATATGGCTTTGGTAGATGCACAGCAAGCCAGAAGGATGCTTGATCGGATGGTAGGATACCGGATCAGTCCTCTTTTGTGGGCAAAGGTAAAGAGAGGGCTAAGCGCCGGCCGGGTACAGTCGGTAGCGTTGCGTATGATTTGCGACCGGGAAGATGAGATTTCTGCTTTTATCCCGGAGGAGTATTGGAATTTGGAAGCACAACTGCTGCAGGAGGGAAGCCGTAAGCCGATGAAGGCGAAGTTTTACGGTACCCGCCATGGGAAACTGGTTATTCACGAAAAGAAGGAAATGGATCAGATTCTGGCGGATTTGAAAGACCAAGTGTTTATGGTTGAGGAAGTGAAGACGGGCGAACGGATGAAAAAGCCGCCGATACCTTTTACGACTAGTACGCTTCAGCAGGAGGCGTCTAAAGTTTTGAATTTTTCGACTCAGAAAACCATGCGTCTGGCGCAACAGTTGTATGAAGGAGTAGATATTGAGGGGCATGATACGATCGGATTAATTACGTATCTGCGTACAGATTCTACCCGAATCGCCGAAGAAGCGGATGCACTGGCACGCAAGTATGTAGAACAGGTTTATGGCAGCGATTATGTGTTGAAAAGTGATGTCTCTACCAAGAATAACGGAAAGATTCAGGATGCTCATGAAGCGATTCGTCCTACCGATATCACTCTTACCCCGGCTAAGGTAAAAGATTCCCTGTCAAGGGATTTGTTTCGTTTGTACCAGTTGATTTGGAAACGTTTTACAGCCAGCCGTATGCAGCCGGCTGTATATGAGACGGTTTCGGTGAAAATATCGGCAGAGGAATACTTGTTCAGCTTATCTGCTTCCCAATTGGCTTTTGACGGTTTTATGTCTGTCTATGTCCAGGATGAAGATAAAGAGGAGAATAATACTTTGCTGGGCAAGATGGAACCGAAAGATGTACTCAAGGCAGTTCAGCTTACCCCAAGTCAGCATTTTACCCAGCCGCCGCCTCATTATACCGAGGCTTCCCTGGTAAAAGCTTTAGAGGAGCAGGGAATCGGGCGCCCGAGTACTTATGCGCCTACGATTACCACGATTTTGGCGCGGCGTTATGTGACAAAAGAGAATAAAAATCTGTATGTGACGGAACTGGGCGAAGTGGTCAACGGAATTATGCGCAAATGCTTTCCCAGTATTGTAGATACGCGATTTACGGCCAATTTGGAGCTTTTGCTGGACAAAATAGGAGATGGGACAGTTAAATGGAAGACAGTGGTAGAAAATTTTTACCCGGATTTGGACGAAGCGGTGAAAATGGCTCAGGAGACATTGGAGTCGGTGAAGATTGCTGATGAAGTATCTGATGTGGTATGCGATCTCTGTGGCCGGAATATGGTGATTAAATATGGTCCTCATGGCAAATTCCTGGCTTGTCCCGGATTCCCCGAGTGTAAGAATACCAAGCCATATTTGGAAAAAGTTGGTGTGCCTTGTCCGAAATGCGGCAAAGAAGTGGTTATCCGCAAAACAAAAAAAGGCCGCCGTTTTTACGGCTGTGAAGATAATCCCGAATGTGATTTTATGTCTTGGCAAAAGCCTTCTTTGGAGAAATGTCCGAAATGTGGCGGATATATGGTGGAACGGGGAAGTAAGCTGCTGTGTGCAGATGAACAATGCGGATATACGATGAATATAAAAACAAAAGCGGCTGAAGGGTAGGCCGTTGCATGGCTGAAAGCAAGTCTCTATGACAGTTATTCAGCCATGTTTTGTCATATTATCTGTTTTTCCCCGCCGTCTGAACTGTTGCACAAATTTTGATGAAATGTCAAATAATTTCGAAAAACTCTTGTTATTGCTAAAAAATCGTGTTAATATTTAAATAGCGGAGTTTGATTCGCGGCAAGATAACCATAAATTGAGGAGGTTTCTCGAAATGAGTGTACAGTTGCTGGATAAGACAAGAAAAATCAATAAATTATTGCACAACAACAACTCGCACAAAGTAGTATTCAACGATATTTGTAAGGTGTTGAGTGAAATTCAGCTCTCTAATATTTTGGTCATCAGCAAAAAAGGAAAGGTTTTAGGAGTAGGTATTTGTCCGGGAGTGGATGAAATTGAGGAACTGATCGAAGATCAAGTTGGGGGATATGTAGATCGTATGCTCAATGAAAGGCTGCTTAGTATTTTATCTACCAAGGAAAATGTCAACCTGGCGACATTGGGATTCGCAGAGGAGAATGTAAAGAAGTATCAGGCGATCATTACTCCTATCGATATTGCCGGAGAACGTTTAGGTACATTATTTATCTACAAATGTAATGAGCAGTATGATATTGATGATATTATTTTGAGTGAATACGGCACAACCGTGGTAGGATTGGAGATGATGCGTTCGGTAAATGAAGAGAATGCAGAAGAAAGCCGGAAAATTCAGATTGTCAAATCAGCGATTAGTACATTATCCTTTTCTGAGCTGGAGGCAATTACTCATATCTTTGAGGAGCTGGATGGGAATGAGGGGATATTGGTTGCCAGCAAGATTGCCGATCGGGTGGGCATCACTCGTTCGGTAATTGTCAATGCGTTGCGTAAATTTGAGAGCGCCGGAGTTATAGAGTCCCGGTCTTCAGGAATGAAAGGAACTTACATCAAGGTACTGAATGATGTGGTATTTGATGAATTAAAGAATAATAAGGCTTTAAAGTAAGGCAATCGGGGGGGGGAATGCCGAAAACAGTGTAAGGAATAGGGAGCATACAGAAATATTTTGTTTAACAGACCGGCATGAGGGGAATGATAAGAAAAAACATGGTTATCTGTTTGTTTGTGATACTATTCTTAATGTGTTTTCAGAGATTCTGGAGATACATTTTACAGTGAGGGCAACAGTTCAGACGGGGGGGATTTGATATGGATTTTGGGCGTTAAGCCTGCCTGGACTGTTACCAATGAAGGGGGCAGTGTATGAATTTGTATGGCCAAAGATTGACTCTGGATTACCCCGTATCGGTGACGCCGATGGGCAAGATCTCAAGATATCCGGTAAGACCAGGGCTATTTGACATGAACGGAGCGATGGCGGTAGGTTCAGGAGTTAATTTTACTATCCATACCCATAATGGAAAATCTTGTAAACTTTTATTGTTCCATAAGGGTGAAGAGAAACCTTACGCCATTCTTCCTTTCCCGGAGGAATACCGGGTCGGGGATGTGTATTCCATGATCGTGTTTGATTTGAAAATTGAAGATTTTGAATATGCCTACCAGATTGATGGTGAATATTGCCCGGAAAAAGGATTGCTTTTTAATAAAGAAGTGGTTTTGTTAGATCCTTATGCCAGGGCAGTAACAGGGCAGGAAAAATGGGGGGAGAGGATGATTAAGCATTACCATGCCAGGGTGGTAAGGGATGTTTTTGACTGGGGCGCTATGCCTCAATCCTCCCAAGAGCTGTCTGATTTGATTATTTATGAGATGCATGTGAGAGGATTCACCTATCACCCATCTTCAGGGGTAAAGTATCCGGGAACTTTTGCCGGTATCCGGGAGAAGATTCCTTATTTGAAAGAACTGGGAATCAATGCGGTAGAATTAATGCCTATTTTTGAATTTGACGAAACAATGAACAGCCGAATAGTAGATGGCCGTCAGTTGTTGGATTACTGGGGGTATAATACGGTAGGCTTTTTTGCGCCGAACAGCAATTATGCGTCGACGGCGGAGTATAACCGAGAAGGAACAGAGTTAAAAGAATTGATACGAGAGTTTCATGATAACGGCATTGAGGTGATCCTGGATGTGGTGTTTAATCACACAGCAGAAGGGAATGAACTGGGGCCGTCATTTTGTTTTAAGGGTATTGATAATAAGATCTATTATATGCTGACAGCGGAAGGAAATTATTACAATTTCAGCGGTTGTGGCAATACATTGAACTGCAATCACCCGGTAGTCCGCCAGATGATATTGGAATGCTTGCGGTATTGGGTAATCAATTACCGGGTGGATGGGTTCAGGTTTGATTTGGCAAGTATTTTAGGAAGAAACGAGGACGGTTCGCCGATGAATAAACCGCCGCTGCTTGAGAGTTTGGCGAATGACCCGCTTTTGAGCAACGTAAAGCTGATTGCTGAAGCTTGGGATGCCGGAGGATTATATCAGGTAGGGAGTTTCCCTGCCAGCGGGCGGTGGGCGGAGTGGAACGGCAGATATCGGGATGCCCTGCGGGGATATTTAAAAGGGGACTGCTGGGAGGCGTGGGATGCGGCCTGGAGTATATGCGGTTCGGGTGATTTATATGGCGGTTATTATTCGGATTATGATAATGACTATGCAGGTTATAATTCTTGCGTGAATTTTCTTACTTGTCACGACGGATTTACACTATACGATTTGTATTCCTATAACGAAAAACACAATGAGGGCAACGGTTGGAATAATACAGACGGGGCTGACGACAACCGAAGCTGGAATTGCGGATGCGAAGGAGAGACAAATGATCCGGAGGTGCTCGGACTCCGGTTTCGTATGATCCGCAACGCCTGTGCAGTATTGATGTGCAGCCGGGGGGCGCCTATGTTTTTGGCGGGAGATGAGTTTGCCAATACGCAGTTCGGCAATAATAATTGTTATTGCCAGGATAATGAGATATCCTGGCTGGATTGGGGGCTTTTGGAAAAAAATAGGGATTTATTTGAATTTTTTAAGTTTATGATCCATTACCGAAAAAAGCATATGGTGATACGGAAGAAACTGCCAGATGCCGTTTGCGGAATGGAACCCATGCACACACATTATATCCGGGCAGAGCATATTGTAGATATCCCCAAAGATGCCAGGACAATTGCGATCAGTTTTGCTGGATATGACCGGAAAGAAGGAAAAGACGATTTAGTGTATCTGGTGATTAATACTTACTGGGAAGATGTGGAGATTACTTTGCCGGAACTGCATAATAAGAACGCCTGGTATTTAAGCGCCAATACTTTTGGTGATGGTATGGGAAGGTACTTTTATGAGGAAGGACATGAAGTGCGTATTGACAGTTCCTTTATCATGCGTCCCCGGTCGGTGGCAGTATTTACGGGAAGGCCGCTGTAAAGACGGTGCCTTTTATCAAAATTTGCTTCGCAAATTCTGATAAGTTATATTATAGGAAGCAAAACCGGCTTCCTATAATCGGATTTACGGCGCAAAAGCATGCGCCTTTTATGAGAATCAAAAGCGTGATTCTCATAAGTTATATTACAGGAACCGCTTCGCGAACCCTGTAATCGGATTTATGGCACGAAAAACGGTGCCTTTTATCAAAATTTGCTTCGCAAATTCTGATAAGTTATATTATGATGAATGATGCCAAGGCCAAAAAGGTTGATAATCCCATGCAAGTTTCGCTTGCAAGGGATTTTGGATTTTGGAATCCGCGAAAACACCGAGAAGAAGCCATTTCGCAGAAAAAATGTGCGGATTTGAGGTGTTTTAGTATTGTGAAAGTATATAGTGCAAAACAATCGGCGGTATCATTAGGATTGGGCAAAGGGAAACAGGAGGAAAAGCAGTAAAGATGGAATATGACGTAAAGAGCGGCTTGGTGCTGGAAGGCGGCGGAATGCGCGGAATGTATACGGCGGGAGCGCTGGATGTGTTTTTGGAACAGGGAATTTCTTTTGATGGTGTGATTGGCGTGTCGGCCGGAGTAATCCAGGGCTGCTCTTATCTATCTGGGCAAAAGGGCAGAAGCCTTCGCTACTACAAGCGGTATTGTCAGGACTGGCGCTTTATGAGCCTGCGCAGCCTTTTGCTGACGGGAAATATGGTAGGGGCAAAATTTTGCTATCAAGATATTCCTGTTCGGCTGGACCCCTATGATTATGAGGCATTTAAACGCTCAAAAACAAAGTTTTATGCGGTATGCAGCAATTTGGAAACGGGAAGGCCGGAATATTTGCAGATAAAAGATATGAAGAAAGATGTGGATATTATGCGGGCTTCGGCGTCTTTGCCATATATATCCAGGGTTGTCCGCGTAAGGGGGATGAAACTGTTGGACGGAGCTTGTACGGATAGCATACCGGTGGAAGCATTCAGAAAAATGGGTTATCAAAAAACGGTGGTGGTATTGACTCGCCATGAAGGATATCATAAAGAACCGGAGAGGAAACGGCTGGGCGAGTTTCTCTATGCCAGATATCCCCAATTTTTAAAGGCCATGAGACTGCGCCATATTCAATACAATAAAAAACTTGCTTATATCCGTAAGCTGGAGCGGGACGGAAAAGTGTTTGTCCTCCGTCCGAGCCGGGAGTTGACAATAGGCCGGATGGAGAGTAACCCGGAAAAACTGCAGCAAGTTTATGACCTGGGGCGGAAAGATACCGAAAAACGGTTGGAGGAGCTTCGTGAATGGCTGGGAGTACATTCGCCGACATAAAATTTGGCAAAAATCATGTCGGTTTTCATGGGATGGATTTTTCTTATCGAGTAGGAGGAGTTTTCCCCCCTACTCGCCGTGCGGCTCGCCGCAGTACGTCTACGTTCCACTTCGGTTGTTGCTAAACGAGTGCTACTGGCACTCAGCAACCTAAGCGGAGCGTTTTTGTATCATAAGATGTATTTTCCTATGAATCGAGTAGGAAATAACCATCTTCCCCTACTCGCCGCGCTCCCATGCGCCGCTTCTGCGGCATACTTTCTTTGCATGGGGCTGCGCATATAGAAAAAGGGGCTGTTGCAATATTCAGTATTTCTACAATATATGGCAAGAGTACGCGTGACTACTATGCCATATATTGTATACGTCTGTTATTTTGCAACAGCTCAAAAGTCGGATTACAGGGCCAGCAGTTTTTCAACGGCGTCTTTCATCCAGTCTTCTTTCAGATATTCGATAGTTCCTGCATCTACATGTTCGGCTATAGCCGGGGCGATGGGCAATTTGGCCAGCACCGGAAGGCCGAATTCTTTTGCAATTTCATCGATATGGCTTTCGCCGAATACAGAAATTTTCTTTCCGCAATCGGGACATTCCAGATAACTCATGTTTTCTACCAGGCCAAGGATAGGGATATCCATTTTCTTGGCCATGTTGACTGCTTTAGACACGATCATGGAAACCAGCTCCTGAGGAGAAGTCACAATAATAATTCCGTTGACCGGAAGAGACTGGAACACGGTAAGCGGTACGTCCCCGGTTCCGGGAGGCATATCAACAAACAGATAATCCACATTTTCCCACAGGGCTTCCTGCCAGAATTGCTTTACGGCTCCGGCGATGACCGGGCCGCGCCAGATAACCGGGTCGGTATCGTGGTCTAAAAGCAGATTGGCAGACATAATATCAATACCGGTTGCCGTGGTGGCCGGAACCATCAGTCCGTCAGGTGTTACGCTGAGGCCGTCTGTACCCAGTCCGAAAGCTTTTGGAATAGAAGGTCCGGTGATATCTGCGTCAAGAATAGCGGTGTGCTTCCCTTTGGCATTCATTTGGACAGCGAGAAGAGAAGTAACCAAAGATTTGCCCACACCGCCTTTACCGCTGACAATGCCGATGACTTTGTCTATGGAGCTGGCCGGATTCAAAGGTTCCAAAAAACTGGTGCGGTCAGTGGTACGGCTGCTGCAGTTGGCTTCACAGGAGCCGCAGTCATGGGTACAGTTTTCAATTGCTTCGCTCATGTATAATTCCTCCATTCATTAGCCGCCGGAAGAGGCAGCATTTTTCTTATCATAGGAAAGTGTGCCTTATGATACCAAAAACGCTCCGCGAGGTTGCTGAGTGCCAGTGGCACTCGTTTAGCAACGACCGAAGTGGAACGTAGAGCCCACTCCGCGCAAAGGGAAATGGCTGCTGTCGTAAATACAGACACGTATTCGTATCATAATGGGCAAAATGATTTTTACCTATTCAATAAGGATATCATATTTAAAGAAAAAGTAAAGCCTTTAACTAAGGATATTTTTATTCTTGTCAGCAGGCCGGCTAATCATAACGGGGCGGTAACGGCCATAGGATCAAAGCTTATATTCGGATAATTTTTGAATCGTTATTGCAGAACCTGTGAGCAGTAACCGCTAACAAAGTAATGCTTGCATAACCGGTAGGAACGAGTTATGATAGGAACTGGATATGGTAATTATTACTTATG
Organism: uncultured bacterium; assembly: GCA_947383005.1. Taxonomy (GTDB): domain Bacteria; phylum Bacillota; class Clostridia; order Lachnospirales; family Lachnospiraceae; genus Brotaphodocola. The sequence continues at coordinate 46,769 of CANDBT010000020.1, read as the reverse complement.
AGCAAGCAGAGTCAAGAGGTGTATAGGAATGGATACTCGTATTAATCCCAACAGTGGATTGGATCAATCTGTAGTAAGTGTACCCAGTCTGGTAAAGGTGCCGGAAGATTTGCTTAGTCAGGCAAAAGAGTTTCAGGAAGCAATCATGATTTATTCGTGTGCGATTCGTGCGGTAAAAACAAAACTGGAAGTGCTCAATGACGAATTATCCATACGAAGTCAGCACAACCCGATTGAGATGATCAAGTCCCGGGTGAAGAAGCCTAAGAGCATTGTCGGGAAGCTCAAACGGCGAAATCTGCCGATTACTTTGGAATCAATGATGGGAAATTTAAATGACATCGCAGGAGTTCGGGTAATTTGTTCTTTTTTGGATGATATTTACGCGGTAGCCCATATGCTGGTCAGCCAGGATGATGTGACGGTAATTGAAATCAAGGATTATATCAAGAATCCTAAGGATAACGGTTATCGCAGCTATCATTTGATTATTGAAGTGCCGGTGTTTTTATCGGATCGGAAGGAAAACGTGAGGGTAGAGGTTCAGATCAGGACTATCGCTATGGATTTCTGGGCCAGTCTTGACCATCAATTAAAGTATAAAAAGAATATCGGGGATGTGGCGGAGGAGATTGGCGAGGAGCTGCGTCAATGCGCGGACATGATTGCGGGGACGGATCAATGGATGCAGGAGATACGCAAAAGCATTGAAGCGCGGGAACACAGTTAGAGAAATGAAAATCGATTAATCAGGGAACTGAATTTGATAAAAAGCCAGGGTTTCGGTAATGGAAAACCCGGCTTTTTTATATAGGGAAACAGCAGGGAAATTGTCACCGGAAACATGGAGGATAACATGGCTGATATGTTCCTGACGGAGGCGGGACAGGAGCATCAGAATCATCAAAAACCCCAGACCCTGCCTGCGAAGGCTTGGACGGATTTTCACATGGTGCAGGCAGATACTGTCCGGGCCGGCCGGTGATGTGAGGCACAAGCCGGCCGGTATCACAGAAGCGGCAGCATGCTCCATGGGAGCCGGCAGGGATAAAGTCCAGAGGGCAGAATTGCCCCTGATGTTTTTTGGCGCGCTAAGTATGGCTGCTTCTGCGCGGACAGAAAATGCGCAGTCAGAAAATGAGTGGGGAGTATTTGAAAGAAGATAGTCCATCCGATATTCCTGATTTTGCAACCGGGCGCCCAGGTGTTTTAAAACAGCTATGGTATCCGGGCAATTCTCCGAAACGAGAAAGGATATGGCTTGGTCTTCGCATTCTTTTTTGGCAAGACGAAAAAGGCGGGAGAAATATCCCCTTCTCCTGCAGGCAGGGTGGGTAAAAGCGGTGCATTCAGCCTCTTTGGAATTGATGTGGGCCAGGGACAGGGCAGCCAGCAGCTTGCCGTCTTCTCCCGTCATCAAATAGTGGGAACGGAAACCATCTTCTACTGTGGGGCAGGACAGAGAGATCTGGTCATGTTTTTGGCAGCAGGCGGCCAGAAGGCGGAGAGATTGCTGCTGTTGTTTGGTGAGTTTTTGTATATGGCGGATAAAAATATGTTTTTTCATGAGAACAGGATATTCCTTTCATTTGCGGAACAAAAAGCTGTGCCTTTTATCGGAAATCCCCGTGCAATTTCCGATAAGTTCTACTATAGGAGTACTTTATTAATATACAGGAAATAGATGGAAAAAACAAGGTTATTGTTCACACCATGGCTAATCACTCCTCTGATTAGCCATGGGCAGATATCGTTACGGGAGCAAAGCATATGCCCCGTCTACACTCCGTTCCGGTCGGTTCTAAACAAGCGCCACTGGCGCTTAGAACCCGAAGGCAATTTAGTATGGGCATATGCGGTTACGTTCACAGGGTATCTGTGAACAGTAACAAAACAAGGGGTGGTACAGTCGCGATTATTCTGCTTGAAACGGTTTCAATCATATGTTAAAATGGGACAATAAAAGCCCACCGGCATACAAGGAGGACATGATGATTCAACAATTAATTCAAAATATAAAGAAAACGAAAGCCCCTGTCTGTGTGGGGCTGGATCCGATGCTGAGCTATATTCCCGAATATATTTTACAGGCTTCTTTTAAAACTTTCGGCGAGACACTTGAGGGAGCAGCCGATGCCATTTGGAACTTCAATAAAGAAATTATTGATTATACATGGGAGCTGGTTCCCTGTGTGAAGCCGCAAATTGCCATGTATGAGCAGTTTGGGACCTGGGGGCTGCTGGCTTATGAGAAAACCGTCCGTTATTGCCAGGAAAAAGGGCTGCTGGTGATTGGAGATGCCAAGAGGGGCGATATCGGTTCTACTTCGGCAGCTTATGCCACGGCCCATCTGGGGAAGGTCATGGTAGGAAATGCCTTGTGTACAGCATTCAATACAGATTTTTTGACTGTGAATCCTTATCTGGGTACAGATGGGGTCAAGCCTTTTGTGGATGTGTGCAAGGCAGAAGATAAAGGGCTGTTTGTGCTGGTTAAAACCTCCAATCCATCAAGCGGGGAATTTCAGGATAAAACATTTGAAGGGCGTCCCTTATACGAGCTGGTAGCAGAGAAGGTAGTGGAATGGGGACGGGATTGTATGGATGGCTCATACAGTAATGTAGGCGCTGTCGTGGGAGCCACTTATCCTGAGATGAGTGCGGTTTTGCGCAAGCAGATGCCTCATACATATTTCCTGGTACCCGGTTATGGCGCCCAGGGAGCTACAGCAAAGGATTTGAAGCCTTGTTTTAATGAGGATGGCCTGGGAGCTATTATCAATTCATCACGGGGGATTATTGCCGCCTATAAACAGGAAAAATATGCCAAGTTCGGACCGGAGCATTTTGCTGAGGCATCCCGGCAGGCGGTTCTGGATATGGCGGCGGATATTGGCAGCGTGCTGTAAATATTGTTGTGTATCGAAACGGTTCTGGCCGGCTGTAGCATTCCGGCATTTGTCCGGCGCAGACGGGCAGGAAGATACCCGTCTGAACCGTATATTTATCCGAAAAGGAGACGACATGGAAAAAAGAGAAGCGGCTGAGGGGAAGAAGAGAAAAATATGGGCTGGTGTGCTCAGCCAGGAAAGGCTGGCGGAAGGGGTTTTTGATTTGTGGCTTCAAGCTGACGAAATCGTGCGGGAATCCGGGCCGGGGCAGTTTGTTTCCGTCTATACCAAAGACGCAAGCCGTCTGCTTCCCCGCCCCGTCAGTATTTGCCAGATAGATCGAGAGAGAGGCAGGCTTCGGCTTGTATATCGGGTGGCAGGAGCAGGCACGAAAGAATTTTCCCGCTGTAAGGCGGGAGATTCCCTGTCGGTCATGGGGCCGCTGGGGAATGGCTTTTTCGCGGGAGATACATCGGATAAAAAGAAAAAAGCGATTCTTATCGGCGGCGGCATCGGTATCCCCCCCATGCTGGGGTTGGCACAGGAACTGGAAGGAGAACGGCAGATTGTCCTCGGCTACCGGGATGGGCAGCTTTTTTTGAAACAGGATTTTGCTTCTTATGGCAAGGTATATGTTGCCACGGAGGACGGAAGCGCAGGGATAAAAGGAAATGTGATTGATGCCATTAAAGCCCACGGGCTGACGGCCGAAGTCATCTATGCCTGCGGACCGACGCCTATGCTGCGGGCCGTGAAAGCTTATGCCAGGGAGCAGGGCGTGGAGTGTTGGCTGTCGTTGGAAGAGAAGATGGCCTGCGGGGTCGGGGCATGTCTGGCTTGTGTCTGTCAGTCAAAGGATATTGATCCCCATTCCCATGTGCATAACAAACGGATTTGCAAGGACGGGCCGGTTTTCCAGGCACAGGAGGTGGAATTGTGATAAACACAAAAGTAAATCTGGCTGGCATAGAATTGAACAATCCGGTGATGACTGCCTCCGGGACTTTTGGAAGCGGTATGGAATACAGTGAATTTGTGGATTTAAACCGTTTGGGTGCGGTGGTGACAAAAGGGGTGGCGAATGTTCCCTGGCCGGGCAATCCGACTCCCCGGGTTGCGGAGGTTTATGGGGGCATGCTCAATGCTATCGGCTTGCAAAATCCGGGCGTTGAGGTATTTGCCCGAAGGGATATTCCGTTTTTAAAACAATATGACACCAAAATCATGGTGAATGTGTGCGGCAGAACACTTGAAGATTATGAAGAGGTTGTGGAGCGGCTGGCGGAGGAGCCGGTGGATTTGCTGGAAATAAATATTTCCTGTCCCAACGTCAAAGAGGGTGGGATAGCTTTTGGCCAGGACCCCAGAGCGGTGGAGAAAGTTACCCGGGGGGTAAAGGCCCATGCCAGGCAGCCGGTAATCATGAAGCTTAGCCCTAATGTGGCCGACATCTCCCTGATGGCCAAGGCTGCCGAAGCGGGAGGGGCTGACGGGATTTCCCTCATCAATACCTTGACCGGTATGAAGATTGATATTGCCCGCCGGACTTTTGCCCTGGCCAATAAGACCGGCGGCATGTCTGGCCCGGCGATAAAGCCCATAGCTGTCCGGATGGTTTATGAAGCGGCCAGAGCCGTAAAAATCCCGGTTATCGGTATGGGAGGCATAGTCACGCCAGAGGATGCATTGGAGTTTTTGATGGCGGGCGCGACTGCCGTGTCGGTAGGTACAGCCAATTTTTTCAATCCTTATGCGACGGTGGAGATTATCGAGGGGATAGAAGATTTTATGCGGGACAATCATGTGGGGAATATTACGGAGATAATCGGGTGTGTGAAATAGACGTAGCCGTGATAAACAGACGGAAGACGGCATGAAGATACCGAATCATGATGACGGAGGATAAGTCGATGGAAGATTACAAGAAAGAATTTATTGAATTTATGATAGACAGCGAGGTTTTGCGGTTTGGCGATTTTGTGACCAAAAGCGGAAGGAAGACGCCGTTTTTTGTCAATACGGGATTTTACCGTACGGGGACTCAATTGCGCCGTCTGGGAGAGTATTATGCAAAGGCGGTTCATGACGCTTTCGGACTGGATTTTGATGTATTGTTTGGTCCGGCATATAAAGGGATTTCCCTGACTGTAGCGACAACCATGGCAATCAGTGAGTTTTATGATATGGATATCCGGTACTGTTCCAACCGCAAAGAGATAAAAGATCATGGCGACAAAGGGATTTTGCTGGGAAGCCCCATTAAAGACCGGGACAAGGTAGTGATTATTGAAGATGTAACTACTGCCGGCACTTCTATCGAGGAGACGCTTCCGATTATCCGGGCCCAGGGCGATGTTGAGGTGTTGGGTCTGGTGGTTTCCGTGGACAGAATGGAGAGAGGGACAGGCACCAAGTCCGCCCTGCAGGAAATAGAAGAAAAATACGGTTTTAAGACGACGGCGATTGTCACTATGGCAGATGTGATCGAACATTTGTATAACCGCCCATATAAAGGAAAAATTATTATTGATGATCAATTAAAAGGAGCTATTGACGCATATTATAAGCAATATGGCGCATAGTAGGGAGAAAGCATATGGAAAAAATTTATAAAACGATGAGAAACGCAGGAGCGTACAATATTGTTGCAGGAATTATTATATTATCTGCGGGGATTGCCGTGGGGACAATGTCGATTGTCTGGGGAAGCCTGCTGCTGAAGCGGAAATCGGAAATTGAATTTTAGCGTTAAGCGGTCTTATTTTCCGGGAGATATGTTATTGATAGCCCGGTTGGGCGCTCCCATAGATTGAGAGGAATGTTATGATAAAAAATAAGACCATGAATCAAAGGTTCGGATGGGTGCTGTTTATGGCTTATCTGGCTATGTTGGTCTATTTTATGTTTTTTGCCGAATCTTTTGGAAGAGATCCGGCGCAACATGGATATGCGTACAATTTGGAATTATTTAAAGAAATCAAACGGTTTTATCAATACAGGCATCAGTTGGGAATGAAGGCATTTTTATTGAATGTAGCGGGAAATATGGTGGCGTTTATGCCCTGTGGTTTTTTCCTTCCTATTATTATCAATAAGGCTGAGAAATGGTATAATACAATACTGTTCTGTTTTGGCCTGAGCTTGTGTATTGAAACGATACAATTGGTATTTCGGGTAGGGAGCTTTGATGTGGACGATTTGCTGCTGAATACCCTGGGCGGAGCGCTGGGAGATGGATTTTACTATATCATACAGATACTGCGGATAAGGAGGCGGCAGCGTGCCAAGGAAAAAATATAAGATTTCTTATATACGGAAACCATTTGCCAAAAAGAGTTTTACCTGCCTGATGTTGTCTGTGGTGTCTTTAGCTTTGGGGATGATCAGCTTGACGTTAAGCGTTCGGCTTCAGGGTGCGGGAGAGCTGAATGTGGCAGCTTGGGGAATCAGCAGCTTTCTGTTTGCTTTTTGCAGTCTGGTTTACGGAGGACTGTCGCTGTTTGACCGGGAGGGGAATTATCTTCTCAGCAAAATCGGCATGGGTATTTCCGGAGGATTGCTGATTTTTTGGATTTGCTTGATTATTGTAGGGTTAATGGTGTGATTTTGAATTTTATGGCTGTTGGAATAAGGAGAAGAGATGATGGATTACAGGGAGTTGTGGAAGGAAGAGAACGATAAGATTTCTGAAAGATACAACCTGGCCATGGAACGGATTCAGGAAATTTTGACAGAGCCGCAGGTTCAGAAACCCTTTGACAATTATTTTGTTCAAATGGCCCGGTTTGTGGGGCAGATTGACGATTTGGCCAGGCGGCAGGCACAGGGAGAGCTGGATAGGCTTTCCTTGGAGGAGCTGGCCAGGCTGAACCGTCAATTGTATGAAGATATACTGCCGGATCATTATGAAAAAAGCTATGGGAACCCTGCTTATGCGGCCGGGATTTTGGGGAAGGATTATGGCCCGCTGCTGGCCTCTTTCTATGCCCAGTTGCGGGGGGCTGTTGTGTTCGCTTATGAGTGCCGTTTGACGGATATTACGATTCTTTGTGAGACATTCATCGAAATATATAATCGGTTTGAAGGAGAAGTACCGCCGGTTAAGGCGATCCGGGATATTTTGTATTGGTTTAACAGCGATTATACGGATGTGATCCTGCCTTATCGGATACGGGAGCAGTTGGATGAGTCCTTGTCTTTTGCCAAGGATATTATCCTCGATAGTGACTTGAATGATTTGCGGTATTTGTACCGGTTTGGGGAATATATTTCGGATTCGGAGCTGAAGATTGCCGGCTTTTTGAATTCCCTGCCCGGGGAGACGATTGCCCGGATGGCAGAGACTTATGTGGAAGGGTACCGAAAAGGTTTTGTGGTCATGGGGCGGGATTTATCGAAGAAACGGACGGTTGCCATCCGGTATGAGCTTGGTTTTGAGCGGATGATCCGTGAAGCCATATATCTTTTCCGTAAGCTGGGGATGGAGCCGATTATCTACCGGGCGGCTGTATGGTCAGTGACCCGGAATTCCGGCAGGAAGCTCGGTTATCATGGTGTTTCTCCCAACAGGCAGTATGATTATGACCATCGTTATGACCAGGCGGTTTATCTGGATAAAGCTTTTAAGGATCGGAAACTGGCTGTGTTAAAGACCGCATATGAAACGTGGAAGAAAGAAGCGTCGGATTTTGCGGGACCGGCTGTGGTGGAAACTTTTGGGGAAGCGGATTTCCAGCCGCTGAATAAGCCGGAAGCCCTCTCGCTGAGCAAAAAGCAGGAGGAATTGGCCATAGCCTATTCGCGGGAAGCCATGCCCGTGATCAATACTTATGTTCCCGGAGAGGAAACCAGCTTTACGATTATTGCGTTCCCCCTGCCGGATATCGGAAAAGATTTTGAAGAGATTTTCGCGGAGACGATCCGAATCAATACCCTGGACTATGAGATATATAAAGACATTCAGCAAAAGCTGATTTTGGCGTTGGATGAGGCTGAATATGTGCGGGTGACGGGGAGAAAGGCCCAGGGCGTTGCCGGAAGGGCGGATGGCCGGGAAGGGGATACCGGAAGCCCGCAAGGCCGGGGAGGGGATGCCGGAAGCCTGGCCAGGGATAACGAGACCGACATCCGGATTGCCCTGCACCCGCTGGCGGATAAAACAAAGGAAACAAATTTTGAAAATTGTGTGGCTGATGTGAATATCCCGTTGGGAGAAGTTTTCACTTCGCCAAGGCTGGCCGGCACCGACGGGCTTTTGCATGTCAATCAGGTTTATCTGGGCAATATTCTGTACCGCAATCTAAAATTGTGGTTTTCCGATGGCAGGGTGAGCGGATATTCCTGCGATAATTTTGACAATCCCGAGGAAGGGAAGGCGCTGATCCGTCAGGAGATTCTCAAAAATCATGATACGCTTCCCATGGGGGAGTTTGCCATCGGAACCAATACGGCCGCTTATGCCATGGCCGAAAATTATCAGATTACCCGAAAACTGCCTATTCTTATCGTGGAGAAAATGGGGCCTCATTTTGCTGTAGGGGACACCTGCTATAGCTGGAGCGAGGATTCTCCCATGTACAATCCGGATGGCAGAGAGGTAATCGCACGGGATAATGAAATATCCATTTTGCGTAAGGAGGATGTGTCAAAAGCCTATTTCGGCTGTCATTTGGATATTACGATTCCTTATTCCGAGCTGGGGGACATTGTGGCGGTGCGGCCGGACGGGACGGAGGTTTTTATTGTCCGGGATGGAAGCTTTGCCGTGGACGGGACAGAACTTTTGAATGAGCCGTTGGACGGGGTCAAAGCGGTGTTACAGAATTTAAGGCAGAGTGGGGGAAGATATGAAACTCAGGATAAACGTAAAGCATATGGGAAAACGAAAAAATTCCGTGGAAGAGGCTTTTTGTGAGATTGCCGGGCGCCCGGCTACGCTGAGGGAACTGATTCTGGCTGTGGTGGCTTCCCAGGCAGAGGAGTACAATAAACGTCAGGAGGCTTTTGCCGCCCAGCCGGAAATCCTTGCTTGTCTGACAAAAGAAGATATTGAGGATAAGGCCCAGGCAGGTAAAATTGGTTTTGGCGTTAATTACGGTGAAAAGAAAGCGGATGTTTTGTCGGCACAGAATAATGCTATCCAGTGCTTTGAGGATGGAATATACCGGGTTTTTATGGACGGACAGCCATTGGAAGCGTTGGACGAGCCGGTGGAGATTACGGAGGAGAAGAGTTTTACTTTTGTCAGGCTGACAATGCTGGCAGGAAGGATGTGGTAAAATGGCGGAATTTACTTATAGTACCAGACAAGTGATAACCAGGCAGAGGGCGGACGAGCTGACGGGGCGGATTGGAAAATTTTCCGGCAAGGACAAAGAGCTGGCTTTGGAGCTGAAAAGCGGCCATACAGGCGCTAAGATTTTCCGGGATATTTCCCGTGAATTTTATGAAAATAAGGGGCTGAAGCCGTCCCAGTGGTTCGGAAGGAAGGGGATACTTCCGGCGAGCCGTCCCCATCAGGGGCTTTTGGATGCATTTGTGCCAAAAAGATATCAGCCCTCGTATCTTTACATTATCGATAAGCTTAGTCAGTTTCCCTTTAGCCGTGGATGGCGGAGGAGATCCATGCGTACAGCCGGTTATGGGCCCCAGAGCAATGCGGTGTTTTTGCTGCTGCTGAGTTTTGAACAGTTGTTTTACTGTGGAGACAAGCTGGAGGATTATATGCTGAACCGGCTGGACCCGGAAAAACTGGATTATATTCAGAATACCTGGAATTTTGGCCGGGATTTCAGCTATCTCTATGCAGCGGAAATTGATCTGGGCAACCAGTCGGTGATCCAGACACTTAAGGATTTGATTTTAAGCGAGAATAATACGGCTTATCTCAACCGTGAGATGATTTTGGGGATTATCCGCTCGGATAACCAGGAATTGCATGAGCTTTTGTGCAAGCTGCTGCTGGCGGCCCGGCTTCAGGAAGGGCTGAGGCAGGTGATTTGCGAGGCTATGGATGAGGGTACGCCCGCGGCTTTTGAACGGCTGCTGAAGGTAATTGAAGATAATGATCTGATCCGTTTTTCTTCCGTGAAGCGGGCGGTATCCACATGGATTGGGATTTTTGATGAGACAAGCGTTGACCGGGTCAATGGGAAAATGCTGAATCTGATGGGCCAATGCCTGAGGGACAAGGCGTTTTGTTTCAGCCAGATTGGCAGCAACGATTCCATTGCCATCAGTGCAGGGTTGTGGGCTTTAGGTTTCCGGGAGGCAGAAGAGGCGATAAGCGCTATGGAACAGCTGGTCGAGCAGGGCACAAAGAATCAGAAGCTGACCGCTTCCTTTTATAATCAAAATTTATATGATCAGGATTTGTCCATCCGGGTGGCCCAAAAAGTGATTTGGGAACATATCGAGGATATCGAGCTTGTTACGGCTTTTATGCCGGCGTTTTTGCAGCGTCTGTCAAGCCAGATTTACGGCTTTTTTCAGCAGGGCAACCGCTATTCCAATGAGATAAGGGAACCGCAGCATCCGTCGCTGACCGATTTTTACCGGGACAGGGAAGAGGCTGAAGGACTGTATCAGCGTTTTATGGATCTTTATATCCGTCTGCCTAAAAAAGGCATCGTCTATGACCCCTGTATTTTCCCCTGGTATAAAATTGAGCTGCATCCGTCGGAAGTGATTTGTCAGTTGGCTTTTCTCGCTTATGTGCTGCAGGACGAGGAGAAAATCACCTACATAGCCAGTTTGCTGAACCAGGCCACAAATTACCGGAGTACCCTGGTAAATCTGCTTTTGTATTCCCCGGCCAATCAGGAACAGCGGGATCTCGTTATCGAGTTTATGGGCAACGGAGAAACGAGTACCTCGAAAATCGCCATGCAGATTGTGAAAAAGATGACGCTTTCCGAGGAGGAGTATAAGAGCCTGGAGGATATGCTGCGGTTTAAACGGAGCAATCTGCGTTCGACGCTCATCCAGATGATTATGGACCAGCCCCAGGAGCCTTTGAAGGGGGCGATTAACCGTCTGTTGAAAGACAAAAAGGAAGAAAAGCGCAGCGCGGGCCTGGATATTCTTTTGCGTCTTTCCAAGGACGAGAAACAGGCCGGGTTTTTCGGGCAGGTGAAATCCATGGCTGCCTTGGTAGAGAACCCGACCGACAAAGAAAAAATCCTTATCCAGGAGATACAAGGAGAGCTTGGGGAATCGGCGGAAGACAAGGAGGGTTACGGGATTTACAATCCGCACGCGCCGGAGGAGATACCGGAAGCTGAACTGATGGAGCCGAAGCAGATAGCCGCCCTGTATCTGCCTGTCACGGAAAAAGAAGCCGTGGAAAAACTGAAAAAACTGGATAATCTGGTAAAGGAAAATGAAAATTTTGAATACCAGCCGCTCAACGGCGACAGCATATTGCTGGGAAGCGGCTATCGGCTGTTAAAAAAGCCGAAAGAAGAGCAAAAAGCCCCCGGGACTGCCATTTTGGAGGATTATCCTTTGGCTGATAAGTTCCAGCGTTTTTATGAGGAGGAGATTGGCAGTTTTGAAACGTTTATGGAGACGGATGCCGTACGCCTGTTGGCTACAGAGTCCGCCATCAAAGTGGGAAAACCTTTTTACAAGAATGTTTTTGGCCGGCAGCCGGTTGAGCCGATCCCTTTCAATTTAAAATATTATGGCGTGGTAAGAGATATTTTTATGATTTACGGCCGACAGTTTATGGAGAGGGAAAAGCTGCTTGAGATGAGCATCCGGATTGTTTCCGCGCTGACCCCCTATTTGAATCAGGAGAATTGTATCATTACGTATTCCTATGAGGGATTTAACGGACATCAATATCAGATGAAGAAGAGGGTCAGCGAGCTGCCTTTCTTTTCCCGGGCTTTTTCAGGATTGAAATGTTGGAAGACGGATGAGGAATTTACACGGGCTTTCTATACGGCCTGGCGGTTGGAACTGGCATGCCAGGTTGAAAGGAAACGGCGGCGGTTCGCGCCGGATAACGGCTCTGATGCGATGACGCCTATCTGCCCTTATTGGTTTTTTAAAGCCTGCCATATCGGGCTCATTTCAATGGATATTGTATACAAGGCGATGATGGAATATTTCAACCGGATTGACTGCCTGACGGTTTTATGCAGGGTGGTGAAAAAGGAAGCGGTTAAGCCGCTGAATGGAAGAATGATGCGATATTTCTTTGGCCATGAAATGACGGATGAAATTTACCAGGCGGGAGAAGCTTATTTCAGTGAGGACAGTTGGCTGACGCAGATGATTGTGGAGGCGTATAACAGGATTGTCCCGGTAATTGTCGATACGGAATTGCGCAGAGGGGAGAAGGAGACGGAGTTTTCCTGGGATATCCGGGGGGTTACGTATATCGCGGGAATTGATACTTTGATCCGGATACTCATGGCTTTGGGAAAGGATACCTTAAGCCGGGATGCGTATTATTATTGGTATTACCATGGCGGGGACAGGACGAAAAAGGATGCGCTCAGCAGCTTGCTGAAATCTTGTTATCCGGCGGAGGGCGAGACGGGGGCGGACTTGAAAAAAGCCTTAAAAGGTACGTCCATCAAAGAAGCCCGTCTGGTGGAAGTGGCGATGTATGCCCCTCAGTGGATTGATATTATCCAGGAATATTTGGGCTGGGCCGGTTTAAAGAGCGGATGTTATTATTTTATGGCACATATGAATGAACGGTTCGACGATCAGAAGAAAGCGATAATTGCCAAATACACCCCTCTGACTCCTGAGGAACTGCAGGACGGGGCTTTTGACGCTGCCTGGTTCGAAGAGGCTTACGGGCTGTTGGGAGAAAAAAATTTCCATATGCTCTATCAGGCCGCCAAATATGTCTCCGACGGGCAAAAGCATTCCCGGGCCAGGAAATATGCCGATGCCGCCGCAGGGAAAGTAAAGCTTTCTGATCTGGAAAGGGAAATTTCCGCGAAAAGGAATAAAGATTTGCTGATGAGCTACGGCCTGGTTCCTTTTGGGGAAAACCGGGAACAGGAGATTTTGGACCGTTATCAGTTTATCCAGCAATACCGGAAGGAAAGCCGCCAGTTTGGCGCCCAGCGCAGGGCCAGTGAAGGAAAGGCGGCAGAGCTTGCTTTGGTCAATTTGAGCGTCAGGGCCGGATTTTCCGATGTGACCCGTTTGACTTTAAATGTGGAAGGCCGTCTGGCGGAATCGTTTGGCGTTTACCGTCAGTGGACGGCAGTTGAAGATGTGGAAATTTGCTTATATATCGGAGAGGACGGAAAAAGCCAGATTCTCTGCCACAAAAGAGACAAGGAATTGAAATCGGTTCCTTCAAGGCTGGGAAAGAACCCTTATGTGTTGGAAGTAAAGGAAGCCCACAAAAAGCTTAAGGAACAGTATTCCCGGACAAAGAAAATGATGGAGGAGTCCATGGAGAGCGGAGAAGGGTTTTCCTTGTCCGAGATAGAGGGATTGATGGCCAATCCGGTAGTCCGGGCGATCCTGGCGCCATTGGTGTTTGTGGGGGAGCAGGGACAGATGGGGTTTTTCGCGGCCGGAGAGCCGAGGAAAGAACCTGCCGGGACGGATATTTATTTGGAACAGCCGTCGGGAGAGAAGATTTCCCTGACAGGGGAAGAAAACCTCCGTATCGCCCATCCGTTGGACTTGTATGCTTCGGGCCAGTGGCATGATTATCAGAAATATTTGTTTGCCCGGCAGATCCGTCAGCCATTTAAACAAGTATTCCGGGAACTGTATGTCAAGCTGCCGGAGGAACTGGGCCTTAAGGCTTCCCGGATGTTTGCCGGAAATCAGATTCAGCCGAAAAAGACGGTGGCTTGTCTGCGTGACAGACGCTGGGTGGCTGATTATGAGGAAGGGCTGCAAAAAATATATTATAAAGAAAATATTATCGCCAGGATTTATGCTTTGGCAGATTGGTTTTCTCCTGGAGATGTGGAGGAACCTACGCTGGAGTGGGTGGAATTTTTTGACAGGAAGACATTTAATCCGCTGCTTATCGAACAAGTGCCGGATCGGATTTACAGCGAGGTCATGAGAGATGTGGATCTGGCGGTCAGTGTGGCTCATGCCGGAGGAGTAGATCCGGAAACCAGCCACTCGACGGTGGAGATGCGGCGGGCGATTGTGGAATTCAACCTGCCGTTGTTCGGCCTGACCAATGTTGTCCTGAAGGAAAATCATGCAATTATTCAAGGTACAAGGGGAGTCTACAATGTGCATCTGGGAAGCGGCGTAATCCATCAGGAGGGCGGCGCTATGCTGAATATCCTGCCGGTGCACAGCCAGAAGAGAGGCAAGCTGTTTTTGCCGTTTGTCGATGAAGACCCGAAGACGGCGGAGATTATGTCAAAAATCGTACTTCTGGCGGAAGATAAAAAGATAAAAGACCCGTTTATTCTGGATCAGATTGTTCGCCGGCCATAACAAAAAAGTAATTGACGTTGTGAAAGAAGCATTGTATGATTCTTGGTAATGGTTCAGGGGTTATCCGGGCTGTTATGATTATTGTGTTGGCAAGGGGTGCGCGATGCTTCTTGTCCGGCGCAGGCGGGCAAGAAGATATCCGTTTGAACTGTTACATTTTTAAGATAAAGGAGAAAAATATGGCAAAGGTTGGAATAGTGATGGGCAGCGATTCGGATATGCCAGTGATGGCGAAGGCTGCGGAGATTTTGGATAAATTTGGTATTGATTATGAAATGACGATTATTTCTGCTCACCGGGAGCCGGATATTTTCTTTCAATGGGCGAAAGCGGCAGAGGAAAAAGGAATCAAAGTGATTATTGCCGGTGCGGGGAAGGCGGCGCATTTGCCGGGGATGTGCGCGGCTCTTTTCCCCTTGCCGGTTATCGGCATTCCGATGAAAACTTCTGATTTGGGGGGCGTGGATTCTTTATACTCGATTGTCCAGATGCCTTCCGGCGTGCCGGTGGCTACGGTGGCCATTAACGGCGGCGCCAATGCGGGGATTTTGGCGGCCAGGATGCTGGCGATGTCGGACGAAGCGCTTTTGGAAAAACTGAAAGCGTATGCCGAGACGATGAAGGAAGATGTGGTAAAGAAGGCGCAGAAGCTGGAGCACATCGGTTATAAAGAATATCTGGCACAGTAAGAGGAAAACGTGGATTACATGAAGGCGCAGAAACTGAAGGCGCATCGGTTATAAGGAATATTTGGCACAGTAGGAAGAAAACGTGGATTACATGAAGGCGCAGAAACTGGAGTGCATCGGCTATAGGGAATATTTGGCACAGTAGGAGGGAAACATGGATTACAAGAAGGCCGGAGTGGATATTGAGGCAGGCTATAAGTCTGTGGAACTGATGAAGGAACATGTGAAGAAAACCATGCGCGAGGAAGTGCTGGGAGGCTTGGGCGGATTTTCCGGGGCATTTTCCCTGGCAAAAATCAAAGAAATGGATGAGCCGGTACTGCTGTCTGGCACGGATGGCTGCGGAACAAAGGTGAAGCTGGCTATTATCATGGATAAGCATGATACGATCGGAATCGATGCGGTAGCCATGTGTGTCAACGATATTGCCTGTGCCGGCGGGGAACCTCTGTTTTTTCTGGATTATATTGCCTGCGGAAAAAATCATCCGGAAAAAATCGCCGATATTGTGAAGGGGGTAGCCGAGGGGTGTCTGCAGTCCGAAGCCGCTCTTATCGGTGGTGAGACGGCAGAGCATCCGGGGCTTATGCCGGAGGAAGATTATGACCTGGCAGGTTTTGCCGTGGGGGTTTGCGATAAAAAGGAGATGATTACCGGAGAAGATCTGAAAGCCGGGGATATGCTGATCGGAATGGCTTCCTCCGGCGTCCACAGCAATGGTTTTTCTCTGGTGCGCAAGGTTTTTGAGAACGAATTGACCAGGGAAGGGCTGAACACCTATTATGAGGAGCTGGGCAAGACCTTAGGCGAGGCGCTTTTAGCTCCCACGAAAATTTACGTCAAAGCTCTGAAGCAGATCAAGGCGGCCGGTGTCCGCATCAAGGCGTGCTGCCATATTACCGGGGGCGGGTTTTATGAGAATGTCCCCCGAATGTTGAAAGAAGGAACGCATGCGGTAATTAAAAAGGACAGCTATGAGGTTCCGGCTATTTTTGGCATGCTGGCGGATAAGGGGGATATCGCCGAGGAGATGATGTACAATACCTTCAATATGGGTATCGGCATGATTGTATCCGTGGACCCGGCGGATGCGGATAAAGCTATGGAAGCGATCAGGAAGGCAGGGGAGATCCCGTATGTGATCGGTTCGGTAGAGACGGGGAAAAAGGGAGTGACTTTATGCTGAGGGCAGGAGTGATGGTGTCAGGCGGCGGGACGAACCTGCAGGCGATTTTGGATGCTTTGGATGAGGGGAAGATTGCCAATACGGAGATTGCCGTGGTGATCAGCAACAATCCAAAAGCTTATGCTCTGGAAAGGGCAAGGAATCACGGGATTGAGGCCATATGCCTGTCCCCGAAGGATTTTCCTGACCGGGAATCTTTTGACCAGGCATTTTTGGAAAAGGTTGATTCTTACCATCTCGATTTGCTTGTGCTGGCCGGCTTTTTGGTAAAAATCCCGGAAAAAATGGTAGAGAAATACGAGCGTCGGATTATTAATATTCATCCGTCGCTGATTCCTTCTTTTTGCGGCGTAGGCTATTATGGGCTGAAGGTTCATGAGGCAGCACTGGCCAGGGGAGTAAAGGTGACTGGCGCCACAGTGCATTATGTGGACAAAGGTATGGATACAGGACCGATTATTTTGCAGAAGGCTGTGGAAGTGAAGGAAGGGGATACGCCAGAAGTTCTGCAGCGGCGGGTGATGGAACAGGCGGAGTGGGTGATTCTGCCCCAGGCTATCGACCGGATTGCCCGGGGGGTTGTAGGATAGTTTGGGGATGAAGGAGGACAGAGAAGATGAAGGTTTTGATTGTGGGCGGCGGCGGCCGTGAGCATGCTATTGCCTGGAAAGCGGCACAGAGTCCCAAAGCGGAAAAAATATACTGTGCGCCAGGAAATGCAGGGATAGCGCAGGTGGCGGAATGTGTAGATATCGGCGTGATGGAATTTGACCGTCTGGTTGCGTTTGCCAGGGAAAAGGATATTGATCTGACTATCGTGGGACCGGACGACCCCTTGGCGGCCGGAGCGGTAGATGCTTTTGAAGCCGCCGGACTGAGAGTATTCGGCCCAAGGAAGAACGCAGCTATATTGGAAGCTTCCAAGGCGTTTTCCAAAGATTTGATGAAAAAGTACGAAATTCCCACGGCAGCATATGAAACTTTTGATTCGCCGGAAGCGGCGCTTGCTTATGTGGAGACGGCTGATTTGCCGGTTGTGCTGAAAGCGGACGGTTTGGCTTTGGGCAAAGGTGTCCTGATCTGCAATACCCGGGAGGAGGCCCGGGCCGGTGTCAGGGCGCTGATGATGGATAAGCAGTTCGGCGCTGCCGGGAACCGGATTGTAATCGAAGAATTTTTAACGGGAAGAGAAGTGTCTGTGCTGTCTTTTGTAGATGGAAAAACAATCAAAGTGATGACTTCCGCCCAGGACCATAAACGGGCCAGGGATGGGGACCAGGGATTGAATACCGGAGGCATGGGGACATTTTCTCCCAGTCCGTTTTATACCAAAGAGACGGATGAATTCTGTCGAAAGTATATTTATCAGCCTACAGTGGATGCGATGAGGGCGGAAGGAAGAGAATTCAAAGGGATTATTTTTTTCGGCTTGATGCTGACGGAAAAAGGGCCGCGGGTTTTGGAGTATAATGCTCGTTTTGGCGATCCGGAGACGCAGGTGGTGCTGCCGCGGATGAAAAACGACCTTATCCAGGTATTTGAGGCATGTATTGACGGTACGCTGGATCAGATCCATCTGGAGTTTGAGGACAATGCGGCAGTATGTGTGGTGCTGGCTTCCGATGGTTATCCGGAGCATTATGAAAAAGGGTTTAAGATTTCCGGGCTGGAGAAGTTTGCGGGCAGAGACGGATATTATGTATTTCATGCCGGAAGCCGTTTTGACCAGGATGGCGCTGTCGTTACCAATGGCGGACGGGTGTTGGGGGTTACAGCCAAGGGAGACACCTTGAAAGAGGCCCGTGCCAATGCGTATCAGGCGGCGGAATGGGTGGAATTTGACAATAAGTACATGCGCCGCGATATCGGAAAAGCGATTGACGAGGTATAAAAGGGGTGGACAAATGGCTTTATACGCTATTGGTGATTTTCACTTATCTTTTATGTTCCATAAGCCCATGGAAGTATTCGGGGAGGAATGGAAAGACCATGTGTCCCGATTGAGGCAAAACTGGCTGGCTCGGGTAGGGAAGGAAGATACGGTGGTGATTACCGGGGATCATTCCTGGGGAAGGAATTTGAGGGAATGTGAGCCGGATTTGGCATTTATTGAAAAGCTGCCGGGAAGGAAGATCCTTCTCCGTGGGAATCATGACCTGTTTTGGGATGCGAAAAAGACCTTTCAGCTAAATCAGCAATTTGCCGGGCGTTTGGAATTCCTTCAGGATAATTTCTTTGCTTATGAGGATTATGCCCTTGTGGGGACAAAAGGCTACTGCGATGAGGGACGGGACGAGCCAAAGCAGGTACAGAAGCTGCTAAAACGGGAGTCGGCACGTCTCAGGACTTCTTTTGAACTGGCGAAGGCGGCAGACTATAAAAAATTTATTATGTTTCTTCACTATCCGCCTACCAGCATAAAAGAACAGAAAAGCGTGTTTACCCGTTTAGCGGAAGAATATGGAGCCGAAAAGGTAATCTATTCCCATTGCCATGGCAAACAGCGGTATGGGGACAGCATTCGGGGCTTTTTTCACGGGATTGAATATAAGCTGGTATCTTCGGATTATCTGGCATTTTGTCCGGAACGGATATTGGAGCATACGCTATTGGGTTGACGGAGGTTGTGATGAGAGATTTTTCTTATGAATTCGGTTTTATCGGCGCGGGAAATATGGGTTTCGCAATGATGAAAGGACTTTTGCAGTCTTTTTCTCCTGAACAGATGATATTTTATGAGAAGGATACGCAGCGGGCTGAGGATGTGGCGGCACGGACAGGGATAACCGTGGCAGACAGCGGCCTTGCATGCGCGTCATCGGCAAAATATGTGGTCTTGGCAGTAAAGCCTCAGCAGCTTGTGGCAGCAGCAGACCAGATCAGGGAAGGCATTGGCAGGGGCCAGGTGCTGATTTCCATTGCTCCGGGTGTTACAATCAGGGATTTGCAGGCGGAGTTTGGAGAGGAGTGCCGGGTGGTGCGTGCCATGCCGAATACCCCGGCGCTGGTAGGCGAAGGGATGAGCGGCGTCTGTTATGATCCGCTGCTGTTTTCGCAGGAAGAGCAAAAGACCGTTCGGACATTTTTTGAATCGTTCGGGAAAATGGAGATAGTGGAGGAGAAGCTGATTGACGCGGTGATCTGCGTCAGCGGGAGTTCTCCTGCCTATGTATACCTGTTTATCGAAGCTCTGGCAGACAGCGGCGTAAAATACGGCCTTCCGCGGGCAACCGCTTATCGGATGGCGGCTCAGGCAGTTCTCGGCAGCGCAAAAATGGTTTTGGAAACCGGAGAACATCCAGGCCGTTTAAAAGACCAGGTATGTTCTCCGGGGGGAACGACGATTGCGGCAGTAGCCGCTTTGGAAGCATATGGGCTGCGCGGCGGAGTGCTCAAGGCGGGAGATGCCTGTTATGCCAGATGCCGGGAAATGGCCGATAAAGAATAGGGTAACAATGATCATTTGAGACGTTTATTATGGAGAGGCAGAAAGAAATGGAAGAGCGAAAAACAGAAAATAAAAAGGGGCAGAAAGCATCCGAGATGGAGCCGGTAGTGCGCATAAGCCGTGAATTAAGATACACGGGAACGATTTTAAAGATTTATGAGGATACGGTCATTGCCAATGGGCATGAGGCTCATTGGGACTATATCCATCATGATGGGGCAGCCGCTGTTGTACCGGTAACGGATGATGGGAAGATTTTGATGGTTCGCCAATACCGGAATGCTTTGGACCGCTGGACATTGGAGATTCCTGCCGGTAAAGTAGACGATCCGAATGAGCCGAGAATTGATTGCGCTTACCGGGAGCTGGAGGAGGAGACGGGCTATCGCTGCGATCATTTGGAATACCTGATGACGCTGAATACCACGGTAGCCTTTTGTGACGAAGCAATTGACCTTTTTGTGGCGAGAAATTTGATTCCTTCTCATCAGCATTTGGATGAGGATGAAGTGATTGCCGTGGAAGCCTGGTCAGTAGAAGATTTAGAAGCGCTTATTTATGCCGGAAAGATGACGGATTCGAAAACGGTGGCAGCGATAATGGCTTATTCCCGCAAATATCTGAAGTAAGCATAACGCAAAAAAGCAGGCATAAGACAGCCCCCGGCCGCGTAGATTGGTAAAAACCGGCAGTATCTGAGCGGCTATGACGAGAAGGAAAATTCAGGGGATTTATTTGTTGTTTTGGATCGGGGCAGGGATATTGCTGGCAACAATTGCCGCTAATCAGTTGTTTGCATCCGGCGTGGTTGATTATCAGATATTATATGGCTATTTGCAGCGGGGATGGCAGAATACGGGAGAAAAACGCCTGGGCAGCATATTTTGGATACTCTTAGTCAGGATGGCGGAAACCGTAATGGTGGAAATGCTTTGCCGTAGCCGCATGCGCCGGCTCTGGGTCGGTCTGCTGCTTTTGTGGATTGGCTGCGGGGCAGGATTTTCCCTGGTGCTGATGACCTGGTATAACGGCGCATATGGGCTGGTGGTGTTTTTGCTGTCAAATTTTCCTCATCAGTTGTTTTATGGGCTGTCATGGGGGATTTTAATTATTCGGCACTTTTCCGGATATGAAGCCCGGGAAAGACGCTTTTGGGGGGTAGTGTTGGCGCTGCTGCTTTTTGGGATATTGGCAGAAATTCATATCAATCCTCTATTTCTGCTGCACATTTGTTTGTAAGGTTGTTTTTGTCCGTTTTTCCCCCATCGGGCGAATGCCCGAAACCTCTTGCCCGGCGCGAGAGTCCGGCAAGCCGGACTCTTTGTTTCAAGTGGGGAAAATGTATTTGATTTTCCGGGAAAATAGAGCTATAATGTATGGAATGTGGCATATATTAAGGAAAGAATCGGGAAAAGTGGGATGCAGAAAGAAATTGAGGAATTTATAACTTATTTGGAGGAGGTCAAAAAAGCTTCCAAAAATACGGTGCTTTCTTATCGCCGTGATTTGAAACAGATGGTTTCCTATTTGGAGGGGCAGGGAATTGCCGATTGGGAGAAAGTGACTCGGACAAGTCTCAATTCTTATGCTTTGTATTTGGAAGGGCAGGGAAAGGCAGCGGCAACTGTTTCTCGGATGATGGCGTCGACAAAAGCATTTTTCCATTATGAAGTAAGCCAGGGAAAGCTCAGGAGAGATCCGGCAGAGCAGTTGAAAGCGCCCAAGGCTGAGAAGAAACCGCCGGTTATTCTTACGGTGGAAGAAGTAGAGCGTTTTTTGAGCCAGCCCAAGGGGGATATGCCGAAAGAGCTTCGGGATAAGGCTATGCTTGAGCTTCTTTATGCCACGGGAATCCGGGTATCCGAGCTGGTTGCCCTGCAGTTGCAGGATGTGAATTTATCGGTGGGGTTTATTACTTGCCGTGACGGGTTAAAAGAGCGGACAATTCCTTTTGGTAAGGCGGCCGGCAGCTCACTGAGGGGTTATTTGAGCCATGCCAGGGAGATTTTGCTCAAGGGTAACGAATCTTCCTGGCTTTTTACTAATTGCAGCGGTAAACCCATGTCACGTCAGGGATTTTGGAAAATTGTCAAATATTACGGAGCGAAAGCAGGAATACAGACGGATATTACTCCTCACACTTTGCGCCATTCTTTCGCGGTTCATTTGATTAGCGGCGGCGCGGGGCTGCAGGTGGTGCAGACGATGTTGGGCCATGCGGATTTGGCCACGACTCAAGCTTATGTCAACTATATTCAGAAGGAGGCCCTGCGGTCAGAATATTCGGAAGCGCACCCAAGAGGATAACATAGCTGGTGTGTAAACTATAGTAAATCCATTTCATTTATGGTGGCGCCGGAAGAGCGGCACAGGGATTTATTGTGAATGTTTAGGAAAGGAATCCTTTGCATAAATGGGAAAATCATTATACATAGCAGAAAAGCCCAGTGTGGCACAGCAGTTTGCTGCCGCTCTGAAGATTTCGGGCCGGAGGGCTGACGGATATATTGAATCAGATTCGGCTGTAGTGACCTGGTGTGTAGGCCATTTGGTCACGATGAGCTATCCGGAAGCTTACGATGTCAAATACAAGCGGTGGAGCCTGCAGACGCTGCCTTTTTTGCCAAAGGAATTTAAGTATCAGGTGATCGAAAGCGTGTCAAAACAGTTTCAGATTGTCAGCAAACTGCTGAACCGGGAAGATGTGGATACGATTTATATTTGTACCGATTCCGGCCGGGAGGGAGAGTATATTTATCGCCTGGTAGATCAGATGGCAGGGGTAAAAAAGAAAACGCGGAAAAGAGTTTGGATTGATTCCCAGACAGAAGAAGAAATTTTAAGAGGAATCCGGGATGCGAAGGATTGGTCAGCTTATGATAATCTGGCTTCATCGGCTTATCTGCGGGCGAAAGAGGATTATCTGATGGGGATTAATTTTTCCCGTCTGCTTACTCTCAAATACGGTCCGTCCATATCCCGTTATATGAAGACCGAGCGCACGGTGCTCTCCGTAGGGCGGGTGATGACTTGCGTATTGGGGATGGTCGTCCGGCGGGAACGGGAGATACGGCAGTTTGTCAAGACTCCTTTTTATCGGGTGATCGGTACTTTTGTTGTTGAGGATATGGAGTTTGATGGGGAATGGAGGAGCGTGGAAGGTTCCCGTTACTTTCAATCGCCGGTTCTCTATAAAGAAAACGGCTTTAAAGAGAAAATTTATGCCGAAAAGCTTATTGATGCGTTAAAGCAGAACGAGCCTTTGACGGCTGTGCTGAAGAAGGTTGAGAGAAAAAAAGAGACGAAGAATCCTCCTCTTCTTTACAATCTGGCGGAACTGCAGAATGACTGTTCGAAGATGTTTAAGATCAGCCCCGACCAGACGCTGAAAATAGCCCAGGAACTTTACGAGAAAAAGCTGGTTACTTATCCCCGTACAGATGCCAGGGTACTGTCCACGGCGGTAGCGAAGGAAATCCATAAAAATATCGGCGGCCTTAAAAATTTCGGGCCGGTGAGCCGGTTTGCGGCAGAGGTGCTGAACCAGGGGACTTATAAAAATATCGCAAAGACCAGGTATGTCAACGATAAGCAAATTACGGATCACTATGCGATAGTGCCTACCGGCCAGGGGCTTGGAGCTTTGAAGGGCCTGGCGCCTTTGGCGGTAAAGGTTTATGAATTGATTGCCCGGCGGTTTCTCAGTGTTTTTTATCCGGCAGCAGTTTATCAGAAATATTCGCTGGAAATGGAAGCCGACAGGGAACATTTTTTTGCCGGTTTCCGGATACAGATAGAAGAGGGATATTTGAAAGTGGCAGATGTATCCCATTTTCGCAAGAAAGCGGAGGAAGCAGGGCAGGGCAGGGAAGATTCGGATCTGAATGGGAAAGATCAGGAAAATCCCCGTTTTGCCGCAATGCTGAAGACATTAAAGAAAGGCATGGCGCTGCCTTTGAGACGCCTGTCTGTAAAGGAAGGGGAGACTTCCCCGCCCAAACGTTATTCTTCCGGTTCCATGATATTGGCTATGGAGAATGCAGGACAGCTAATCGAGGACGAGGAGCTGCGGGCCCAGATTAAGGGGAGCGGTATCGGCACCAGCGCTACCAGAGCGGAGATATTGAAAAAACTGGTAAATATCAATTATCTGGCGCTCAACGGCAAGACGCAGGTGATTACGCCTACCTTGCTGGGAGAACTGGTTTTTGATGTGGTGAATGGTTCTATTCGCCAACTGTTAAATCCGGAATTGACGGCCAGTTGGGAAAAAGGGCTGACTTATGTGGCGGAAGGGACGATCACCCCGGATGAATATATGGAAAAACTGGAGCATTTTGTGGCGGGTCGTACCAGCGGGGTATTGAAATTGAATAACCAGAACCAGTTGGATGAGTATTTTCAGGAAACAGGGAAAAACTATAAACAGTAAAAGGAGATAGGATTGATGAAGCAGAGAGAGATGAAAATTAGCGATTTATACAGCCTGGAGCATACGATGGCCAGGCCGCTTATGGAAGAGCATGAGTACCCGTGGGAAGTGCTGCCCCATATCGGGGAGTTTGTCCGCAAATTGGGGGAGACTTTGCCCAAAAGCGAATATGTGAATCCGTCAGAGGGAATTTGGATTCATAAGACGGCTAGGGTGGCGCCCACGGCAGGAATTATCGGGCCGGTGATTATCGGGCCGGCAGCGGAAATCCGTCATTGTGCTTATATCCGCGGCAAAGTGATTATCGGCGCCAATGCGGTGGTGGGAAATTCTTCCGAGCTTAAAAACGTTATTCTTTTTGATAACGTACAGGTTCCCCATTATAATTATGTGGGGGATTCCATACTGGGCTATAAGGCCCATATGGGCGCCGGTTCGATTACCTCCAATGTGAAATCCGATAAAATGCTGGTGAAAGTCCATGCGGAGGACGGGGATATCGAGACAGGAATGAAGAAATTCGGCGCAATGATCGGCGACGGAGTCGAAGTCGGCTGCGGTTCGGTGTTGAATCCCGGGACAGTAATCGGGAAGAATGCTAATATTTATCCGCTTTCCAGTGTGCGTGTGTGCGTGGATGCCGGTTCTATTTATAAAAAGCAGGGGGAAGTGGTTCAAAAGCAATAATTACTAAAATGTTGAATGAGGAAGGGCAGAGAAACAGCCGTCAAATGAGTTTATCGTTGGTGCTCATTTGGCGGCTGTTTTCGTATTTTTCTGATCCTTTATTATTTCGTGCCGTAAATCCGGTCGCCGGCGTCACCCAGGCCGGGGCAGATATAGGCGTTTTCGTTGAGGCAGCGATCCAGGTGACCAAGATAAATCTGTACATCCGGATGGGCTTTTGTCAGGCGTTCAATGCCGTCCGGCGCCGCGATGATCGACATGAATTTGATGTTTTTCCCTCCATGTTGTTTGATAAAGTTTACGGCAGCTACGGCTGAACCGCCGGTGGCCAGCATGGGATCGGTCACAAGGATAGTCCGCTGCTCAATGGGATCGGGCAGCTTGCAGTAATATTCATGAGGCTCATGGGTCGTCTCATCCCGATACAGGCCGATGTGGCCCACCTTGGCGCTGGGGACCAGGGCCAGGATGCCATTGACCATTCCCAGGCCCGCGCGGAGAATGGGGACGATGGCCAGTTTCTTCCCGGCAATCATAGGCGCCATACAGGTTTCGATAGGAGTTTCAACCTGGACGTCCTCAAGGGGAAGGTCGCGAAGCGCTTCATAGCCCATAAGCATAGCGATTTCCTCAATCAATGCACGGAATTCGTTGGTGCCGGTGCGTTTGTCGCGGAGTATGGAGATTTTGTGCTGGATTAGCGGATGGCTGATGATGTGCAGGTTTTCCATAGATATTGTTCTCCTTTTTTGGTTTTATTTTGTGTCAGGGGCAAACATGACAATAGCATAATCGCCAAGGGCGTGGGAAACCGGAATGGAAAAATAGATTACCCCCTGGTGTTCATAACTAAAGGATTGAGGGAAAGAGCCGGTAAAAGGGAAATCGGCATTGGTAAACATTTTGGTATAGTCATCCATACTGGTTTTATTCTTTTCCTTCATGAGTTCCGGCCTTAATTGATCCGTTGTCTGATAAAAAGTACAGTCATCAGATAATACATAACCGGCCATCGTATAGGGATCGGCATAATGATCGAAACCGATATCCGAAACATTTTCTACATCAATCGTATTGGAATAAAAAATATTTTGCGGATGGGCGCTGCCGGAAGCGGTCAGGGTTCCCTGGTAAAGGAGGGTGATCCGGCTGCGATCGGCAGATAATACCTGGCAGGAGATGGACAGGGTATCCTTATCCTCCTGGACAGAACAGGCATCGAGGACGGATAAGGCATTTTTCTTGATCAGCTCGTCCAGAGCGGCAGTCTTGGAGGCATCTGCCATATTGGTAATGTTGGGATAGTCAATGGCAACCTTGCCGGAAGAGTAGGTATTCATTTTTGTGGAAATATTCCTGTTGTTTTGCCCTTCTGCATGATCAGTCCCGGCAGGAGGGGCGCTGGTTTCCATAAGCGGCGGCGTGGTGGATTGCGGCTGTGTTGCAGGAGCCATGGTTTCCGCGGCCGTGGTATGGGTGCTGCTGAGATCAATTTTTTCCGGCGCTTTACGGCAGCCGGCAGCCAGGCAGGCGGCGAGGGCGATGGCAGAAAGCAAAACAGCCTTCTTGCCGCAGGAAATGGGCAGGGTAAATTTTATCATAGGGTTCCTCCTCATATGGATATGATCTAATCGGTGTGTTTTTGGATGAGTACAAAATTGTAACCGTCCAGACGGGGCATCTTCCTGCCCGTCTATGCCGGACAAAAGCCGGGACGACCATTCGATATGGGACTTGACATAAACTTTGGCTTATAGGCAAGCTTGCGCCCAAAATCTATGCTCCAAATTCATGTCAAATCCCATGCCGTCTGGGCGTGTTACATAAATCCGCTTCTCTTATTATAACGGATAGAACGGAAAAAGCATAGCAGAAAATAAGCAAAATTTAATCCAAAGCTATCTGCCATGCGATATCACCTCCTTAATGGCATGAAAAAAGCACCATTTCACCAGAAAGTTGCGACGCAAACGACGAAAGAATACAGTGAATGGTGCCAAACGGTATAAAAATAGGAGTAACCCCGAAGGGCCACTCCTAAATGGTATTAAAGATATCCGCTTGGCTTATTGGTTAGAACAATTCTACACGACCAAGCAGTAGGTCTATCAGATTGCAATGGAAAATTCCGTTGTCATCATAGAAGTTATGAGGGATATCCATGCGAACAATGATTTTTTTCAAAAAGTCCTTTGTCAGTATCAATGATGCAAGCTTAGAGGATTCCTTTTTGTCCGTATCCATCTGGAAAGCTGACTGGATGTAGATTTTTTTATCTGCATCATTTACAACGAAGTCGATTTCCTTCTGTACATTTGCACCGCCAGTACGGTCAGTCACAACGCCAACATCAACGGAATATCCTCTGCGCAGAAGTTCGTTGTAAATGATGTTTTCCATAATGTGGCCGGGATCATACTGACGATAGTTCAAGCGAGCGTTACGAAGGCCGATATCCGTATAGTAGTATTTGTTTGGATATTTGAAATAGGTCTTTCCTTTCACATCATAGCGCTTTGCCATCGAAATGAGGAACGAATCGATGATGTGCTGCACGTAGTTGGAAACCAGAGTGGAGTTGACCTTTTCGTTCTTCATACTGGTCAGCGCATTAGCAATATTCGTAGGATTGGTCAGAGAACTGATTTGTGATGCGAGGAAATCCAGAATATCATTCCCACGAATTTCTCAAATTATCAATGGCACCACAGAAAATTCATAATAAAGTTACAACATTTGCGTCGCAAGTATAAGGCTGGAGACTTAGATCCCGTCCGGGATAATGTCGTCGATATACATTTCACGCTTCGGTTTTGCTATGCCGTGATACGGAGACCCTATTGACAGATTGCAATTAATTAAATATAATTAAATAAGTTAAAAAATTAAAGTAAAAAGGGGATGCGAATTAAAGTGAAAAAAACAGTCCGTTTGTCAGACATTGCAGAAAAATTACAAGTAAGTACAGTGACGGTATCCAATGCACTGGCAGGGCAAAAAGGGGTTAGCGAAGAGCTGAGGGCGAAGATTAAGCAGGTGGCTGCAGAAATGGGTTATCAGGCCAAAGGCGGCGGTGGAGGTAAGAGAATCCTCAATGTGGGAGTGATTATCGGGGAGAAATATTTGGGGCCTTATCCTTCTTACTATTGGAAGGTCTATCAGGAGCTGTCGCTGATTGCCGGACTCCACAGTTGTGTAATTTTGTTTGAAGTGCTGCGCCATGAGCGGGAAGCGGCGTTGGAACTGCCTTTGTTTGCGGCAGAACAGCAGATTCAGGGATTGATTGTGATTGGGGAGATTGGCAGGGAATATCTGGAGTTTCTGCATAGCCAGCCGGATATGCCTATGGTGATGGTGGATTTTACGATGAAGGGACTCCCCTGCCCTTCGGTGATGGCAGATAATTATTACGGAATGTACAAAATGGTCAGCTATTTGATTGACCGGGGACATAAAGAGATTGCTTATGTGGGCACGCTGCTGGCCAGCAACAGCATTACTGACCGGTATTTCGGCTATCGGAAGGCGCTTTTGGAAAACGGCCTGACGCTTAATGAGGCATGGATTATTGATGACCGGACGATGGAAGGGCAGATTGGAAACATCAGGCTGCCGGAGCGTATGCCGACGGCCTTTGCCTGCAACTGTGATTTGACGGCCAGTGAGCTGGTGAATCTTTTGGAAAGCCGGGGGTATCGGATTCCCGAGGATATTTCCATTGTCGGGTTTGATAATTACCTTTATGAAGGGCTGTGCGACGTGAAGATTACCAGCTATGAGGTGGATATTAAGGAGATGGTCCGGTGTGCCATAAAGATTGTGGTATCTTTGGCGGAAAACGGGACTGCGCCGTCGGATATGAGACTGGTTTCGGGGATGGTTGTGGAAAAGGACAGTGTGCGGAGGATTGACAGCGAATAAAAAGGGGTTGGCATTTTCCTATGATAAAATAAATCAAGCCGTCAGCAATGGTTCTGGCGGCTTGATTTTTATGCATTGATTAATAGAAAAGCGATAATTAATCATTAAATAAACTCAAAAGCCTCAATTTAAGCAGCAAAAACCTAATTAAATTAATTAACCCAAAGAAAGATACTGGTAAAATACACCAATAAACAGGAGACAAAATCGGATAATATTAACAAAAATACAAAACAAACCACTTTCTACTTGAAATTAAAATAAATTAATATTATAATTAAATAAAATTAAAAAATAGGGTGGATAAAAGATGAAAGTGAAAAAATTAATTGCATTAGGTACAGCGGCAGCAATGGCATTGTCGATGGCTGCCTGTGGCGGTTCAGATGGTTCGGGCGGTGAATCCGTGGCGGCAAATCTTCCCAGTATTGACAACATTGAGCTGGGGACGGATTATCAGGATATCACCACATCAATCAAAGTGCTGACCAATCGGACGGATATTGTGGATACGGTTTACAAGGGCTATGCGGAAAAGTTTATGGAGCTGTATCCCAACATTACGGTAGAGTATGAAGCGGTCACGGATTATGAACAGGCGTTGAACCTGCGTCTTCCGACCGGCGACTGGGGAGACATCTGCTATATGCCTACGTCGGTAGCCAAGAGCGAAATGTCGGAATATTTTTCTCCGCTGGGGGATTATGCGTCCCTGAATGAAATTTATAATTTCCTGGCTGATAAGAATTATGGCGGGATACAGTATGGGATCCCCAACGGGGGCACAGCAGGAGGGGTGATTTATAACAAGCGGATTTGGAAAGAGGCGGGAATTGACAAGCTGCCGGCAACACCGGATGAATTTTTAGATTGTCTGCAGAAAATCAAAGATAACACGGATGCTGTTCCGCTTTATACCAATTTCGCGGCAGGATGGCCGATGGGGGCATGGGATCAGTATATCGGGATTACCGCTACCGGAGATCCGGATTTTATGCTGAATAACCTGGCTCACACGAAAGATCCGTTTGCGAAACGCGAGGATATGTCCGGTCCTTATGCGGTTTATTATGTGCTTTATGAAGCAGTCAGCAGGAAACTGGTGGAGGATGACCCGGCCAGCAGCGATTGGGAAGCATCCAAAGGCATGATGAATAAAGGGGAGATTGCCACCATGGTGCTGGGTTCCTGGGCGGTAGAACAGTGCAAAGGCGCCGGAGACAAACCGGAGGATGTGGGTTATATGCCTTTCCCGATTACGGTGGACGGCAAACGATATGCTTCCGGCGAC
Organism: uncultured bacterium; assembly: GCA_947383005.1. Classification (GTDB taxonomy): domain Bacteria; phylum Bacillota; class Clostridia; order Lachnospirales; family Lachnospiraceae; genus Brotaphodocola. The sequence goes on along the minus strand of CANDBT010000020.1, from coordinate 16,776 downwards.
GGCAATTATTCATACGCAATTAATAACAAAGCTACTGAGGACAATCAGATTGCGGCTATGGTTTATCTGAAATGGCTGTTGGAAGAATCAACGATATTTGTGGATGAGGGGACTATCCCGGCATTGAAATCCGAGCCGCTTCCCGATTCGTTGTCTGAGTTTGACGGTGTGGAGATTATCAGCAATAATCCGGCGATCGAGGGTGAAGAGACATTGTTCGACGATGTGAATAACGAAAGTGAAGTCGGCATCAATAACAACGATTATCCGGATTGTGAGATCCTGGAAAGCGCGCTTTATGGCACAAAGGATTTGGATACCTTGATGGCGGAGTGGAATGCAAAATGGACGGCAGCGCAGGAGAGTTTGGGTGTGGATATTTTGAAATATTGATAAAACATGGCAAACAGTAATAGTTCGAGGGTTATCTGGCTGTTGCATCAAACAAAAAGGGGAAACAGAATGGATAAAAGAGGAAGCGCTATGGTGAGGAAGAAAACATTTACAGAGAAGATGAAGAGCAGGGAAGCACAGCAGTTTTTGGTTATCGTGACCTTTTTGTTCGCGCCGCTGCTTTTGCTGATTGTATTTACTTATCTGCCGTTTATGCGGATGGTGCAGTTCAGCTTTTATAATATGAAGTATATCGGACCGAAAAAGTTTGTCGGGCTGGCCAATTATGTGGATGTGTTCCATCGGACCGAGATTTTCCGTGCGCTGCTGGTGAGCGTGTACTATATGGGCGGCGCGGTAGTCCAGTTGGCTTTGGCATTGTTTTTTGCTACCTTGATGGTGTTTAAGGTAAAGGGAGAATCGGTATTTAAGGCAGCGCTGTTCTTCCCATACCTGATTTGCGGAATCGCCGTGGGATTTATTTTTAAATTCTTTTATGCCCGAGGTTTTGTGCTTGACTCGCTGTTGCAGATGTTTGGAATGAGCCTGGAAAGCATCCCTTACTGGCTGCAGGATCAGAGCATCAACAATATTTCCCTGGCAGCAACCTCAGTATGGCGGTATACGGGACAAAATATGATTATGTTTCTGGGCGCGATGATGTCGGTGGATACGGATCTTTATGAGGCTGCGGCTTTGGATGGGGCGAATAACTGGCACCGGTTCCGCTATATTATCCTGCCGAGCATTAAGTCAATTATCGTGCTGAACCTGATCCTTTCGATTAGCGGCTCCTTAAGTGCTTTTGAGCCGCCGTATGTTATCACCAACGGTACGATGGGGACGGGTACTTATTTTGTCATTATGAACCGCCTGGCGCATGAGAACCAGAAAGTAGGGCTGGCCTGCGCGATGGCAATTATCATTATCTGTACGATTGCCCAGAAACTATTCTTTGCTTATGCGTTTGACAACGGTACAGATGATGAATCCAGGGCAGCGGTCAGGAAAAGGAAAAAGGCGGAACAGAAAAGGAAAGCACAGAAAGGAGCGGCAATGTCATGAAGAAAAAGAAAGGGATTTCACTGGTATTCGAGATAGCAAAATATGTTTCTCTGATATTTGCCGCGCTTTGCGCGCTGATTCCGGTCTGTGTGTGCGTATTGACGGCATTTAAGACCAACGAAGAGTACGCCACCACCTCCGTGCTGGATTTGCCGCAGTCGTTTTTCAATTTTGATAACTTTGTGACGGCATTCCAGAAGGCGAATATGCTGTGCGGGTTCTTGAATACGGGTCTGGTACTGATTGTGGTGTTGACGGCTTCAATCTTTATGGGATCTATGCTGGCTTATGTGCTGAACCGGTTCAGGTTTCCGGGGAGGGCATTGGTGCAGAACCTGTTCATGTTTGCCGCGCTGCTGCCGGGGATTGCCATGCAGGTAACGATTTACCAGATTATGTATTCGCTGGGATTGGTCAACCATTTATACGGGTATATGATTGTGCTGATGGGGACGGATATTATTTCCATTTACATATTCCTGCAGTTTTTTGAGAATCTGCCGGTGTCGCTGGACGAGTCGGCAATCATGGACGGATGCACGTATTTCGGCGTGTTCTTTAAGATTCTGTTCCCGCTGTTAAAACCGGCGATTATGACTTCGCTGCTGCTTAAGGGTGTCAGCGTGTATAACGAATATTATGCTTCCAACCTTTATCTGCAGGTTCCGAAGCTTAAGACAATTTCTACAGCGCTTTATACATTTACAGGACCTTATGGAAACCAGTATAATTATATTTGCGCAGGCGTATTGATTACGATTGCCCCGATCCTGATTCTGTTTTTGGTGTTCCAGAAGCGGGTTTACGGAGGAATGGCTGCGGGGGCGGTCAAAGGATAAAAGAGTACGCTAAAGTAAATTTGGAGGTGTGCTAAAGGTGAGGAGAGGATGGAAAAAAACCAAAAGGGCAGCGGCCGTGATGGCAGCGTTTGTACTGGCAGGTTCTCCTGTCTGCTCGCTGACCGCCTTCGGGGAACCGGCGGCAGGGGAAGTGACGCGGGTCTGGGATTTTGAGGATGGGGATCAGGGGTGGGTATATGATGACAGTTGGTCTGGAGACAGTTATAATGGCGGCGGAAGCTGCGAATATGACAGGGAAAAGGGGATGCTACGGCTGAACCTGGACTATTCTCTGAATACCGATAACAGTTACAGCCAGACAGGGATTTGTCTGACCGAGGAGGAAGGAATCGATTATTCTCCCTATCAGGTCCTGAATTTTGATCTTTATTATGATCCGGAAGCATTTACGACGGGGCAGTTGTTGGTGAAAGCGTTTTCGAACAATATTTTTGGGGAGCAGACCTGCAGGGTTATGGAGACACCTGGAGAAGACGTGGACGGATTGAGGCTGGTGAACTTGTCCTTAAGCTGCGACACGAAATATACGCAAAGAGAGAAACCGGGGAAGCTGATGCTTTTGCTGGTTGGGGAATATACGGATTATCACGGGTATGTCTGGTTGGACAACATTACGCTGAGTAATGTGAAAAAAGAAAAGTTTCTGAAGGAAACCACAATTGCGGTAAAGACGGAAACGGTGCTTTCCGGAGACGGCAAAACTCTGATTGTCAACGGAGATTCTTTCGATTATGCCCAGGAGGTAAAGTTAGCGGATACGGAGGCAGATGCGGCGACCGTAGCCCTTTACCAATATTTGAAGGCCGTGGGAGAATCGGATGCCACTTTGTATGGACATATGGAAGATACGGTGCTGAAAGCGGGGGCGTCAGCGCTGTCAGATTCGGATACGGAAGATGCGACAGGTTCTCTGGCAGCTATCGTGGGCATGGACTGCGGAGGCTTGTCGGCCAGGTGAGCGGGTATATCACCAATCCGGTGGCCGGCGTGAGGATTTTAGAGGAGCAGGCGCTATCGGCGCGGATGAACCAGGAAGCAGCCAATGTGGAGTTCCGGCTGGAAGGCAGCAGCGAGCCGGTTGTGATTGCCGCAAAAGTAACGGAAAAACGGGCAGAGGCAGTATTGAGCAGCGATATGCTGGCAAAGCTGGGCGAGGTGGCGGACGGAAAAGTCGGGCTGTACGCGGACGGTGAAAAGCTGCAGGAAATCCGGGTGATCTACAATATCGCTCCCAGATCGGATGATCCGCTGCTGATTGATGATTTCGAATCATATGCAGGATTGATGAATCTTTTGCTGGACAGTTGGAGCAGCAATAAGGATAGCGGCTGTGAGTTGGGTATCAGTCTTTCGGATGAATGGAAGCATGACGGGGAATATGCTCTGCAGTTTGAGTATATGGAGACGCGCAACGGCTGGGCAGGCTGTGAATTTCCCAAGGAAGCCGATTGGTCGGATTGCGATGCCCTGCAATTGTGGGTGAAGCCGGACGGAAATAATCAGAAGACCGTAGTACAGATTAGTACGGCCAGCGGCGGCTCTTATGAGGCGTATTTGCAGGAGTATCCGGAATATGCTTCGACGACAGAACCGATGCTGATAACGATTCCGTTTGGCGAATTTCAGGATAAGAACGGCAAAGGCGCTTTTTCATCGGCGGCAGCAGCAGATATTTCCGGATTTGGGCTGTGGGTCAACGCTATTGGAGATTCACCGGCGATTGACGGGAATGGCGAGGTTCGGGGCGTCCTGTATTATGATGATATCAAAGCCGTTGCCTCGGGAAAGACGGCGCCGGAATTTACCGTTACCGAACATATAGCTGAAGATGGCAAAACGGCAAATGGCCAGGGAGTAAACAGTGAGGAAGGCGGCACGGACGTGACAGGCACAAATGGGGTGGCCGCCGGGACGGACGCTGCGGGAAGCATTGCCTGGACTATGTATATTGTACCTTTGATTTCAGGATTAATTTCACTGGCAGCAATTGTATGCCTGGTGCTGCTGGTAATGAAAAAGAGTAACGATGAAAAAGGGTAACAAATGGGTCTGCGCGTTTGCCGCGCTGACCGTACGATATCAGGGTGGCTGCAGGCATCCGGCCTATCGCGCAGCGATTTTCAATGGCCGGATGCGGTAACCGTCCAGGCTGCCTGGACGGTTACGAAAAGAGCAGGACTCCTGGGCACAAAAAGTTTCCGAGAGTCTTCAAGAGAAAATAGGGAGGAGGAGAATATGAAGTATATTGCCGGACTTTGGAAAAATATGTTGGCAAAGAGGACATTGTCGATGATGCTTTGTCTGGCTTTGGCAGTTACCTCCGGGGGAGTGTGTATTGCCTCGACGAATAATCTGGTTCAGGAAACAAGGGCGGCCGGGGAAAAGGAAAGCCCCCAGGAGAGTGAAGCAAAGACAGCGGAAACGCAGGAGAATACCGAGACGTTACCGGAACCGGCAAAAACGGAAGGGGAAATCCTGGAAGACGATACGAAGGATGGGGAAGCCGGAGAGGAAGAGGATACGCGGTGCCTTCACGAGTTTACTGCCACATGGGTAGGATACGAATGCAAGCTGACGGATTATGTGGATAATTATGAGCCGGGAGACGAGGTGCGGATTTCGGCATCCTTCAACCGGGCTGTTACCAGCCAGATCGGGTTATATATTGACGGAGTCTGGAATTCGTTCCGCGGCGAGGGGAAAAAGAGGAATATTACCCTGGTGCCGGACAGCGATTATTTGAATATCCAGATTTCCGACCTGAAAGGGCAAAGCAGTGCCAACCTGACGGAAATCCAGGTGGAGATTGTGCGTAAAGGCGAAGCGGATACGGGAAGTTATCTGCATAAGTTTACCGGCTTATGGCAGGGCTTTGAGACGAAGTTTTCCGATTTTAACCCGGAATATGAGCCAGGGGACAAGGTGCGGGTGACGGTAAATTACAGTAAGTATGTGGCCAGCCAACTGGGGATGAACCTTGACGGCTCATGGGGGACCCTGACCGGAGAGGGAAAGGAGATTTCCCGGGAAGTAACGCCGGACAACGATTACCTGAATATCCAGATAACCGACATGTGGGCCAACTATAAAGTGGGTATTGTTTCTGTCAGTGTGGATATTTTGGAAAAGGGCCCGGGAGTATCCTATGGCGGCGGAGGTGGCGGGAGGCTGAAGCCGACGCAATATACGGAGCCGGGGGATTATGTGCTGTTTTCCGGGGAAGCCAATGAAAAATACGAGACGGACGACGGATGGCTGCTGGACTGTGCAGATACGGACTGGATTACCCTCACCTATTCCTGCGTGCCGGATCATGAGAATTGGGGAATCCTGGGCTGGGGAGCCACGGTCGACGGAGAGTGGACAGACGGGCCGGGCTACAGTGCGGACAGTTCTGATTCCAGTAAAGAAGTGACGCAGACATTCAGTGTCAAATATTTGAGGCGGATGATGAAGATAACACCGGAAAGCCAGGTGAGCTATCTGAATCTGGGCGCTTACAGTGACGGGAAAATTGAAGAGTTGGCGCTGCATGTAGGTTCGGAAATCCCCCGGGAAGATTCTCTCTTTAAAAATGGGGCGCCTAACCAGCCATGGATTTGCACCGACATCGAACGGATTCTTGATGCGCCGGCAGACAAATATCTTTGTGTCCAGTACGCTTCGTCGCCGGGATTTGACGGTTGGACCGTGCTTACCTGGGGCGCGTCGGTAAACGGAGAGTGGAGAAACGGAAAAAGCTATAAAGTTTCGACAAAGGAACCGACCAGAAATCACTTTTTCAGCATGAGGATGGATGCGTTCAGAAATATGCTCCATTTGAGCTGGGATGCGAAAGTGGATTCCATCCAGCTTTCCGCTTTCAATGAAGGGCGGATTCTTGATATATGGTTTTCCGACGAGAAGGTGGAAGATCCCGGCAATTTCAAAAAGGATAAATTGGTAAAAGAAGGAGGATATTCTTCTCCTAACGGAGGGACGTATAATAAAGTAACACAAAAAGACGGGGAAGAATTCCCGCAAAACCTTACGCTGCAGCCCTGGGAATGGGGAAATCCGGAAAAGTGGGAGGAAATCGCCCGCAAGCTGAAACCGAATATGTATATTGTTGTGGAGTATGATACCGAGGACGACATTGAGCCGAATCTTCAGTTTACCATGAGTGACGGAAGGCAGCAGGGAGTAACACCATCTTATGTCAGAAATGGCCAGGCAATCTTTTCTTATGAAGATATACAGGATTTTTTACCCGATTATCTGGTTCCACAGGAGATTGCCAATCTGCAGATCAGTTCCGGGGACGGTGTGATGACTGTGCGTATGGTGAAGCTGATAAAAGACGATACCGAGCTTGAGGATGAGCCGATTGCAGTATTGACCAGCTCATGGAGCGGATTCAGTACACAAATCAGCAAATACCACTCCGACTACCAGGTGGGAGATAAGGTAAAAGCTATTGTGACTTTTGACAAAAGATTGCCGGGCGCCATTGCTTTCCACATAGGCGGCTTGTGGGACTGCGGGGATTATCAGAGTAGCGGCACCATCAGCCGCACGGCAGTACCATCCGATGATTTTTTGGGTGTCCAGGTCGGGGAAATCCCCAAAACAAAGAGCTTTTTGAAAATTATGGACATCCGGGTGGAGATCCCGGGAAAGAAGAATTTCAATGATCTTGTGGAGACAAAAGGAAGCCGGAGCGCAGGTATGCTTTCTTCTACGAAGAAGGAGACAGCCACCGCTGTCCTGAGTACAGACGAGATCAATAAAGGAGTCCAGGTACTGATCAATATAGAAAACGGTTTCCTTTCCGAGCAGGAAAAGAGCCAGGTACGCAGCTTTTTCGGACAGCAGGCGGACACAATCAGAATCGCAAAAGTATCCGATATCACCATGAATAAACAGCAAGGGGAGAAACTGACGCCAGTCAGCCAGACGGCAGATCCGATAAGCTTTAAAGTACCAGTGCCGGATGAACTGCAGGGAAAAGATTATGATTTTGCCATAGTCAGGGAACATGAAGGAAAGCTGGCTTATCTGGAGGATCTGGATGGAAATGAAGCTACCGTAACTTTTGCCAGCAACAGATTTTCAAAATTTGTGATGGTATACGGGGAGAAAGGCGCTTTTGACCAGCTTGGCGGGGCAATTAAAATCTTCCGGCAGTCCTGGAACGGATGGGAGACCAGTTACAGTTCCTATACAAACAAATTCACTCCGGGAAAAGAAACGAAGGTGACATTGACCTTCGACCAGCCGGCCAGGGCATTTGTGGATTATCATAAGCCGGACTGGACCAGAGTTGAAGGAGAGACTATAGGGAAAAGCTTTACGGCCACATTTACCCCGGCAGATGACAGCCTGACTATCGGAATTGCCGATTTGGCAGGAAACAGCCAGGTTAAATTGCTGAATGTAAAGGTGGAACAGGCAGTTTCCAAGATTACGGAATTTACGGCGGCAAACCAGAAATTTACAACAAGCTTCAGCGCATATAAGGAAAACTTTGTGGAAGGATATCCGGTTACGGTAAAGCTGGTTTTTGACCGCCAGGCAGCGGGAAGCATTGGCTACCACAAGGCGGAAACGTTGGAGGAGGCTGTGGAAACGGCATCCGGGCCAGGAACGGTATTGACGAAAACCTTTATTTCGGGAGATGACTGGTTGGAGATATGGATAGCCAATATGAACGGAAATGCGGCAGTAAACCTGCTTGACATTGAAGTGCAGCAAAACCTGACGCCGATTCATACCTTTACCCATAGCTGGGGCGCCGGGGATGATACGTTTAGCGGAAAATTATCCGATTACTGCAGCGATTATGAGGTAGGTGACACAATAAAAATCACGGCGACTTTTGACAAATCCTCTCAGGTAAAAATGATGACTGGTTCAGGAGGACAAGGCAACGAGATTACGGAAACAGGAGCAAAGATAATTCTTACCTCTGTGCCGGGAAGCGATGGCTTCAGCATCCAGGCGGGAGACGACAGCAGGCTGCCGTTGGGACTTTTGGCGGTGGCTGTGGAAATCGTGGAGAAGAGGAAACCGGTAGAGGGGCTGCATCAGTTTATGGAAGCGTGGGCCGGATTTGAGTCGGCGTTAAGCGATTACAATGCGGACTTTGAACCAGGGAAAGAGACGACAGTGACGCTGACCTTTGATAAAGAAGCGAAAGCGCAGGCAGCGTTTAAGACGGAAGCTTCCAATTGGGATACAAAGGAGCAGACCGGGCGCGAGGTGAGCTTCACGGTAACGCCCAAGGAGGATTACATCAATATCCAGATAACGGATATGGCAGGCGAGACGTCCATCAATTTACTGTCCGTGAAGGTTGAGCAAAAGCAGGAGGTACAGGAGAGCCTGCATGAGTTTACGGCAGCATGGGACGGGTTCGAGCCAGCGTTAAGCGATTATCTTGCGGACTTCGAACCGGGGAAAGAGACGACGGTGACGCTGACCTTTGACAAAGAGGCGAAAGTGCAGGCGGCGTTTAAGACGGAAGCCTCCAATTGGGATACGATGCAGGATACCGGGCGCGAGGTGAGTTTTACGGTAACGCCCAAGGAGGATTACATCAATATCCAGATAACGGATATGGCGGGCGAGACGTCCATCAATTTGTTGAAGGTCAAAGTGGTTCAGGCAGGGACAGCGGAGGCAAAAATATTCTCCCTTGATGATTTTATCCTGGAGGAAGATCCGGTTCATGTTTTCACTGAGGCAGAAACGATAATTCTTGATTTGGCAGAATACCGTGGCGACGACGAATATGAACCAGGGCAAAATGTGGCAGTAGAGCTGAATCTGTTCTCCGACGGGTATTTCCGCGTGTCGATTGAAGAAGCGGATATGTCCGAAACGGCAGCAAAAGCAGCGCCAGCCACATCGTCCAATGCCACTCCGGTAAAGGCCGCGGCAGAAAAGGCAACATCATCCAATGCCGTTTCGGCTGATCAGGAACAGAAGGATGGCAAAGGAATTTATGAGAGCGATGAAGAGGGCATGGCAGCAATCAAATGGCAGGGGAATCCGCCTTCGGGAATGATTGTGCTGACCGTTATGGAAATGGAAGGGACACAGATCAACCTTGACAGTGTGGAAGTGAAAGAGGGTACGCCATCTCAAAAAGATAAAGTGCTGTCTGTATTGAAAAAAATAACGGAGGCGCTGCTGCCGGAATCCGGTTCCGATCAGGAAAAGGAGTTTGGCCCTGACCAGGAACAAGAGCCGGGCGCAGACCCGGAAAAAGAGCCGAAGGAGAAAGAGCCAGAGGAGGAGAAGCCGGAGGAAGATAAGCCAGAGGAAAAGGAGATTTTGCAGGCTCTGATTAAAAAAGAAGATGAATCAGAGGAATAAGAAATAAAAAAATAGTATCCGATTAAAAAAACAAATCCAGCCTATTGAAAGTCCGCTTGCGGTAAATGGGCTGGATTTGTTACAATAGAGAAAAGCGGGATTACAGAGGTTTTTCCTGTTTTTTGCACAGGCCCGCATAGGGAAGTATAATTACGATTTGTTTTTAGGAGGACAGGATATGGATATCAAATATTTTGATGCAGAAGGGATTTTCTCCCTGACGGCCAAAGATACCGAATATGTGATTGGGATTGCCGAAGGCAAGTACGTCGGCCATGTGTACTGGGGCAGGAAAATAGGAGACAGCCAGTGCGGATATCTGCTGCGGACGGAAGAAGCCCCGTTTGTCCCATCGAAAAACTGGCGGGAAAAATGTTCGTTTTTTGATACTTTTCCGTCGGAATATTCGACTTGGGGTGTCGGGGATTATCGGGAAAGCTGCCTCAATGTGCGCAGCCATGCGGGCTGCCGCGGCTGTGAGCTGCATTATGAGAATTAACGGATTTTTTCGGGGAAGCCGAAACTGCCGGGACTGCCTGCCACTTTCTGCCACGAAGGGGAAGATGACGGGGCAATGACTTTGGAGCTGGAGTGCCGCGATTTTCTGCTGGGGCTGAAAGTGATTTTGCGCTACAGTGTGTTTGCGGACAGCGAGGCCATTGTCCGCAGCGTGGAATTGGTCAATGAAGGGAAGGAAGTTCTATACTTGGAACGGATATTGTCCGCCTGTGTAGATATGGATTGGGAAAACGGGGATTTGCTGACTTTGTGCGGTTCCTGGGCGAGGGAGCGCCATATGATGCGCCGTCCACTGGCTTTCGGGAAACAGCTTGTCTCTTCTTCCCGGGGAGAATCGGGACATCAGGATCATCCGTTTTTGGCGGTGATGAAGCAGGGAACGGGGCAGGAACAGGGGGAAGTCTGGGCCATGCACTTTGTCTATTCGGGAAATTTTATTGCTGAGGCAGAAGTAAGCCAGTTTGACAGCCTGCGCATCCTCATGGGGATTAACCCGGAAGGGTTTGAATGGGTGCTGAACCCGGGAGAATCTTTTACGGCACCGGAAGTGGTATGTGTGTATTCCGATCAGGGGCTGGGGAAAATGACGCATACATTTCATGATTTATACCGGAATCATCTGATACGGAGCCCCTATCTGCACAAAAACCGGCCGATTTTAATTAACAACTGGGAAGCGACATATTTTGATTTTAATACGCAAAAGCTTTTGGAGATTGCCCGGGAGGCGGGCAAAAGAGGTATTGAGATGCTGGTCATGGATGACGGCTGGTTCGGGAAACGGAGCATGGACGAAGGATATTTGGGAGATTGGAAAGTCAATGAGGAAAAGCTTCCCGGCGGCCTTCCCTTTTTGGTGGAGCAGGTAAATAAGCTGGGGCTTTCATTCGGCATATGGTTTGAACCGGAGATGGTTTCACCGAATTCGGAATTGTACCGCGCCCACCCAGACTGGGCGATGCAGCTTCCGGGGCGGGAACCGACGCAGAGCCGCGCCCAGTATGTGCTGGATTTATCCCGGCCGGAGGTAGTGGACTATGTGTACGAATCTGTGGCGGCCGTTTTGCGGAGTGCGCCGATTTCTTATGTAAAATGGGATATGAACCGGCAGATGACCGATGTGGGAAGCGGATTTTTGGGGCGGGAGCATCAGGGAGAGCTGTTCCACCGGTATGTGTTGGGGGTATATGAACTGCAGGAGCGGCTGAACCGGGAATTTCCGGAACTTCTGCTGGAAAATTGCGCCAGCGGAGGCGCCCGCTTTGATCCGGGAATGCTCTATTACAGCCCTCAGATTTGGTGTTCAGACGATACGGATGCGGTGGAAAGGCTGTCGATCCAGGAAGGTACGGCTCTCTTGTACCCTCTTGGCGCAATCGGCGCCCATGTCAGCGACTGCCCGAATCATATTGTGGGACGGATAACCCCTTTTGAAACCCGGGGCCATGTGGCCATGGCGGGGACTTTCGGCTATGAATTGGATATCACAAAACTGACCGAAGGGGAAAAAAGGCAGATTGAAGGGCAGGTGGCATTATATCATCAGTTTGCTCCTCTGATACGCGAGGGGGATTATTACCGGATAGCTTCCTGGGGGGAAAATCACCGGTATGACTGCTGGCAGGTGGTGGCAAAAGACAAAAGCGAAGCTTTGGTGACGTATGTGCAGGTGCTGGCAGAACCCAATTGCCATAGCCGCAGGATCTGCTTAAAGGGCCTTTTGCCGGAGGCAAAGTATCAGGTTGAGGAGACGGGGAAGGTTTATACGGGGGCGCTTTTAATGTATGGAGGGCTTTTGCTTCCCCGGATGGAGGGGGATTTCCAGAGCAAGATGATTCATTTAATGTTATTTACGGAGTAGCTGTGAATTAATGTCAGTTAGTTAAGGATTAGGTTAGATTCTGCTATAGGGGTCTAACCTAAATTTTTGTAAACATATCCCAAAGTAGTTGACAAAAACATTAAAACGTGCGGTTCTTTGATTAGGGGATAATATCGCTCTTGACCAAGGGCGGCTAATGCGAAAAGCAAAAAATATAGTTGTTAAGAGTGAAAATCCGTGATAAACTAAGCAAGCAGTTCCCGTTAAATGTGATTGTTTTGGTAGGGGTATCTTAACAATATTACAAAAATATGGAAACTGCTATTTTTTTGCAAAAATATCTATAATGAGACTAATAGGCTGGCAGTTTCGTTAAATGCTCAGGGACAAGTTGCCAGTTACCAGTATAATGGACTTGGAAACCGGGTAGAGATGAGCGAATATACGAATGACAAAGCAGACTTTGGAAGTACTGGTAAAAGTATTATGCAGTCAGGCTGGTTATCTGCTGGAACTCCAGTCAAGAAGGTTGATTATCTGCTGGATATAACCAGACAATACCACAATTAGGTGGATTCCAAACATTGGAACACATAATAGCAAAAGTATGGACTTTTCGGTTATTGAATTTTTCGGCGGGCCTAACACGAACTTTGGTTTCACTCTGCATGATTATCGGTTGGAAAAGATAGTGGTAAACGATGATACAATCACGCCAAATACGCGAGGGATAGACATTGAGGTGACAAATGAAATATAGAAAAAAATATAGTTAGAAACCAGGATGTTCCTTTATAAACAATACTTTGGTGATCCTGCGGAGACAAGCTATGTACTATTGGGATCTATTTTAACCTGTTCGAAAGGAGCGGGTTTTTCCAGATTAGGAGCCAATGAAGTGGCGCAAGTTTTTGTTGGCAATAATATCCCAGTTTTGACATGCAAAGACCGGGAGGCAGGCAGCAACATCTTTTTATTTGGAATTTGCAATTGCAGAGGCAGCAGGACAAAATGTAATCCAGTAATCCTTGAGGACTGGAAACAGAGAGGTTATAACCGTGCCATGATTGGCAAGGCAGGTTCTGATGAATATGCCTGCGCGTTAAAGTCCAACGCCATTAGTGTCTGTACTGTCGGCAGATACATAAAAGTGGCGGAAGTAAATGAGCCTGCATTAAGGAGCGCCTCAGAGGAAGAACCGATTGTCTTGGGTTCTCCAGACTATATGGATGAGCTCCAGGATTTTCTTGATCATTACCTGGCAACAGAAGGATACAAATTTCTACAAAATGCATCACAAATGGTAGCAGCTAAGGGCATCCAAAAAATAATGGATGATGTGAATATTTATGGTGTTACGGGCAAAATACCGGATGATTACTGGTTAGCTTTATGTAAAAAATTCAATAGCCTGGTAATGATATATGGTGGCGTGTATGAAGAACTGCACTTCTTTCGGAATAAACTAAACCGTGCGCCAAAAACATTGGATGAAATGATCGCTGCGAATAAGACTTTAGCTCCTGAAAATAAATGGAGATTGTTACCGGTTGGTCAATCCATATATCATATGTATGGTAAGGATGGCGAGTATAATCTAAAATTTGTATCCGCAGATGGTTTATTTGAAGGAGTTTATGATAAAGCAGGAAATCTTCTGACAGAATTAAATGATCCAATTAATATGGGCACTTATAACTATTGTGATCCTGCTAATCCGGTAAAAATTTTGTCGGATGTGCGGATGACATGGATATCCAGGTTTTGGGGGATAACAAGATTTCCCGGCGCAACCATGGAGTCATTGTCTTTGATCCCAAGAAAAGGGAGACCGTGCTTTTGTCGGGGGACAGCAACGGGCTGTATGAAACGGCCAGATGGAAGGATATAGAAGATTGCCTGGAGGGCGGCGGGAGCTGCCAGGAAAAGGCGTATGCAATCATTGAACTGGTGAATAACAGCCAGTTGGAGGAAAGGGATAATGCGGCGGTGGTGGTGCTGCAGGCGGAATAGGGGGAGGTTTTAATTGAGAGAAGTGGTAAGAGAAGTTTTCATAGCAGGAATGTACTGGATTTTTATAATATTTGGTTTGATATATGAAGTGTTTTTCAGATGAAATGATTTAGAGATAGTAATAGAGGAATTTACTTATACGATATGAATTTTTGGGGGGATTTGATATTAATGGCAAAAAAGAAGGAGAATATCGGGCATCGAGGAAAGCCGATTTTAAGCCCACGTTGCTGAATGCTGTTCCGGAAGAGAATAATATGACATTAAAGTTTAAAATTTATGAGGATGGTATTTTCAAAAAGATAGAAAAATCAGAAATTCTGCGTTGATTCTGTAGGAGTTTATTTTAAGAAACAGGAGTATAAAAAACGAATGAACAGAAATACCGTTCCAATAATTCTACATTAAATTAGGAGGAAGAATGATCGAATTTATTCTTATACCGTTTATTTGTACAATCGGGTTATTATGGAAGATTCATTATTTAACAAGAATCAAAAGTTATAAAGGGCGTGTTATAGCAAAGGTAACCGATGTAAAAGAAAATGTCTACTACTTACGTGAGGGGGGTGTCCATTGCTATCATCCGACATACCAATACTCCGTAAATGGAATTATTTATGAAAAAATATCGTTACAGGGGTATCGTGATAGATTGCGTTACCCATTGGGAAGTGAGGTTGTTATATGTTATGATGAAAAAAACCCCCGAAGATCGGAAGTGGGTGGAAAAATGGAAGATGAACTTCGGAGGAATGATTTATGGGGTTTAACTGTTGCAACAGATTGTTTATGGCTGCTGGAGTTGCTTTGTATTTATCTGCGTCTCTCATCGGGTTCCGGCCGCTAAAAAGTGTGCTCAATAAGATAAGGCAAAGAAAGGATGAAGGTTAATGAATTATGGAGTATTTTAGAATCCGCCAGGATCAGAGGTATCCCCGCCCGCCGGTTATTACGAACATCACCGATATGGTTCCGGGCAGGAGGGGCGTTTCCCGGGAAAACGCAGAAAGTATCCCAGATGTAAATGTTCTGTTTGCCAATGCACCGTATCCGCTGGATTTTTTGGATGTTCTGGACAGCCAGCTCTTTTTGGTGAGCCCGGAGGTAAAGAAGGTATTTCGGATATATGAGCCGGGGATGGTTTTTAAGGAGGTCTGCATTTTGAATAATAAGTCAGAGGAACACCGGCTGTATGCGCTGCCGTTGTTTTTGAAGATGGATTGTTTGGCAGAAGGAAGCATAGTCTGTCCTGACAGAAGCCAGGTAAAGAGGCTGTGTCTTCGAAAAGATCCGGAAGCTCCGAGCATTTTTAAGATTGCTGGGCTGATGACGGATATAGTGATGCTTCGTCTGGATGTAGCGGAGAACCTTCTGCGCAGGGGAATCCGCAGATTTGTCCTGGAAGCTGTGGAATGGGAGGAAGAGGGCCATCCGCTCTTATCTGTAGGCCGCGAACCGGGCCTTGTGCCAAGCGGACAGCAGGGAGCGTTTGAAGGCATCAGTCCTGGTGGCGGTGACGGATTATGAGAAGGTGCGGTATGGCTATGCGGGAAATGCCCGGCTGCGTCTGTACCGGGACGGGAAGGTGAGGGAGCAGAGCCGGGACATGTCCCTGGGAAGCGATGAGCAGAGGGAGAAGAGGCTGCCGGAGGATGCCCTTGCCAGGCATGAGGAGAGGAACAACCCGTGGGTATAAAAGAAAAATCAGGGATTAGAAGAAGGAGAAAGCTACGGCCCTGGAACCCTGGCGTCAGAGAATCGGTTCGGTTTGGAAGGATTTGGGAAAGCAGTCACAGGTAAGGGATTACGAGCTGGAACCTATGGTTTTCCAGACGGCAGAAGGATACCAGAAGCAGGTGAAGGAGATCCTTCAGGAAGCAATGCTGTCACTTTTGGAAGAATCCGGGGAGAAATGGTTTGGGGAAGGATCGGTGGAGATCTGGCAGGGGGAGTTTATGGATCGGGCTGTTTTTTTGTGCGGCTGGGAAAGGGGCAGGCTGGTGGCAAAGGAGGAGAAGGATGGCAGAGGAGAAGAAGGGTTGGCTGAATGGGATTGAGGAATATCCCTTTGATTTTGAACGTTACATAGAGGAACGGCTGCGGGAGATTGATGATCTGGATGAAAGAAGATTTGCTAAAAAGGTATTGTTGGACGGGCTGGGGCGGGGGATCCGCTGTATGGAAGCGAAATATAAACAGCTTGAACAAAGGATTTCTGCAGGATATGTTCCTGCCGGTCAATTACCAGGTGTACTTATTCTGGAAGCATCACTTTGGGATCATTGATGTGGATGAGACAATGGTAATGGATGAAATGGTACTGTTTTGATAGTGGGGTAATCGAAAGGGGAAAATAGATTTATGAAAAAAATGCTATTACTTTTATCATTTTGCTCGCCGCTTATCGCTGTCCTATATATTCTTATTGCTATATATTGTATGGTCTTTAAGGAGATACGTGACATTCGTTGGGGAATTGTCATCATTGGAATCAATATATTCTATCTGCTATGAATGAGTTTTAATAGGAACACTGTAATATCAAGGCTTTTCGGAGCCAGCAACCACAAAAAAATATTATTTGAGCTATCACATTACGCAGAAAGCCGTCCGGCATGAAAAAACGGGCGGCTTTTTTGCGTGGATAGCCGGGAGGGAGGCGAAAAAATAGTAACAAACTTTTAGCACAAGATTTGTGCAACATTCACGAAATTAAAAAAGGAGGTAACGAATGGCAGACGA
>CANDBT010000019.1 GCA_947383005.1 uncultured bacterium | reverse complement strand
TAAAGTATTGATTTTTCAAGGTTCAACACACCATGCGATGTGGGAAGTTTGAGTTCATAACCATATAGGAAATAACTCCCATGGCAATACCCTCGGAAATGCTATACATAAAAGGCATAGCCGTGATGGCGATATAAGCGGGGATAGCTTCCGTGTAGTCGCTGAAATCAATCTTGGTGATGGAAGTCATCATTAAAAAGCCGACAATGACCAGGGCGGGCGCTGTAGCAAAGGAGGGAATAGCCAGAAAGATTGGCGACAGAAACAGGGACAGGCCAAATAGGACGGCGGCAGTTACGGCTGTCAGCCCGGTTCTTCCGCCTTCTGCCACACCGGAGGCGCTTTCCACAAAGGTAGTAGTGGTGGAAGTCCCCAGGACGGCGCCAAGGGAAGTACCTACCGCATCGGCCATCAGAGCGCCTTTGATGTGGGGAAGCGTCCCGTCTTCATCCAGCATATCAGCTTTGGAGGCTACGCCGATTAAAGTCCCCAAAGTATCAAATAAATCAACAAATAAGAATGCGAACATCACAACAAAGAAATCCAACGTAAGGATGCCTTTAAAATCGAGCTGCATCAGTGTAGGAGAAATATCGGGAATAGAAATGCCGCTGGAAAAATCGGGGAGCAGACTGTAACACCCAAGCTCCGGATTGATATGATAAAGACCTGTCAGTTGGCAGAGAATGCCGAGTCCCCAGGTGATAAGGATTCCCCACAGGATATTGCCTTTTACATTTTTAATCAAAAGAATACCCGTGAGCAAAATGCCAATAATCGCTAAGACAACCGTTATACCCTCGCTAAAAAATGTTTCTGCCTGTACGGAACCTTTGAATGAGTAGATGGAAACCAAAGTAGCGCTGTCCACGACGATTTTGGCATTTTGCATGCCGATAAAAGCAATAAAAAGACCTATGCCTACAGATACGGCATGTTTCAGGTTCATGGGAATAGCATTAAAAATCGCTTCCCGCACATTGGTCAGGGACAGGATAATGAAAACGATTCCCTCAATAAATACCGCGGCCAAGGCAGTCTGCCAGGTGTAGCCCATCTGCAGGACTACCGTGTAGGCGAAGTAGGCGTTGAGCCCCATGCCAGGAGCCAGGACGAAAGGATAGTTGGCGAATGCAGCCATGAGAAGCGTCGCTATCATAGAGGCCAGGGCCGTAGCTGTAAATACCGCGCCGCTGTCCATACCGGCGGCACTTAAGATATTCGGGTTGACTGCCAGGATATAAGCCATGGTCATAAAAGTGGTGATACCTGCTACAATCTCTGTTTTCACATCTGTGTGACTTTCTTTGAGGTGGAACAGTTTTTCCAGGTTCATAGTTTGTTCTCCTTTAATGGTAAGAGTATTGTTGAAATGGATTGAATTTTTTTCTATTTTATCATTAAACAGCGGAAAATACTACTGTTTTCCGTCTGAATTTCTTTCTTTTAATTTTTGTCTGGTAATAGATAAAAAATGCGGCAGACCGGTTAAAAATATGTTATAATACAAGAAATTTGTCAGGAAAGGAATTTTCTATGCCCAACATTTTCAAAAATATATGGATGAAAGCTTCGTTGAAGAAGAAAATCGGCATGTTTGCGGTAATGCTGGCTTTTGTTATGGGTCTTTCCGGCCTGTTTAATACAGCCGTAGTAAATTTTGCCGTGGAAAATTTCCATGTAATCTTGAATGAAAATTCCTTATGTAATGATTTTCAGGAAGCTATTGAATTAGAAACCGAAGCTTTTGAAGTTTATGTCCGGGACAAGACGGAGGAGAATCGTCAGGAATATGTACTGGCTTGCGTCAGGACAGAACGGTGTATGAGCTGCCTGCCGTTTGATTATGGGAAGATTGGCGGCGAACGGTATGCCAGGACCTGGAATGTAATAAACGGATATGAGAATTACCGTGTCAGCAGAGATGCCGTATTAGCCATGGACAGAAGAGAAGAAGGATACATAGCCCAGTTATATAAAGTGTATGATATGCAGGAATATTTGCAGCTCTATACCCGGCGTTTGTGCAGGCAACGTTTAAAGAGGGAAATGCCAGATATCAGGAACGGCTTCCTGCCATTTATCAAATACGCTATTTGATTCTGGTTTTCACGGGGATGGTCATGGTGGTGATGGTTTCGTTTACCCGGCTTTTGTCCAATACGATTGTCAATCCTCTGGTTATGCTTGCCAATGGCAGCAAAAAGATTGCCAGGTATGATTTCAGTGACCCCGACCTGACTGTGGAGAATAGAGATGAGATGGGCGAACTGGTGCATGCGTTCAACAAGATGAAGCATGCCACGGAAGGTTATATCAATACATTGAAGAAAAACAGTGAGATAGCAGAACTGCTGTACAAAGAAGAGATGGAGAAAGTGGAAACGGAAAAACAGTTGGAAGCTGCCAGAATGGAGCTTCTGAAAAGCCAGATTAACCCTCACTTCCTGTTTAATACGCTGAATACGATTTCCGGTATGGCGAGGCTGGAGGGAGCCGGGGACACGGAGCAGATGATTACCAGCTTGAGCAGCCTTTTCCGATATAATCTGAAGATGTCCGATCAGATCGTGATTTTGGAGCGGGAATTAAAGGTGGTGGAAGATTATATGTTTATCCAGAAAATGAGGTTTGGCAAGAGAGTTGCCTATGGCTACCGGCTGGAATTGGACCCGGCGATGGTGATGATTCCTGCATTTACCCTCCAGCCTTTGGTGGAAAACGCGATTATTCATGGCATTTCCAAAAAGGAGGAGGGCGGGAAGATATTTTTACGGATTTGGGAAAGAGAAGGGAATGTGGTGATTTCCGTGGCAGATACAGGTTTAGGAATGAGTGAAGAACGGTATGAGGAAATTTGCCGGGCGCTGCAGGAGATTCGAAGCCGTCAGCGAAACCGGACTTCCCGGACAGGTATCGGACTTGGCAATATCTATAAGCGTATTCATACTATGTATAAAAACGGCGATATGAAAATTTACAGTAAAAAAGGCCGGGGAACGGTAATTCAGATGCTTATTCCGCAAAACGGCCGGAAATATCAGGAATAAGGAAGGGCAGCCGTGTATCGGATATTGATTGCCGACGATGAAAAGATTGAGCGTCTGGTGCTGTATCGGGCGCTGGAAAAAAACCTTAAGGAACGGTGCAGGATTTTTCAGGCGGAAAACGGAAGAGAGGCGTTGGAAGTTTATGAGCGGGAGAAGATACAGATTTTAATCCTGGATATTGAAATGCCGGGCATTAACGGTATTCAGGCAGCGGAAAAAGTGAGAGAGAAGGACAAGGAATGCTGTATTATTTTTCTTACTGCTTTTGACGAATTTTCCTATGCGAAAAAGGCAATAACCGTCCGGGCTTTGGATTATCTGCTGAAACCTTGTGACGAATCGGAAATGATGCTTGTTCTGGAAGAGGCAATGAGGCTGACGGACGAACATGAAAAAAACATCCGGTCAAAAAACGGGTCTGAGGGGGAAGTCTTGCCGGAATATCTTTTTGCGGAAAGCGAGCCAGAGGATACCGGTAAAGTGCGAATGGATAAAGTGACAGAGATGATTTTTCGATATATTCAGAACAACTATATGTATGATATTTCCATGTAGAGCCTGGCGAATATGATGAATTATTCCGAGGCATATTTCTGTAAGCTGTTTAAGCAATGTTTTAATAAGAATTTTACCTCATATCTTATGGAGTACCGGATAAAAGAAGCAAAAAAATTGCTGGAACAGCCTACCGTAAATGTAAAGGATGTGGGGAAAGCGGTAGGATATATGGATTCGACGTATTTTACCCGTGTCTTTAAGCGAATAACAGGCATTACGCCAACAGAGTACAGGTTGTATATATTTCAAAAATAATCGGCCAAAGAAATTTCCTGTTTGTATGAAATATACAGAAAAAAATTGATTTGGTTAAAATTGTCCTATATATCGTAAAAATATACGATGTGCACAGGACAATTTTTTTCTTATAATATAACTTAAGAATAACATTTTTGATTCTGACAAAAGACAGTGTGATTTTGTCTCTGGCAATACGGCCTGTCAGAATTAAATGGTTGATTCTGGAATCGAGTAGGGGATGCTATTCCCCTGCTCGCCGCGCCGGGCGCCCGCCAGCTTTAGCTGACATCTTCCTTTGGGTGTCCGTGTGCATAAAAAAGAGGGAAAATTCAAGAAACGGAGGAAATGGATCATGAAAAAGAGATGGATCAGTACGGTTTTATGTGCGGCAATGGTGACTGGGGCTTTGGCTGGCTGCGGGTTGAAATCCCCGGATGCGCCGACTACCGCTGCGACACAGGCGGAGACAACCAAAGCGGCTGAGGGGGAAACGCAGGCTACGGAGGGCGGTTCCGGAACATCTTCAGGGGCATATGATACGGCTAATATGCCGGAAGTTACCTTGGTATATGCCGAGGTTAATCCGTTGGATACCATTGTGGGACAGATGGCCAGTGATTTTAAGAGTAAAGTAGAAGAGCTTTCCGACGGCAAGATTACGATTGATGTCCAGGCCAGCGGCGTTCTTGGTTCTGAGAATGATGTACTGGATACAATGCTTGGCGGAGGCGGAACGATTGATATGTCACGTATTTCGGCTTTTGCCCTGACCAGTTACGGCGGAGAGAAATCCATGCTTTTGTCGCTGCCATACACGTTTGTGAACCGTGAGCATTTTTGGAATTTTGCAAACAGCGATCTGGCAGATGAGTTTTTGATGGAATCCCAGGAAAACGGTTCCGGCGTGAGAGGCCTTTTCTATGGAGAAGAAGGTTTCCGCCATTTCTTTACCGTAAAGGAAATTGCCGGAATTGACGATCTGAAGGGGATGAAATTGCGTGTGTCCAATGACCCGGTTATGAACGGCCTGGTAGAAGGTCTTGGCGCTTCTCCGACAGTCGTATCGTTTAACGAACTGTATTCTGCATTGCAGACCGGAGTTGTCGACGGCGCTGAGCAGCCTATTGCCAACTATAAGTCCAACGCTTTCCCGGAGGTGGCGGCAAACCTGATTCTTGACGGCCATACTCTTGGCGCGGTACAGGTGATTATCACCGACGAGGCATGGGACAAGCTGACGGCTGACCAGCAGGCAATTCTTATGGAAGCAGGAGAATATGCTTCATCCCAGAACCAGAAAAATTCCGAGAGCAAGGAAAATGAGGTTTTGGAGCAACTGAAGTCCGAGGGAGTCAATGTGGTGGAAGTGACCGATATTGCACCTTGGCAGGAAGCAACCAAAAAGGTTATTGAAGATAACACCAAAGGTTATGAGGATTTGTATCAGAAAATTTTGGATCTGCAGTAAGGAATGGATAACCTGATCCTGCAGCAGGAAAAGGTTTGAGATAAAATGTAATTGCGCCTTTGAACAAGCGGGACAAGCTTTTGGCAGAGCTGTTCCGCTTTAAATGAAGGAGGGGTTTTATATGCCAGAAATTTTCAAGACGATTGATAAGATTAAGCCGGCTTACGATTATACTTACAAGGCTGTAATGCTGATTTGCAAGCTGCTTTTGATCGCCGATATCCTGATTACTACCATGGCGGTGATTGGCCGCTATGTTCCTTTCATTCCCGATCCGGCCTGGAGTGAAGAGGTGGTTTTGACTTGCATGTCTTATATGGCGGTGCTTTCGGCAGCCTTGGCAATCCGAAGAGGCGCCCATATTCGGATGACCGCTCTTGATCCGTATCTTCCCAAGGGATTGGTAAAATTCCTGGATATTTTTGCTGATATAGCCGTGCTGGCGCTTTCCCTGATTATGATTATCGTTGGATGGCAGTATGCCACGGGCCTTGGGGCAAAGGGAAGCTATGTGAGTATGCCGAACGTATCGCGGTTCTGGATGTATTTTCCGGTTCCCCTGGCAGGCGTCGCCATGCTGATTTTTGAGATTGACGCCATTTATAACCATATCCGGGGATTTTTTGTCGAAGAAAAGGAGGAGATTAAGCTATGACGGTAGATACTATGGCAATTGCCATTTTGCTGGGAAGTTTTTTCCTTATGGTTTTGTTGCGCTTTCCTATCGCCTATGCGGTAGCTCTTTCTTCCGTGCTCTGTCTGTTATCTCAGGGTCTGCCTTTGAGTACGATCTGCCAGCAGATGGTTAAAGGAATCAGCTCGTTCAGTTTGATGGCGGTTCCTTTTTTTATCACTATGGGCTGTCTGATGGGTTCCGGAGGAATATCGGAAAAGCTCATTGCTTTGGCTAATGCCTGTGTAGGATGGATGCGGGGCGGTATGGCTATGGTGAATATCGTAGCATCTTACTTTTTCGGCGGGATATCCGGCTCCGCATCAGCGGATACCGCTTCCCTGGGATCGATATTGATTCCCATGATGGTGGATCAGGGGTATGATGACGACTTTTCCACAGCGGTAACGATTACTTCTTCCTGTGAGGGGCTTTTGGTTCCTCCAAGCCATAATATGGTTATATATGCCACTACGGCAGGGGGGATTTCTGTCGGCAGCCTGTTTTTGGCCGGCTATGTGCCGGGCGCTCTTCTGGCCGTTTCCCTGATGATCGGTTCGTATATTATTTCCGTGAAACGTGGTTATCCCAAAGGGGAAAAGTTCAGTATCATCAATTTGATCAAACAGTTAAGCGTTTCCTTTTGGGCTTTGGCGGCGGTGCTGATCGTGGTTTTCGGTGTTGTGGGAGGATATTTCACGGCTACCGAATCAGCAGCCGTAGCGGTTATCTACAGCTTGTTTGTCAGTGTGTTTATTTATAAAGAGCTTGACTGGAAAGGCGTATGGAGAGTTTTAGGCGAATGCGTGGATACCTTGTCTATTGTTTTGATTTTGATTGCCACTTCCAATATTTTCGGATATTGCCTGACCAGGCTCCATGTGCCCGAACTGGCGGCTAACGCGATTACCGGTTTGACGCAGAATCCGATTATTCTGGCTTTAATGCTGAATTTGATTTTGCTGGTGCTGGGATGTATCATGGATATGGCGCCGATTATCCTGATCGCTACGCCAATATTGCTTCCGATTGCTACATCTATCGGGCTGGATCCGATCCAGTTTGGTATTATGGTGGTCTTGAATTGCGGCATTGGCCTTTTGACTCCGCCGGTTGGCGCGGTGCTGTTTATCGGTTCTGCCGTAGCAAAAGTACCTATGGAACGTGTAGTAAAGGCGACGTTGCCCTTCTATCTGTGTATGGTGATTACGCTGCTGCTGATTACCTTTATTCCGGGTATTAGCATGTGGCTGCCGGGATTGATGATAAAATAATGAAAAGGACTGTAGCGGCGGCTGTAATCGGAGCAGGGCTTTTGATTTGCGGGGTTTGCCGGTGCGGGACAGAAGAGCCTCCGGCTCCCGAATTTGTGCTTACTTATGCGGAAAACCAGCCGGAAGACTATCCGACAACGCAGGGGGCTTATCGGTTTGCCCAACTGGTCTATGAGCGGACGGAAGGCAAAGTTGAGATTCAGGTTAATGCCGGAGGAATTCTGGGAGAAGAACAAAGTACGGTTGAACAGATGCAATTTGGCGGGATTGATTTTGCCAGAGTGTCTTTATCTTCTTTGTCCGAGTTTATCCCCAAAATGAACGTGCTGCAGATGCCTTATCTGTATACTGATGCAGAACATATGTGGCAGGTGCTGGAAGGGGAAATCGGAAATGATTTTTTGAATGCTTTGGACGGATATAATCTGGTAGCGTTGTCATGGTATGATGCGGGAGCCAGGAATTTTTACAGTAAAGTCCCAATAGAATCTTTGGAAGACATGAAAGGGATACGGGTCCGGGTTCAGGAATCCGAGCTGATGCGGGCAGTGGTGGAAGCGTTGGGGGCAACGGCAGTCCCTATGCCTTATGATGAAGTTTATTCGGCTTTGGAGACAGGCGTCATCGATGTGGCGGAAAATAACTGGCCCTCTTATGATGCGATGAAGCATTATGAGGTGGCGCCTTATTATACCGTGGACGAGCATACCCGAGTGCCGGAGATGCAGCTTGTAGCGGAAGCAACCTGGAAAAAACTGCCGGAGGAATATCATGAGATTATTCGGGAATGCGCCAGAGAATCGGCGATTTATGAGCGTGAGCTGTGGGCAGGACAAATTTATGAGTCGGAAAAACGGGTGAGGGCAGCAGGCTGCCAGGTGATTGAGTTGACGAATGAAGAGAAAGCCCGGTTCAGAGAAGCTATGCTTCCGATTTATGGAGAATACTGCAGTGACTACATGGATATTGTAGAGAAAATATTGAAATTGGGGGAGACAGGCACAGCCGGATAAGAAGTGTTGTTACTGTTCACAGGTATCCTGTGAACAGTAACGAGGTGTTGACTATTTAACAGTTTTGTAATATAATGACAATTGGATTGTAACAATTACTGTCGGATTGTCAGGAGGTACTGTTAAAATGAAGAAGAAAAGCTTAAAACATAGTTTGTTTGCGCTCTTGTCCTTGACTGTGGTGATTGCTGCGGCATTTCCGTCAAAGGCTGCTGTCGCTAAAGGGAAGATTACCCGGGTGGATTCAACTTCGATTTGCGGCTGGGCCTGGAATCCGGATGATACCAATGATGTTCAGCAGGTGGAGCTTCATATTTTTCAATCCGGGAAGGCGGAGCCGGTTAAATATCTTCATGTCACAGCAGATGAATACAGGGAAGACCTGGCAGTTGATCTTAAAGACGGATGGCATGGTTTTTCGGTAAAGGTCGACTGGTCACAGTTTAGCGGGAATGATTTTAAAATAAAAGCATACACCGTAAAAGGTGATGAATATTACATATTGGGGGATACGGTAGATTACAAAAAAGGATCTTCGGGTGCAGATAAACAGGCGTCTAAAGTTCCGGAGGACACATCATCCCAGACGGCCGCCCAGGCGGCAACTCCTGTAACCGGTGAGCGTTCGCTGGGCCTCTTTTCTGTCTGTGGTTATTGCAATTGTGAGAAGTGCGGGGGCGGAAGCGGACTTACCTACTCGGGGACGGTTCCACAGGCGAATCATACGATTGCCGCAGATTTATCTATTCTTCCCTTGGGAAGTAAAGTACGGATAGGCAATGTTATTTATACCGTGGAAGATATCGGTTCGGCTATTCAGGGAAATATTATTGATGTTTATTGTGACACTCATGAAATTGCCGTTTCTCTTGGTTTAACCAAACAGGAGGTATTTTTAGTGCAGTAACTCCCTGTATCTGCCTGATCCAAACAGGCTGCTTTGTTTCCGGATAACGGAACAGGCAGCCTGTTTTTGTATGCGCAGCCCTATGCAGAGGAAGTAAGCCGCAAAAGCGGCGCATGGGGCGCGCGGCGAGTAGGGGAAGATGGTTCTTCCCTACTCGATACATAGGAAAGTGCGTCCTATGATATAAACGCTCCGGAAGTAAGTAGACAAAAAGGATAAATATCTTTATAATGAAGGAAACAGCTATAAAGAATCTGACAAGGGGAGGCGTGGGAGTGATGGCAAAATTATCATGGAATGAGCAGTTCAATATCGGCGTTGAAGTGATTGACAAGGCGCATGCCAAGCTATTCCGGATTGTGGGAAAGCTGATGGATCATATTGAAAATGAGGCGAATTATCAAAATGCTTGTAGAGAGAGCATTGTTTATTTGGAAAACTATACGATGACGCATTTTTCTGAGGAAGAAGAGTATATGCGGGCTGTCGGCTATAAGGGATATGACCAGCATAAAAAGATTCATGATGATTTTCGGGACAAAACATTGGTTTTTTATAAAAAATACCTGGAAGCATCCGATTATTCTCCTGAAATAGTCCGACGGTTTCTTGGTGTTTTAGCCGGATGGCTGACAGGGCATATTATGGCGGAGGATCAGGCGATCACAGGGAATGTTTCGGAAAAGAAGGTATATGAAGAGCTGATGGAAACACCGGTTATAGCCAGTGCGGTCAGCCAGGCCATGAAAGAGGTGTTCCATTTGCCGGTAGAGCTTGCCGACGCCGAATATAACGGAAGGAATATCGGAAAGGGATTTTATTACCGCTTGTATTATGATATTGATGACGGAGGGAAGGTGCAGCTTCTTATCGGGGTTGAGAAGCAGCTTGCCCGCCGGGGCGCCGGCATCATCTTAGGAATTGCGGCGCTGAATGACCCGGAACTGGTTAAGAATGCTTCCCTGCAGGTTTTGGAGCAATTTTTTCACCGTATGGGTAAGTTGTTCAATTCTAACACGGTATATCAGCTCAAGAAAGACGAGATGCTGACTAAGGATGAGTTCCGGGAGGATTTTATGACCAGATATCCCTGTTCAATGCTGTTTGAGACGAGGCTGGGAAATTTTGTTTTTTGTGCCAAAAAGTGGAAGGCCAGAACAAGGAAAAAATAAAACAGGAGGTCTGTTATGGCAATATTAGCAGCATTTATGGTTCCCCATCCACCGCTTATCGTGCCGGATGTCGGAAAGGGAAGGGAAAAGGAAATTCAGATTACCATTGACGCATATCGGCAAGTGGCGGAACAAATCGGTGAACTTCAACCGGAAACGATAGTGGTTATTTCCCCTCATCAGGTTATGTATGCGGATTACTTTCATATCTCGCCCGGAGATAAAGCGAGCGGGGATTTTGGGCAGTTTCAAGCAGGACGGACAAAAATAGAAGTCTTTTATGACATAGAGTTTGTACAAGAGCTTTGCAGGCTGGCGGAAGCCAAAAAGCTGCGTGCGGGGATGCTGGGAGTGCGTAGTGAGCAGGATAGACGGCTGGATCACGGAACGATGGTGCCTTTATATTTTATCGGACAGTATTGGAAGAAATATCGTTTGGTGAGAATCGGGCTTGCAGGGCTTCCTCTTGCCATGCATTATGAATTAGGGCAATGTATTCAGGATACGGCGCAGCTTTTAAAGCGGGATGTGGTTGTTATTGGCAGTGGGGATCTGTCCCATAGGCTGAAAGAAGACGGGCCATATGGATATCGGAAGGAAGGGCCGGAGTATGACCGGCGGATTATGGAAGTTATGGGAAGCGGGTCATTCGGGGAACTTTTGGAATTTCCTGAGGACTTTTGTGAAAAAGCAGGGGAATGCGGACATCGTTCGTTTACAATGATGGCGGGAACTTTGGATAAGAATGAGGTAAAAGCCAGCAGGCTTTCTTATGAAGGCCCGTTTGGCGTGGGTTACGGTATTTGCGGATTCGAAGTGCTGGGGATAAATCCGGAAAGAAATTACCTGGAACAGTATGAGGAAAAGAAAAAGAGGCAGATTAGGGAAAGAAGACGCCAGGAAAGCGAATACGTGAATCTTGCCCGCCAGACGATAGAAACTTATGTAAGTACAGGACAGGTATTGCCTGTACCGGAGGGATTATCTCCGGAATTATACCGGCAGAGAGCCGGGACATTTGTTTCGATTAAGGAAGATGGCCAATTGCGGGGATGTATCGGAACTATTCAGGCGGTTCAGGATTCCTTGGCGCAGGAGATTATCAGCAATGCTGTCAGTGCTTGTTCCCATGACCCGAGATTTGCACCGATAGAAGTAAGGGAGCTGGACAAATTGACAATTAGCGTAGATGTATTGGGAGAAAGGGAACAGATTGAATCGCCTGGCCAGTTGGATGTTAAGAAATATGGAGTCGTGGTGACTCGCGATTCCAGGCGGGGACTTTTGCTTCCGGATTTGGAAGGCGTAGACAGCGTGGAACAGCAAATTGCCATAGCGAAACAGAAAGCGGGGATCGGTGAGGAAGAAGAG
Source organism: uncultured bacterium (assembly GCA_947383005.1). Lineage (GTDB taxonomy): Bacteria > Bacillota > Clostridia > Lachnospirales > Lachnospiraceae > Brotaphodocola. The sequence goes on along the minus strand of CANDBT010000019.1, from coordinate 71,494 downwards.
GTTAAGCTGGAGCGTTTTGAGGTAGTTCGGTATCATTAGGCATATGTGCTCAGGGAGGGAAGATGAAAGCTGTTTGTCAGGTATGTATGCACCGATGCTGTCTTGAAGAAGGACAATGGGGGGTTTGCAGGGCCAGGAAAAACGAGGGTGGCGAAATTGTAGGTGAAAACTATGGGAAATTAACTTCCCTGGCATTAGATCCGATTGAGAAAAAGCCTTTGCGGATGTTCCATCCGGGAAGCCTGATTTTGTCAGCAGGCAGTTACGGCTGCAATTTGAGATGTCCGTTTTGCCAGAACCATGAGATTTCCATGCCTCAGGACGAAGATAAGGAAATGCCGGAGACCGTGTATTTTTCGCCGGAAGAGCTGGCAGGCAAAGCGTGGCAATGCAAAAGAGCCGGAAATGTGGGAGTTGCTTTTACTTATAATGAGCCGTTGGTGGGATGGGAATATGTGCGGGATACTGCCAGACAGGTAAAAAAGCTGGGCATGGAAAACGTGCTGGTGACTAACGGAACAGGCTCGCTTGATATATTGGGAGAGCTTTTGCCTTTTATTGACGCTATGAATATTGATTTGAAAGGTTTCCGGCAGGCGTATTATCAAAAGCTGGGAGGAGATTTGGAAACGGTGAAGGCTTTTATCCTCAAAGCGGCGGAAGCTTGTCATGTGGAGCTGACCACATTGATTGTTCCAGGCGAAAATGATAGGGAGGAGGAAATGAAAGAAGAAGCATTATGGATTGCTTCCATCGGGAAAGAGATTCCTCTCCACATCACCCGCTTTTTCCCTCGTTATCGTATGACGGATAAAAAGGCTACGGATGTAGGCCGAATCTATAGATTAGCAGAAGAGGCAGGGAAATATTTGGAAAATGTCTTTGTCGGGAATTGCTAAGCTATATACGGCCGGGGCCTTTTTGTGTCTGGTTTTGTGAGTACATAGAAGGGTAAAGGAGTGGCATATGAATCTTGCGGGAAATAAAGTGATTCTTCGTACAATAGAGGAACAGGACAGGGAGATGCTGCTGAATTTAATCAAAGATCCGGAGATCATCAAGATAACCAGAGGATATTCCTGCACAATATCTTGTGATTATCAAAAAGATTGGCTTGCCTCTTTTTCGGATTCCGCCAACAGCCTGCACGGCATAATCGCCGATAAAGAAAGCCCCAAAGTTTCTTTTGGGATTATTATTCTTTCCCATATAGACAGGGAAAACGGGACAGCGGAGATTTATATTAAATTGCTGAAAGCTGTCCGCAAAAGAGGATATGGCCGGGATGCCATAAATGTTTTTGTTTCATACGCTTTCCGCGAACTTGGGTTAAAATATATATATTGCCAAATTTTGGAATGCAATAGGGTATCCCGGAAATTATTTGAAAAATGCGGTTTTAAACAGGAGGAAACCTGTGAGAGAAGAGGAGCGAAAAACGGGGATTGCAGGAACGTATATTATTACAGGATAGGGCCGGAGCTTCAGGGAACTCATTTTGTTTAATGCTTAATGGAATATAGGAACATAATAGTATAAATAACAATACATAATAGTTAATATGCGATACTATTTTAAATATATTGTTGATATACAATACAAATGGCGATATCCTGGACAAGCAAATTCCGAAATTGAAAACAGAAGAACCTGAGATTTATGCTATGTAGTCAACTCAAGGCTAACCATTAATGCCTGGTTTACTTTCTGCAGCAGTTCTTCATCAATATGACAGATTTTTTCCTTCAGTCTCTGTTTGTCAATCGTCCGCAGTTGTTCCAATAGAATTACCGAATTTTTAATCATATCACATTTTCGGGTATCCAGTTCGACATGTGTAGGCAGTTTTGCCTTGTTCATTTTTGATGTGATTGCTGCACAGATTACGGTAGGGCTATGCTTGTTGCCTATGTCGTTTTGGATTACCAGTACCGGACGTACACCTCCCTGCTCAGATCCTACCACCGGTCTCAAATCAGCATAATAGATATCTCCACGTTTAATAATCACTTTTTCACACTCCGTCATTAATATGATGTTTATGTTCTTACTGCTTTTATTATTGCCTGTTTGAATCCGGTCTATACCTTTCCTTTTTGATTGAAAAAAGGTAAAAATTGTTTTATGGTTTACTATAGTTTATGATTAGTGTGTAAGTCCGGTTAGCGAAAACATTTTTCTTTTTATTTTTCAAAAAGGCAAAGGCGATTGAATACTTGGGAGATAAGGTATATAATAGGGGAAGGAATAAAAGAAGGAGAATTTTGTTTATGAGAAGGACAAAGTATAAAAGAACAACTTTTGCGGCGGGGCTATTGGGACTGATGGTTATGGGGCTGGCATTGGCTTTGGCTGGCTGTACATATAATGCAAGGACAAGGGAAACCTGGCTGGTTGAGCTTCTGGTTGACAGTAAGGATCTGCTGATACGGGAGAGCGAAGATGTCGGGAGCGAGGATGTCTACCTGATTATCGGACAAGATGCGGATGGCAAAAATTATACTTTTGAACTGACGGATACTGTGCTGGCGGATCAATTTGAGGCTTCGCAGGCATTTAACGAACTGAAAGCGGGAAAGTATTATAAGTTCAGGGTGGGGTGGCGAAACAGGGATATTGCAGGTAAGGACGGGTACTATCCAAGTATTTACAATTCTGTTGCGCTGCAGGGATTTACGCCGGACGAGTCTGACGGCACGGAAGAAGGAAAAGCGAGTACGGAGTACCAGGGTGAGGAGCACAGCAGGGACGGAAAGGAGACAGCGGCATCTGACGGGCATACAGGGAATCAGGAGCAAGAGCAAAAGGAGAATACGGAGAGTGTCGGCCAGGAAGTTTTGGAAAGCATTAAGGAAAGCCTGGAAGCCAGTCTGGAGGAAAGTTTCCAGGCAGAACGGGAAAGCCTGGAAAGGGAGATTGAAAACCTTAGAGGAGGTACGGAAAGCCAGGACGGACTAAAAAACCTGGAGGAAGTTGACGATACAGAGAATGAGGACGAAGACTGATGAAATTTATCCATTTATCCGATCTTCATATAGGAAAAAGGGTGAATGAATTTTCCATGCTGGAAGATCAAAGGATGATATTGACACAGATATTGAGTCTGACAGATAAAGAGAAACCGGACGGGGTCTTTCTGGCGGGGGATATTTATGATAAGCCCGTCCCCTCCGCGGAGGCGGTGCAGTTAGTGGATGAGTTTTTGACCCGGTTGGCCAGGAGGGGAGTTTTGGTGTTTGCCATTAGCGGCAATCATGATTCGCCGGAACGCCTGGCTTTTGGCGCCCGGCTTTTCAGCAGCAGAGGCATTTATTTGTCGCCGGTATACAAAGGAAACGTGGAAGGGATTTCCATGAAAGATTCTTATGGGGAAGTGGTGGTGTATCTTCTTCCTTTTCTGAAGCCGTCGATGGTGCGTCATGTATTTGGGGATGAAGAGGTTCAAAGCTATCAGGATGCAGTGAGGGTTGCTTTGGAACATATAAATTTGGATACCCGAAAACGCAATATTTTGGTTGCCCATCAATTTGTGACAGGAGCGACCAGGTGTGAATCGGAAGAAATCGTGGTAGGCGGCCTGGATCAGATTGACGTGTCGCTTTTCCATCAGTTTGATTATGTGGCTTTGGGACATATTCACAGCCCTCAGCATGTCGGGCGTGAAACGGTCCGTTATTGTGGTACGCCGTTGAAGTATTCTTTTTCCGAAGCCGGGCAGGAAAAATCAGTGACGCTGATAGAGATGCGGGGCAAAGGGGAGACAAAGATCAGGAAATTGCCTTTGTCTCCTTTGCGGGATATGCGCAGAATACGGGGAAACTATATGGAAGTGACGGCCCGTTCTTTCTATCAGGGTTTCAACAAGGAAGACTATATCCAGATTACCTTGACGGATGAGGAAGATATTCCCGACGGGATGCAGAAGCTGCGGGTGATTTATCCTCATTTGATGCGTTTGGAATACGACAATAAACGAACCAGAGAAAACGGACAGGTGGCAGGCGTATGCCAGGTGGAGAAAAAGTCGGCGTTGGAATTGTTTGGAGAATTCTATGAATTGCAGAATAATCAGGTGATGAATGAGCAGCAAAAGCAGTTTGTCAGCGGGATGATTCGGCATATCCAGGAAGACGGCGGCGTCTGAAACGCGGACATTCATGCAACTTTTGATGGTATATCAGCCGTTCCATGAAAGGATGAAAAGATGAAACCCAAAATGCTGACGATCAGTGCCTTCGGACCCTATGCAGGAAAAACAGAAATTGATTTTACCCGGCTGGGGGATGGAGGGCTTTTCTTGATAACCGGGGATACAGGCGCTGGAAAGACAACAATTTTTGATGCCATAACTTTTGCCTTATACGGAGAAGCCAGCGGGAATGTGCGTGAGGCGGGGATGTTTCGCAGCAAATATGCGAAGGACGATGTGCCTACCTATGTGAGTTTGCAATTTACCTGCCGCGAAGAGGAATACCGGATAACCAGGAATCCGGAATATCTCCGCCCTAAAGGGAGAGGCGTGGGATACACGCTGCAAAAAGCGGACGGAGAGCTGGTGTATTTTGACGGCCGGCCGCCGGTGACGAAAATGCGTGAAGTAACCAGAGCGGTAGAAGAGTTAATCGGCCTGGATTATCAGCAGTTTACTCAGATAGCGATGATCGCCCAGGGAGATTTCCGAAAGCTGTTGTTTGCCGGGACTCAGGAGCGGGGAGAGATTTTTCGGCAGATTTTCCATACGGAATTGTATCAGCAGATGCAGGAACAGCTTAAAACGGCAGCTAAAGAACGATGGGGGCAGTATGATGAAATCCGCAGAAGCATCCGGCAATATATGGAAGGGGTGTCCGGTGAGGGGAACTCTGAGATTGAGACAGAATTAAGTGATTTGAAAAGGGTGAAATTTGAGGGAAAGGTAGAGCGCGGCCTGGAGCTTTTGTCGGAGCTGCTGGTTTGTGGCGGGAAGGCACTGAGCCAAATGGATGAGCAGCTTGCCTGTCTGGAAAAGAAAATCCAGCAGGAAGACCAACTCCTGGGAAAAGCGGAGCAGAACCGCCGGATACAGAGGGAGCGGAAAGAAAAACAGGAATTGCTTTTACAAAAGCAGCCGGAACTTTTTCAGGCAGAAAAGGCCAGGGAAATCGCGCAAAAATCCGTTGATGAAGAAAAAAGGCTGGATGCGCTTATCCGCCAGGGACAACAAAATCTGGAAAAATATCAGACTTGGGAGGGCTTACAAGCTCAGATAAGACAACAGCGGGAACGGATTGCCGAACAGACGCAGAAGAAGGAAAAGGCTCAGAGGGAGACGCTTGCCCTGAAGCAGCAAATTGCCAGGAAAAAGCAGGAGTTGGACTCTCTTAAGACGGCCGGCGAGCAGAGAGAACAGTTGTTGCATCATAGGGATTTTCTGGAAAGCCATCAGACGGAATTGCAGCAGCTGCAAAGAGACAGGGACAGGCGGGAGAAAGAACGGCAACAGACGGAAAAAGAGCGGCAGCAGGCAGAGCGGCAGGCGGGCCGTCTGAAAGAGGAAGTTGATAAATGCCAGGAAGAAATTTACAGCCTTTCAGACCGGGATGTGATGTGGGCGGAGCTGGCCGGGAAACAGGAGCGTCTGGGACAGCAAAGAGAGGATTGGGAAAAAAGCCGTCAGGCATGGGAAGAGGCGAAGGAGCAGAGGGAAAAGGAAGCAGAAGAGCTTTCTTGTTTGTCCGCGCTCGATGAGAAAGGAAGAGCGAAGGAGTTACAACTTAAAGAGGAGTTAGAGCTGCTTAAGCCGTCGGAAGGCATGGAAGTGGAGTGCCGCCATCAGGAGGAGGAACAAAAACGCTTGCTGGAGGAATTTTCCGGCCATGAAAAGCTACTTGCCCAATATGAAAACACGAAAAGAAAATATCAAAAGGAATATAAGGTACAGGCGGAGGAATGGGAGCGGCAGAAAAACGATTATTTTCTGTTGGAGCGGCGGTTTTTCGATGCTCAGGCAGGGTTGCTGGCCAGGCAACTGAAAGACGGGGAAAAATGCCCGGTATGCGGTTCCCTCCACCATCCTTTTCCGGCTCCGCCGCCGGAAGAGACTTTGGATAAAGAGTCCCTGGATGAAAAAAAACGGCAGCTTTCCCAAACCGAGCTGAAAGTGCAGCAGCTTTGTACCAGTATCGCTTATCTTTCGGAACAGGCTGAGGCGGAACGGAAAACCCTGGACGGGATTTACAGGAAAAGCTGTCCGGATAAAGAGAGGGAAAGCGTTGAAATGGAGATGGCTTTATTGAGACAGTTCCGTAAAGATTTGGAGGATCGTTTAAGCCAACTGGAAGCCCGGCGAAGGGAATGGTCAGAGAAAAAGCAGCAGTATCAGAAAAAGCAGAAAGAAGCTGAAGAACTCAAACGCAGGCAGGAGCAATTGGGAATCCAGCTGAGGGATAAGCAGGCGCAGATGGATTCCTTGTCAGGCAGGACGGCTATCCTGAGGCAGCAATTTTGGACCCGTCTCAATGCCATGGAACCGTCGTGGGCAGCTCAGATGGAGGCAGGAAAAGAGAAAGAGGCGGCGGATGCCGCGTTATCCTGGTTTGAGGAGAAAAAACAAGAGCTGCTCTGCCAGGAAAAACAGATTAGGCAGGATTGGGAAAAACGGGATGCCCTTCAAAAGGCTGTCAGGAAGAAGAGCGAACAATGGGAAGCGTGCCAGCAGGCGATTCAGGGAAAGAAAAGCCGTTTGGAGGTCCTTAAGTCCCATCAGGAAAAAGACCGGAAAAAGCTGGTGGCATGTTTGCTTATGACGGATATGCCTTGGGGGGAAGTTTACAAAGAGGCAGAAAGCCTGACGGAAGAAAAGCTGAAACAGGCTGGCGCCCAGGCGGAAGATCTGCTGAAGAAAACGCTTGACGGTTTGTCCGGAGAAATTGCGGAAAATGATCAAAAGCTGCAAAAGAAAAGTCAGCGGGAAAAAGAAATCCCTCTGCTGGAGAAACAAGTACAGATATGGGAGGACGCAGCCTCTCAGGCCAGTCTCTTATTGGCCCGTCTGGGAACAGAACTAAAGCATTGGGAAGAACAAAAGACAGAGATTGAAAAAAAACTGGGAGACAGGACAAAAGGAGAATTAGAAGGACAAATTGAAGAATGCCAAGGCCAGCGGATAAAGCTTGGGGAGCAAAGGGAAGAGGCAGAGCGGATTTTCCGTCAGCGCCAGCAGGAAGTGGCGGCTTTGCAGGCGGCTGTCCGTACTCTTGAAGGACAAATGCAGGGAGCCGATCCCCTTGAGGAGGAAGATATCGTCGGCAGAAAGCAGGAATGGATGGAGCAAAAGGCCGCGTTGTCCCAAAAGAGAGCTGAACGCTATGCGGTTCATAAGAAAAATCAGGATATATATGGCCTGGTTCGGGAACATCAGCAAAGCATGGTGAAAGTAGAACAGGAATATGTGTGGGTAAAGGCATTGTCGGACACGGCCAACGGCAAACTGAATCAAAAACAGAAAATTGAATTGGAGACTTACATTCAGATGGCTTATTTCGACCGGATATTGCGGCGGGCAAATTTGCGGCTGATGACGATGAGCAGCGGCCAATATGAACTGAAGCGTCAGGAAGAGGGAGAGAATAAAAAGGAAAAGGCCGGTTTGGAGCTGGATGTAATTGATCATTATAACGGAACGAGACGGAGCGTCAAGACTTTGTCCGGGGGCGAATCATTTCAGGCTTCCTTATCTTTGGCGCTGGGGCTGTCCGATGAGGTGCAGTCTTATGCCGGCGGAATTCAGTTGGATACCATGTTTGTGGACGAAGGTTTTGGCTCTTTGGATGAAGAAGCACTGAAGCAGGCAGTAAAAGCATTGTCCGGATTAGCAGAAGGAAAGCGGATGGTGGGGATTATCTCACATGTGGCGGAATTGAAGGAGCAAATCGAGAAGAAGATTCTGGTAACAAAAAACTGGAATGAAGACGGAGTGGGAAGCGTAGCGACGGTACTGCTGCCCGGGTAGTACTGCATTGCGGAAATAATGGTGAATACAGTGCTTGATATTTTCGTCATCTGTGCGTCTGCAAAGCGACGTTCTACACTCCGTTCCGGTCCTTGCTGAACAAGCGCCACTGGCGCTTAGCAACGTAGCGGTGCCTACGTCTAGCTTTGCAGGCGTGCAGAGGGCGGAAATAGCGAGTGCCGAATTCACCGGAATTTCCGCAAGGCAGTACTAGGCCGGAAAAATGCGGTAGAGACAAGAGGAGCGGGAAGCGAATGATCGATTTACATGGTCAGATTTCATTGGATTTTTTGAAAAAAAGGCGGTTTACCGGCAGCTATCAGGGAATGCGTTATTTGCTTCGGAAGAGTGAACAGGCCGTTGATAATGCCGACAAGGGCAAAGAGACGAAAACGGTAATTGAGGCGGTGATTTGGCCGGAACCTTTCAGTTATGACGCGACTGAGGAAGAAAAAAAGCATAAACGGGAATTTGCTTTTTGCCAGGAGGGGATTTGGGAAGCGGTAGGCTGGCTGAATGAAGAGTACAAGGCGGGGCATTTTTAAAACGCCAGGAGGATGAGACAAATGAATATCAAGCAAGTTACCAGCATTTATTTCAGCCCGACAGGGAATACAAAGATTGCGACGGAATTGATAGCAGGTCAGATTTGCGCAGGCTTTGCATGTTTGGATTTGACTGATGCAAAAAAAAGGCCGGAATATCATTTTACTGAGAATGAGATAGTGGTAGCCGGTGTGCCGGTTTACGGGGGACGGGTACCGAAAACGGCGGCGGAGCGTTTGCGGAAGATCCACGGGAGGCAGACGCCGGCAGTATTGGTAGTTACTTACGGGAATCGGGCGTATGAAGATGCCCTTTTGGAATTAAAGGATATTTTGTCGGAACAGGGATTTCGTCCGGCTGCCGCCGTGGCAGCGCCGGCGGAACATAATATTATCAGGAGCATAGCAACGGGAAGGCCGGATACACAGGATAAAAACCGGCTTCTGCGGTTTGGGCAGGAGATCAAAGAAAAATTTGCTTTATGGAAAAGCAATTATCAGGTGGGTCAGCTTGATCTTCCCGGCAACAGGCCCTATCGTGAATATGCCGGGGTGCCGCTGAAAATTAAAGTAGGGGCTTCCTGCAATGACTGCAAAACCTGTATTCGGAAGTGTCCGGTACAGGCTATTTCCCGGACAGATCCCAGAGTAACCGATACGCAACGTTGCATTGTTTGTATGCGCTGTGTGAAAGAGTGCCCGGAAAAAGCCAGGAAGATAAATAAGCTGGTGTTGTTAGCTGTCCGCCAGGGGCTGAAGGCCACTTGCAGCAACAGAAAAGAACCGGAGCTTGTATTTGCCCGTACAAAGGAGGCATAAGGGTGAAAGTGAGAAAACATATTTATTTTTCTGGCCGGGTGCAGGGAGTGGGCTTCCGGTGGCAGGCTCACCGGATATGCCAGTCGCTGGCTTTGACCGGCTATGTGAAAAATCTTTGGGACGGCCGGGTGGAGATGGAGGTTCAGGGAGAGGAAGGTATGGTGAACAAGATGATGTCAACGCTTCATCAGCAGCCTTATCTTCAAATTGAGGATGTGGAGATTGCGGATCTTCCTCTGAAAGAGGAGAAAGGTTTTCGCATGATGTATTAGTAACCGTTCAGATGCTTCTTGTCCGGCGCAGACGGGCAAGAAAATACCCGTCTGAATGGTTACAATCTATAACTAAAAGGAATAGTATACATTCCTTTTATATAGTTGACAAATAGCAGCAGAATTGTTATGATTATACGAACGCAGGAGAAAGGGTGAATACCATGGATAGGATTGTATTATCACTGCTGGTGGACAATACTGCCGGTGTACTGAGCCGGGTGGCGGGATTATTCAGCCGCCGCGGTTATAATATTGAGAGTCTGACCGTCGGAGTCACCGCCGATGAGCGGTATTCCCGAATGACCGTAGTATCCTTGGGTGATCAGGAAATCCTGGAGCAGATTGAAAAACAGCTTCGCAAACTGGAAGATGTTCGGGATATTAAGGAATTAAAACAGGGACGGGCAGTCTATCGGGAGCTGATTATGGTCAAGGTAAAGGCTAATGCCAGCGAACGCCAGGCTATCGGCGCTATTTCCGATATTTTCCGTGCTACGATTGTCGATGTGGGCAAGGATTCCCTGACGGTTATGCTGACAGGGGATCAGTCTAAGCTGGATGCCTTGGTCAATTTGCTGGAGGATTATGAAATCCTGGAGCTGGCGAGGACAGGTCTTACGGGTTTATCTCGTGGCTCGGAAGATATTCGCTATCTGCCATAAGTATTTGTAATTATGTACTTCCGGAGTTTTTTCATGCCTGATTTTGTGAGTACATTAACTATTATGAGGAGGAAAATATGGCAAAGATTTATTATCAGGAAGATTGTAACCTTTCCCTTTTGGAGGGAAAAACCATTGCGGTTATCGGTTATGGCAGCCAGGGCCATGCCCATGCGCTCAATGCAAAAGAGTCCGGCTGCAACGTGATTATTGGCCTGTATGAGGGCAGCAAATCCTGGAAGAAGGCAGAGGAGCAGGGATTTGAAGTCTATACGGCGGCAGAAGCGGCAAAAAAAGCAGATATTATCATGATTCTGATTAATGATGAGCTGCAGGCCGATATGTATAAGAAAGATATTGAGCCGAATCTGGAAGAAGGCAATATGCTGATGTTCGCTCATGGATTTAATATTCATTTTGGCTGTATTACTCCGCCCAAGAATGTTGATGTTACGATGGTTGCGCCTAAAGGACCGGGCCATACCGTGCGCAGCGAGTATCAGGAAGGGAAGGGAGTTCCTTGCTTGGTTGCTGTTGAGCAGGATGCTACGGGCAAAGCGCTGGAGATTGCTTTGGCTTATGCATTGGCTATCGGCGGCGCCAGGGCAGGCGTTTTGGAAACGACTTTCCGCACGGAGACGGAGACGGATTTGTTCGGCGAACAAGTTGTGCTTTGCGGCGGCGTGTGTGCATTGATGCAGGCCGGTTATGAAACGCTGGTGGAAGCCGGTTATGATCCAAGGAATGCTTATTTTGAATGTATTCATGAGATGAAATTGATTGTCGATTTGATTTATCAGTCTGGCTTTGCCGGAATGCGTTATTCTATTTCCAACACGGCCGAATACGGTGATTATATTACCGGGCCAAAGCTGATTACCGATGAGACAAAGAAGACGATGAAGAAGATTTTGTCTGACATTCAGGATGGAACATTCGCTAAAGATTTCCTGTTGGATATGTCGCCGTCCGGTCGTCAGGTACATTTTAAGGCAATGAGAAAACTGGCTCAGGAACATCCGTCCGAAAAAGTAGGGGAGGAGATCCGCAAGCTGTATAGCTGGAACGACGAAAGCGGAAAACTGATTAATAATTGACTGTAACAGTTTAGACGGCGGGGGATTTGATATGAATGGGGGCGTCAAGCTTGCTTGTAAGCCCCCATTCATATCAAATCCCCCATCGGATGAACATCCGATGCTTCTTGCCCGACGCAGGCGGGCAAGAAGACCGATGTTGCCCGACGCAGGCGGGCAAGAAGACCGATGCTGCCCGACGCAGGCGGGCAAGAAGACCGATGCTGCCCGACGCAGGCGGGCAAGAAGACCGATGTTGCCCGACGCAGGCGGGCAAAAACACCGATGTTGTCTGAACTATTACAATCAATTTCCCAAAAGAACGGCCGAAGGGTTGCAGATATTCAATGAATCTGTTTTCCCTTCGGCTGTTTTGTTTATAAATCGGCCGACTGTCCTTTATAAGAAACGGAAGTGCAGAATTGAATGAAGGTTTCCAGGGCTTTGGAGGTGCGTCCGGGCTGATAGGTAAAGCTGATTGTCCGTTTAGGAATGGGAGTGGCAAGAGGAATTTCCACCAGACGGCCGCTTTCCAGGTCATTTTTGACAAATTCGCGGATTACGCAGCCGATTCCCAGACCAATGCGGGTGAATTCGATAAGCAGGTCCAAAGTGGTTACTTCCAGCAGGTTATTTGCCTGGATGTGATTGAGGCGCATGTAATCGTCGATATAAGTACGGGTAATATTATGTTTGTCTAAAAGCATGATGTTGCCTGCTTGAAATAAATCAGCTTCATGGCCTTCCCGCAGGTGCAGGTTTTCCAAATAGCTGGGAGTGGCGACAAAGATATCTTCAATTTCTGTCACCGGCAGAAAAATCAGGTTTTTGGGAACCTTTGGTTCGGCCACCAGTCCAATGTCGATGTGCTGCTGCTCCAGCATGTCAAGGGTGTGCGTGCTGGATTGGCTTTCTATCGTGATTTTGATATGTGGATATTTTTCGATAAAATCTTTTAAATAAGAAACCAGAACAAAACGGCATAATGTAGTACTGACGCCGATACGGATATGACCCAGGTTGAATTCGTGGATGCGCCTCAGTTCCTGTTCGCCCAGAGCGAGTTCTTTGAAAGCGGCGCGGGTGTGTTCGAAAAGAATACGTCCTTCTTCAGTCAGTTGGACTCCCCGGGAATTGCGGTTAAACAAAGTGATATGGAGGTTATCTTCCAGCTTGCTGATGGCTTTGCTGATGGCGGGCTGACTGATATATAGTTCCCGGGCGGCTTTGGAAATATTGCCGGCTTGGGCTACAGCATGAAAAATGCGGTATTGGGACAAATTTTGTTCCATGATAAAGTCTCCTCCAGAATAGTCCGATAAAAGGCGCGTTTTACTTTCTACAAAATCTGATAACCGAATGTTATAATAAGTATGAGTATTATGTATTGTCATTATAGCAAAGAGAATGGTATAATTCAATCAATAAATGAATTTTGCAGGAGGGAATTATGGCTATGGGAAAGATTTTTAAGTTTCATAATGACCTGGATACGGATCAGATTATCGCTTCTCAATATTTACTGCTCCCGAATATAGACGAGATGAAGGTACATACCTTTGAATCTTTAGATCCGGAGTTCCCAAAAAAAGTGCAGCCGGGCGACTATGTGGTAGGCGGGGAAAATTTCGGCTGCGGGTCGTCCAGGGAACAGGCCCCGAGCGTATTGAAAGCTTTGGGTGTTAAAGCAGTAGTGGCGAAATCTTTTGCCCGGATTTTTTACCGGAACGCCATTAATATTGGTTTGCCGGTGATTGTGTGCAAGGATCTGCCGGATGCGGTAGAAAGCGGAGATGAGATGGAACTTTTTCTGAGCGAAGGGGTGGCAAAAACAGGCGGCCGCACTTATTCCTGCACAAAGCTGCCGGAGTATATGCAGCAGATTCTGAGCCAAGGCGGTTTAATTGCGTCGCTGAATAAGGAGGGTTGACTATGGGAATGACTATTGCGGAAAAAATTATTGCCAGGGCTGCCGGAGTAGAACAAGTCAGGGCCGGGGATATTCATACGGTGACATTGGACCGGATGATGAGCAATGACGGCACGACTCATCTGACTGTAGATATGTACAACAATAAATTAAAACATCCGCATGTTGCGGACGCCGGGAAAATGGTGTTTATCGTCGATCACAATGTACCGTCAGACAGCCCCAAAACGGCAGCGGCGCAGAAGAAAATGCGGGATTTCGCCAGAGAGCATCAGATTGATTTCTGGGAGGGGAAGGGTGTATGCCATCAGATTATGATGGAGCATTATGTGTGTCCGGGAGAACTGATTTTCGGCGCTGACAGCCACACATGTACCTATGGCGCCCTGGGCGCTTTCGGCACAGGCGTAGGCTGTACCGATTTGTTGTATGGCATGGTGACAGGGACTTCCTGGGTGCTTGTACCGGAGACGGTAAAGTTTAATTTGACCGGCAGGCTGCAAAAAGGGGTTTATCCCCGGGATTTAATGCTGACGATTATCGGCAAAATCGGAGCCAATGGCGTAAATTACCAGGTGATGGAATTTTGTGGAGACGGGGTGAAGACACTCAGTGTCAATGACCGGATGGTATTATGCAATTTGTCGGTAGAGGCCGGAGCTAAGACGGCTATTTTTGAGGCGGACGAGATTGCATTGGAATATTTAAAGTCCCGCGGCCGTGAACCCAAGGCGGTTTTTAGCAGCGATCCCGATGCGGCATATGCCAAAGAATATACGTTTGATTTGGCTGAAATCCGGCCTGTTGTGGCAAAACCGGATTTTGTGGATGCAGTTGTTCCGGCTGAAGAGGTTTGCGGCATCCGGATAGATGAAGCGTTTCTTGGTTCTTGTAATAACGGGAGGATTGACGAGCTGCGGGTAGGAGCAGCCATTGTAAAAGGCAAAAAAATCCCCGGGCATGTCCGTTTTCTGGTGGTTCCTGCCAGTCAGGAGGTTTATTTGCAGGCTATGGAGGAGGGGCTTATCGAAACTTTTATGGAAAGCGGCGCCATTGTGATGAATCCGAATTGCAGCGTCTGTTGGGGGAGCTGCCAGGGGGTAATCGGCGAAGGCGAGGTGCTGATCAGCACGGGTACCCGGAATTTTAAAGGACGTGCAGGCCATCCAAGTTCCAAGGTTTATTTGGGTTCCGCGGCGACTGTGGCAGCTTCTGCCGTTAGGGGAGAAATCTGTATGGCAGATTGCCTGGCAACATCGTGATGATGGAAATAGATCACTGAAAAGGAGAGGGATTATGGAACAGTTTACTGGAAAGGTTTGGGTTCTGGATGATGATATCGATACGGATATTATTATTCCGACAGAATATTTGGCAATGAAAACCATAGAAGAGATGAGACAGTATGCTTTTTCACCTCTGCGGCCGGAGCTGGCCTCCAAGATTACTTCGGGAGATATCTTGGTAGCAGGGAAAAATTTCGGTTGCGGTTCATCCCGGGAGCAGGCCCCGGAAGTAGTTAAGGCCCTGGGAATTCGTTGTGTGATTGCCAAATCCTTTGCCCGTATTTTTTTCCGCAATGCGATTAATAATGGGTTGTTGCTGATTGAGCAGCCGGATCTTCATGACCGGATAAAAGAAGGGGATACGATCACGGTTACGGTGAATCAGGCAATAGAGGCCGGGGGAAAGCAGTACCCCATCACTTCCCTTCCCGGGAATTTGGTGGAGATTATTGAGGCCGGAGGGCTGGTCAAAGCCATGCGTCGGCGCAATGGCCGGATATAAGCCAAGGAGGGGAAAACATGGGACAAACAATTATTGAAAAAATTATTGCACATAATTTGGGGGTTCAGTCGGTAAAGCCAGGAGAGATAGTCACGGTGAATGTAGACTGGGTGATGCTTGATGATATTATGATTCCTTTTATTGTGGATAAATTTCATGAAATGGGATTTACCAAAGTGTGGGACCCGGATAAGGCAGTACTGATTTATGATCATCTGGTGCCGGCCAGCCAGCAAGATGATACCCGTCATTATCGGACAGGAGATGCTTTTGCAAAGGAATGCGGGCTGACGCATGTTCATCGGAGCGATGGGATTTGTCATCAGTTAATGACGGAGGCCGGTTATGTAAAACCCGGGGATGTGGTATTCGGAACGGACAGCCATACGACGACTTACGGCTGCGTGGGAGCTTTTTCTACAGGAATAGGCTATACGGAAATGGCGGCAATCCTTGGTACGGGGACTTTGTGGGTTAAGGTGCCGGAAACCATAAAAGTAGTGATAGAAGGTACGTTGCCGGAAGGGGTAATGTCCAAAGACATTATTTTACGGTTGATTGGCGATTTGGGGGCGGACGGGGCTACATACCGTGCTTTGGAATTTTCGGGTTCTGCTATTGAACAAATGAGTATATCCAGTCGTATGGCCATGGCCAATATGGCGATTGAGGCAGGAGCGAAATGTGCGGCGTTCACTCCTGACGAAAAGACGGCGGAGTATTGTGAGATAGAGCTGGATGAATTTCAAAAAGGATTAAAGGGAGATGCAGATGCCCGGTATATGAAGATCCTTGTCTACAAGGCAGAGGATTTTGTCCCGGTGATGGCGTGTCCGTCTCAAGTGGACAAAATCCGTCCGGTAGAAGAGCTTAAGGGAACCCGGATTGACCAGGTATTTATCGGCTCTTGTACGAATGGGCGATTGGAAGACCTGCAGGCGGCGGCAAAGGTCCTGGAAGGGAAAAAAGTAGCGCCTTTTGTCAAATTGATTGTGAATCCGGCCAGTCGGAAGATATATCGGGAGGCATTGGCCTGCGGGGTGTTAAAGACGCTGATTGAGGCAGGCGCTATCGTTACCCACCCGGGCTGCGGCCTTTGCTGCGGCCGGACCGGAGGGATTTTGTGTGACGGACAGCGGGTTGTGGCTACCAATAATAGGAATTTCCTTGGGCGTATGGGAACCGCCAAAACAGAGATTTACCTGGCATCTCCAATGACGGCGGCAGCTTGTGCCGTGGCTGGGGAGATTGCCGTGGCCGTCGACTGATTTATTTGAAAATAATGATGCTAAATAGAGAGAATGTCGTTACGTTCGCAATGTTCTGCGAATGTAGCAGCATTCTCTCTATTTTATTCCATCGGAACGTTCGCCCTTTGGAAAAAAGTGTGCGTCAAGACGCACATTCGCGCCGGAGCGCGGTCGCGACAGCAACCATCTTCCTTTGCGCGAAGTGCGCATTTCCGCAGAGTGTTTTGTATGCACAGGCCCGCACAGAGGAATATGACGCTAAAGCGGCGTGCGGGCCGCGTGGCGAGTAGGGGAAAATGGCTCTTCCCTACTCGATTCTTATAAATATTTAACAAATAAGAAATATTTTCGTAATATTATTAAGAAAAAATAACTGCAAATTTCACAAAGTAAATAAGAAAAACAGGAACAAGATGAATCAAATTGGCAGAATGCGAAAATTGGCAATAAAATAATCAGATGGATATGACAAAAATGTTAAGAACATATTGACTTATTTTATATTTACCCACTATAATACTGTGCGAAGCAGAAAGTGGAGATATTTTTGGGAAAAATTCCCACTTTTGATAAAATATGAGAGATAAATTGATGAGGTGCAAGCATGCAGGACAAAACAGAGAGACGATTTCTTTTGACAGCAGTTTTGGCGTTTGTGTTCGCAGGATTGATGGCTGGCAAAAAGCCGATGATTGTCGCTTATGCAGACGGGGATAGAGGAGAAATACCGCTTGAGTTTACGCAGGCCGAGACGTCATTTTCGTCATTGGATATAGAAGAAGGACAGAAGCTGGCAGGTATAACGATAGCGAAAGGCATACATGCCCGCAGGGAGGCATGGAAGGAACGACGGGAGCAAATCCGGCAGATGAAAGAGGCGGTCCGGACAAGGGAAAGCAGCTCTGACGGTCATGAGGCAAATGCAAATGCTTCTTCGGTTATTGTCTGTTCCTCTCATGATTATGAAGTGTTAAAACGGATTGTGGAGGCCGAGGCGGGAATTTGTGATCTTAAAGGGCGGATTTTGGTGGCCAATGTGATTATCAACCGGGTAAAAAGCCGGGAATTTCCTGATAGCATTACCGATGTTGTCTATCAAAAGCATCAGTTTTCACCCGTAAGTAATGGCAGCCTGGACTCCTGCACGGTTACTCAGGATACGATAGAGGCCGTAAACCGGGCTTTGCAGGGGGAGGATTACTCCCGGGGGGCGCTCTATTTTATGAACCGGGGAGGTTCTGAAGGAGGTAATGTAAGCTGGTTTGATCGAAGCCTTACGTATCTGTTCCGCCATGAGCGTCATGAATTTTTTAAATAATCATAATGGTTTGATGGTTTTAAAAATCCTTTCCCAGGACGGCTTCCTTTGTATAGTGGGAAACTTCCCGGGAAGTAAGGATATGTATCCAGGGAGCGCGTTTTTGCGGATTGGATGACGGGCCATAGCTTTGATATTCGGCGTACAGAACCGTTTGCCTGGCTTGGTTTTTGCCCCAGTCATGCCATCCTTCTTCACAGATATGAGGGCCAATGTAACAGTTGATAAGTACGGTTTGGGCATATTCCCGCCAGGGCCGCCCAAGGTAGGCGGTATGAGGCGGGCAATCGCCAGTAAACCGGCAATTTTCCATGACATAGCCATAAGCTTGTCCCAAAGGAGTGGAGGCTGCCGTCACATAACTGTTGATTTTGCGTCCGATATTTTTGGAATGGAACCGGCAATCTTCAAAATAGGCTGTGGCTCCGCCGAAAACAAAATCGATATCTCCTTCCAGGTAACAATTTTTATAATAATGGCGGCCGGCTATGCGGGGAGAAAATTGTTTGGGGCCTATAAATCCGTTAGGTTCGTATTCAAAAGGAGGAAGAGGACCGGTAAATAACGTATCCTGCCCGCCCAAAAACCGGCAGTTTTCAAAAGTCAGGCGATCTCCGTCGGCATAAACGGCTAAAGCTTGCCCTACATCCGGGCCGCTTCCGGCGCTGTTTTGGAAGGTGAGGTTTTTGGCCGTAAAATCATGGGTGTCGATCAGACAGGAATAACTGCGGAAGGTTCCCAGTTTTCCGATATCATCATGAGGCATTCGGGCATATAAGCCGCAGGTTAAAATGGTATTTTCGGCGGATTCCCCTATGAAGGTGAGGTATGGGCGGGTGATGGCGAGCTGTTCGTTATAAATTCCGTCATGCAAAAAAAATATGGCAGGCGGAAGGGAAGGACTGCGGATAAAAGAGCCGGCCTGGATTGATTTGTCGGCGGCGGCCAGGGCATTCAATGCCTGGGTGATGGTGGAAAAGCCGCCGCTGCCGTCTGGGGAAATGTGGTAAATTATATTCATGAATATTGCCTCGCTTACAATTTTGTGACAATGATAAAGAATTATAGCATAAAATCAGGAAATTTGGCAATGATTTAAACAGGTCTATATATTTTTTTCTTTTTCTTAAGAATTATCATTGACTTTTATTTCACAAAATGAGATAATAAAGAAGATTTTCGTTTTGATGACATTTTGATGAACGTTTAGTTAAGGAGGATGTAGAAATGGCAACGAAAGCGTATTATCCAATCAGCGAGATTGGAAAAGGAAAGACAGGCTTTTCTAAGACCAGGTCCATTATTGAGGCGGCTTTCTATGGGAATAATGTGGTAAAGGTAAATACCCTGAAGGAAGCGTATGAATTAGCAAAAAATTCTCCTGGAACAATAGTGACGGACATGCCGGTTTATCGCGGTGAGGAGTTCGGACTGGAAAAGGACGCCAAAGTGTTGCTGTTTAATGATGGCGCTATTACCGGCCGTTATGCTACTGCACGCCGTATTGCCGGCGAACCTGGCGTAAATTGCAATGCCCTGGACATTGTCGCTATGGACGCAGTCTATGAGTCCCGCTGGAAGACCATGTACCATGCGGAAGTTTTTGTAGGCTTGGATCCGGAGTTTATGGTGAAGGCTCATTTGTTGATTCCGGAGGGCGAAGAAAATATCATGTACAACTGGATGCTGAATTTCCAGTATATGTCTGATGAGTATGTGAAGATGTATAAGAATTCCAAAGCCGTAGGCGATGGCAAAGAAGCGGACATTTATATTTTCTCCGATCCTCAGTGGACTGGCTCCGATCGCCCTAACGTGTCTCTGGACTGTCTGTCTGACCCGCAGAAGAAGACTTTGTGCTATTTCAATACAGAGACTAACTGTGCATGCATCCTGGGTATGAGATATTTTGGCGAGCATAAGAAAGGCACTTTGACTATGGCCTGGGCTATTGCCAACCGCAATGGCTATGCTTCCTGCCACGGCGGACAGAAAGAATACACCCTGGCTGACGGCAGCAAATATGTAGCTTCTGTTTACGGCCTGTCCGGTTCCGGTAAGTCTACCCTGACGCATGCAAAGCATGGCGGCAAATATGAGATTAAGGTTTTGCATGATGATGCGTTCATTATTAATACGGATACTTGTGCATCTATCGCTTTGGAACCGACGTATTTTGACAAAACCGCAGATTATCCGACCGGCTGTGACGACAATAAGTATCTGCTGACTGCCCAGAACTGTTCGGCTACTCTCGATGAGGAGGGTAAGCTTCAGTTGGTAACGGAAGATATCCGCAATGGCAATGGTCGTGCGATCAAGTCCAAATTGTGGTCCCCCAACCGGGTTGACAAAATTGATGCTCCGGTTAATGCGATTTTCTGGATTATGAAAGATCCGACCATTCCGCCGGTAGTGAAGCTTAAAGGGGCTTCTTTGGCTTCCGTTATGGGCGCAACCCTGGCTACCAAGCGTTCTTCGGCAGAGCGTCTGGCTCCTGGCGTAGATCCCAATAAGCTGGTTGTGGTTCCCTATGCAAACCCATTCCGTACCTATCCGCTGGCTAACGACTATGAGAAGTTCAAAAAGCTGGTTGAGGAGAAGAATGTAGATTGCTATATCGTCAACACCGGCGATTTTATGGGCAAGAAAGTAAAACCTTCCGATACGCTTGGTATTCTGGAAGCGATTGTTGAGGGCAAAGCCGATTTCCATAAATGGGGTCCGTTCTCGGATATTGAAATTCTGGATTGGGAAGGCTTTGTGCCGGATATGAATGATGCGGATTATGTCAGCCAGTTGAAGGCTCGTATGAATGACCGTGTCAATGAGATTAAGGAGTTTGCTGTGGCAAAAGAAGGCTACGACAAGCTTCCGGATGATGCTTTGGCTGCCATTCAGAAGGTAGTGGATGAGCTGGCTTAAACTATAGCAGGACATTGGACTAGACGGAGACCGGGGATCGCAGGATTCCCGGTCTCCCCATATAGGTGCTCATATATTGGAGGGAAAAGGGGACGGGAATGAAGAAAAGCTGTGTACTATTTGATCTGGACGGGACGCTGACCGATTCCCAGGAAGGAATTATGAATTCTATTGAATATATGCTGGCTTATTATGGGATTTCGGTAGAAAACCGCAGTCGGCTACGTCCGTGGCTGGGGCCGCCATTAAAGGACAGCTTGATGAAATATTACGGGTTCGATGAAAAAAAGGCATTGGAAGGTGTGGAAATATACAGGGAATATTTTGACCGGCAGGGTATTTTTGAGAATCGGGTTTACCCGGGAGTCCCCTGGATGCTGGAATGCCTGAAAGGCAGAGGATATTTTTTGGCGCTTGCGACATCAAAGCCTGAGACTGCGGCAAAAAGGGTGTTGGAACATTTCCATTTAGTCCGGTATTTTGATTTTGTCGGCGGCGCGACATTGGATGACAGACGGGTCAACAAGGCCGACGTGATTCGTTATGTGCTTCAGGCATGTAATGTGATTGAGCCAGAAAAGGCAATAATGGTAGGTGACAGGGAACATGATGTCTATGGCGCCAGAAAGAACGGACTGGAAACCATAGGTGTTCTCTATGGTTATGGCAGTAATGAAGAGCTGGAACGGGCCGGAGCGGAATACATAGCCGAAAAGGCAGAGGATATTGTGAAGTTTTTGTAGCAGTTCGAACGTTATCTGAACTGCTGCAAGTTTTTGCGGAGATTGGTTACGTTCGCGCAGGTACCCTGTGGACGTAACCGCATATGCCCATATTAAATTGCCATCGGGTTCTAAGCGCCAGTGGCGCTTGTTTAGAACCGACCGGAACGGAGTGTAGACGGGGGCATATGCTTTGCTCCCATAATGATATCTGCCTATGGCTAATCAGCGGAGTGATTAGCCATGGTGTGAACAGTAACGGAGATTGTACAATACGGGAAAGGGAAGGTATTGCATGTTTGAAAAGGGAGAATATATTATATATGGCGGTTCAGGCGTTTGTCAGGTAGAAGATATTGTAACCATGGATATGAAAGGGGTTCCCAGAGACCGCCTGTTTTATGTGTTGAAACCTTCTGACCAGAAAGGCGGGAAGATATTTACTCCTGTGGATAGTGAGAAAGCCTACATGCGGTCGATTCTTACCAAAGAGGAAGCTTCAAGATTGATAGAGCAGATTCCAGATATTGAGGAATTATGGATTCGAAATGAAAAACTGCGGGAAGCGCAATACAAGGCTTGCATGAAATCTTGTGATTGTAAAGAATGGGTCAGGATTATCAAAACTTTGTATGTGAGGAAAAAACAGAGGAACGCCCAAGGGAAAAAGATTACTTCTACGGACAAAAAATATTTGCATATGGCTGAGAATTATCTGTATTCGGAGCTGGAGATCCCTTTAGGTATAGCAAAAGAAAACATGGAGAACTATATTACGGAACAAATCGAACAGCGGAAAAGATGACTGCCGATCGCTTGACGCTGTTTTTGTATCATAGGAAAGTGCGCCCTATGATACAAAAAACTCTCCGCAAGATGAGCAGGGGAAATAGACTCCCCTACTCGATTTTTTGCAAATAGGTATCACTCACTGTATTTTTCTTCACAATATAAGCACCGATAAAGTTCCTTTTTTTCGTCGGCCAGGTAGAATACGTGAGGAAGTTCCTGCTCGACAGAAGTAATGCACCGGGGATTTTTGCATTTAATTACATTGGTAATTTTCTTTGGCAGGCTCAGCCGTTTTTTCTCGACGATTTTACTGTCTTGAATGATATTGATCGTAATATTATGGTCGATATAGCCCAGAATTTCTAAATTCAGGTTTTCCATAGGATTCTCGATTTTGATAATATCTTTCCGTCCCATTTTGTTGCTGCGGGCATTTTTGATGATGGCTACCGGGCATTCCAGCTTGTCCAGTCCCAAGTGGTAGTAAATATCTAAACTTTTGCCGGCTTCGATGTGGTCAAGAACAATCCCTTCTTTTAATCCGCTGATATTTAACATGGCTTTTCCACCTCCAATAATGTCATGATCAATGCCATCCGCACATAGACGCCGTACTGCACCTGTTTAAAATAGGCGGCCCGGGGGTCTTTGTCCACTTCGGTGGATATCTCATTGACCCGGGGAAGAGGGTGAAGGACAAACATATCTTTTTTGGCAAGTTTCATTTTTTTCTTGTCTAAAATGTAGCTGTCTTTTAAGCGGATATAGTCGTCCTCATTGAAAAAACGTTCCCTTTGAACACGGGTCATATAAAGGATGTCCAACTTAGACATGGCTTCATCCAGGTTGTTGACTTCTTCGAATTCCACATGGTTGGCTTTTAATACATCCTCATGAATGTAGCTGGGGACTCGCAGTTCATCAGGGGAAATCAATACAAAACGTATGCCCGGATAACGGACCATGGCATTGATTAACGAATGAACAGTACGGCCAAATTTTAAGTCGCCGCAGAGGCCCACAGTCATATCCCTTAAGCGCCCGGTCAGGGAACGGATAGTCAGCAGGTCGGTCAATGTCTGTGTCGGGTGCTGGTGCCCGCCGTCCCCTGCATTGATTACCGGGATACGGGAATACTGGGAGGCTACCAGGGCGGCGCCTTCTTTTGGATGGCGCATGGCAGCGATATCCGCATAGCAGGAAATCACCCGAATGGTGTCGGCAACGCTTTCTCCTTTGGCAGCAGAGCTGGAATCAGCCGAAGAAAAACCAAGTACGCTGCCACCGAGATTTAACATTGCGGATTCGAAACTGAGGCGGGTTCGGGTACTTGGTTCGTAAAATAGGGTCGCTAATTTTTTGCCATCACAGACATGGGCATATTTAGAGGGATTGTGTTCAATGTCCGTCGCTAAAGCCAACAGCCGGTCAATCTCTTCTACCGAAAAATCAAGTGGATTTAACATGTGTCTCATAAAGATTCTCCTTTGATGCTTGATTTACGTTTTCGGGTTTATTATATATGATTTGGTGACGGATTTCCAGTAGTTTTTATCAAAGAAGCGTAAGAAAACCGTTCACAGATACCCGTCTGAACTGTTACAAAAAAAATTCAAAAAATACTTGACAATTTTACCAAGAAAAGATATACTAACAGAGCAGTCAAAAAACAACAAGAAAATGGCGGAATAGCTCAGTTGGCTAGAGCACACGGTTCATACCCGTGGTGTCGAGAGTTCAAATCTCCCTTCCGCTACTAAAGCAGGGACATCTGTCAAGTTGGCAGGTGTTTTTGTGTACTTTTTAGGTTTGATTTCATGGATTTTGGTGATTTTCTCTTACTATCTGTTTAATTGCGTGCGTTCCATATACAACTTTTCCAATCTCTGATTCCCCGTACTTCTGATTCCCGCTTCGGATATCTGACCTTGCCTTTTGCGGCTCTGCTTCCGTTTAAGAAGCTTGTAGTGGCAAGGATGGACATTCGTTGTAACAGTTCAAGGGTTATCTGAACTGTTACCATTCGTGTTACTGTTCACACCATGGCTAATCACTTCGCTGATTAGCCATGGGCGGATATCATTATGGGAGCAAAGCATATGCCCCGTCTACACTCCGTTCCGGTCGGTTCTAAACAAGCGCCACTGGCGCTTAGAACCCGAAGGCAATTTAAAATGGGCATATGCGGTTACGTTCACAGGGTATCTGTGAACAGTAACCTATTCGTTTTAAAGGGAAAAAGGCAGTTTGACTTTTTCTTGACTTTAGGTTTTTACCATGCTATGATGAACTTGTAAAAAGGGTGGCGGTGTTGCTGCCACCCCTTGGACGATCAACGGTTGCTTTCGCAATCGTCTCTCGACCCATCAGGTGCTGGCAGGCTAGCTGATGGGTTTTTTACTGTCCGTCCTTTACTGCGCGGTATGTAAGATTTACACTCTTTGGTTAATGTTACTACACCTACCAAGATACTCACGATACAGCTAAGGATTTCGAGGAAAATCATAAACACATCCTCCTTTCTCTGGTGTTTGCACACCTGTGGCACAAGCCTAAGTTTATTAAGCTTGTCTCAAAGGTGTGCAGCTTCCAAATAGGGAGTGCTCACTTGTCTGCTCCTGACCCTCTTATTATAGCGGATTTTGTAAAATTTTGTAGAAATTGGAAAGAGAAACTTTGTCAAAATTCGACTTTATAGAAATTTAGTTTCAGGAAGTTCTGCTTCAATTTAGAAAATTCTGCTTCAAAATACTGATACATTTGCTTCCGTTTTCATTTCTTCCGCTACTGAGAGAAAGCATCTGTCGGATCGGCAGGCATTTTGGCGCTGTATGACAGCGCAGCAAGTACCCTCGCTTCGTTGGGGCAGACTCTGCGCAGACCTACCGGAATGGATCGAGACTTTCATAGTACAATGTATCGTTTATGGCGTGAACATTAATGATAAATATTCGATTACCGCTTTCATGGATGGCGATATCCATTTGTCCCGATGGTATAGCAGTTGGAGCCAGATATCGATATCAAATCCTTCTATCGGAAGATAGATGATTTTTCCGTCTTTTACCGCTTCCCTGGTCACATAATCCGGCAGGAAGGAGATTCCCATTCCCTGAGATACCAAAAGGCAGATTAAATCCGCGTTGCCGGTTTCCAGAATGGGTTCGATTTCCATGGATAAGGAAGCCAGCTTTTCATCCATGAGCCGACGGTAGCTCATCCCTTTTTCGGTGAGGAGAAAAGGCAGCGATACCAGTTCCTGCAGGGAAACAGGCAGCCCTTTTGGTTGAAAAAAACTGCTCCCGGCTACGAAATGGGCCATGATTTTTTCTTCGCGGGCAATATGATAGGTATGGTTATAGATATGATTGTCCAGAGTATAGACCATATCCACTTCATTTTGATTCAGGAGCCGAAACATTTCTTCCGTGCTGGCCGAGATAATCTTCATGGCAATCCCCGGATGCTGGCGGCAAAAATTCCCGAAATTATCTTTTAAAAGCCAACTGCACAAAGAATCAGCCATCGCAATGCGAACGTGTCCCCGGATAAGTTCTGTCTTTTGGTGAAGCTGTTTTTCCATTTTTTGTGTCAGAAAGCGAATCTGATGGGCATAAGATAAAACCTCACGTCCTTTGGCAGTCAGGGATACCGTGTGGTTGATTCGCTCAAAAAGCGGGACTCCCAGGGTATTTTCCAGTTGTTTGATATGGAAGGATACGGTGGATTGGGAATAGCCGGATTTTTCCGCTGCTTTGGTAAAACTGGAAAGCTCCGCCACCTGAATAAAGGTTTCAAGATTTTTGATGTCTAAAAATATCATCGATATATCATCGAGAAAATCGATTCTCCTTATTAAAATTATTAATTTTACAAATGCTTGTTTATACTATATAGTAAAACATGAATAATTTCAAGCATAACAGAAAGGATTTTACAATGAAAATAAACAAAACAGACGTCTCACAGATAAAAGCGCCGCATCAAAATGGCGGGTTTCAGAATTCTCTGGGATTTGTGTTGGCTTGTGTGGGTTCGGCAGTAGGCATGGGGAATATTTGGTTGTTTCCCTATCGGCTGGGGCAGTATGGAGGCGCCGCATTTTTGATCCCCTATTTTATCTTTATCGCTTTGTTTGGTCTGGTAGGGTTATCGGCAGAATTTGCCATTGGGCGGAGAGCCGGGACAGGGACTTTGGGTTCTTACGAATACTGTTGGAAGCGGAGAGGGAAGGGAAAAGCAGGTTATCTGCTGGCCTGGATTCCTCTTTTAGGTTCTTTGGGGATTGCCATCGGATATTCGGTGATTTTAGGATGGGTTCTGCGTGCTCTGGGGGCAAGCATTACCGGAAGTTTGTTTGCTGTTGAGCCAGGGGCATTTTTTGCCGGGATCTCTTCGGCTTTCGGCAATATCCCCTGTCATACCGCAGTTGTGGTAATTGCCTGTGTTTTATTGATTGGCGGTGCAACGAAGGGGATTGAGAAAGTCAACAAAATCCTGATGCCAGCGTTTTTCGCTTTATTTGTGGTTTTGGCTGTAAGGGTATTTTTTCTGGAAGGAGCCGGAGAAGGGTATCGGTTTTTGTTTATTCCCAAATGGGAATACCTTTTGCAGGCAGATACCTGGGTGATGGCTATGGGACAAGCTTTTTTTTCCTTATCCATAACCGGTTCCGGAATGATTGTTTATGGGTCTTATTTGGGTAAACATGAAGATATCCCCAAGGCATCGGTTTATACCGCGATATTTGACACTTTAGCTGCTATGTTGGCAGGGTTGGCCATTATGCCTGCTGTGTTTGCTTTTGGTATTGAGCCGGCCAGTGGGCCTCCTCTGATGTTTATCACTTTGCCACAAGTGTTTTCCCGTATGCCTTTGGGAAATCTCTTTGCCGTATTTTTCTTTATTTCCGTTGCCTTTGCCGGGATTACCAGCTTAATTAATATGTTTGAAGCAGTCTGTGAATCCTGGCAGACCCGTTTTGGAATGCCGCATTCCGTTATGGTTGCCGTATGCGGGGCAGTTGCACTCGGAGTAGGCTTATTTATTGAAGATGGAAATAAGGTAGGCGCCTGGATGGACTTTGTTACTATTTTGGTGGTGCCTTTTGGCGCGTTGCTGGGAGCTTTTTCCATCTATTATATTCTGGGATGGGATGAGATTCATCAGGAACTCTCTGCAGGGCGAAAAAAGCCGGTGGGCGTTTGGTTTAAAATATTAGGTAAATATGTATATGTTCCTTTGGCCGTATTTGTATTTATTTTGGGCATTGTCTATGGAGGAATCGGATGAGTCGGGGCTGCAGTTATTACTGCAGCCTCAGTTTTAACTGAAAATCTGTTCAAATTTCCGGAATTATCATTCGTAGTATCAAATTCTGTGCGTTAGCAGCAGAAAAACTGCATATACTAGGAAGGAAAAGAGCGGATAACAAGTGGAGAAATTTGTGAAAATTGCTAAAATAAAGAAATCTTAACGCTTTTCTGAACATTTTCAAAACTCACTTGTACTCTTTTTAGGAGTGTGATATAATCCGAAAAGTTAAAGCATTACCGGCTGCGGTGCGCGGCGGGACGGTGACGATCAAAGGATTAGGAAGGCGATAGAAGTGAAAGATTGGCTGAAAAAATATGGACATATATGGGCGTTAGGCTATAGCTTCATCTATATGCCTTGGTTTTTATATTTGGAGCGTACGGTGACGCGGGATTATGCGGTGATGCATGTGCGGTTAGATGATTATATTCCGTTTAGCGAATATTTTATTATTCCTTATTTGCTGTGGTTTCTCTATGTTTCGGGTGCGGTCCTGTATTTCTTTTTTACGGACCGGCAGGATTATTATCGGTTGTGTACGTTCCTTTTCAGCGGGATGACGATCAGTCTGCTGATTTGTACTTTTTTCCCCAACGGTACGGACTTGCGGGTGGATGCGGATCCGCAGAAAAATATTTGCAGTTATTTGGTTTCCCTGATTCATGCCGCGGATACTTCAACAAATGTATTTCCCAGTATTCACGCTTATAATTCTTTGGGAGTCCATTTTGCCATTATGAAAAGTACGGCTCTTTCCGGCCGGCTCTGGGTGCGGCGGCTGTCTTTTGTGTTAATGATTGCTATTTGTCTTTCGACAATGTTTTTAAAGCAGCATTCGGCAATTGATGTTTTTGGAGCTATCGTTCTTGCCTATGTGGTATATTCTTTTGTCTATGGCCCGCGCTATGCCGGAAGCCGGAAGCCGGTGAGGCGAAAAGCACTGGGCTGACTGCTTTCTGTTTAGCCATGGGCCGGTATAGTTACAGGGTTATTTTTTATATCATAGGAAATTGCGTCCTATGATACAAAACGCTGCGCGGAGATGCGCACTTCGCGCAGAGGAAGATGGTTGTTGTCGCAACCGCGCTCCGGCGCGAGTGTGCGTCAAGACGCACACTTTTTTATATAAATTTTTGCTGGCGTTTATAGGCATTTCGTCCATTTTGTGCTATACTTTCTAGTAGCAATGTTTTGGAGGTTTCCATGTACCATTTTATTGTGAATCCGAATGCTAATCAGGGTCATGGGCAAAAGGTATGGGAAGACCTGGAGCGTTGTCTGCAGCGCGGGAGGACAGAATACGAAGTGCTGATGACAAGAGTGCCAGGTGATGCCTGGATATTTGCCAGCCGTCTGACAAAGCACTGTCAGGAACCGCGTATAATTATTGCCGTAGGCGGAAGCGGTACGGTGAATGAGATTTTAAATGGCCTGTCTTTTGACGGCAATGTTACGTTTGGGTATATCCCGACGGATTATAAAAACGATTTGGCAAAGAGCTTAAGGCTGTCCCGCAGCCCCAGACGGTGTCTGGACAGGATATTGAATTGTCCGCGCCATTGCTGGCTGGACTACGGCGTATTGTCTTATGAGAACGGAGAACCGTTGCACAGGCGGTTTATGGTCAGCAGCGGTATCGGACTTGACGCGGCTGCTTTTTTGGGAACTCAGGAAATTCAAAGCAGCAAGAGGCGGCTGCCGCGGCTGCCCAAACGGCTTTCCTATATGCTTATGGGGATTTGGAAGCTGTTCCGGTTTGTTCCGGTAAGAGGGTATCTGGTATTGGATGGCACAAAGAAAATCGAGTTTAATCATATTTATTTTGTGTCTGTCCATATTCATCCTTATGAGGGAGGCGGGTTCCGCTTTGCGCCAAAGGCCAACGGCAGCGACGGAATGCTGGAAGTGTGTGTCGTTCACAATTCTTCCCGTATGGGAGTCCTTGCGGCGGTAGCCGATGCCTTTTGGGGGCGGGCCGGACGCCGCCGGGGGGTCCGTTATTACGGGTGCCGGGAGATATGGATACATGTCGATGTCCCTATGCAGGTACACGCAGACGAAGAAAATTGTTATAGCCAGACCGATATTCATTTACGGTGTATTGAGAAGAAAATTCAGATGATTTTATGATAAGGAGCAGGGAAGGAATGAGAATCGGACAAGGATATGATGTTCACCGGCTGGCGGAAGGCCGGGATTTGATATTGGGCGGGGTTAAGATCCCTTTTGAAAAAGGATTGTCAGGCCATTCAGATGCAGATGTGCTGGTCCATGCAATTATGGATGCTCTGTTGGGGGCGGCTGCCCTGGGAGATATCGGCCAGCATTTTCCGGATACCGATCCTCAATACCTGGGGATTAGCAGTATCGTTTTACTGCAAAAGGTTGGCGAGCTTTTAGAGACAAACGGTTTGGTAATTGAAAATATTGATTCAACAATTATTGCCCAAAGACCTAAGCTGGCTGCTTTTCGTCCGCAGATGGCGGATAATATTGCTGCGGCTTTGCATTTGGAAAAGAATAGGGTCAGCGTCAAGGCAACGACGGAAGAAGGGCTTGGGTTTACCGGAAACGGCGAGGGAATTGCCGCCCAGGCCGTGGCGTTGCTGACAGAAATGAAGGATTTTAGCTGCTGTGCAGGCTGTGAAGGAGGCAGAGGAGGAAAAACGGGATGAAAATATTTAATACCTTATCGAGGACAAAAGAAGAGTTTGTGCCGTTAGAGCCGGGCAAAGTGAAAATGTATGTATGCGGGCCAACGGTTTATAATTTCATTCACATCGGCAATGCGCGACCGATGATTGTTTTTGATACGGTTCGCCGATATTTTGAGTATAAAGGCTACGAGGTCAATTATGTATCAAATTTTACCGATGTGGATGACAAGATTATAAAAAAAGCCGTTGAGGAGGGTGTGGAACCGGAAGTGATTTCCTGCCGTTATATTGAAGAGTGCAAAAAAGATATGGCAGGGATGAATGTAAAGCCTGCCACTGTGCATCCGCAGGCGACACAGGAGATTGACGGGATGCTGGAGATGATACAGACCCTGATCGATAAAGGCCATGCCTATGCAGCAGCGGACGGAACGGTTTATTTTCGAACAGGGTCCTTTAAGGAATATGGTAAGCTGTCCCATAAAAATCTCGATGAATTGCAGTCGGGGTTTAGGGAGATTAAGGTTACAGGAGAGGAAGGCAAGGAAGAACCTTCGGATTTTGTGCTGTGGAAGCCGAAAAAGGAAGGCGAGCCTTATTGGGATTCCCCCTGGTGCCAGGGACGTCCGGGCTGGCATATCGAATG
Organism: uncultured bacterium; assembly: GCA_947383005.1. Classification (GTDB taxonomy): domain Bacteria; phylum Bacillota; class Clostridia; order Lachnospirales; family Lachnospiraceae; genus Brotaphodocola. The sequence goes on along the minus strand of CANDBT010000019.1, from coordinate 40,783 downwards.
TTCAGTCATGGCCAAAAAATATTTAGGCGACCAGATTGATATTCATGCGGGAGGCGAGGATCTGGTTTTCCCTCATCATGAAAATGAAATTGCCCAGTCTGAAGCGGCAAATGACAAGCCGTTTGCAACGTATTGGATGCATAACGCATTTTTGAATATTGACAGCAACGGACATGTGCAAAAGATGTCCAAATCCTTAGGGAATTTTTTCACTGTAAGGGAAATCAGCGAGAGGTATGATCTGCAGGTGCTGAGATTTTTTATGCTGGGCGCCCATTATCGCAGCCCGCTGAATTTCAGCGCGGATTTGATGGAGGCGTCAAAAAACGGCCTTGATCGTATACTGACGGCTGCAGAACGGCTTGAGGAAGCACAAAAAATAATCTCGGACAGCAAGGGTAAGGATCAGGCTCCGGCGGACAAGGAACAGGAGTATCTGGCGGCGGCAAAAGAGCTGGTGCTCAAGTATGAAGCGGCTATGGATGATGATTTTAATACTGCCGATGCCATTGCAGCAATATTTGAATTGGTGAAGCTTGGCAATTCCACAGTATCGGAAAACAGTACGGAAGCTTATGTGAACGAGATAAAAGCAATCTTGGAACGGCTTTGCGGTGTGCTGGGCATAAAGACCAAGAGGGATAAAGGCGTTTTGGATGAAGAGATTGAGGCGATGATTATGCAAAGGCAGCAGGCAAGAAAAGAAAAAAATTTTGCCAGGGCAGATGAGATCCGCAAGACGCTTTCCGATATGGGGATTTTGCTGGAGGATACCCGGGAGGGTGTCAAATGGAAAAGAGTATGACAGAAGAGATAAATTGGGATAAGTTGATGGCGCAGGCGCTCCAACTGCATGAAATTGATGCGGGAAGCTATTCTCCTTTGGTTTTGGCTTATATGGGGGACGCAGTCTATGAACTTCTGATTCGTACCCGGGTAGTAAATCGCGGCAGCATGCAGGTCAATAAGATGCACAAGAGAAGTTCTGCCTTGGTGAAAGCGGAAACGCAGGCAAAGCTGGCCACGGCATTGCTGGATGAATTTACCGAGGAAGAGCTGGCTATTTACCGGCGGGGCCGCAACGCAAAGTCGGTTACGATGGCCAAGCATGCGAAGATGATTGATTATCGGATGGCTACCGGATTCGAGGCTTTGACGGGATATTTATATTTGACAGGCAGGTATGGCCGGCTCTTGTCTTTGGTACATGACGGCCTGGAAAAGATAGGAGAATTGTCATGAAGTATCGGGAGTTGACCATTGAAGGAAGAAATGCGGTGATGGAGGCTTTCCGTTCAGGACGGACAGTAGATAAGCTTTTTGTTCAGGATGGCTGCAAGGAGGGGCCGGTACTGAGTATTACACGCGAAGCCAGAAAGCAGGGGGCAATCATCCAGTTCGTCTCCAAAGAGCGATTGGATCAAATGTCAGAAACCGGCAGGCATCAGGGCGTGATAGCTTATGGGGCAGCTTATGAGTATGCCCATGTGGAGGATATGCTGCATGCGGCAAAGGAAAAAAAAGAGCCGCCGTTTCTTTTTTTGTTGGACAGTATTGAAGATCCGCACAATCTGGGAGCGATTATCCGTACGGCCAATCTGGCCGGCGCTCATGGAGTGATTATTCCCAAGCACCGGGCCGTAGGGCTTACAGCGGCTGTGGCCCGCACTTCGGCCGGTGCGCTGAACTATACGCCGGTGGCTAAAGTGACCAATTTAGTTTCTGTTATGGAAGAACTAAAACAACAAGGTCTTTGGTTTGTCTGCGCAGAGATGAAGGGTGAGCCGATGTACCATCTCGATCTGACCGGTCCTATAGGACTGGTGGTGGGAAACGAAGGGAAAGGGGTCAGCCGGTTAGTGCGTGAGAAATGCGATATGGCTGCGGCTATACCAATGAAAGGGGATATCGATTCCCTCAATGCTTCTGTAGCAACAGGTGTATTGGCTTATGAAATTGTGAGACAGCGGCTCGGAGTTTGAATACAATAGTAGCAACGATAAAAGAAATAAGGAAGGATAGTAAGATGAGAAAGAGGGAAAAAAATACAGGAAAGGCATTGGGAATTCTGATGCTGACGGCAGTTATGGCTCTGGCAGCTCCGGTAGAAATGGCGCTGGCCGGCGGGAAGGAAGGAACCGTTAAAATTGAAGATGGAGACGTCCCCCTCTCTGCAAGAATGCCGGAGGCTTCCGGTTCGGTGACGTTTAGTAATAAGGGGGCTACTGTCGATGCTTCCAATTCCGGCAATGGCTATGTGATGGTAAAATATAGCGGTTCAAATTCACGGATCAAGGTTCAGATCTCAAAAAACAATACTTATACATATGATTTAAACGCCAGGGATGCTTACGAGGTATATCCTTTTACCGAAGGAAACGGCAGTTATATGATTAAAGTATTTGAAAATGTAAGCGGCGACCAGTATGCGCAGTTGCTTAGCCAGTCCATATCCGTGTCGTTGTCCAATGAATTCGGACCGTTTTTATATCCGAACCAGTATGTTAATTTTAATTCGGGGAGCGCTGCCGTGGCCACAGCCGCACAATTGGCTGCCGGGAAAGACCAGATCCATACGGTGGAAGAGGTATATCGCTATGTGACTACCCATGTGACTTATGATTATGCCAAGGCACAGAGCGTAAAGAGCGGATATTTGCCGAATGTTGATTCCACTCTGGCTACAGGAACAGGAATTTGTTTTGATTATGCTGCCTTGATGACGGCTATGCTTCGTTCCCAGGATATTCCCACAAAGCTGGTTATCGGTTATACCGGCGATTTATACCATGCCTGGGTGAGTGTGTATATTAACGGTGTAGGCTGGATTGATGATGTGATTTATTTTGACGGAACCAAATGGTCTTTGATGGACCCGACCTTTATTTCTACCGGCGGGAACAGTGATGCGGCTAAACAATATGTAGGGACGGGAACCAATTACCGCGAAAAATATTCTTACTAAACCGGGAGGCATGACATGGCAAAAAAGGCAGATAAGATCTATTCCGGCCGCGAGTTGTCGGCGTTTTGTATGCAGGTATCCCTGCTTCTTAAGGCGGCCGTTCCCCTTTATGAGGGGCTGGCAATTATGGCGGAGGATGCTGTGACGGAGCAGGAAAAAGAGATGCTCCAGAATCTTTCAACAGATGTGGAATTAGGAGATCCGTTTTTTACCGCTTTGGAAAAGGCAGGATGTTTTCCCTATTATGTGATCCGGATGGCAAAATTAGGGCAGCAGACGGGCACTTTGGATAAAATCATGGAATCTCTGTCCGTTTATTATGAGAAAGAATACATAATGATGAAAAATATCCGCAATGCCATCACTTATCCGGTGATGATGGCGACGATGTTGCTGGTAGTGCTGTTTGTGCTGTTTACCAAAGTTATGCCGGTATTTGAACAGGTATATGCTCAGTTGGGTGTGCAGCTTTCCCCGATTTCCCTGGCAGCTTCCCGGTTTGGAGGCATTTTCAGCGGGGCGGCGCTGGTATTGTTTGCGTTGGTGGCTCTTATGGCTTTGGCAGCTTCTGTGGCTGCCGGAGCCGGCCATGCGTTTGCCTGGGTAGAGAAGCTTAAGGATTTGGTTAAGCGGAACAACAAAACGATGCTGGCTGTAGCAGGACGCCGTTTTACTTCTGTATTGTCATTGACTTTGCAAAGCGGTATGGAACTGGAAAAGGGGATGGAATTGGCTCAAGAGCTGGTAGACAACAGCAGAATCGCTGCTACGATTAAGGAATGCGCCGCCCAGCTTCAGGATGGCGTCAGCTATTTTGAAGCGATGAAACAGACAGGGCTGTTTAGTGGTTTTCATATTCAGATGATTAAGGTAGGAACCCGCAGCGGCCGTCTTGACGAAGTAATGGACAGCATTTCCAATGATTATGAACAGCAGGCGGATGCTTCCATTGACAATATGATAGCCCGGCTGGAGCCGACGATGGTGGCTGTGCTGGCTGTTGTGGTAGGTTTGATTCTGCTGTCGGTTATGCTTCCGCTGGCTGGTGTGTTGGCTGGAATCGGCTGATTTGCGGGCTGCAAAAGGAGGGCTGTGGATGAAGAAGAAACGGGATTGGAAGTTTTTTGTCGGCTGTGTGCTTTCCGCAGCAGTATTTGGAGCGGTTATCGGCTTGTTTTTGACAGGGATGTCTTCATTTTTGGTACAGGCTCAGGCAGAGGGCGCCGAAACATTGGAAAATGGAATTACCCGGGCTTGTGTCCAGTGCTATGCTATTGAAGGGCGGTATCCGCCGAGCGTGCAGTACCTGGAAGAGCATTATGGAATACAGATTGATGAAAAACGTTATCATGTGTTTTATGATGGTTTTGCGTCAAACCTGATGCCGGATATTACGGTGATTCCGGCAGACGGACAGTCAAATTGATAGAGGAGGAAGAACAGTGCGGCAGAAGGGAGAACAAAGAGGGCAGATCATGGGGACTCTGTTTACCATGCTGTTGTTTCTGGTATTTGTCATGTGTGCGCTTTTTACTGTTCTCGCCGGAGGAAAGGTATATGAAAATATCGGCGGCCGTATGGCGGATAATTATACCGGCAGCGTAGCTTTGCAGTATATTGCCAATAAGGTTCGCCAGGGAGATCAGGCGGGGATGGTAAGGGTAATCGAAGTGGAGAATACTCCGGTGCTGGAACTGAGCCAGCAATTTGACGAGCGTTATTATATTAGCTGGATTTATTATTACGATGGCAGTATCCGGGAACTTTTTACTCAGAAGGACAGCGGCCTTGAGTTGGCGGACGGAATAGAAATCTTGGAATGTGAGGGGCTTTTTTTTGAACAGCAGGGACAGTTGCTGACTGTGGAAACTACGGGAGAAAGCGGAGGAAGGCTTTTGTTATCCCTTCGCAGCGCAGGAGGAATGCCATGAGAGAGAAATTAAATGGGAAGGGCAGTTCCGGCTCAGGGCTGTTTTTGATGGAGATGATCGTGGTTGTCTTCTTTTTTGTGATATGCGCATCTCAATGTATTCTGGCTTTTGCCACGTCGGAACGGATGAGCCGCCAAGGCAGGAATTTAAACCGGGCAGTCACGATGGCCGAATCGATTGTGGAAGTCTGGAAAGCCGAAGGAACAAAGGGATTGACAGAACGGCTGCATTTTACGGAAATGGCCGGAGAGCCGGTTTTGGTCGCTGTTTTAGATGAAGAGTGGCTTCCTGTTGAAATGGGAGATGATTCTTCTGACCGGGATACATGGCCCCATCAGGCAGAGGTTCGCCTGCAAGAGGAAAACGGGATGGTCACAGCAGTAGTTACAATGACAAATGCAGAGGGAAGTGTGCCTGTTGCTTATCGGGGAGAGGCGGCGCAAATGCTTCCGGATTCCGGCGGCAGGATCGTTTATGTATTGGAAGCGAAAAAGTATGACAGGCCTTAAGCGTGGGAGGACTTGGAAAGATGGCGAATTATGAGGTGCGGAAAAAAGCGAATATTGGCAGTTCGTCCTTAATCTTGATCTTCATTGTATTGTGTTTGGCGACTTTTGGACTGTTGTCTCTGGGAAATGCAAAAAGTGACGAGTTGCTTTCTGTACGTAATGCCATGGCGGTAAAAGACTATTACAGGGCTGATGCCCTGGGAGAAGAATTTGTCCGGACGGTCGACCAGGCTTTGATCCAGGCAGGTACGGAGAAGGATAGCGAGCAAATGAAAGCGAAAGTTTTGGCTCTGGCAGGGGATTATTATCAAAAAGAAACGGATCATTTTTTGACGGATATTCCGATGAATGCCGGCCAGGCTTTGCGCATAGAGCTGGGAGTGGACTGGGAGGAGAGGACTTTGGAGATCCTGGCCTGGAAGGTCTATATTCAAGAGGTTTATGAAATCGATCAATCCATAAAAGTGTGGAGCGGTGCAGAATAGAAACAAAAGCAGGAGAGATAGCGATGAATGTGAGAGAGTTGCTAAGTGCAGCAGTAGAGAAACAGGCGGCGGATGTTTTTTTGATTCCGGGCATGCCGTTGTCTTATCGGGTTGGCGGACAGATTATCCATCATAATGAAGAGAAAATATTCCCTCAGGAGCTGGATGTGCTGATTGGAGAGCTTTATCAGCTTGCGGGGAACAGGGATATGACTCGGGTAAGGGAGTGCGGTGATGATGATTTTTCTTTGGCAATCCCGGGAATGTCCCGGTTTCGCGCCAATATATTCCGGCAAAGAGGTTCCCTGGCGGCAATTATCCGTATTATCCGCTTTGAATTGCCGAATTTCCGCAGTTTGAATATTCCGCAGACAGTTATCGATATTGCTAAGATGACCAAGGGATTTGTGCTGGTAACTGGTCCTGCGGGAAGCGGAAAGAGCACAACTCTTGCCTGTATCATTAATGAGATCAATAACACCAAGAATTCTCATGTAATCACTCTGGAAGATCCGATTGAGTATTTACACCGTCATAATAAGAGCGTAGTTACTCAGAGGGAAATTATTTCCGATACGAACAGCTATGTTTCCGGCCTGAGGGCGGCATTGCGTCAGGCGCCGGATATAATTCTGGTAGGTGAGATGCGTGATGACGAGACGATTAAGACAGCTATGACGGCAGCAGAGACGGGCCATTTGGTGATTTCCACTCTGCATACGATAGGCGCTGCCAATACGATTGACAGAATCATTGATAATTTTCCGCCGAATCAGCAGCAGCAGATCCGGACTCAGTTGTCTATGGTTATGCAGGCAGTGGTTTCCCAGCAGTTGATTCCAGGATTGGATGGAAAAGAGCATCCTGCCTTTGAGATAATGTTTTTTAATAATGCTATTCGCAATCTTATTCGGGAATCAAAGATTCATCAGATTGACAATATTATTGCCACATCCATGGAGGAAGGCATGATAACGATGGACAACAGTTTGCTGGATCTGTACAGAAAGGGATTAATCAGCAAAGAAAATGCAATCATCCACAGCAATAACAGTGAACTCATGGAAAAGAAACTGGTTCGGATGTAGAAGCTCAGCGGCATTGAAGGATTGTTTGAATGGTTACGATGATTAGAGGGACAAGGCTATGAAAGAAGTTTCATAGCCTTGTCTTTTGGCATACTAATCTTCTACTGTGATTACCCGCAGGCTGTTGCCAGACCAGGTATTTCCGATGAGATAGGACGTATAATTTTTTCCTGCTGCGATTTCCGTGGAGAAGGATACCAGGGTTTCCCTGATGTTGGGGCCGGTAGCAACAGCGCCAATAACAATGATGGGCAGCTCGTGGATAAAAGTGTAAGCATTAGAAGTGCTTACGTAAAACTGGTAGATACCGGCAATGGCTTGTTTATAGGAGGTGACGGTTTGGAAGCCGACATTTCTGAATACGGTTTCGCCGCCGTAAAGCAAAAGATCAACACTTGACCCGCTGTAAGCCATATTGGCAAAACGATAGCATCCGGAACTTGACGGAAGGTTGCTGCATCCGGTATCGGATACGCGAATCATATCCAGTCCTCCGGACGGGGAGTCAGTCAGTACCATAGTAGCTTTTTGGTTTCCGACAAAGGGGAAGGTCTGCTGTAGCAGGACATTCCGAAGCCCTGTAGCCCGCCGGACAGTAACTGTGTGAAAACCATCAGCAATCCAGTCATAGTTGGTTATCGTGCCAAACTGGGAATTGACAGCATAGAGCGTACTGTTAATGGAAATATTTACAGGGAAAGTGTTGGTGGAAGCGTTTAGGAAACGGATCTGGCCATAATTGCGGGAGGGAACATTGGGCATATTGGGGAATACCGGAATAACGACCGTTCCGCAATTGCCGCCGCAATTGAATCCGTTTCCGCCAATAGTATTGCCGGGATAGACCGGGCCGCCTTCTCCGGGGTTGGGGAGGGGGATAACCGGTTCAGCGCCGTTATTCCCAAAGTCGTCGCCGGGATAGACCGGGCCGCCTTCTCCGGGGTTGGGAAGGGGGATAACCGGTTCGGCACCGTTATTCCCAAAGTCGTCGCCGGGATAGACCGGGCCGCCTTCTCCGGGGTTGGGGAGGGGGATAACCGGTTCAGCGCCGTTATTCCCAAAGTCGTCGCCGGGATAGACCGGGCCGCCTTCTCCGGGGTTGGGAAGGGGGATAACCGGTTCGGCCCCCCCATTAAAGTTTGCGGGTTGAGTATCATTCATGTTGTTGTTTCCGTTATAGTGGGTATCGCTTTCAGCCATAAAATGCCTCTTTGTGTTTTTTACTCTACTGTATGTCAGTAGGTTTTTCCAAGTTCCCCGGATGGGAAAAAACGGTATAAAAAGTTGACGAAACACGGGAAATCGAGTACAATGGTGAGGATACATGACAGTGAGTAAGCTTAAACTGTTACAACAAATAAGATAAAAGGAATAAAGGAGTTTTTACGCGGATATGGACGATGGTTATTCGTACCTATGGTTAATTCTGGGATTGGTGGTTTGCTTGGCAGCCGTCGGTATTTTGGCCTTTTTATATTGGAAATCCAGACAGGACAAAGTCACAGAGGAAGATATTAAGACATTGGTCAATGAAGGACACGAGCAAGGAGTTCTTGAACCCAGTGAAGCGAGGATGATCAGGAATATTTTTGAATTAGATGAAAAAGAAGCCGGGGATGTGATGATTCATCGGAAGCATATGGTGGCTTTAAGCGGCGCCATGCCTTTGAAAATGGCGGCCCGTTTTATGCTGCAGGAGGGGAAAAATACCCGATATCCGGTGTATGGGGAGGATCTGGACGATATTATCGGTACTATACATATGAGGGATGTGTTGGTCCATGCAGAAAATCCTCAGGAAGCTGAAATGCCCATTGGGAAAGTGCCTGGAGTTTTGCGGGAAGCCCATTTTATTCCCGAAACGAGAAACCTCGATTCTTTGTTCAGGGAAATGCAGTCTCAAAAAATCCATATGGAGATTGTTATTGATGAATATGGGCAGACAGCGGGTTTGGTGACGATGGAGGATATTTTGGAAGAAATCGTCGGAAATATTTTGGACGAATATGACGTGGAAGAAAAATTTATTGTCCGTCAGGAAAACGGTGATTTGGCTATGAGCGGTATGACTCCGCTGCAGGAGGTACAAGATGCGTTAGGGATACATTTCCCGGAGGAGGATCTGAATAATTATGACACGATAAACGGTTTGCTGATTTCCCGCCTGGATCGGATACCCCAAGAGGGAGAACGGCCTACGGTTTGTTATCTGGGATGCAGATTTTCTGTGGCTAAGGTGGAACATAAGATGATTCATACGGTATATGTGGTTAAGCTTCCGGAGGATGAACAGCAGGGAACCGAAGAAAATCATAAAGAAGAAAGCAGTTGATTACGATGATAAAAGTGATTAGCGATACAAAAGAGATGCTGCAGGATCACATTTTTCTGCGCAAAGCAATGTTGATTGCTTTGCCAGTGGCCTTGCAGGGAATGTTGAATACGGTGGTAAATTTAGTAGATACCATGATGATTGGCCAGCTTGGGGAGACGGCGATTGCCGCGGTAGGACTGGCTAACAAAGTATTTTTTGTGTTTACCCTGTTGGTATTTGGCGTAGTTAGTGGTTCCGGCGTTCTGGCGGCCCAATACTGGGGAAACAAAGATGTGAAGAATATCCGTAAAGTGACGGGACTGGCACTGATTATTGCCTTTATCGGCGCCTTATGTTTTGCTATACCCAGCGTGCTGCGTCCGTCGATGGTGATGAGGATATTCACGAACAGCAAAGATTCCGTAGCGGCAGGGGCCGTTTATTTGTCTATAGTGGCTTTATCATACCCTTTTACGGCAATTACGAATACTTATGTAGCTATGATGCGGGCAGTAGGACAGGTGAGAACTCCTGTGCTGGTCAGTTGTATGGCTATTTTGGTAAATATATTCTTTAATTATACATTGATTTTTGGTCATTTCGGCGCCCCGGCCCTGGGAGTGGCAGGAGCTGCCATTGCCACGTTGATTGCCAGGATTTTGGAGAGTATCGCGATTTTATCCATTATTTATCTGACCCGTTCACCCATTGCCTGTAAGTTTAGAGAACTATTCGGTTATAGCAGGGCTTTTGTACATCAATTCCTGGCTACGGCAAGCCCGGTTATTGCTAATGAGTTTATGTGGGGGTTGGGGACAACGCTGTACTCCCTGGCCTACGGACGTATGGGAGATAATGCCGTAGCTGCCATTACGATAGCGACTACGATCCAGGATATTGTGGTGGTGCTGTTTCAGGGTTTGAGTGCGGCTACAGCAGTAATCCTGGGAAATGAAATGGGTGCCGGAAAACTTAAGCAGGCAGAAAAGTACGCTAAAAATTTTTTTATCCTGCAGTTTTTGATGACCTTGATCGGTATGGGGGTTTGTTATGCTATCCGCGGAAATGTGATTTCCCTATATAGTATTTCGTCGCAGGTAGCAAGGGATGTGAATCTTTGCCTGATTGTGTTTATCCTGTTTATGCCCTTTAAGATGTTTAATTATGTCAATGTCGTGGGGGTGCTGCGGAGCGGCGGAGATACAAAGGTGTGTCTGTTTATTGACACCAGCGGAGTGTGGTTTATCGGAGTCCCTATGGCTTTTTGGGGCGGGCTGTGGCTGAAACAGGCAATTTATGTTGTCTATGCCATGGTAATGATTGAGGAAGTTTATAAAGCGCTGATTGGATATGTGCGTTATCGTCAGAAAAAGTGGCTGAGAAACCTGGCAGTTGAGTTGGAAAGGAGAGAGTAGGGGAGTTTTCCGGAAGAAGAGTTTGATTCAATACAATAAAAGTGATAATCTTGAAATAAATATTGTATATAAACAATTATAACAATATACAAAACTTAAAGCCCAAAAAATTGCCATAGAAAAACAAGTGATGCCAGTTTTTTGGGCTTTGCCAGCGATTGACTAAGATTCTTCTTCAATCAGTCTCATTCCTGCAGTTTCCGTAACAGGGAGAGAAAATACGATAGATTTTGCCTTGCTGTTGAGTCCGGCTTTATCCATTATTGCTCTCATGATTTCATTCTTGTTTTCCCGTTTAGTTACCATAAAGATCATTTCTTTTTCTGTGGCAATGGAAACTCCTAAGAATTTTTGAGCAGCTTCCGTACCGGTGCCTTTAGCATGTATAACCGTGCCGCCGGGAGCGTTGGCTTCTCTTGCCGCATCCATAATTAAATCGGTATAGCCTTGATTGGCGATAACTACAAGCAATTCGTATTTTGTGTCTTTCAATACGCTTTCCTCCCCTTTTTTAAATCCACGGCCCTCGGTAAGAAATTGCAGTTGTTTTTTCCCTCCTACGCTGCTTAGCGGGATAATAAAAGCAATTCCGCTGCCGGGGATGTCAATTTTCATCTGTTTTTGCAGGACGTTCTTGACCCGTTTCCATTCGGTGCCGGTGACAAACGTGAAGAGAATAGCCTTTTCTGTAGCTTCCAGCCCAAAGGAATCCAAAATATCGGACGATGTCGTCCCGCGTCCAAAAGTAATCATCGTGAGTGAAATTTGTTGCTCCCGGTAAAAAGTTAAAAATCTCCGGGTTTGATTTCGGTCGCTGATGGTTGCCATTAGATATAATTCGCTCATAAAAACCTCGCTTCCAGCAAAATTCGTTACTGTAAAAAATCCCCTTAAAGTTCAATAATTGCATCATCTTCCAATAAATCAAAGGCTGTGGCAGGACTTTCGCCGGGAATGCCTTTTCTGCGGTTTTCTCTGATTTTTACGGCCAGTCCCATAATTTGTATGGTAATTAAAGGAGTCATAGCCACCATGGCGACTACCCCGAAAGCATCGGTAATAATATTTCCTCCCAAAGCGGTACATGCCCCCTGGGCCAGGGGAAGGAGGAAAGCGGCTGTCATGGGACCGGAAGCTACGCCGCCGGAGTCAAACGCAATGGCCGTATAGATTTTCGGTACGAGGAAGGATATAATCAAGGCAATTCCATATCCGGGAACAAGAAACCAAAGGATAGAAATTCCGGTCAGTACCCGGATCATAGACAGCCCCAAAGAGATGGACACGCCGATGGATAATCCGGCTCCCATAGCTTTGGCGGAAATCGCTCCATCAGTAATTTCCTCTACCTGTTTATTCAGTACATAAACGGCGGGTTCTGCTTTTACGATAAAGTACCCGATAAGCATGGCGATGGGAATCAGAATTTCCGGATGAGTTCTCCCTGCTAATATTTGCCCTAAATAATTGCCTGCTGGCATAAAGCCCACGTTGGCTCCGGTCAGGAATAAGACCAGGCCCACGTAGGTGTAAGCCAGGCCAACTAAAATTTTGGTTAATGTTTTTTTGGACAGATGTAAAAATATCAATTGGAAAGACATAAAAAACAGAAATATCGGCAGCAGGGACAGAGCGATTTCCTTCATGTAGGTTGGAATCTCTGAGGAAAACATCTTCCAGAGCAGCCGGGAATTTTCCACTTCCAAAATTGCAGCCTGCGGAGATATGCCATTTTGCGGTTTATAAATCATGCCAAGTATCATGACAGCCAGTATGGGGCCGACTGAGCAGAGGGATACAAGGCCAAAACTGTCATCGGCAGCATGCCGGTCGCTTCGGATTGCCGATATTCCCACTCCCAGAGCCATAATGAACGGGACGGTCATCGGGCCTGTCGTGACGCCTCCGGAATCAAAAGCAATGCTCAGGAATTCTTTTGGCAGGAAGGCTGACAGGACGAAAGCCAATAGGTAAAAGACGATTAAAAATGGCGACAGCAGGATGCCAAAGAGCATACGCAAAAGGGCCAGAACCAAAAACACCCCTACGCCGCAGGCCACTGACAGAATTAAAATCATGTTGGGGACGGCCTGGACCTGTCCGGCAAGAACCTGCAGGTCCGGTTCGGAAATGGTGACGATAAAGCCCAGCAAAAAAGATACAAGGATAATAAAAGCCAGGTTGCGGCTTTTTGTCAGATATGAACCAACCCGTTCGCCCATGGGGGTCATGGATATCTCAGCTCCCATAGTGAACAGCATCATTCCGGCCAGAATTAACACAGCACCCATGAGAAAACATAAAAGGATGCTTGGAGATATCGGGGCGATGGAAAAACATAGAACCAGTACGATGGTGATGATAGGCAATACAGCCTGAGCTGCTTCACGCCATTTTTCTTTTAATTTTTTTCGGGTATTCAAGCTGGCATTGGATCCTTTCTTTTAGTTTACCATTAGTTTATCACAAGAAAAGAAAAATTCCTAATTAATAAATTGTTAAATAAATATTTGGGGAATCTTTGGGGAATAATGGCAAGTATTGAAAAAAATAATAAAAACTGCTTGAATTTTGCCCTTTGTCATTATACAATTATAATCGGCAGAAATTTGAAGTTACTGTACGGCGGATCGATAAAAGTTTAACGAATTTTATCGTTTTACCGTGACTAATTTAAAATGGAGGAATGCAAAATGAGTAATTCAGCACAAACATCAGCAAGTAGCAGAATCAGCGCATTACTTGATGAGAACAGTTTTGTTGAAGTAGGTTCTTATATTACCGCAAGAAATACCGACTTCAACATGGCTGACAAGGAAACTCCTGCCGATGGCGTGATTACCGGTTACGGCACCATCGACGGGAACCTTGTGTATGTGTACAGCCAGGACGCGACGGTATTGGGCGGGTCTATGGGTGAAATGCACGCAAAAAAGATCTCCCATATCTATTCGATGGCGATGAAGATGGGAGCTCCTGTGGTCGGGCTTATTGATTGTGCCGGGCTGCGGCTTCAGGAGGCGACTGACGCGCTGAATGGTTTCGGACAGATGTATTTGAGCCAGGCTATGGCTTCTGGTGTAATTCCGCAGATTGCCGCTGTATTCGGTACTTGCGGCGGCGGGATGGCTGTATCATCGGCTATGGCGGATTTCATCTTTATGGAAGAGAAAAAGGCGAAATTGTTCGTCAATTCTCCCAACGCGATTGAGGGGAACCGCATGGAAAAATGCGATACCTCCGGCGCTGCATTCCAAAGCGAAAGTACAGGTCTTGTTGACTTTGTTGGAGACGAAGCTTCTGTTCTGGCACAGATTCGCAGTCTGGTGTCCATCCTTCCGGCCAACAATGAGGACGATATGTCTTATTGTGAATGTGAAGATGACTTAAATCGTGTATGTGCTAATCTTGAAAATTGTGTGGGAGCTACGGACATTGCTCTGGCCCAAATTTCCGACAGCGAATTTTTCCTGGAAGTAAAAAAGAATTACGATCCTTCTATGGTGACAGGTTTTATCCGGCTTAATGGTTCTACGGTGGGCTGTGTAGCCAACCGCACCGTCCTGTTTGGAGAAAACGGGGTGAAAGAAGCCGATTATGAGGCGGTTCTTAGCTCTCAGGGATGTGAAAAGGCTGCCAAATTCGTGTCATTCTGTGACGCATTTAATATTCCGCTGCTTACCCTGGTTAATGTAAAGGGCTATAAAGCCAGCAAATGTACCGAGCGCAAGATTGCCAAATCGGCCGCCCGCCTGACCTATGCTTTTGCCAATGCCAGCGTACCCAAGGTGACTGTGGTGGTAGGTGAGGCGTATGGTACGGCCTATCTGACTATGAACAGCAAGTCTATCGGCGCCGATATCGTTTATGCGTGGCCTTCAGCAGCCATTGGCATGATGGATCCTGCCGCGGCCGCTAAGATCATGTATGCGGATGAGTTGGCTAAGGCAGAAGATACTTTGGCTTTGATCAATGAAAAAGCTGCCGCTTACCGTGAATTGCAGTCCAGTGCCGTGGCAGCAGCAAGAAGAGGCTATGTCGATGATATTATCGAAGCTTGCGACACCAGAAAACGGGTGATAGCAGCATTTGAGATGCTGTTTACCAAGAGAGAGGACCGTCCGGACAGAAAACACGGAACGGTCTAGGATGAGGTGACGTGTATATGAAACAGAGAATAAAACAATTGTTATTGTTGCTGTGCATGATAGCTTGCTTTTTCACACTGTCTGCCTGCAGTGCCCAGGAGGATGAGGCAGAAGAAGTAGACCCCATGATTGCCGCCCAGTTGAATATGAATTCGGAAGAATTGCTGAAAAATATCACTTCCCTGGCTGGGGAGGAGGCTCAGGAACAGGAAGCCGCGCTTTTGAAAAACCGGCAGACTGTCCTGGCCAATGCGGTTACGACATGGATAAATACCATGAAGGACACAGGGGCATTTGCGGAGATAGTGGGGGAATCCCGGACTGAAGAGACTGAGGATGGCGAGTATTGTACTACGGTTACGGCTCAGTTTGAAAAACGGCAGGCTGAGTTCAAGGTTTTCTACAGCATGGAAGGGATGATCACATCCATTTCTTTAAGCCCGGAGTATACGCTTGCCGAGAAGATGCAAAAAGCTTTGATGAATACGGTTATGGGAATGGGTACCGTATTTTTGGTATTAATCTTCATCTGCTTGATCATCAGTTGTTTTAAATATATTAATACATTTACCAATAAGCCGAAAGAAGCGCCTCAGGCAGCGGTTTCCGTTCCTGTCGTCCAGCCCCCCGCAGTTGAGAAAGAGGAAGAACTGGCAGATGACCTGGAGCTGGTGGCAGTTATTACCGCGGCTATTGCGGCATCGGCCAACACCTCGGCAGATGGCCTGGTGGTGCGTTCCATCAAGCGCGCACCTGGGGCTAAGTGGAAAAGAGCATAAACAAATTTAGGAGGATTTTATCATGAAGAATTATACAATTACAGTCAATGGTAATGTTTATGAAGTGACCGTGGAAGAGGGAGCATCTACAGGAGCTGCCCCTGTTGCCAACGCACCGAAAGCCGTCCCGAAGGCGGCGCCAAAAGCAGCGGCTCCTGCCGCAGCAGCAGGGACTGCCGGTTCGGTGAGCGTGAGCGCCCCTATGCCGGGGAAGATCCTTGCCGTTAAGTCCAGTGTGGGCCAGGCTGTGAAAAAAGGCGATGTACTGATGGTTTTGGAAGCAATGAAGATGGAAAATGATATTGTGGCGCCCCAGGATGGAACGGTTGCCAGCATCAATGTAGCTGTCGGCGATTCTGTGGAGCCAGGCGCAACCCTTGCAACCATGAATTGATTCTGCATGGCTAAACGGTGACTGTATTCCACATGGAGGGATTAAAATGGATTATATTGTAACGACAATGTCTAATCTTCTTCAGCAGACAGCGTTTTGTAATCTTACCTTTGGCAATTTTATTATGATCGGCGTGGCCTTGTTCTTTTTGCTGCTGGCTATTAAGTATGGTTTTGAACCGCTTCTTCTTGTACCGATTGCCTTTGGTATGCTGCTGGTCAATATCTATCCGGATATTATGGCCAGGCCTGAAGATATGTCAAACGGTGTGGGCGGGCTGCTTCATTATTTCTTCCTTCTGGATGAATGGAGTATCCTTCCGTCCCTGATTTTTATGGGTGTTGGCGCAATGACCGATTTCGGTCCGCTGATTGCCAATCCCAAGAGCTTTTTGCTTGGTGCGGCTGCCCAGTTTGGAATTTATGCTGCTTATTTCATGGCAATTTTTATGGGCTTTAATGATAAAGCTGCGGCTGCCATTTCAATTATCGGCGGAGCGGACGGCCCGACTTCGATTTTTCTGGCAGGCAAATTGGGCCAGTCAGAGTTTATGGGTCCTATCGCTGTAGCGGCTTATTCTTACATGGCGCTGGTGCCGATCATCCAGCCGCCGATTATGAAACTGATGACTACGGAAGCAGAGCGTAAAATCAAAATGGAACAGCTCCGACCGGTCTCCAAGCTTGAGAAAATATTGTTCCCGATTATCGTTAGCATAGTTGTCTGTTTGATTTTGCCGACTACGGCGCCCCTGGTAGGTATGCTGATGCTGGGCAACCTTTTCAGGGAATCCGGCGTGGTCAAGCAGCTTCAGGAGACAGCTAGCAATGCGCTGATGTATATCGTAGTTATTTTGCTGGGTACTTCCGTGGGCGCCAGCACCAGCGCGGAAGCGTTTCTTAAACCGACAACACTTCAAATCGTGGCTTTGGGCCTGATCGCTTTTGCCTTTGGTACCGCGGCCGGTGTGCTTTTCGGTAAGATTATGTGCAAGCTCAGCGGCGGGAAGGTCAACCCGCTGATTGGTTCTGCCGGAGTGTCTGCCGTTCCTATGGCAGCCCGTGTGTCCCAGAAGGTAGGAGCAGAGGCTGATCCGACAAATTTCCTGCTCATGCATGCTATGGGTCCCAATGTGGCCGGCGTTATCGGAACAGCCGTGGCAGCAGGTACATTTATGGCTATTTTTGGCGTGTAGGATATCCTGGCGCATGGCAGGCAAAATGGCGGTTAGTTTATGAAAACACTTGTGGGTTTACATCGCGTTTTTGACCCTGCTGTTATGTTGTTGGGCAAAACAGTTACATTGATTGAATATATTAGGAGGTAATGGAAATGGCAGTAGAGAAAAAGCCGGTTAAGATTGTGGAAACCGTCCTGCGTGACGCACATCAATCATTAATCGCGACCAGAATGAGTACCGAACAGATGCTGCCCATCATCGAAAAGATGGATCAGATCGGCTATTACGCGGTAGAGTGTTGGGGCGGCGCTACTTTCGATGCTTCTCTGCGTTTCTTGAAGGAAGATCCATGGGAGCGTTTAAGAAAGCTGAAAGCAGGTTTTAAAAACACAAAGCTGCAGATGCTTTTCCGTGGGCAAAATATCTTGGGATATAATCATTATGCAGATGATGTAGTGGAATATTTCGTGCAGAAGTCAGTGGCCAACGGTATTGATATTATCCGTATTTTCGATTGTTTAAATGATTTGCGCAATCTCCAGACTGCGGTAACCGCGGCTAACCGGGAGAAGGCTCACGCCCAGATTGCCTTAAGCTATACTTTAGGTGACGCTTATACTCTGGATTATTGGAAAGATATCGCTAAAAGGATTGAGGATATGGGAGCCGATTCTATCTGTATTAAGGATATGGCTGGCCTGCTTACCCCTTACGCTGCACAGGAATTGGTGTCCGCGCTTAAAGAGTCTACCGCTTTGCCAATTGATTTGCATACCCATTATACTTCAGGCGTAGCGTCTATGACATATTTGAAGGCAGTTGAGTCGGGATGCGATATTATCGATACAGCTATGTCGCCTTTGGCTTTGGGTACCAGCCAGCCGGCTACGGAAGTGATGGTAGAAACGTTCAAGGGTTCACCTTACGATACAGGCCTGGATCAGGTAAAGCTGGCAGAGATTGCCGATTACTTTATGCCTATCCGCGAAGAAGCTTTAAAGAGCGGCTTGCTGAATCCGAAGGTTTTAGGTGTAAATATCAAGACATTGCAGTATCAGGTACCAGGCGGCATGTTGTCCAATCTTGTTTCGCAGCTTAAAGAAGCAGGAAGGGAAGATAAGTACCGTGAGGTGCTGGAGGAGATTCCGCGGGTAAGGAAAGATTTTGGTGAGCCGCCTTTGGTTACTCCGTCTTCTCAGATTGTCGGTACACAAGCCGTCATGAATGTTATTGCCGGTGAACGTTACAAGATGGTTCCTAAAGAATCAAAGAAGATTATGCTGGGGGAGTTTGGCCAGACCGTAAAGCCGTTTAACCCGGAAGTACAGAAAAAGATTATCGGTGATGAGACACCGATTACCTGCCGTCCGGCAGATCTGATTCCTCCGCAGCTTCCTCAGTTTGAGAAGGAATGCGCCCGCTGGAAACAGCAGGATGAAGATGTGCTGTCTTATGCTCTGTTCCCCAAGGTAGCAGAAGAGTTCTTTAAGTATAGGGAAGCCCAGCAGACGAAAGTGGATGCTGCTGTAGCCGATACAAACAGCAAGGCATATCCGGTATAAAGGTTTTGTCGATTAATTCGTATCTTACACAAAAAGCCAAGTAAAGCGCTTGGCTTTTTGTTATGTGCCATAAGTTTTACTTCTTTCTTACAAATTGTTCCAAAAGTATGAACTTTTTTTGGATTTTGTTGACATATGCCATATTTTGTCATTATAATATAGCTTATCAGAATTTGCGAAGCAAATTATGATAAAAGGCGCGTTGTTTGCGCCGTAAATCCGATTACAGGGTTCGCGAAGCGGTTCCTGTAATATAGCTTATCAGAATTTGCGAAGCAAATTATGATAAAAGGCGCGTTGTTTGCGCCGTAAATCCGATTACAGGGTTCGCGAAGCGGTTCCTGTAATATAGCTTATCCATATGTTTGATTCAATCAGTGAAAAATCGGGAAAATATCGGGGAATATAGATGAAAAGACAAAGAAAAAAAAGGATAGCGGCGCTGGTGTTGGCGTTGACCTTAAGTGTACAAGCTTTTTTTGCTCTGCCAGTGTTTTTAAACCAGGCTTACGCTTATACGGAGCGGTCTGCTACAATTAATGCTTCCTCTTTGAATGTGCGGAGTGGTCCGGGTACTTCTTACTCTCAAGTGGGTCATTTGTATAAAGATACTCCGGTTACGGTGATCAACGAAACAACGGGGACAAACGGCAGTTTATGGTATCAAATCCGTTATTCCGCAGGCGGCGGGACAGCTACGGGATATGTGTTAAGTACATATTTGCGTTTTCCTATGACATATACTCACGATTCAAATTTTGAAGCCTATCTGGATTCCCAAGGTTTTCCGGAAAGCTATAGGGAAAGTCTGAGACGACTTCATGCTCAGTACCCTCAATGGGTATTTCAGGCTCATCAGACAGGGTTGGATTGGAATACGGTAATTCAGAATGAGAGCATGATTCCCCGCAGTTTAATTCATACCAGCAGTATTTCTTCTTATAAATCTACGGCAGACGGGGCATATAATTGGGATAACGGTACATGGACCGGTTTTGATGGCAGCAGTTGGGTGGCAGCATCGGAAGAGATTTTACGTTACTATATGGATCCGAGAAATTTTTTGGATGATGTCTATATTTTTCAATTTATGAACCATAAATATGATCCGTCTACACAGACACGGGAAGGACTGGAACAATTGGTCAAGGGGACTTTTCTGGAAGGCACGGTTTCATCGGATGGCTCTATGGGAAATTGGCAGGGCAGCGGAAACAAAGATGCAAACCCATCGCCTGTTTCACCCGGCACGCCGGCGTCTTCTTCATCCGGAGTAATCTTGTCTCCCGGTACACAAAACCAAAGCAGCGGCAGCGGACCGGGAGTGACAGGAAGCGGAAGCAGCAAAGGGCTATCGGACCCATCCAGCGGTCAGGAAGTGCATCTTAGAGCTCCTCAGGCTTCTGTCAGTAAACATGAAGCAAAACGGGTAGCGTCCTCAGCAGTAAGGGTAGGCGTAAAACCGGGGCAAGACGGAACCGGAAATACTGACCCAAACGTGCAGACAGGGGGTGCGCCTGTGGTAACGGCGCCCAGTCAGTCAACTACGCCGGTGGTCACGCCAGGCAGCCCATCTTCATCTCCGGGTACACCTTCTCCGTCAGGCAGTTCGTCCCCGGAAAATTCGCCACAGTCCCCGGTTCAGAATCCGGGAAACGGAGGAAATTCGGCATCGTCGGTTTCTTATGTGGATATTCTGTTAAAAGCAGCGGAAGTTTCCGGAGTAAATCCTTATGTTTTAGCTTCCATGATTATTCAGGAACAAGGCTCTGACGGAAGAGGCAATTCGATTGCCGGCAATCATTCTGCTTATCCGGGTTATTATAATTACTTTAATGTAGGGGCTTATGCTGCCAATGGCATGGGAGCGGTTGAGCGCGGGTTGTGGTATGCTTCTCAGACCGGTACTTATGGAAGACCTTGGAACAGTCCGGAGAAGTCCATAATTGGCGGAGCTCAATTCTATGGAGAAAATTATGTTCGGGCGGGACAAGATACTTTTTATTTGAAAAAATATAATGTTCAGGGGAATAATTTATATAACCATCAATATATGACCAACGTGGATGGAGCTGCCTCTGAGGGCTCGATTTTTGCGGAAAGCTATTCATCCAGGCTTAGCAGCATGGCTTTGTGCTTTAAGATTCCGGTTTATGGCGGTATGCCGGAATCGCCCAGTATCAGACCTTCAGGAGACGGAAGTCCCAATAACAAACTGAAAGGGTTAGGAATAGAGGGATTCACGCTGACACCTACTTTTAATCGGGATATTTATTCTTATGATGTAATTGTAGATGGCTCCGTTAATATGGTTTCGGTGTATGCCCAGGTAATCGATTCGTCAGCGACGGTCAGCGGAATAGGTATGGTTCAGTTGGCCAGCGGCAGCAATGAAATACGGGTGCGGGTACGGGCCGAAAATGGCAGCGAGAGAGATTATACGATCCACATTGTCCGTCAGGGGACTTCGGGCGGAGAGGCTTCCGGCAGCGCCGGGGGACAGAATCCGCCGGGGATTGCCGGTCCGGGCGGCAGTACACCTTCAGGAAATTCTGGTCCGGGCGGCAGTACAGATGGTGCAGCGGGAGTTTCGACTCCGGGTGGCAGCAATGTGATTGTAATAAATCCATAAAAAGCCATAAAAGCAGGGAGGAATTCGTTACCCAATTAAATCGTAACAGTTCAGACGACGGGGAATTTGGCATAAATTTTGGACGTTAAGCTTGCTTGTAAGCCAAAATTCATGTTAAATTCCACATCAGATGGACATCAGATGCTTTTTGTCGTCTGAACTGCTACATTAATTCATCAAAAGAAATCAGGAGAGAATATGATTAGACAAGGAAAAAAATGTATCGGCGGATTGGTGGCAGTTATGCTGCTGACGGCAGCTATTGCCTTTCAAAGTTTTGCGGCGACAGCAAAGATTTCTTTTTCTGACCCGTCTACGAAGGTAGGAGAAGAGGTAAAGGTGACGATGAAATTTACCTCTACCAGCGGAGATCTGCTGGGGGATACCAATGTGGTATTGGATTATGATGCTACAATGTTGGAATATATTAACGAAACAGACAACGTTGATGGCGGAGCAGGGAAAATCCGGGTCAGAAGTTTTCCCGGCGTTGCAGAGGCAGTCACGGAATTGCGGTTTAAAGCCCTCCGGGCAGGCTCTACTTCCATTACCATAGCGAACTGGGATGGTTATGACAATAATGGCCAGAAGCTGACCATGGAAAAGGAAGGCTCTTCCAGCATTACCATTGAGGGGCTGGCGACTTCTTCGAGCGATGCGACTCTTCAATATTTATTGATTTCACCGGGAACGTTGACCCCGGCCTTTACTCCGACAACCGAAAGTTATCGGGTAACTGTAGGTTTGGATACGGAAAGGCTCACGGTTGATGCTAAGGCAAATAATGAGCGGGCGACTGTGGAGAGGGAAGGCGGCGACACCCTTCAGGAAGGTGAAAATACTGTTGTTTGTAAGGTTGTAGCAGAAGATGGAACTACTACGAAAAATTATACGATTGTGGTAAATAAGATTGCCGGCGGAGAAAGTGCAGGCTCTATGGAAGAAGGCGGGCAGACGGCAGCAACAGAGCCGGAAGTTCTGGTTGAGCTGACTGCTCTGGCACAAAAGCTGCAGATTCTTCGCAGGCCGGACGATGTTGCCGTTCCGGAAGGGTTAAATGAGAGCAATATTACTTACGGGGATGCTGAATTGATTGGATGGACACCGGAGAATTCCGGCGGAGAGACACCATATTGTGTATTTTATGGAATGAATGAATCAGGGGTTCAGGGTTTTTACCGTTATGACCTGCAGGATAAGACCATTCAGCGGTATTTTGAAAATGTGAATAATGTCGATCCGGAAATTTTGGAATCTGTAGAAAAATACAACAATCTGGTAGACGAATATAACCGTCTTCGAAAGATTACCATAGGCTCAATTGTTGTTTTGTTGCTGATAGTTGTGATATTGCTGGTGCTTTTGATATTGGCCAGGCGGAGACGTTCTGGAAGAGGTATTTCCGGTTATGGGGAGCAGGAACGTGCTTCTCTCCGGAGTGAGGACAGGCAGGCATCCGTCAGTGAGCGCAGACAGAAGCCGGACAGGGAAGAGCGCTATATGCGGGGCGAAGAGGAGGAAGATGATTTGCCGTCTGATCTTTATCAGCCGGAACCGGCACCGGAAAGAACGGAGTTTCGTCAATCCCAGGTAGTGAGAAATAGACGGCAGCAGCCGGGAAGAGCAGAAGGATTATCGGATGTATCGATGGACGACGGAACCAGAACAGGCAAAGAGGAAGGCTCCGAGGAGGCAGATGATTTTGAAATTTTTGATTTAGACGATGAAAAATAAATGGCAAAGATAGATGAAAGCGGCGTATTGACTTCGCCGCTTTTCTGTTTTATAATTGTTATATTAATTGTATAACAAGAAAGGCGGTGAGTTGGTATTGATTTTGACGATTGATTTTGAAAGTGATGAGGCGATTTATATACAACTTCGCAATCAGATTATCATTGGAATAGCTGCCGACAGGATCCGGGAAGGAGATTCTTTGCCGTCGGTGCGGCAATTGGCTGATAATATTGGGATTAACATGCACACGGTAAATAAAGCATATTCTGTATTAAAGCGGGAAGGTTTTATTAAACTTGACCGAAGGCGAGGTGCGGTGATTGCTTTGGATGCGGATAAGCTCAGGGCGGTCCAGGAACTGCAAAAAGAGCTGGGGGTGATTTTGGCCCGTGCAATCTGCAAGAGGATCAGCCGTCAGGAGGTATATGCCCTGGTAGATGAAATTTATGATTATTATGCAGGAAAATGCAAAGAATAAGGGTAATCAATGGAGGACTATTATGTTATGTGAGCGATGCAAAATCAGGGAAGCAAACATTCAGTATACAGAGGTGATAAATGGAATAAAAACAGAACATCATTTTTGCGCTCAATGTGCTAAAGAGATGGATTTTGGCCCTTATACGGCAATTTTTGACAGTGAGTTTCCATTAGGGAAACTGTTGTCAGGGTTATTGGGAGTAGATGAAGAGCATAAAGAACAGAAAACGCATCAGGTAATCTGCCCGACTTGCCGGACGACCTACGAAGAGTTTATCAAAAACAGCCGTTTTGGCTGTTTGGATTGCTATGGGGTTTTTGATCTGCTGATAAGCGAAAACATCAAACAGCTTCAAGGCAGTGATACCCATAAAGGAAAGCATCCCCGATATCATTCGGGGCAGGAGAGCCGTTCATTTTCTCTGGATGATTTATCTGAAGAAAAGGAGGAAGCAGAAGACGGGGCAGGCGGCAGCATAGATGTAAAAGAACAGCTACGCATATTGGATGCCCGTTTGCATGAGGCCATTGCACGGGAGGAGTATGAGGCGGCCGCCCGCTACCGGGATAAAATCAGAGAATTGAAAGAAGGTATCGAAAAATGTTAAAATGGTTTGAACAAGCAGACCAGGTACGTCCGGGCGTGATTAGCAGCCGTGTCCGACTGGTGCGAAATTGGAATCAATATGTGTTTCCCTCCCGGCTTCCTCAAAAAGAAAGTATGGAGATGATTCATCGGTTGGAGCTGGGGCTTAAAGATTTGGGAACACTGGATGGAAAAACTTATGAATACCTATATCTGGGTGATCTTAGTGAATTGGATCGGAAGGCCATGCAGGAGCGAAGGGTGTTTAATTCCACGGTGGCTTCCAAAAAGACGCCTACAGGCCTTATCCTTTCAGAGGATGAAGGAACGGGAATTGTGTTAAATGGCACAGATCATATTCGTCTGCAGGTATTATCGCCGGGGCTTCATTTAGACGAATTATGGAAACAATGTGATCAAATTGACGATTTCATTAATTCCCGTTTTGCTTATGCTTATGATAATAAATATGGTTATCTGACCTCTTTTCCTACAAATGTCGGCACAGGTATGAGAGTGTCGGTAATGCTCCATTTGCCTACATTGTCATTGGGGAAAAAATTTAATGGCCTGGTGGCTGAGATGGGGCGTTTCGGTGCGTCGGTCCGGGGAGTTTATGGGGAAGGCAGTGAAAATTACGGTTCTTTGTATGAGGTTTCCAATCAAAAGACATTGGGGCTTACAGAAAAAGAAATTATCGACTTGGTTAATCGAGTTGCCCAGCAGCTTTTAACGCAGGAAAATCAAGTCCGCAGGCTGGCGTTGGAAAAACACCGGCTGGAATATGAAGATGAAGCATATAAATCATACGGAGTATTAAAGTATGCCCGACGGATGAGTGCAAAGGATGCGATGATTTTCTTATCCCGCATTATGTCGGGAATCTCTGACAGGATTTTAAAAATGGAAAAGGATTGCCCGGTTTATCCGCTGATGCTGGGCATTCAGCCTGCCAATCTGCAGAAGATTTCTCAAAGGCCGTTAGGCAAAGAGGACTTAGACGAAGCCAGGGCGGCTTATATTCGTACGGCACTTCCCAACTTACAAGGAATGTAAAAACATGATAACACGGAATAATTTTTATTGCAGAGATATACCAGGAGGGATTGATTCACGATGATTGATCGGTTTACAGAACAGGCAAGGGAAGCAATCAGCCTTGCAGTAGAAGCGGCGGAAAAACTGGGCCATAGCTATGTGGGGACGGAACATTTGCTGATAGGGCTTTTGCAGGAAGGCAGCGGGGTTGCGGCTAAGGTTTTGTCTGGCTGCAATGTGAGGGCCGAGAAGGTGATTGAGTTGGTTAGTCAGTTGATTTCGCCTAATCAAAATGTCGGCCTTATAGAAAGGAATACCTATACGCCAAGCGCCAGACGGGTATTGGAAAACAGCTATCGGGAGGCAGTACGGTTTAAAGCGCCGTTGATTGGCACGGAACATTTGCTGATTTCGATTATCCGGGAAAGCGATTGTGTGGCAGCGAGACTTTTAAATACGATGGGAGTGAGCATTCAGAAATTGTATATTGAGCTGCTTTCTGCCATGGGAGAGGATGCGCCGGCGAATAGGGAAGATTTTCAGGCCGGACGTGCGCAAAAAGGGCGCGGCAATACTCCGACGCTGAATAATTTCAGCCGTGATTTGACTGCTCTGGCCCGGGAGGGAAAACTTGACCCGGTTATCGGACGGGGGCAGGAAATCCAACGGCTAATTCAGATTTTAAGCCGGCGGACAAAAAATAATCCCTGTCTTATCGGTGAACCGGGAGTAGGTAAGACAGCAGTGGTGGAAGGGCTTGCACAGATGATTGTTGCCGGGGATGTGCCGGAAATCATTGCTGACAAGCGAGTGTTGACTTTGGATTTGTCCGGGATGGTAGCGGGGTCCAAATATCGGGGTGAGTTTGAAGAACGGATTAAGCGCGTGCTGGCAGAGGTGAAAGAAGACGGCGAAGTATTGTTGTTTATTGACGAGATTCATACCATTATCGGCGCCGGCGGTGCGGAGGGGGCTATCGACGCATCGAATATTTTAAAGCCGTCCCTGGCTCGGGGAGAGATTCAACTGATTGGCGCCACTACTCTGGATGAATATCGGAAGCATATTGAGAAAGATGCGGCATTGGAACGACGTTTTCAGCCAGTGACCGTAGAAGAACCCGGTGAGGAGGAGTCGATTGATATTTTAAAAGGTTTGCGGTCCCGGTATGAAGAGCATCACCAGGTAACGATTACGGACGATGCACTGATTGCTGCCGTACGCCTTTCCGCCCGTTATATCAATGACCGTTTCTTGCCGGACAAGGCAATTGACCTGATTGATGAAGCATCCTCCAAGGTACGTTTGACCACTTATGTGGAACCGGGAGAAATCAAAGACCTGGAAAAGGAAATTGAGGTTTTAGAGCAGCAGAAAGAGTCAGCGATAAAAGCGGAGGCTTACGAAAAGGCCGGGGACATCAAGCGCAAGCAGGAGAAAAAACGGGAAAAAATCGAGAAAATCCGATCCAAATGGCAAAAAGAGAAGACGTCAAGAAGATTGGTTGTGGGCGAGGGCGAGATCGCAGACGTGGTTTCTGGTTGGACTAAAATTCCTGTTCGCAAATTGGAGGAGGAAGAGTCAGAGAGGCTGAAAAAGCTGGAAAGCATTCTCCACGAGCGGGTAGTCGGCCAGGAGGAAGCGGTAACAGCCGTTGCCAGAGCGATTCGGCGGGGACGGGTAGGGTTAAAAGACCCTAAGCGCCCTATTGGTTCATTCTTGTTCCTTGGTCCTACAGGTGTGGGAAAAACCGAGTTATGTAAAGCGCTGGCAGAGGCAATGTTCGGTACGGAAAGTGCGCTGATCCGAGTGGATATGTCCGAATATATGGAAAAACACAGTGTTTCCAAGATGATAGGCTCGCCTCCCGGCTATGTGGGTTATGACGAGGGAGGCCAGCTCAGCGAGAAAGTAAGGCGCAATCCCTATTCGGTAATTTTATTCGACGAGATTGAGAAGGCTCATCCGGATGTATTTAACATTTTGCTCCAGGTGTTGGATGACGGGCATATCACGGATGCCCAGGGGAGGAAAATTGATTTTAAAAATACGATTTTGATTATGACTTCCAATGCGGGAGCCGAGAGTATCATTTCTCCCAGAAGGCTGGGTTTTGCTTCATTGGATAATGCGGAAGAACGATATAAATTGATGAAAGAACGGGTGATGGAGGAAGTAAAACGACTGTTTAAACCCGAGTTTATTAACCGCATTGATGAGATTATTGTTTTTCATCCTTTGACGCAGGAGCATATGAAAGAGATTGTTTCCATTATGCTTCGCGGCATCGCGAAAAGGACCGCCCGTCAGATGAATCTGGAATTGATTGTTGGGGATGAAGCCAAAGCGTTTTTGGTAGAGAAAGGCTATGATGAGAAATACGGCGCCCGCCCGCTGCGTAGGGCAATACAAAATCATCTGGAAGATAAACTGGCGGAAGCTATTCTTGACGGCGCTGTTAAGACCGGGGAGCCGGTCACTGTCGGAGTGGAGAACGGCTTGTTGAAATTTTCTTCTCAAGTAATATAAATTGGTTACTGTTTATGAGGCACATCTTCTTGTCCGGCTACGCCGAACAAGAAGCATCGGGCGTTCGCCCGATGAGGAAAAACGGATAAGATCAGTCTTACAAGCAAGCTTGACGTCTGTTTTTATCTGTTTTTCCCCGCCCCGTGAACGGTAATATAAATTGTGATGCCAAAATAAAATAAATGACTGGATAATTTAAAATAAGCATGATATACTTTTTATAACTGATACGGCAGGCTCCTTGCAGTCTGCCAATCAGTACTTTCATATCATGATTCAGGAGGAAGAATATTATGGCAGCAGTAGAATCATTAATCCGTTCAGAAGCAGATGGAACAATCAGTTTCGGTAATTATAAGCTTCCTGTCAAGTCTAAGCTTCAGGATTTTGAACATGATGGAGATTATTATAAAGTAAAGACTTTTTTTGAGATTACCAAGCTGGAGCGCAATGGGATGTTTGTCTATGAATCGGTGCCTGGTACGGCTGTGGAGCATTTTTTGGTGACGAACAGCGGGGTGGAATTCACCGTGGAAGGGGACAAGGATGCGCAGATTACTCTGCAGTTGGAAGAAGATAGTGATTATGAGGTGTTTGTGGATGGGGTTGCTGTTGGCGGGATGAAGACAAATCGGAGCGGTAAGTTGGTGGCCAGTGTTGAGCTGAATGAAGGGAAGGCCAGCAGGGTGAAAGTGGTGAAAAAGTAGCTGTTTCATCTGACAGATACATATGTATACCACATAATAAATTTCAGGGAAGGGACAGGCAGGGATATCATGGCAAAAATGAAAGCCACAGCGTTTTTTTGCAAGGAATGCGGACATGAATCGGCAAAATGGATGGGCCAGTGTCCGGCCTGCCGGGCCTGGAATACCATGGTGGAAGAGCCGGCAGCGAAAAAGGATTCCGTTCGTAAGACAGCTTCCGGCGGGATAAAGGTGGTATCTAAGCCAGTAAAACTGGAAGAAGTGTCGATTGAAGAGCAGGATCGGATATCTACCGGATATCGGGAACTGGATCGCGTACTGGGGAGCGGCATAGTAGCCGGCTCCCTGGTTTTGGTTGGCGGAGATCCGGGTATCGGGAAATCGACCTTACTTTTGCAGGTTGGCAGGAATCTGGCAGGGAGCGGACATAAAGTATTGTATATTTCCGGCGAAGAATCTTTAAAGCAGATTAAGTTGCGGGCTAATCGAATTGGCAGTATCGCAGGAGAATTGTTTTTTCTCTGCGAGACAAGTTTAGATGATATTGAAAAAGCAATTCGTGAGGTCAGGCCGGAAGCGGTTATTATTGATTCTATTCAGACAATGTACAGAGAAGATGTCTCCTCAGCACCGGGGAGTGTCAGCCAGGTACGGGAATCGACAAATATCCTTCTGCAGATTGCCAAAGGAATGGAAATCGCCATATTTATTGTTGGCCATGTAACAAAAGAAGGCGTGGTAGCCGGACCTCGGGTACTGGAGCATATGGTGGATACGGTATTGTATTTTGAAGGGGAGCGCAATGCTTCTTATCGGGTTTTGCGGGCAGTAAAGAACCGTTTTGGTTCTACCAATGAGATTGGTGTGTTTGAGATGCGGGAACAGGGATTGGCTGAGGTAGAAAATCCGTCGGAATATCTGTTAAGCGGCCGGCCGGAGGAAGCATCCGGAGCAGTAGTGGCCTGTTCTATTGAGGGGACGCGGCCGATTCTCTTGGAAGTGCAGGCTCTGGTGGCGCAGACCAATTTCGGGATGGCCCGGCGGACGGCCGCCGGTACCGATTATAACCGGGTCAATCTTTTGATGGCAGTATTGGAAAAACGTTGCCACTATGAGATGTCCCGTTATGATGCTTATGTGAATATTGCCGGAGGCGTCCGGATGAATGAACCGGCGCTGGATTTGGCTATTGTATTGGCGTTGGTGTCCAGCTTGAAGGACCGGCCGGTGGATCCGAAAACAATTATTTTCGGGGAGGTGGGGCTGTCCGGAGAGGTCCGGGCAGTTTCCATGGCAGAGCATCGCGTACATGAGGCGGCTAAATTGGGATTTGAGCGGTGTATTTTGCCCCAGGTAAATATGGGGAAGATAAAAAGAGCGGACGGGATTGTGCTGTGCGGGGTGCATAATGTGAAGGAAGCTATCGGATTACTTTAGTCTACTGTTCACGTTATGGCTAATCAGCGGAGTGATTACAGTAACTTGTTTGTTATTGTTCCAGATAGGTCTGCGCACTTGCTGCCGCTGACCGTACGATAACTTGAGCTAGCGGGCAAAAATCCCATTGCTACAGACGATTTTCATGGATTTTTGCCAGTTGCTGTGAACGTACGTGAACAGTAACACTTGCTTTTGCCTGCCGAATTGTTGCGAAAATTTTGTTGACATACAGATAAAAATGTGATATCATAAATGAGTTGTTATTAGTAGTTGTAGGGGAATAGTTCAATGGTAGAGCGGCGGTCTCCAAAACCGTAGATGGGGGTTCGAGCCCCTCTTCCCCTGCTAAGAGCAAACGGTTCAAATTCTTATGGTGAGGATTTGAGCCGTTTGTTGCGTTATTGCGAAGCATGCGGCAAAACCAAAGATTCTTCGGGCAGGGTTATCGTTCGCGCTATGGCTAATTACCCTGCAAATTAGCCATGGGCTATTATTCGGTTTGTCACGGATTGTAGCAGTTCAGACGGGTATCTTCTTGCCCGTCTACGCCGGACAAGAAGCTGGGATGACCATCCGATGTAGAATTTAACATGAATTTTGGCTTACAAGCAAGTTTGACGCCAAAAATTCACGTTAAATTCCCCGCCGTCTGAACTGTTACCACGGATTATGATTTTTTTGTCAGGAAAAGTAAAAACAGATTGACATTGGCACTTTACTGCGTTAAAATGTTACAGGTGTTGATAAAAAACGGTGCTATGAGAAGTTGGCAGGAAATTGACCATATGGTTTGCCGAAGGAGTAACACTCTCAGGGGGTTCGTTAAAGGGCCTAAGACTGTCAATGGATAGCTCTCCGGAGAAGCCCTGGAAAACAGGGGGCCGAAGGGGCAACAGTTTCGACTGAATCTCTCAGGCAAAAGGACGGAAGGAGGATTTTTATGATTGAAAAAGTAACTCAAATCAACAGCGTGGTAAACAATTTTGTATGGGGAGTGCCGGCATTAACCCTATTAATCGGAACGGGTGTTTTGATGACTGTGCTGACCCGGTTTTTCCAGTTTACCCATTTTGGGCATTCCATGAAGGAAACCGTCGGAAGCCTTTTTAAGAAAAAGGATATTTTAAAGACGGATGACGATCATTCCATTTCTCAGTTTCAGGCATTATGCACTGCTTTGTCGGCGACGATTGGAACGGGGAATATTTCCGGTATTGCGTATGCGATTACGATGGGCGGTCCGGGAGCAGTGTTCTGGATGTGGGTAGCGGCGATTGTGGGAATGATGACCAACTATTCGGAAAATGTGTTGGGAATCTATTTTCGCCGACGAAACGAGCGGGGCGAGTGGTGCGGCGGAGCAATGTATTATTTGCGTGACGGTCTTGGTTCCCGAAAAGGCTGCAAACAGATAGGAAAGGTTCTGGCAGTTTTGTTTTCTGTGTTTGCCGTGTTTGCCTCTTTTGGCATTGGCAATATGGGACAAGTGGCTTCTATCAAGGAAAGTGTACTTAATGTTGTCAGATTTACCGGAAGCGATATGATCGACGGATTGATTATCGGCGGTATGATTGTGGTGGTAGCTGCATTGGTTATCATTGGTGGAATAACCAGGATTGCCAGGGCAAACGAAAGAATTGTTCCCTTTATGGCAGTTTTTTATATTGTAGGTTCCCTGGCCATCATTTTGCGGAATATAGATATGGTAATTCCTGCGTTTGGAGCGATTTTAAAAGGAGCTTTCAGCATGAAGGCTGTTGCCGGAGGTATTGGCGGTGCAGTGATTAAGCAGGCGGTTACCTGGGGCTTTAAACGAGGGGTGTTTTCTAATGAAGCCGGCCTGGGTTCTTCGGTTATGGTTCATTCCGCGTCAAATGTAAAAGAGCCGGTGACTCAGGGGCTTTGGGGAATTTTTGAAGTGTTTTTTGATACGATTATCGTCTGTACAATGACGGCTTTGCTGATTTTGACGTCAGGAATCGTAGATTTGGAGACGGGAGCTTCTTTGAGCGGAGCTACAAAGCTAGGGTTGGCGACGGAAGCATTTACTGCGCAGTTTGGTGCTTTAGGAGGCATTTTTATTGCTGTTGCCGTCACTTTGTTTGCGTTCTCCACAGTTTTGGGATGGAGTTTTTATGGGACTAAAGCCTGGGAATATTTGTTCGGGACAAAGGCAACGGTAATATATAAGGTGATTTTCCTTGCGGTAGTCCTCGTCGGTTCCACTATGGGAGCAGATTTGGTTATTGATTTGTCGGATACATTTAATGGACTTATGGCTATTCCCAATTTGATTGGCGTGCTGTCCTTGTCTGGAACGGTGATGGCGATTACGAATAATTATTGCGAACGGACTTTTGGGAACAAGACGAAGGACGGAATGACTTATATGCTTTCTCATTTCCCTGATATTCAAAAGGAACATGAAAAAGCAATCAGGGCAGGAAAATAACCTTCGGGATATCGTATTCCTTATGATGCGATATCCTTTTTTTATGCACAGGCCCGCGTATGGAAGTTTGCTGCTGACGCAGCACGCGGGCCGCGCGGCGAGCAGAGGAAGATGGCTCTTCCCTACTCGATTGCACACGGGCACCCAAAGGAAGATGTCAACTAAAGCTGACGGGTGCCCGGTGCGGCGAGTAGGGGGGAAGATTTTTTATCATAAGAAAGAGGTTAATATTGAATTGTCAGGATGAAATTGTTATACTATAACAAAGTAATCGTAAAATACGGGAGGGAACTATGATGAATATTGGGATTATCGGAGCGGGAACATGGGGGACAGCCTTGGGTATTCTGCTCTGCCATAATGGTCATCGGGTGACGATATGGTCAGCATTTGAAGAAGAAATCAAAACGCTTAATGAGAGGCGAGAGCATCATAATCTTCCCGGAGTGACATTGCCTCAGGATATGGCATTTACTGCTTCTATGGAAAATATTATGGGAGAAAAAGAATTGCTGGTTTTGGCGGTACCTTCGATTTACGTGCGGTCTACGGCTAAAATGATGGCACCTTATTATAAGGCGGGTCAAATTGTGATAAATGTGGCCAAAGGTATTGAGGACTCTACTCTTATGACTCTTTCCCAGGTTATCGGGGAGGAATTGCCAGGAGCCAGCGTGGCGGTTTTGTCCGGCCCGAGCCATGCGGAGGAGGTAAGCCGGGGACTTCCCACCACTTGTGTGGCAGGAGCAGATAAAAAAGATCAGGCGCAATTTATTCAGGGGATATTTATGAGTCCGGCTTTTCGGGTTTATACAAGCCCGGATGTATTGGGAATTGAGCTGGGAGGAGCGCTGAAAAATGTTATTGCCTTAGCTGCAGGAATCGCTGACGGTTTGGG
This sequence comes from uncultured bacterium, assembly GCA_947383005.1. Lineage (GTDB taxonomy): Bacteria > Bacillota > Clostridia > Lachnospirales > Lachnospiraceae > Brotaphodocola. Next base: position 7,514 of record CANDBT010000019.1, on the reverse strand, counting down.
ATACGGCGACAATACAAAAGCAGCCTTGATTACCAGAGGAATTCATGAAATTGCCCGTCTGGGCATGGCAATGGGCGGGGCGTTCGAAACGTTTAACGGCCTTTCCGGCATTGGCGATTTGATTGTGACCTGTGCCAGCGTCCATAGCCGTAATCGCCGGGCAGGTATCCTTATAGGCAAAGGATATTCGACAGAGGAGGCCATGAAGGAAGTCAGGATGGTAGTGGAAGGTGTTTATTCGGCAAAGGCCGCTTGGAAATTAGCAGAGAAATACCAGGTTTCCATGCCTATTGTGGAGCAGGTAAATCAAGTGTTGTTTGAGGGGAAGGAGCCGGCGGAAGCTGTTTTGGAGCTGATGATGCGCGATAAAACCAGCGAGATGGAGATGAACTTGTGGAAAGAATAAAGACATACTCTTGGAGCCTTTTTGCGCATGATAAAATCATCCCGCAAATTCTGGCACAATGAAGCTTTGGGAGCACATAGAGTCGGGACGGGGGGAAGGCAATGGAATGGAAAGACGGGAAGATGCGCTGTAAATGGGCAAATCCAAACAATGCTCTCTATCTGTGTTACCATGACAAAGAATGGGGAATTCCTGTCTATGATGATCATAAGCTATTGGAAATGCTGATTTTGGAAAGTTTTCAGGCTGGTTTGTCCTGGGAATGTGTCTTGAATAAGCGGGCGGCATTTCGGCGGGCTTTTGACGGGTTTGATTTGGAAAAGCTTTGTGCATATGATGAGAAAAAAATTGAGAAGCTTTGTCAAAATCCGGAAATTATCCGCAATCGCTTAAAGATTCGGGCTGCAGTCGGCAATGCCCGGATTTTTCGGGAAATACAAAAAGAATTTGGGAGTTTTTCCGCGTATCTTTGGAAATGGACAGATCGAAAAATTATTTATGAAAAAGGCATAGTCAGTTCACCTTTATCCGATGCAGTAGCAAAAGATTTACAGAAACGGGGAATGAAATTTGTGGGAACAGTGATAGTTTACTCTTATATGCAGGCGGTAGGAGTGATTTATGCTCACGAAGAGGGATGTTTTCTGGAATAAATAAAAATTCTTTTGACCCTGGTATCATCAAGAAAATAAGCCAAGAAGAGGAGAGTGGACATGGAAAAAGTTTTGATTGTCGACGATAGTTCTACGCAAGCTGCTCAATTAAAATCCATTTTGGATGAAGATTATGAAGTTACGGTTGCTCAAACCGCAGAGGACGGTCTTTCCTATGCAAGTTCCGGCAATTATTCGCTGATTTTGCTGGATGTTGTAATGCCGGGGATGGATGGCTTTACATTATTAAAAAAACTGCAGGATGAAATCATTACTCAGAATGTCCCGGTAATTTTAATCACAAGTCTATCGGATATACGGCATGAGCAGCTTGGATTTACCTTGGGAGCAGTTGATTACATATCTAAACCGTTTCATCCGTTGATTGTAAAAGCAAGAGTCAATACCCATATTAAATTATACAGATATCGAAAACAGATTGAACGTCAATCGATGACCGACCAGTTGACGGGTATCGCAAACAGGCGCCAGCATGATCTCTACAGCATATTAAAGTGGAACGAAGCGGTTCGTCTAAAGGTTCCGTTTTCCGTTTGCATGTTTGATATTGATCATTTTAAATCATACAATGACACATTTGGCCATCCTGCGGGGGACAAGGTTATTGCTAAAGTGGCGAAAACGATTTCTTCCCATCTGCAGCGCAGTACGGATTTTTTGTCTCGCTATGGAGGAGAGGAATTCGTGGCGTTCTTTTTAGGCGGGGGAGCAGAACAAGCATTCGAATATTTGAAAAAGGTTCGTCAATCGGTAGAAGATCTCCATATTCCTCATGATCCTTCGACGGCAAAATGGGTAACGGTTAGTATTGGAGGAGTCACTTTAGTCCCTCAGAGAGAAAATTCCTATGAGGTCTATTTGAAAATTGCGGATACTATGTTGTATGATGCTAAGAGGTTTGGCCGAAACAGGGTTGTGTGGGTGAATGAAAAAATGGAACAGTGGTATGAAGATTAAAGCAAAGGAGCTGTTGCAAAATTGTAACAGCTCCTTTTTAGAGGTTTTTTTGGCTGAGTTCCGGCCAGACAGTTACCAGCATAGTCCCAAAGCAGGCCAGTCCGCCAACGAAATTGGAGATGGGTTCTGCCAGGAAGATTCCGTTGACACCCAGTCCGAAGAGATTGGGGAGAAGGAGAATCAGCGGGATGACAATGATGATTTTTCTGAAAACGGAGAAAAACATCGCGTTTTTAGCTTTTCCTAAAGCTACAAATACGGATTGTCCGGCAAATTGCAGAGACATCATAAAAAAACCGAAATAGTAAATTTGCATGGCAGGAACGCCGGCTGTCACCAGATCGCCTTCATGATTAAAAATCCGGATGAAGAATTCGGGAAATCCATGAACCAGCCCCCACATCATTGTGGTATATAAAATGGAAATCGCAGACATGAAAATAATGGCTTTTTTGACTCGCCTATATTGTTTTGCCCCATAATTATACCCCATTACCGGTTGGGCACTATTGGTAAGTCCGTTAATCGGAAGGGAAATAACCTCCCTGACCGAGTTGATTACGGTCATAATTCCTATGTACATATCACCTCCGAAACGTCCCAGGCTGGCATTGTACATAATTTGGACAAGGCTGTTGGTGATGGACATGGTAAAGCCGGAAAGGCCAAGTCCAATAATGTCGAAAACCCTTTGCCGTTTTAGGTGAAAAGATTTTTTCCTCAGTTTTAAAATTGCTCTATTTCCGGTTAGAAAACGTATAATCCACAGGGCGGAAAGACCTTGCGACAGGATGGTGGCCCACGCGGCGCCCTGGACGCCAAGGTCAAAAATAAAGATGAAAATGGGATCCAGCACGATGTTTGTGACAGCGCCAAGCAGTACCGTCAACATGCCGATTTTCCCGAATCCCTGGGAGTTGATAAAACTGTTCATGCCAAGGCCGATCATCACGAAGGTGCTGCCAAGGAGATAAATGGTGATATAGGAGTCGGCATAGGAGATGGTTGCGTCGGATGCTCCGAACAGGTAAAGCATTGGACGTTTAAATATCAGTCCGAGAACAGTCAATATCAAGCCGCAAAAAAGCATCATAATAAAGGAATTGCCTAAAATCGCTTCCGCTTCCTCGTCGTCTCCCCTTCCCCGTTGGATGGAGCACAGAGGGGCGCCGCCCATACCAAACAAATTGGCAAAGGCTATTACCATGGATATAATAGGGAGGCAAAGCCCCAGCCCGGTGAGTGCCATGGTGGCGTCTCTGGGAATATGGCCGATATAAATCCGATCAACGATATTGTAGAGTACATTGATCAGTTGGGCGAGCGTCATAGGCAAGGCTAATCCGAGAATGTTTTTAATGATGCTTCCCTGTGAAAAGTCATTTTTGTTATCCGTTTTTATGTCTTTGCTCATGGAAAAACCACCTCTTTTTCATTTGATCCAAGTAAATCCCCGTGCCTGTCATCAGGCATCATTATGAATCTATACTATCACAATCTGTTTTTTTGTTCAATGAAAAAGGAGTAAATCGGTAAAGCCAGAAAAGTGAACGATAACAAATTGGTGATAATTTAAAAGAATTACTTGATTTTCAGGTTAAAACGTGTATGATTAAAAGTATTTAATATGAATGAAATAAGACGGAGGAAGAGATATGCCAGTATTTAACGTAAAATGCCCATATTGCGGGACGCCAAGAAAGGTTGGGGCGAATAATTTAGTTAAATGTTTAAATTCAAATTGCGGTGCGCATTATTCGGTAGGTTCTGACGGAAATATTAAGAGTTCACGTCCGGGAAAGAAATGATAACAGAAATAAAGGAGTTGCCGGGAAAACGTAACAGCTAAGGGTTATCCGGACTGTTACGCACAAACAAAATTATAGCAGCTAAGGAGAAATTTTATGAGCCAGAATCAATCAAAGGGGACTGTCTGTGTTCAAGGCGGATGGAGCCCTAAAAACGGAGAACCGCGGGTCCTTCCCATTTATCAGAGCACTACATTCAAGTATGAGACGAGCGAACAGATGGGGCGGCTGTTTGATTTGGAAGAGAGCGGTTATTTTTATACCCGCCTCGCCAACCCCACTAACGATGCCGTGGCGGCAAAAATCTGCGCTTTGGAGGGAGGGGCGGCAGCTATGCTGACTTCATCCGGCCAGGCGGCGAATATGTATGCGATATTAAATATCTGTTCCCAGGGAGATCACGTGGTCAGTGCGGCAACGATTTACGGCGGGACATCCAATCTGTTTACGGTTACGCTGAAACGGTTTGGGATAGATTTTACCCTTGTGGACCCGGATGCGCCGGAGGAAGAACTGGCCAAGGCATTCAGGCCCAATACCAAGGCATTGTTTGCGGAGACAATTGCTAATCCTGCATTGGTGGTCTTGGATATTGAGAAATTTGCCCGTCTGGCGGAAAGCCATGGAGTGCCTTTGATTGTCGACAATACTTTTGCCACTCCGATTAACTGCCGTCCTTTTGAGTGGGGCGCCCATATTGTAACTCATTCCACGACTAAATATATGGACGGACATGCACTTACGGTAGGCGGGTGTATCGTTGACAGTGGGAATTTTGACTGGAACAAATATGCAGACAAATATCCGGGGCTGACCAAGCCGGATGAATCCTATCATGGAATTGTCTATACGGAAAAATTTGGCAAAGGGGCTTATATTAACAAAGCCACGGCCCAGCTCATGCGGGACATGGGTTCGATACAGTCGCCGCAAAATGCTTTTTTGCTGAATATCGGCCTGGAAACGCTGCATCTTAGGATGGCCTGCCACTGTGAAAATGCGAAAAAGGTAGCAGAGTATCTGAATGGGCGGGAAGATGTGGATTGGGTCTGTTATCCGGGACTGGAAGGAGACAAATATTATGATTTGGCTCAAAAATATATGCCGGGAGGTACCTGCGGCGTGATTTCTTTTGGTTTAAAAGGAGGGAGAGCGGCTGCCGGGAAGTTTATGGACAGGCTGAAACTGGCGGCCATTGTGACGCATGTGGCAGATGCCAGGACTTCCGTGCTGCATCCGGCCAGCCATACCCACCGCCAGCTCAGTGATGAGCAGTTGGTGGAGGCGGGGGTAAATCCGGCAATGATCCGGCTTAGTGTGGGAATTGAGGCAGTAGAAGATATCATTGCCGATTTAAAACAGGCATTGGCATAATCGGTTACAGGCGGAAATCAAACCAAAAGCTGGTCCATCCATCCTGGCAGTCCACTCCATAAGAGGCATTGTGGGCTTCCAGGATGGTGCGGACGATGGAAAGGCCGATTCCCGTGCCCAGCCGCCGTCCGCTTTGGTGCTGGCTGCGCTGATATCGTTCCCAGATCAGCTCTCTGTCAGCCTCAGGGATGGGAAGTCCGGGATTGGATATCGACAGGTGTAAAATGTCCGTGGTTTGACGTACTTGTACGATGATCTGTCCGCCCTCCTGTGTGTGGTTGATGGCATTGTAGAGGAGGTTGCGGATGACCTGGCTGATTTTTAAGGCATCCAGATACAGGAGGATTTCCTGATCCGGGCAGTCAAGTGTTAAGACAATGTGATGTTCATTGGCGCCTGGCTGGCAGATGGAAACTTCAGATTCCAAAATATCATAGAAATTATACCAGTCTTTTTTTAGCTGCAGGTAGCCCGCCTGAAGCTGGGAATAATCTAAAATATCGTTGACCATGGAACTCATCCGTTTGGCTTCGCTGATGATCAGATTCAGATCTTCGTTGCGCTGGGTATCATCTTTCCAGGTGATATCCCGCACCATTTCTGCGTATCCGCCAATGACTGCCAGAGGAGAACGTAGCTCGTGGGAAACATTGGCAATAACTTCCTTACGCAGCAGTTCCACCCGCTGCAGCGCCCGGGCAAGTTCTTCCACGGATCGGGACAGTTGTCCCAGTTCGTCATGCCGGTTAATCTGAAGACCGGCAGAAAAATCATTATGGGTCAGACGTTCCACGGCTTCTTTGATTTGCCCGATAGGTTTGGTAAACTGCCGGGATAACAGAGCGGCCAGCAGGGAGGCGGCGGCTGTCAGAGCCACGGTCAGGCTGATCAGTTGGCGGCGGTTTAAATCCAGAGCCGTTTTCAGCATGATCAGGTTACGGAGGATGACGAAGCAAGGCTCTCCATTGTAAGTAACCGGAAATCCAAGTTCGTAACCGAAAATTCGGGTTTTATGACGGTTTACCAACTGGTAGGAACGCCCTTCTAAAAGTTCTTGAAATTGCTCTTGTTCCCGGATTTGTTTCCATATCATCTGTCCGTCTGCGTTTTGCTTGTCTTGCTGGTCGTAAAAATTGACTTTATGGCCGGAGGAATACATTTGCAGCAGTATGCCTTCCTGGTTAATCAGGATTAGTTCGCCATTGGATATATGGCTCAGATGTCTCATTAGCTGTTCGTCTTCAGCCAGGTCTTTTGTGGCCAGGCTTTCTATTACGGGTTCCAGACGTTGCTGCGTGCCGGTCAGAGCCATTTCGGCATATTTTTGTTCAAATAAGTAAATCTGGGCTACCCACATAAATCCGATTGTGAGCAGCACCAGTGTCATCATCATCATCCACAGGCGGAAAGCTATCCGGCTGCGAAATCGGGAAAAGTTAAGATTCTTCCGTATATTCAAGTTTATATCCTACCCCCCAGACAGTTTGAATTAATTTCCGGTATGGTCCCAAGTGCTCCCGCAGGGATTTGATGTGGGTATCTACCGTGCGGACATCGCCATAATACTGATAGCCCCATACAGTTTGCAAAAGTTTTTCGCGGCTTAAGACAATCCGTTCGTTTTGCGCCATTTTCAGTAAGAGGTCAAATTCTTTGGGGGGCAGGCTCAAAGTTTTATCATCGATGGCTACTGTCCGGGATGAAGGGGTGATGGTCAGTTTTCCGAAGGTTATGACATCGGTTTGTTTCAGGCCGGTGCGTCTGAGGACGGCGCTGATACGGGCCATCAGTTCTTTGGGACTGAACGGCTTGGATACATAATCGTCCACACCTAAATGAAAACCGGTCAGTTTGTCGTATTCTTCGTCCCGCGCAGTCAGCATAATAACCGGAATCTGGCTGGTCTGACGGATCTTTTTCAGAGTTTCAAAACCATCCATGCCGGGCATCATCACATCCAGGACGATAAGGTCAAATGTCTTTTCCTCCAGGGCAGCGACAGCCAGTGAGCCGTCGGAAACTTCCTCACACTGAAAGCCTTCCAAATCTGCATAAGTGCGTACGAGCCGGCGCAGATGCTGGTCGTCATCAACAATCAATAAGCTAGGCATATGTACCTCCTTGGCAACAGGCAGCTTTGCGGAACAATGAATATCAAAGCCATGGATACGGGATTCTATGCCAATCAGTATATCATGTTTGACAGTTTTCGAAAATACATCTTCATAAAATCTGCGAATTTTCTCACAGTTATTTCACAAATTGCTCACAATTTTTCCCTATTGTATCAGAAAG
>CANDBT010000018.1 GCA_947383005.1 uncultured bacterium | reverse complement strand
CATAAGCCCATCCGTCGCCGCCGAAGATCCACTGGGACTTCTTGGCCAGGAAATCCTTGTTAGCTACAACATATTTGCAGGTCGGGCAGTCAATGCCTTCCAGAGCCGCAACCAGCTTATCGGTAGCGCTTCCATTCAGAGCGCCGATACCGAAGGTATCCAGCCACTCTTTGCAGGCAGCTTTCACTTCCTCGGAAGCCTTGTCATCTGCAGCGATGGTTTCTACCTTCTCTTTCAGCTCGTCACGAATAGCATTCTGAGCCAACAGCATACCGAATCCGAACTCTGCGTTATCTTCAAACAGGGAGTTGTCCCACGCCGGGCCCTGTCCCTTGGCATTTACCGTATACGGGGTGGACGGTGAAGAGTTGCCCCAGATGGAGGAACATCCTGTTGCGTTGGCAATATACATTCTGTCACCGAACAACTGGGTGATCAGCTTCGCATAAGGAGTCTCGCCGCAACCTGCGCAGGCGCCGGAGAACTCAAGCAGAGGTTGTTTGAACTGGCTGCCCTTAACGCTGGTTTCTTTAAACTTATCAATGACATCCTGCTTAACACTCACGGTCTGACCAAAATCAAAGATCGGCTGCTCATCCATATTCGAAGACAGCTTGTCCATGGTCAAAGCCTTCTCACCCTTCTTGCCCGGGCATACATTTGCGCAGGAACCACATCCGGTACAATCCAATGCGGATATGGTAACGGCAAACTTATAGTCAGCCATCCCTGTCATCGGCAACATCTTCATATCAGCCGGAGCTTTTGCCGCCTCGTCAGCCGTCATCGCCACCGGACGGATAACTGCATGCGGACATACATAAGAACAGAAATTACACTGGATACAATTATCCGGATTCCAAACCGGCACATTTACTGCGATACCACGCTTCTCATAAGCAGCCGACCCGGATGGTGTGGAGCCGTCCACATATTCGTTAAATGCCGATACCGGCAGATTATTGCCTTCCTGAGCGCTGACTTTGGTCTGCACATTGTTGACAAAATCAATAACGTCTTTTCTTCCCTCAGTCACTACCTTGTAATCCAGGCCTTCATCCTCACAGCTCTTCCAGCTTTCCGGAACTTCTACTTTCACTACGCCCTGAGCACCTGCATCAATAGCTGCCCAGTTCTTCTTAACCACATCTTCGCCTTTACGGCCATAGGTCTTCTTGGCGGCATCCTTCATCAGTTCAATAGCCTTTTCCTCCGGAATAATCCCTGTCAGCTTGAAGAATGCGGACTGAAGGATGGTATTGATTCGTGTCGGACCCATACCGGTTTCGATACCGATCTTTACGCCATCGATAGTATATAAATTAATGTTGTGATCGGCAATGAATTTCTTCATCTGGCCCGGCAGATGCTTCTCCAGCTCTTCCGCATTCCATGGACAGTTCAGCAGGAATGTGCCGCCGTCAACCAATTCCTGAACCATGTTGTATTTACGCACATATGCCGGATTATGGCAGGCAACAAAGTTTGCCTTATGAATCAGGTAGGTGGATTTGATCTTCTTGTGTCCAAAACGCAGATGAGACATTGTCACACCGCCGGACTTTTTGGAGTCGTAATCAAAATATGCCTGAGCATACATGTCGGTGTTGTCACCGATAATCTTGATCGAATTCTTGTTTGCGCCTACGGTACCGTCTGCACCCAGACCCCAGAATTTACAGTTGGTTGTGCCTTCCGGAGTAGTCACTAACGCCTCGCCCAGCTCCAAAGACAGATTGGTCACATCATCCACGATGCCGATCGTAAATCTCTTCTTCGCATCATTGTTATATACGGCCACGATCTGTGCCGGAGTAGTATCTTTAGAACCCAATCCATAACGGCCGGAATAAATCGGAACCGCATCAAACTTAGTTCCCTTCAAAGCGGCAACCACATCCAGATACAGCGGCTCACCTAATGAACCTGGCTCTTTTGTCCGATCAAGAACGCTAATCTTCTTTACCGTGTCAGGAATCGCGTTTACCAAGGCATCCGCACAGAACGGACGATACAGACGTACCTTCACCACACCGACTTTTGCTCCGGTGGTTTTTGCCATATAATCGATCGTTTCTTCAATGGTGTCATTGACAGAACCCATGGCAATGATCACCTGTTCGGCATCGGCAGCGCCATAGTAGTTGAACAGCTTATAATCGGTGCCGATCTTTGCATTAACCTTGTCCATGTAATCCTGAACAATTGCCGGAAGCGCGTCATAGTAAGGATTGCATGCTTCTCTTGCCTGGAAGAAAATATCCGGGTTCTGTGCAGAACCTCTCTGGCAGGGATGATTGGGGTTTAAGGCATGTTTACGGAATGCAGCGATAGCATCCCAATCTGCCATCTCAGCAAGATCATCATAGTCCCATGCTTCAATTTTTTGAATCTCATGTGAGGTGCGGAAACCATCAAAGAAGTTAATAAAGGGAACTTTGCCTTTGATTGCCGCCAAATGGGCAACTGCGGTCAAATCCATAACTTCCTGCACACTGGATTCACACAGCATAGCGCAGCCGGTCTGACGGCATGCATATACATCCGAATGATCACCAAAAATAGACAGTGCATGGCTTGCCAGGGCACGGGCGGAGACGTTGATCACGCCAGGAAGCTGCTCACCGGCAATCTTATACAGGTTGGGGATCATCAGCAGCAAGCCCTGAGAAGCGGTATACGTGGTGGTAAGCGCACCGGCTGCCAAAGAGCCGTGAACCGCACCGGCTGCACCGGCCTCGGACTGCATTTCCGTAATTTGAACCGTGCGTCCGAAAATATTTTTCCTGCCTTCGGTTGCCCACTCATCTGTATGTTCTGGCATAACAGAAGAAGGGGTGATGGGGTACATGGCAGCTACTTCAGTAAAAGCATACGAAGCATGGGCAGCAGCCTGATTACCATCCATGGTTTTCATTTTTCTTGCCATTTAATTATCCTCCTACAAAATGTGAATATCGCTCATCATTATTATAACAACTTTTTATCATTTTGCAAACAGCAAAACCATAAAAATCGCGTATTATTTCCCATACAATGCGAATTTCCACATTTCTGCCAAAAAAGAAGCATCTGTATTTAACTATCATGCCAAATACAGACGCTTCTTTTTGTGCAATTTTTATGTTAAACCTTAATTCATCGGCATAGGTACAATAAACGAATCCGATGGCTGAGATACCGTCGGCTGGGCAGGCGGCTCTTGCTGAGCCGGGACAGAAGGTACAGCCGCAGGCGACGAACCTCCTCCCGGGCCTTCCCCTACCGCATTACTCGGATTCTGACTGGCGCCTCCCGGCCCCATGCTGCTTGGCGCACCGGTAGACGGCGCATTGGTGGCCGGCTGAGTAAAGCCGTCACCTGCCCCTTCGGGGGCAATCGTCGAAGACTCACTTGGAGCAAGAGAGCTTTCGTCAGGTACAGATTCCGTAGGTGCAACCGTTCCGGTAGTATTCCGCAAAACTTCCGGCGCATGGCCTTTATAAGTCACGGTATGGTCTACATCCTGACTGACCACTTCCCCGTCTTTTTTGATTACCAGCCTGGTTTCCCACTGGCTTCCGCTGCTTCCATTGCTTTTTACCTTTTCCTCGCCGGGCTGCAATGTAGGATCTTCCGCATAAACCGGCGCGGGTATCCCCGTATCTTTCAACTTAGTCGATTTCAGTGAGTAAGTCACCCCTTCCTCCAGCACAGGAATCCCATAAATCGATACCGTCATTGTCTGATCCGCATAACTGGCCCTGATACCGATAGGAGACGAGGAACTATTGACAAACTTGTAATCCGGCCCGTTCCAGCTTACTGTCGCATCCGTCCCCGGCGTCACATAAGAAGGCTCATACGTATGCGACTGACGTTTGGTAGTCTTCAAACCGGCTTTGAGAACCGCATTGTACAGCGTCGAGGATACCTGGCAGACGCCGCCGCCGATTTCCTCCACTACTTCACCGTTATTATAGGCGCCGGCGCCTTTGTATCCCTTTTCTTCCGTCCGCTGTCCCACCCGGTCATTAAAGGAAAATTCCTCCCCCGGCTGCAATACTATGCCGTTGATTGCCTGCGCCGCCAGCTTAATGTTGGTATTCCGCTTGCTGTTGGAGGTCGTTTTGGTAATAAAGGTGGAAATTGTCTTGTATTTTTCCCTGGCAGCGGCTTCATTGAATTCCGGCTCTACCGAATTTACAACCGCCTCGATCACCACATCAAAATCTTTTCTTTTCAGCGCCGCCAGAATATCTTCCGTAAGCTTTTCCTGGTCTACCGCCTGACCTTGCTGCGCCCCGGTAAATAAAAACTTGTCCGTGTCCCGGTCATATGAAGAAATTGCGCCGTTTTTGGGAAGCTTGTCCCATTTGGCGGCAACTGCGGCAGCTTCTGCCTTAGCTGCCTCTTCCAAGCCGCTGGTGTCGAGAGAATACTTTTCTTTTGGCTTGCCTATATATATCTCATCCAACAAAGCATCCACTTTCCCTGCCATTAAATCAGTCACTTCATACATTTCCTGCTGCCAGGAAACCTTCATATCCCAGGGATAATTTTTAAGAATCGCTGCCCTGGCCTCATCCCTCGACATACCAGTAATGGGAATGTTATCCACCGTCACTTCTTTCTGAAGTTCCGTAGTCGGAACCATGATAGTCTCCGTCTCGCTCTCCGTCTCATCTCCCGGAGAATGCCCGGCTATTCCTTTTCCCAAAAACAGGATTGAAGCAACGGCCGCCGTCAGAAGGATACCCCCCACAAGCAAACTTCCTCCTGATTTTTTATGCTTCCTCAAGCCGCCTCGCCTGGCGCCGTAACTGCTGTAATGGCTCCCCTCATAACCGGAAGAATTCCTTGCGGAAGATGTCCTTGCTCGGGAAGATGTCCCGCTGCGCGACGAAGAGCTTCGGGAAGATCCCCCGCTCCGCGATGAATGACTCCGGGAGGACGTCCCGCTCCGCGATGAGGAGCTTCCGCTCCGTGAAGAACTGCCTTCCCTGGTGCTACTGCTGCCTGACCGGCTCCGAGCGCTTCCCTTCGCTCTTGACCGGCCGGAACCATATATATTTTCATCATCATATCTGCCCATAAATTATTCACCCATTAATCTTCTATAGTCTAATCCCTGCGGATTTTTATTCTTTATTTTCTCTTAATAAGTATAGCATATTTTGTCAAAAAAGGAATTACAATTTTCAAGAAAAAATATAATGTTTTTTTGCAATTTTACCGATAAGGCAAATTTACGTCTTTCGTTGAAAATTTTTAAAAACAGGAAACAGTGACATGCCGCCCGTCATATGATGGATTGTAAATATTTTTTGGAGGAATTGATATGAGCGATTTGGCAGCAACAAACTGTGGCTGTGACTGTAACTGCAGCACTGGAGGAAACGGATGTAACATAATCTGGCTGATTCTGATTCTGTGCTGCTGCGGCGGCAACATGGGATGCGGATGCGGTTGTGGTTGTGACAACGGCGGTAACAATTGCTGCAGCTTTGGCTGCGGAAACGGCTTTGGCTGTAACTGGATCTGGATTCTTCTGCTGTGCTGCTGCGGCAATGGCGGGTTCTTCTGCTAAAGCCCGGCGCCCCCTCATTGGAGGGGGCATTCTTTTATGGGCTATGCCGCATCGGTTTATTTTGCTGATTTTCTTTTCCCCATTCCTGGTATCCTTTCTGATTTTGGTTTCTGGCTCTTCTTTTTTGGCATTCCAGACATTCCTCATCTATCTCATAAACAGCATTTCCCTCTATAATCAATTTTGTCGCCATAATCCAATTCCTCCTACATGAGTAATATATGCACCAGGTATGTTTTCCTTGAATGGCGCATATATTGTTTCAAAAAGTAAAGGAGCTGCCTATGAACGACGATACAGGAAAGGATTTACGGCTGACGGAATTTGATTATCTGCTGGCCGATCCCCACCTTCAAATGATAAAAGCAGCTATTCCCTATATGCAGCAACCTCAGCAACGTCTGATTGCCATGATGATTAAATTACAGGAACTAAGCCGTACCATGACTCTGTTCCGTGACAGTGAGCTGTCTGCCATGGGGTTAAATGTCCCCGGTGAGCATAAAACTTCCATAGTGGAAATGCTTCAGGCCATGAAACCTTATGCCGGTCCCAGGGAAAGGGATATGATTGAAATGCTTGAAAACCTGCAGATTATGATGCAGACCATGCAGCCTGCCAACTTATAATCCGCTGCCGGGCAACAATCGTACATAACATGCACTCCCGGAGTTCCTTTGCACTGAATTTGTGAAATGATTTTTTGTCCGGTGTAGACGGGCAGGAAGATCCCCCCCCTTTGAACTGTTGCAATTCAAGTGCAGGGGAAACTCCGGGAATACAGGAATTCCCATCCCTGCCATCACGCACCGCCATGTATGAAAGGAGATGATCCTATGGAAAACTGCGATTGGAGACAAGATCCAAGACTGAAACAAATGGCTCCGGAAAAACTTAACTGCCTGATTTCCTTTGCTCAGACAATCTCCCAAATGCCCCAGGACCAGCTTCTTTCTGCGTTTTTGTCCATGCAGACGGAAGCCAGCCAAAAAGGCATCAGGTTCAATGATTCGGAAACGGAACTCCTTGTTTCGGTGCTTACGGAGCATATGCCTCCGGAGGAAAAAAAGAAATTGAATATGCTCCACTTCATTGCCAAAAAACTGGCTGCCAGGTCCTCCTGACAGCCAATTCCTAGTACTACCTTGTGGAAATTTCAGTGAATTCGGCACTCGCTATTTCCGCCCTCTGTACGCCTGCAAAGCTAGACGTAGGCACCGCTACGTTGCTAAGCGCCAATGGCGCTTGTTCAGCAAGGACCGGAACGGAGTGTAGAACGTCGCTTTGCAGACGCACAGATGACGAAAATATCAAGCACTGTATTCACTGTTATTTCCGCAATGCAGTACTAGTTGTCTGTCTTATATCTCAACAGCAACAAATATCATCACGCTTCTGGGCCGGATAAAAAAGCTGTCCCGCTTGAGCCGGCAGACGCTATGGCCGTCTTCCCAGGTATCTGCTAACAATTCCCAGCGCATTTTTTCGGGCAGGGAAGGAAGTAATACTTCTATTTTTTCCCAATAAGCGTTGGAAGCCACATAAATAACCTGGGCTTTTTTGCCTTTCTCCTGTCCGGCAAACATGACTCCCACATACCGTTCATGGCTCACAAAATGTCCATGCCATGGCTTGACTCCATGAAAGCTTACATCAGGAAAACCGCAGGCGCCGTCGCTGATATTGGCGCGCAGCACCCGATATGTCTTACGAAAACGGATCATCTTTTTAAAAAACTCAAAAATATGCCGATTCTTTTCCAACAGGCTCCAATCCAGCCAGGAAGTGATATTGTCCTGGCAATAAGCATTGTTATTGCCAAATTGAGTATTGCAAAACTCATCCCCGGCCAAAAACATGGGAATCCCCCGGCTGCACATCAGAAGGGCAAACGCATTGCGGATCATCCGGTACCGCAGAGCCATCACCTGTTTATCCTCTGTCTCGCCTTCCACGCCACAGTTCCAGCTATTGTTGTCCCCTGCGCCATCCGTATTATTCCAGCCGTTTTTCTCATTATGTTTTGTATTGTAAGAAAATAAATCGTATAAAGTAAACCCGTCGTGACAAGTAATAAAATTCACCGACGCATTGGTTCTTGTGCTGACATCATATATATCCCGTGAACCGACAATACGCAAGCTGGCAGCCTGGGCATAACCTTCGTCTCCTTTAAGGTAATGCCGCATATCATCCCGATACCGCCCGTTCCATTCCGCCCAGCGGTTCCAGGAAGGGAATGTACCTACCTGATACAAGCCGTCCGCATCCCATGCTTCCGCAATCAGCTTCACATCTCCCAAAATCGGGTCAAATGCCAAAGCCTCCAAAAGCGGCGGCTTATTCATTGGCGTCCCATCCTCATTGCGCCCCAAAATCGAAGCCAAATCAAAGCGGAAACCATTAACCCGGTAAGTCGTGACCCAATAGCGAAGACAGTCCAGAATCATCTGATGCACAATGGGATGGTTACAGTTTAACGTATTGCCGCAGCCGCTGAAATTGTAATAATAGCCATCAGGAGTCAGCATATAATAGATATTGTTGTCAAAACCTTTGAAAGAAAAAAACGGACCATGCTCATTGCCTTCTGCCGTATGGTTAAACACCACATCTAAATAAACTTCAATCCCGTGAGCGTTGAATTCCCGAATTAAATTTTTCAGCTCATTACCTTCCCGATTATACTCTTTACTGGCTGTATAGCTGGTATTGGGGGCAAAAAAGCTTACCGTATTGTATCCCCAGTAATTATACAGCTCCTGTCCGTCTACCACCCGGTAGTCCTGCATCTCGTCAAACTCAAATATCGGCATCAGCTCTACCACATTAACCCCTAATTCCACGAGATAGGGAAGTTTTTCCATCAATCCGGCAAATGTCCCCGGATTATTGACGCCGGAAGATTTATCCTTTGTAAAGCCCCTGACATGAAGCTCATAAATAATGGAATCCTCGATCGGCAGCAGAGGCGGCACCATATCCTTCCAATCAAAATCGTCTTTGACCACTCTGGCTTTGTACTGATGCTTCCGGGATGAGGAATCGCCCCATCGGCTTTGGCCCGTTACAGCCTTCGCATATGGATCCAACAAATATTTGGTTCCATCAAAAATAATCCCTTTTTCCGGTTCGTAAGGGCCATAAACCCGATACGCATATTCAAACTCCTCGATATTCAACTTAAAAACAATCATCGAAAACACATTACCAACCCGATAATTGTGCGGGAACGGCAGCACGGCAAAGGGTTCCTCCTCTGCCCGGTGAAACAACAGCAGCTCTATGGAAGTAGCCCCAAGTGAATGAACCGTAAAATTCACCCCGCCAGGGATAGCCGTAGCCCCATTGATTTCATAAAATCCCGGTCGCACCTCAAATCCGCTCAGCGTTTTCATCGGAACCAAGTGGATTGTGCGGGGAAGAAGGTTTAATTGCTGAACCGGCATCGCATCTGCTTTCTCCTCCACAGGCGCCATCCGCCGTGTCTCAATACCCTTCAATTGATTCTCTTTTTCCTTGTTATCCATACTTCCTAATCTCCTCAATTTCTCATTTTAACAAGTATCAATACAATAAACATTATATTCCAAATAGGTTTTGAATACAAGCAAAAAGAAGAAATCCTAAACCTACCCTCCCAGTGTTACGTCTTGCCTGGCATACCAGTCTATCGCATCATAAATATGCTGAGGCCTGAAATCCGGCCAGTAATCATCAACAATGTAGATATCTGCATATACCGACTGAATAGGCAAAAAACCGGATAGCCTCCTCTGTCCGCCCCAGCGGATAATCAATTCAACCCGGGAAACCTCAGCAGAACCCATGGACGGCCCAAATTTGCCTCCATGAAATCCCAAATCCCATTCATAGCTGTAATTGACAAGAAAATTAATTTTCATGCCCCCCGCCCCGAAGGTCTGCCTTGTTGTATAAGGCATCAGCTCTTCAGGAAACATTGGAGATTTTGTATTTCCCAGAACCAGCAACTCCGCATCCTCCCTGGAAAGGCAGTCTACCGCCTTTACACAGGCATCCGAAAAAGCAATTCTCTGCTGTTTGGGCCGCTTCGTATTATCCACGGTAAATCCGTAGAAAGTAAGCTCCCCGATGCCCAGTTTTTTGCAGATATGATAAAGTTCCATTCCCGGTGATATGCCATAACGGTAGCCTTCCTCTTTAGCCAGGCCGCTTCCCAGGGCCCACCGCCGATTGCCATCAGGAATAATCCCTATATGTGTCGGTACTCTTTTCATTTTGACCTTCCTTTCTTCTGCACGGAATTCCATTCGATAATGGCCGTTTTCTCAGCACACCAGTACTGTCTTGCGGAAATAGCGAGTGCCGAATTCACCGGAATTTCCGCAAGGCAGTACTAGTACAGCGTTGCTGGGGCAGGCTCTGCGCAGACTTACCATAAGGGTTCGATACTTTCGGGTTCGATACTTTCGGGTTCGATACTTTCATAGTACAGTCTCGACAATACCGACAGATAATATTCAAACCGAAACCTTGTAAATCTTCTTCGGTTCCTGTATAATACCCATGTTCGACATTATGTATTGAATTTAAAAGGAGTACATTTTATGGCATTTGACGGAATTGTAATTGCAAATCTGACCAATGATATCCGCCTGAAGCTGGAAGGCGGAAAAATCAACAAAATCGCCCAGCCGGAAAAAGACGAACTGCTGTTTACCATAAAAAACAACCGGGAAACCCTGCGCCTGTCGGTTTCTGCCAATGCCAGCCTCCCTCTGATTTATTTCACTGAAAATAATAAACCGGGACCGCTGACTGCCCCCAATTTCTGCATGCTTTTGCGCAAGCACATCGGAACCGGGCGGATTATCCGGGTCAGCCAGCCAGGCTTGGAGCGGATTATCGAACTGCTGATTGAACACCTGGATGAAATGGGGGACTTATGCCGCAAAAGGCTGATCATCGAACTCATGGGAAAACACAGCAACATTATTTTCTGCAAGGAAGACGGAACTATTTTGGACAGCATCAAGCATATCTCGGCCCAAGTCAGTTCTGTAAGGGAAGTGCTGCCCGGACGGAACTATTTTATCCCGCAAACCCGGGAAAAAGCAGATCCCCTGACTGTAACGGAAGAGGAATTTTGTGTTTTAATCCATTCCACACCGGCGCCGCTCCAAAAAGCGCTTTACCAAAAGCTTACGGGGATCAGCCCCGTGATTGGCACGGAATTATGCCATCTGGCCTCTCTCGACGGCGACCGCTCTGCCAATGAACTGTCAGAAATCGAATTGTGCCATTTATACCGCCGGCTTTCCCTGATGATGGAAGAAGTAAAACAGGGCAATTTCGAGCCCAATATTGTCTATCAAAATGGTGAACCCGTCGAATTTTCCTCCGTTCCTTTGACTTGTTTTGACGGAAACCATTGCACAGCCAGATCATTTCCTTCAATCAGCCAGCTTTTGGAAACATATTATGCGGAAAAGGACATCCTCACCCGTATCCGGCAAAAATCTTCCGATTTGCGCCGTATTGTACAGACCTCTTTAGAGCGAAATTATAAAAAATACGACCTGCAGCTCAAGCAGCTAAAAGATACCGAAAAACGGGACAAATACAAAATATACGGGGAATTGCTGACCGCCTATGGCTATGAACTGTCCGGCGGCGAAAAAGAAGTATCCTGTCTGAACTATTACACCAATGAAGAAATCCGCATCCCCTTAGACCCACAACTGACCGCCCAGGAAAATTCTCAAAAATATTTCGGGAAATATAATAAGCTGAAACGCACCCATGAGGCTATGACCGCTATGATTCAGGAAACCCGCCAGGAAATCGGACATTTGGAGTCAATCAGCGCCGCATTGGATATTGCCGTAAAGGAAGAGGATCTGGTTCAGATTAAAGAAGAATTAAAGGAATATGGCTTTATCAAAAAACGGGGGCCAGAAGGAAAGAAGCCCAAAATTACCAGCCGTCCCTACCACTATCTCTCTTCTGACGGTTTTCATATCTATGTGGGCAAAAATAATTATCAAAACGAAGAAGTCACCTTTAAAATTGCCGACGGCGGGGACTGGTGGTTTCACGCCAAAGGGATTCCCGGTTCCCATGTGATTGTCAAAACTGACGGAAAAGAGCTGACTGACCAGACTTACGAGGAAGCCGCTTCCCTGGCTGCATACTACTCTAAGGGAAGAAGCAGCGAAAAAGTGGAAATTGATTATATTCAGCGAAAACAAGTAAAAAAAGCTGCAGGAGGCGCTCCCGGATTCGTCATTTATCATACCAATTACTCGATGATGGCAATACCGAAATTGTCCGTCAAAGAAATCCAGTAGCTACGGTTCCCCGCAGCCCGGAAGGCTTTTTATTCCACAGGACGAACTTTCCTATGGAATAAAAACCTCCCCTGCTGTCTCTCATTGCACAGCGGGGGAGATTTTATTATAATAAAAATAAACCATATATAGTAGCATTAGTGATAAATAGGCGATTCATGTTTAGATCCGTCATTAACATCGATATAATAGCCCTTTTTCACGCTTTCCACGATGAACCCATAGGGGATCCCGGAGAGATCCTTTGCCTTGACCGTGTTGGTCTGGAAGGAGCTGCCACCCTCCGGGGTGGCAGCATTCTGTTCCCGGATGCTCATAGTGTTGCGGTTATACTCATAACGGAGAATGACTGGTTCGCCGCCGGAGAGGATGTCGTTCCCTTCTTCGTCCACCAAGCGGAAGGTCATCTCCACATCATCCCATCCCTGGTTATTCTCACTAAACAGCCAGCCGGTTACTTTATAGGTTTCATAGGTATCTTCCGCGTGGCCGTCGTAGCCCTCTATGATGTACCGCATGACGTCCACATCAGAAGGCATACTCTTTTGGGAACCCAGAAAAGCATACAGTTTATAGTTCCCTTCCGGAATCGGCTCGTAACCGTCGGCGGACTGCTGCTCTGACTGGTAAGAAAGCATAGCAGGAATCAGGGAAATATTAGCCAGGGGCGTGAATGTCAGAACCGCACAGATGATAGCGCAGACAATCACCTTTATCCCTCTTTTTCTCCCGTCTTTGCTGAATGCGTAGGCCAGGAAACCAAAAAGAGCCGCGCCACCCGCAAAGAGGAGGGTTTTCACGTCAGGAATGGGCAGCAGCAGCCCCAGCACGCCTATACCCATATCTTCGGGGGAAGCGCCGATACCCAAAAAATTTTTCACGGCCAGGAAAAAGCAGATCCACCCAGCCAGATTGAACACAAAACTCATAAATACCATCCCCTTGCCGTACATTTTTATCTGGTTCTTACCGATTTTGGGAATCCTGCAAAACAGGATTCTTTACACTGTGGCAGTATCAAATCCTTACTGCAGCTTTGCACAAAGCATGCCCCAGCGAAGCGAGGGTACTTGCTGCGCTGACCGTACGGCGCCAAAGTGTCTATTTGGGACATTTTGTGTGTATCCCCTGGGGCATAATAAACCCCTTTCATCCATAGCGGCACCAGGAAAACGGCATGGGGTTACCGGAAAGACTGCAATATCACCGCCACGCTGAAAATAATGACTACCATAGCGATCAGCAGCAACAAATCCAAGAATATCCGCACGGGCAGCGGCATCCGTGTATTGCATGAAATCGACATCGTAGCTCCGATTCCGGCTACCGCCAACATCGCGCCTAAAGCGCCGTTAGCAAAGTTAAGGCAATGTAATGCCATAAATACATAAGCCCAACCAGGCATATTCGGTGGGGAGTAAGGCTGGCCGGTAGCACAGTCCACGCCGTCCATCACCAGCGTAGCCCCGCCAATCCAGGTATTCACATAATAATACGCTTTCTTCTGCCCCAGCGGAAGTTCATAAACTCTGAACATTCCCTCTTTTCTGCTGTTCAGTTCCTTCAGCTTACTTTTCTCACCATCTACAACCAAACTGTTTCCCTTGGCCATAATCTGGTAATTTTGTCCATCAACAGACACATTCCATGGTTTCATATTTCTTCTATCCTCTTTTTATCCTTTTTTTCTGCCGCGCCTCTTAAATGACTGCTGTTCAGGACTCCTTCTGTTTGGGAACCAAAATCTCCGTGCCGCCCATATAAGGCTGCAGCGCTTTGGGGATTTTGACCGTGCCGTCTTCCTGCAGATTGTTTTCCAGAAAGGCAATCAACATCCGCGGAGGAGCCACAACCGTGTTATTCAAAGTATGGGCAAAATATTTCCCCGATTCCCCATCTACGCGGATTTTCAGCCGACGAGCCTGAGCATCCCCCAAATTTGAACAAGAACCCACCTCAAAATATTTTTTCTGACGGGGCGACCATGCTTCGACGTCACAAGATTTTACCTTTAAATCCGCCAAATCTCCGGAACAGCATTCCAACGTCCTCACCGGAACATCCAAAGAGCGGAATAAATCCACCGTATTCTGCCACAGCTTATCATACCATATCGGAGACTCCTCCGGCCTGCAGACTACGATCATCTCCTGCTTCTCGAACTGATGAATGCGGTACACGCCTCTTTCCTCGATACCATGAGCGCCCTTTTCCTTACGGAAACAAGGAGAATAGCTGGTCATCGCTTTGGGAAGCTGCGCCTCCGGCAAGATGGTATCAATAAATTTACCAATCATGGAGTGTTCGCTGGTACCAATCAGATACAGATCCTCGCCTTCGATTTTATACATCATGGCATCCATCTCCGCAAACGACATGACCCCCGTCACCACATTCCCCCGAATCATAAAAGGCGGCACGCAATAGGTAAATCCGCGATTGATCATAAAATCCCTGGCATAGGCAATTACTGCCGAATGAAGCCGGGCGATATCTCCCATAAGATAATAAAACCCGTTCCCGGCAACTTTAGCCGCCGCATCAAGGTCAATGCCGTCAAAAGTCTTCATAATGTCCGTATGATAAGGGATCTCAAAATCCGGCACCACCGGCTCGCCAAATCTCTCAATCTCCACATTCTCACTGTCATCTTTACCAATAGGCACACTGGGATCAATGATATTGGGAATGGTCATCATAATCTTTAAAACCCTGACTTCCAAATCCGCTTCCATGGCTTCCAGCTCGGCCAGCCTGTCCGCATTTGCCTTAACCTGAGCCTTTACTGCCTCTGCTTCATCCTTCTTCCCCTGGCTCATGAGCTGTCCGATCTGTTTGGACAGCTTATTCCTGGATGCCCGCAAGTTATCCCCTTCCGCCTTGGCAGCCCGGTTCTTCGCGTCCAGTTCAATCACCTCATCTACCAAAGGCAGCTTATCAAACTGAAATTTATTCTCAATATTCTTTTTCACTATCTCCGGGTTTTCCCGGACAAATTTTAAATCCAGCATAATCTCCTCCTGTTTTTCCTAGTTGAAAAACTGATAGTTGCGTCAGTTTCTATCCTGCCCTGCCGACTCAATCATTTTCCGATTATACTACATTTTTTTCCCAAAGAAAAGCCCCTTTACGGGGATTTTCTAAACAAACACTATTCCGCCCGTTTAAAATTGCCTGCAGGTTCTAAGTGCCAGTGGCACTTGTTTAAAACCAGCTGGGACGGAGTGTAGGCATTTAAAGACTTTTTATCCTCAGCTTTTGCTCCCAACTCAGGTAATTATGACGTTGTTCCCCAGAAACAGCGATGTACGGAGGGAACTTGGATGCGGGCAGGTAGATTTTCGTGCATATCTGGATGATGAGGGGCAATTCATCTCCAAATTTAAGCTGCTGCCGAATGGCACACGACACTGTATAGACAGCAATCTTAAGGAATACCAGGAATTAATATATAGGCTTTCGGAATCTTGAGCCTGCCCGTTCTGCACCGCGTCCGCTGCTTTAGCGCTGTCACGTTCAATGGCCTCAGTAACCAAGCGAACGATAAAACCAGTTGTACTCTCCCCATGGGAAACGGCGTACTCTTTGACCATTGCCTAAAGCAATTCCAGATGGACGCCCTTCAAACTTTTGAAAACAGCCCGGCCTTCATCAGCACCGGCCTTACCGCCAAATAAACCACCACCACTACAATCGTCCCTGCTACCGCATTGATAAACGTAACGCCGGCAGCCCAGGTGGACATAATCTTCGCCGCATCCGATTGTACGCCCAAAACATAATTTTTATAAAAATACCCCACAATTGGATCCATAATAACATTAAATCCCAACCCGGCGACGGAAGCAATCAACGTCCATTTGAATACATAACGGGTATCGTGTTCCCTGCTGATATGAGCTATCTGATGTGCCACAAATCCGGCAATCAAACCGATGCAGAATTTCAGGACAAATGTCTTCGGCGCGCTGGTAATATAGGCCGGATCTAAAAGATCGGCTATTGTCATCCCCAATGCACCGGCCAGCCCTCCGTAAAAACCACCCAGCAAAAGCGCCGCCAGCACACAAAAGGCATTGCCGATATGCAAAGCCACATAATCCCCGCCAAACGTCGGGATTGGAATCTTCAAAAAAGTAAATGCCACATAACATAAAGCGGTCATCAGCGCAGTCAGCGCAATTTTATAAACCTTATCGTTTCCTTTGTTTTCCATAACATATCCTCCTCGCTGCAATGATAATAATGATTTTTGTAATTGCCTTATTGCTTTCATCGCCCATCATAGCACGCAAGTGGATTGTTATAAATAACCAGTTTAATGTTTTTTAACCATGCCAGTTCTTACCATACCATCTTTTTACCATAATCCATTTATTTGCCGCCCTTGCCGTTTAATCCATGCTATTACACTATGAATTTGCCAAAAAAGGTATTCCCCCCAGATCACCTGCGGATATTCATTGGTGGAAAGAATCTCATCTGCCAGATAAAAGGAGCTGTCATCTCCCTGCAGATACATCACTCTGTTAAGGCCATATTATTTTCCGCATAAACGGAAGCCGGAAGAAGCATATTATACCGGGCCGATATGTATTACTCTGCTGCAAGACGTTGAACACCTTTTACAAAGAACTGAAAACTAACCGAAGTATTATTCTCAATATCCATGTACGGCGCTATCCGCCTGGCTCCTTCTATCTGCTGATGCTCTGGTATCAGCCTGTACAATTCCTCTTTAGGAGATGGAATCTCATCAGGAACACGATACCTCTTTTGCTTTGGAAGATTTTTCAGTTTAGGTCTTTCATAGGCTCTTGCCAAGGCGCCTATATCCCCAAAATACCAGGATTCCAATTCCTGGCAGGCAATTCTGATTAACACCGGCCTGTCCGTTGTTTTACACAACTCCAGCAAAGACTCCTTCAGCTTCCTGCAGTCCTTATTATCCTGGTCGTGTAAAATGACAAAACGAATATCTCCAGGCTCATTCCACCCCCGTAGTTTCCTTGGAATCGATTTTTCTAAATCCCTTTTCCCATTATGCGGAATAATCTGGAATTCAACATTCTCCGGCAAGATACGAGGCAACAGCTCCAGCAAAAGATATTTCATAGAGAGTTCTTCCAAAAGAAAAATCAGCTTCATTTTATTTCCCTCCCGCCTTCGAAGCCTCCTCTAATAAAATTCCCTGACTCCAAAGCGCTCCCAATAAGTCCCCCTCCTGATACAGGGAAACAATCAAAGGCGAATCACTTGCACGTATGATTTTCGTATAACCATCTTCTTTAACCAGACAATATAGCTCTTCCAGCCTGATTGCATTCAGAAAATCCGGAGAATGAGTCGATATAAAAACCTGGCCTCCAACATTCGCATAATGCCTGAATTCTTCTGCCAGCTGCGCCAACAGCTCAGGATATAACTGATTCTCAGGCTCCTCAACGCAAAGCAGTGCATGAGGGCTGGGATCGCTCAGCAGGACCAGATAAGTAAACATCTTAATTGTGCCATCTGAAACAAACTTAGAAGAAAATGGGTTTTTAAAACGTCCATCCTGAAACCGGAGAATCACATATCCGTCTTCTGTTACCTTGGCCTCCACGCTGGCCACTCCAGGCACTCTTTCCCTCATTGCCTGCAAAATAGCGTTAAATCTCTCCCTGTGGTTATCATACAAAAATTTTGCCACCTGTGCCAGATTGTCTCCTGTCGTAGAAAGGGATTCACTGTAGCCGGCTTCCTGCCTGCCGCGGGCGCTTTCAATATGAAAATCCGACACATACCAATCCTCAATCAGCTTTCTGAGCGCAGAAATCGCCGGAAAATTTTCAAATTGCCCTAAACCTTTTACTGCTAATATATCAGGGGCAGAAACTCTCTGGGGCGCTCGGGCCGCTATCTGTACATCCTCGTAAGATTGGAGAGTTCCCTCTGCAGCAACCCCTTCCCCATTAGCAAAATCAAGAATCTTCCATGGAGCCCCGTACTGTCCCCGGCGAAATCTCATAACCTCTTTTTTTACCACAGGAGCATGCCTTTCATTTAGCCCGATCGTAAGCTCATACGTAATCACAGGTTCTTCTGGCGAAGGGCGGAATTTAACCTCAAACTGCAGATCTCCCGTCTGATCGCGGGAAATAACCTCCCCAAACCCGCCGCGTTTTGCCAATGCAGAACGGACATTGTTGGAAAGACAATCATGCAAAAAACCAAACACATCAAAAAATGTAGTCTTTCCAGCTCCGTTTTGTCCCATGAAAACAGCCATCTGCGGTATATTTTCTACGGTCACATCCTGAAACACCCGGAAATTATGAATTCGCAATGCCTCTATCTGCATAAATACTTCTCCTTTTCATTTTCCTGCACCAGACGTATTTCAATCATAGTGTTATAGAATATCACAAACTAATGTTCACCTTCTATTTTCTCTAAAACAATCATGACTTTATTATACACATCTTTTTAGCAAAAAACAACTTTCCGTGTCTGTTTTCCAAAATAACAGCATAAGATAATAGTTCCTTTTCTTATCGACGCGCACAAACAAATTTTTAGCGTCAGCCTCCGGATAAGGAATATCAATCTGCGAAAGTTTCGCCATATTATAAAAGCCAGCAGAGACAACACCTCTCATCTGCTGGCTTATCAAAAGCGCTTTCAACCCCATACCTTTTCAGCTTCCTTCACAATCCTCCTCATCCCAAAGCAAAAATGCCGCTGCCTTTCTGTTCTCCCTGGGATAATAGCAAAATACCCCCTTATCAATCACTGCCGTTTCCTGCGTATCTGAATATACCTCCGCAATCCGGCCAGGACAGCCCTCAGGAAGCCCGATGGTTATCTCCTCCGGCAAGGTTCCATCAAACGTGTGAAGGATTACGCAGGCCATTCCTCCCTGGTCTGCTATTCGGACAATGGCCTGCCAGCCCTGGGGATGGCGGATACTGCTTATCTTCGGCCCGTACCGGTAAGACTGCCCGTATTTAATCACCGGAACGAGCTTTTGATAAAAGGCCATTCCTCTGTCCACCATATCCCACTGTTCATCCGACAGTTCCGTGACATCCCCTGACAGACACAATCTGCCTAAAAATGTACTCGCCATAGAATACGCAACCCGTTTCAGGGAATCTGTCTTCCGGATAACTGCCCAGATCTGGCTTTGCCTGGGAAGGATGGCTCGCTGGACATTGGCTGCCACAATGGGGATTTCCAGACACTCGTGGGCATCGGAAAAGGAAGCCATGCTGGTTGCCGCCATAAAGCGGGGTTCCAGCCTGTGCCCTCCCGAAGCACAGTTTTCCAGCACAATCCCCGGGATTTCACGCTTCACCTTTTCCAGAAACTCATAGGACTTTTCCATATTTCTCCGCAAACCCTCTCCAACCGATTCCGCTCCGTCACAGCCTATGCCAATCGTATCATTATAATCAATCTTCATATATTCAAATCCGCAACGCTTTAAAAGGCCAATCACCCGGTCAGTCAGATATTCCTCCACCCAGGGATCATTCAAATCCCAGAACCTGCGTCTGGTAGTGGTCAGCACCTTCCCGTCCAGATGGAGCAGGTGCTCTTCCATCTGATAGGCCATGGAAGCACTGCCCACATTGTCAATCTCAAACCAGATCCCTGGCTTAAGCCCTGCTGCTTTGATGGCTTCCACGGTCTTTTCCAGTCCCTCAGGAAACAACTCCTTTGACGCCTCATAATCCCCCATGCTGATATCCCAGGGAATTCCTTCCTGCTTATACCATCCGCAGTCAATGACAAAGTATGTAAAGCCCCTGCCTTCTATGTTCTTCAGGATCTCCGCAATATTTTCGTGAGAAGGACACCCCCAGGTGGTGCAGTACTCATTAAATACCATAGGAAGGCCCTGCTCTGTCTCCGGCTCCGGCCCCAGATCTGCTGCCTTCTGGCCTGCATCTGTCAGCCTTTTTGTCAGAACATCAATAGAATCCGTATGGCACACCGTGAGAATCGCTTTTGGCGTGGCAAACCTTTCTCCCGGCTCAATGGTTTTCATCCAATGGCCAAACTCCCTGTCTGCAAGCCCGCCGCTAATGGCAATATTTTCATCGATCCGGTAAATCTCCATCTGCCAGGAAGCCCCATGAGCCAACTGTACGCCCCAGAATACCTTGTTTACTCTATCCTCAATAGCAAGAAAGGGGAAATAATGATTTACCGGCATGGAACCCACCTGCCCGAAGCGCTCACACCGCACTGCCTCCATGGTCCAGGAGGTGTCCAAAAGAAGCTCCTCCATAGTCTGGCTGGAGAGAATCCCCTCCTGGCTCCAGCAGCTCATCAGACGATGTACCCGGATTTGGTCATGTCCGTCGCCATCCAGGTACGGAGAAATCCCTGTCAGGGAAAAGCTGGACAGCATCTCTACCGAGATAGCTTCTTTGCTGTGATTAAACAATTCGTTCCAAAGCAGAATAGTAGACATTCCCTTTTCCCATTGCAGGTAATGCCTTACCTCATACCCACGGCCGTCGGTCAGACAGGTAATAATCTTCTGTTTATCGCCCTCATTCACCACTTCCTGCTTCGTATAATGCAACCGCCAAACACTTTCCCCGTTGCGCAGGGTATTTCCGGGAGCAAATGCTCCATTGTACATATCTCCTGCCAGCTTCAGCTGCACCATTCCGTCAAGAAT
Source organism: uncultured bacterium (assembly GCA_947383005.1). Classification (GTDB taxonomy): domain Bacteria; phylum Bacillota; class Clostridia; order Lachnospirales; family Lachnospiraceae; genus Brotaphodocola. The sequence continues at coordinate 66,927 of CANDBT010000018.1, read as the reverse complement.
TGCCCGATTATAATAAACTCCCTGATAAAGCGCATTGTACACTAATCCGTAAGTGCTTCCATCTATGGTTACGTTCTCCCTGGCAGCATCCAGCCCCCGGTCCAGATAGGCGCTGTCAATGGGTGCAAGAACACCCAACGGCGCATAGGTTGCCACATCCTGAGCCTTGCCGATCATAATATCCGGCAGGCCAGACTGAAGATACTGCTGCATCTTGGGCTGGAAATCATTTCCCCAGTCCACACATTCCCACTCCAGGGTAATATTAGGATATTTCTCTGCCAGGGCCTCGTCAATCATATCCTCGATTCCTGCATCCGTGGTAGACTGCCCTGCCAGCACAGTAAGGGTTACCTTTTCATCCGTAGCCCCTGCCTCCGGCTTTTTCTCCCCTTCCGGAGCCTGAGCCGCCGCCTCTGTTTTCGCCTCTTCCTTCGGCTCCGCGCCTCCCTGGCCGCCGCAGCCCACCAGCGTGCAGACCGCTGCTACTGCTGTTAATGTGCCCAATACGTACTTCTTTTTCATGTTTTCCTCCTTAATCAACTGACATGATGTTACTATTGTTACTTCACGGGGACATCTCCTTGTCCGGCTCTGCCGTTTACTTCCTATATTATAGAATTTTCACCATCCCTCCAGGTAGGATTAAATTGAAAAAAGAGTTGTACATTTTTGTGAAATGTACAACTCCTTATTGATTGTTGCTGCTCTCGTCCCTGTGATCATCCGCAAACTGCAGAACCTCTTCCAATGATTTCTCCCCTTCCAGCCACAAACGCTGTTCTGTCGCCACATCATTCTGGTAAGACCACACAAGTTGAGTATTACCTGTGGCCACATCCGAAAGCAGCCCCCTTTCCTCATAAGCCTCCACATCCTTCTGGATACAGCTCTGATAAGACGGAAGGAACCCCATTACCACAGACTGGGTCTGGGTATAATCCAGAATCTCCCCTTGAAGCTGCCGGTCAAGCAGAATATCTTGAAACAGCTCCGTTATCAGCTCCCCATAAGGAGTCACCGCGCTCTTCATCAGGGTCAGGTTCGTCTCCCTGAGAAGCCTGGCGTCCCCTGCTTCATTGGGATAGGGAAAAATCCCAAACTCATCCCTGCTGCTGTACTGGCCGGTAAATTGCAGAGACCATGAACCCGTAAGGTACATGGCTGCCTGGCCATTGGCAAAGCGGAGGTCGCATTCATACTGGTCAATGGTCAGGGCGTCCTGCCAGGAATGATTCAGGATATACCGGTTATTCTCCATGCACCGCCTTATGGACGGATTCCCGGAAAAATTCTGGTCTCCCTGCCTGAACTGTTCCCCCCAGTCAGGAATATCGCAGAATATCTCATTCATCATGAACTGCATGGTGGTGTTCCCCAGATTCCAGGATTCCTGAAAATGCCCGGCAAATGGCGTAATCCCATTCTCCTCCAGCGTATCCACCGCCTGCTCCATCTGCTTTCGGGTCCGCGGTATTTCTATCCCGCATTCTTTAAATATTCCCTTGTTATAAAGCACCCCCTGATACCAGGTATTTACCGGCAGGCCATATGCCCTTCCCTGAACCGTAACCGCCTCCAGAGCGTGAGGTTCGATCCTCTCCGTACAGCCATCCGGCAGAGGAGCCAGGTTGCCGGTACTCACATAAGCCTTCACATCCTGGGCTTTTCCCACAATAATATCCGGAATATCCCCTGCCGCAAAACGGGAGCGTACCTGTGCGTCAAAGCTTTCTCCCCAATCCACGCATTCCCATTCCAGCCTTACTCCGGGATAATTCTCCTCCATCCACTCATCAATCATATCCTCCATGCCTGCATCCGCTGTGGACTGTCCCGCCAGGACCGTAAGAACCACCTTATCCTTTTCCTTTGCCACCAGCTCCGTCTTCTCCCCGCAGCCTCCCACACAAAGCAGGCCCCCAAAAAACAGAAGAGCCAGTCCTGTCTTAACTTTCAACCTGCTTCCTCCCTGAACCTGCATACCTGTTGCGAAACTCCCTTGGACTCTTTCCATACGCCTTTTTGAATACCCGGCTGAAATATGCATAATCATCATAGCCTGTCATAAAAGCAATCTCCGTAAGGCTATAACGCTTTCCTTCATATACTCCACCGCCTTTTCCATCCGCTTCCTGGTAATATAAGCCATAAGGTTCTCCCCTGTTTCCTGGCGGAATATCCGGGAAAAATAAGTGCTCTCCACCCCATACCTTTTTGCAAGAGAAGACAGGCTCAGATCCTCGTTATAATTCTCATCCACATACGCTGCCGCCTGCCGGATAAGATCCGTTGTGGTGCAAACTTCCCCCTCATACCCGGCTGCCATGCAGAAGTCAATCACATCCCGTATAGCATCACATAAGCTGTCCTCATCCAGGCGCTCAATCACCCGGTCAGACATATTCACCATGTTTTCCAGGGCAGCAATCTCCTCTGGCCCAAGCTCACCGGACAGGGTTTCCGAAAACGTATTGAGAATCCGCTTTACCGTCTGCCTGACCTCCAGATACTCCCACCGCTTCCCGGCACAATGGGCAAGGCCCACCTTATGGAAAATCAGATTTTCTATGGAATCTCTGCTCCCACGCCGGATAAATTCCCGAAGCTCCTTTACCTGACCATCTGTAAACCGGTTGCCTATTTTCTGGTTTTCCCGGTTCTTATCCACCTGCTCTGCCAGAAGAATCACATCCTCCGGCGCATAAACCCTGGTCATCAGCATGGAAATATCCTCAATATACGCATCATGGATACTGTCCAGGGAATAGGAATGGCTGCTGAGCATCATGGTTACCGGCGACTGGAAGAGAGATTTGAACTGAACCAGCATGTACCGGGCTTTCTCCGCCAGTTTTTGGCTGTCCAGCTCCGACAAAACAGCAAACTCATTGGGTCGGTACACATAGTTAAATACATAAGACACATCATGGTTCAGGCATCTGCGGATTTCCTTTTTGACCGCATAAGAAAGCTGATTCATATCATGCCCATACTGACAGGCCAGGCTTCCGATATCATGGATTTTAATCAGCATCAGGCTCATTCCCGCAAAATCCATATCATTATTCATGGTGATAATAGGCGTAAAGGAAGCATTTTCCCGCTCCAGAAGCTGACTGAATTCCCTGTCCTGCAAAAGAGAAGCCGCCTTTAACAGCTGAGTCTGCTGCTCCTGCCTGTGCCTGGCATCCGCCTGCCGCAGGCTGATAATCTCCAGGGCCTTGGAAAGAGCGTTCACCAGGTCGATCCGGGCAATGGGCTTTACCAGATAATTAATAGAGCCTGCCATAAAGCTGTCTTTTACGTACTGAAAATCATCATACCCGCTGACAACAAAGGTAATAATATCCGGGTAATTCTCCTGAATCATCTGTAATAACTGAACCCCATTGACAAACGGCATATTGATATCCGTAATCAGAATATCCGGGCGCTCCTCCTTCAGTCGGTTTACCACCTCTTCCCCGTTCGCAGCAGGTTCCAGACATCGCAGGGAATACACCGGCCAGTCAATCATTGTACGCAGCTTTTCTCTGGTCCAGTATTCATCATCTGCAATCAGAACCGTATAAAACTCTTTTTCCATTCCTTCACCTCCTCCATGGCCAGACAGGCGGCCGCCAGCCTGACCTTTGTACCCCTGCCAGGGCTGCTTTCCACAGTAATCCCATAAATATCCCCATAGAGCATCTTAACCCTGGCATTAATATTAATCAGGCCAATCGAATTCCCCCGACCCACCATATCCAGATCATTCTCCGCCATCTTCCGGTTCATCTCCTGTGGATTCTCCATCCCCACCCCGTTATCCTCCACGGTTATCACCAATATCCCCTGTTCCCTTTTTGCGCGGATCGCGATCCGTTTTTCCCCTTTCGCATTCCACAGGCCATGCTTTATGGCATTTTCAACCAAAGGCTGTATGGAAATTCTGGGAACCGTACACTTCAGGGCATCCTGATCAACCGCAAAATCATAATGAATATGATCCTGCATCCGTACATTCATTACATAAATATAGTTTTTCAGGTGTACGATCTCCTTGGCAACCGTAGAAAAAGGATTCTTCATATCCAGGCTGTAGCGGAAAATGTTGGACAGGGACTGACAAAGATAGCTGACCTCCTCACAATGACGGATCTGGGCAATGCTGCTCATGGTATCCAGGGTATTGTAGAGAAAATGGGGATTGATCTGAGCCTGCAGGGCATTATATTCTGCCCGGTTTAGCAAAAGCTTTGTCTCATATTCCTTGACCAGAAGAGTCTCAATCTGATCTAACATCTCATTAAAGCCCTTCCCCAGCTCCCCAATCTCATCCTTTTGCTTCACGGTTATGCGCAGCTTTGTCTCTCCCCCTTTAATCCGTTCCATCATTCGGGTAAGCTCCTCCAAAGGGCGGGTCAGGCTCCTGGTCCAGAAAAAAGTAGCTCCCAGGGCAATCACCACCATCACCCCGGCAATAATAAAAAGGCTGGTGGTCAGAGAACGCTGATTAGCCGCCAGAAGCGCCTGGGGCATCAGGGCATAGGCGCTTACATTGTATTTATTCTGCTCCACCTGAAAGAACACCCGGCTCCTCCCTTTTGCGGGAAGGGAAACATCCGTAATTCCCCGGCTAATGCACCTGGAGATCTCCTCATAAACATCTTGATCCTTCCCTCCAATGCTCCCCACAGACACCGTAGCCCGATCCCCGACAGGCTGGAGCCAGATAAACATGTTGCTGTCCGTAAGAAATTTCTCCATCCGGTAACGGAAGATCTTGCTGTCAACATCACACACCAGATAGCCGATCATCTGGCTGGTATTGCTGTTATTGTAAAGCTTCATTACCAGACGGACAATCTCAGCCTCCCGGTAAGTGTTATAATAGCTGGACACCAGCATCGCCGCCTCATCCGAATGGACATACGCCTTTACCTTCCCGGCATTATTCTCCTGTTCCTTTTCATAGATATCCAATGGATAATTGTGGCGGGGAGTAACTGCCCTGCGGTATGTACTGACAATCTCATCCTGAGAATTATAAAGGTATAAAGCCACCACTCCGTCTGAAGTATCAAAACACTCCATCGCCACATTATAAGCTTCCCGGTAATACATCTCCCGCAGCCTGTCCACAGGTATCTCATCCCGCAGGTCACGGATGAGCTGGGGCCGGTTGTATGCCTTTATCATATTCCCTTCCATGGATTTTAAAATCGTAAACAGATCATCCTGCATATTCTGCAGAAGGCTGAAGCTCTCCTTTTTTGCCTGATTATAAATCAACAGGGAAGATTCCCGGTTAAACAGCCAGGTCTGCAGCAAAAGAGCTGTCATCGTGCATACCAGACATAACAATAGTATCTTCACCCTCATTTTCTGCGGCAGCTTCATCCCTGTTCCACCTCCGTTTTGGCGCCAGACGCCCTTTTCTGACAGCAGCTCCCCGGTTCTCCTTCAATACGTCAAAAACTTCCATTCCATCATAGCACAGGCCACAGAAAACCTCAATAGTTACTGTTCACAGGGTACCTGTGAACAGTAACCCTCAATAAAAAACACATCGCCTCAATCCCCGCCAGTTCATTGCTGATACACAGTCCTGCTACCCTTCTCCTGTAGATTTCTTTTTGATACAACGGGTACTTAAAGCCTGTCAGCGTAATAAAAACGGGCGAAGACCAAATCCAATTCCCCGCCCGTTATCACCAATCCTTTATTCAATGCCCAAAATCCTCAAATATCCGCAAATATGCCTGGGTATTGGCGGCGGCATCACCGCGAAACACCGATGAACCAGCCACAATTACATTGGCTCCCGCCTCAATCACCTGACGGACATTCTCAAACGTTATCCCGCCATCCACCTGGATATCCGTATGAAGTCCCAGATCGATTAAATGACGACGCAGACAGTGGATTTTTTTCAGTGTATAAGGTATAAGATCCTGTCCGCCAAACCCCGGATTTACCGACATCAAAAGCACCATATCGATCTGATCCAAAACACATTCCAACATCTCTATAGGCGTCGCCGGATTCAGCGCTACTCCTACTTTCATCCCCAGAGAACGGATCTCCTGGATCGTCCGGTCCAAATGCTTACATGCTTCCTGATGTACACATAAAAGGTCCGCACCCGCCTCTTTCATCGCCTTTGCGTAACGTCCGGGCTCTTCTACCATCATATGAACATCAAACACTTTGTCCGTATAACGGCGAATACTTTTTATTAACGGCATGCCAAAAGAAATACTGGGTACAAACATTCCATCCATAACATCAATATGGATATACTCGGCACCAGCTTTTGCTACTGCCTCAATTTCTTCTTCCAAACGGCCCAAATCCGCTGCAAGAATCGACGGCGCTAAAATCATCATATCAGTATCTCCTTTTTCCTTTCAATTCCTGGTATATCAGCCGATAATTCTCATACCGGCTTTGGCTGATCAGTTCCCGCTCCACCGCACACTTCACCCCGCATATGGGTTCATCCACATGAATACAATCGCAGCCAAATCGACAGCCTTCCTCATAACGGGAAAATTCAGGAAAAAATTCTTTTAGCTCCTTCTCTTCCATATCTCCCAGATACAAAGAACTAAAACCCGGGGTATCCATCAAATAAGTATCTTCCTCCACACAAAACAGCTCTGCGTGGCGGGTGGTATGTTTCCCTCGCTGAATTTTTCTGCTGACCACGCCTGTTTCCATACAAGCATCCGGCTGGATTAAATTGGTCAGAGAGGATTTGCCCACACCGGACGGGCCGGCCAAAATCGTCGTCTTCCCTCTGAGAAAATCCTGAATTTGCCCGATTCCCCGCCGGTCATAAGTGCTGATAAAACAAATTTGGCAGCCGCTGTTTTGATAAACGGCTTCATAATACCGTTGCTCTTTTTCTCCGCCCAGATCCATCTTATTGAAACAGATGGTAACCGGCAGCCGTTCTCTTTCCATCATCACCAAAAAACGATCCAGCAAGTTCAGATTCGGGTTCGGGTTCGCAACGGCAAATACCACCAAAGCCTGATCCACATTGGCGCTGGCCGGACGGATTAGCTGATTTTTCCGTGGAAGAATCTCATCAATATTTCCTTCCCGATCTGCCTCGTCCAATATGGTGAAGCTTACATTGTCCCCTACAAGGGGTTTTACGCCCCGCTTGCGGAATACGCCTTTCGCTTTACAGGCATATACCTTATCATGCCGGTCATGAACGTAATAAAACCCGGCAATCCCTTTGATAATCTTACCTGTCATAATCCCCCCTGACTCAGAGACACGGTCAATCCATCCGGAAAAAGGTCAACGGATAGGACTTTAATACGGCCCCCGATTCCACATCCACGACTTCCACCTCACCCTGGTCACTTCCATTTATACTCTCAATACTCGTATAGTTAATCGGAAGCAGCGTAGCCCCGCTGATGGTTTTCGGTTCGGTCAGAGTCCGGTATACCGGAGTACCGTCCGCATCCACCTGATGCAGCCGGATCATTACCGTGAAACTGGCTCCTCCTGCTCCGGGTCCGATCAGATTACTTAAATCATAGGTATCATTAATGGAAGCTACGTACCGTTGAGGTTTTTTTGCTGCCGGACCGCTGCTGATTACATAGCTGATTTTTCCCCCGGCTTCTATCTGGCCGTTTTCCCCGCCGGACTGGCGAATGACATTCCCTTTGGGAACCGTTTCGCTGTTTTCCGAGGAGGTTTCGCCAGGAACCAACCCCGCTTCTCCCAGCAAAGCAATAGCCTCCTCTTCCGGCTTACCCACTAAATCCGGCACCTGCACCATCTCCACATGAGGACCAAGGCTTACATACATGGTAATCGTACTCCCTGCTGCCGCTTTCTCCGGTTCGTAACGAATCAGCTCTCCCTTGGGCACGGTTTCATTTTCTTCCTCGATAAGCTGTACTGCCAAACCTTTATCTTCCAAAAGCCTGCTGGCTGCCGTAACGCTCAATGTACTGATCTGCAGTTCCGTCAAATCAATTTTATCCGAACCAAGGCTGATTACCACATTGACATGGGAATACTTGGACACCACGGTTCCCTGTGCCGGATCCTGGGACATCACATAACCTTTTTCCACTTCTTCCGAAGTCTGATAAGTTGCCTTCATATTGAGGAAATTTTCTTTAAGCTTAGCTTCCGCCAAATCTTCCGCCAGGTCCATTACATCCGGCATATAAATCTCCGTATCCTTTAAGGTTTCCCCGTTGGCATCCGTCTGCACCAGCATACTCTCGCTCTCGGTGCTGTCCTCATTTCCCCAAAGACCGGAACCGGACTGGAATATTCCTCCCAGCTTGGTAAAGACCACAATCAATACGGCAACGATAATAATCGCCACCACAATCCCAATTGCCGCCAGCAGCCGCTCAATCTGAGGATTTACGCTATCCGCTTCCTGTTCCTCATCATAGTCCCGTACCCTCCCGGCTTTGCGGCGCTCAGACGGCTTTTTTCTCTCCTCCGAATAACGGGTTACTGCTGCTTCTTTGCCGATTTCCCGCACATACTCCCGCACAGGCTCTTCATGATCGGCAAATTTGCCGCGTCTGCTTATCGGAGGAAGCTCTAAATCAGACAACTGTGCCGTCTGTCCATCCAAAGCCTTTTTTGCCGGAGCGTCCTGTACAAATTCCCCGTCCGGCTGCACCAGCGCTTTACGCAGGTCAGCAATCAGGCTATTCGCGCCCACATAGCGATATTCCGGCTTTTTTAACGTACATTTCAATATGATTTTTTCCAGACTGGCAGGAATTTCAGGATTGTAAGCGCTGGGCGGTACGATAGCTTCCTCCAAATGGGATAAAGCGATAGCAACCGTGGTATCACCGTCAAAGGGAAGCCGGCCAGTGACCATTTCATACATGGTAATTCCCAGAGAATAGATATCGCTGCGCTCATCGCTGTAACCGCCTCTGGCCTGTTCCGGGGAAATATAATGAACCGATCCCATGGCCGCGGAAGTCATCGTTTGGGCCGTAACCCCTCTGGCGATACCAAAATCCGCCACTTTAACCTTTCCGTCCCGGGATATAATCATATTTTGCGGTTTAATATCCCGATGAATAATATGCTGCTCGTGAGCAGCGGCAATTCCCTGAGCCACCTGAATAGCAATGCCAATGGTTTCCTTGGCTTCCAATCTTCCTTTTTTGGAAATATATGCCTTCAAGGTCACTCCCTCGATAAGTTCCATAACAATGTAATGAAGCTTCCCCTCGTCAATAACATCATATACGCTGACAATATTGGGATGGGATAATCTGGCCGCGGCCTGGGCTTCCATTTTGAATTTACCCACAAAATTTTCATCGCTGCTGAATTCTTCCTTCAGCACTTTTATCGCTACCAGGCGATTCAGTTTATGGCATTTTGCCTTATATACCACCGACATGCCGCCGGAACCAATCTGTTCCAAAATCTCATAACGATCCTGTAAATACGTTCCCGGTCTTAATATCATAGCGCCACCTCGCTTATCTGCGGATCGATAAGGACCACCGAAATATTATCTTTTCCCCCGTTTCGGTTAGCGGCCTCTACCAAGTCTTTCGCCTTTTTTTTCAGTTTCTCTTCTGTACGGATAATATATTCTATTTCAAATTCATCTACCATATTGCTAAGGCCGTCGGAACACATCAGGATATAATCGCCTGGCTTCAGCTTCATCGCAAACAGATCCACATCCACATGCTCGCTGGTTCCCACTGCCCGGGTAATGATATTCTTCTTCTGCTGATAATCCCAGCTTCCCCGTTTCATTTTCCCCAGGGCCACCAGCTCTTCCACATAAGAATGATCTTTTGTCACCTGCTGCAGTACCTGCCTCAGCAAATAAAGACGGCTGTCCCCGATATTAGCCACATAAAGCACGCCGCTTTTTATTGTAGCCGCCACCAGGGTAGTTCCTGTACCGGACAGATCCAGGTTATGGTTTGCTTTATGATACAAATCCCGGTTCACCCGCCGTATTCCGTCTTTTAGAATACCATGTACATCTTTCTGGGAAAATCTGTTCCCCCAAAAATCTACCAGGTTTTCCACTACAAAACGAGACGCATAGTCTCCCGCTTTATGTCCGCCCATTCCATCGGCCACAATAAATAAATTATCCAAAGACCCCAGCGGGGCCGTGGAAGCGTAGACATAATCCTGATTCATGCTGCGGTTTAAGCCGACATCGGTAAACGCATATGCTTCCATAAACCTCAACCTCCTTTTTTGCGGCTGTCCAATCAAACAAGAATTCCGCCGCTGGCAGAAATGAAAATTCTTATGATAGGATAAAGCTTCGCCGAAGCTGGCCGCATGCGCCATGGATATCCTGTCCCATCTCCCTTCTTATGGTAACAGGAATCCCGTTTTTTTCAAGAACATTTTTAAATTTTTCTATGGATCTTCTGTCGGATCGGACATAATTCCTTTCTTTGACAGGATTTACCGGTATTAAATTCACATGGCCATGACGGCCTTTCAAAAGCCTTGAAAGAGCTTCTGCCTCTGCCTGGCTGTCATTCTCGTTCTTAATCAAACTATATTCAAAAGTCAGCCGCCGGCCCGTAGCGGCAAAATACTCCCCGCAGGCATCAAGCACCTCATTTAAAGAATAACGGTTTGCTATCGGCATAAGCGTCTTCCTCACCTGATCACTGGAGGCGTGGAGAGACAAAGCCAATGTCACCGGGAGTCCCTCGCCGACAAAACGCCGTATCTCAGGAACAAGGCCGCAGGTAGAAACCGTTATATTCCGCAGGCTGATATTCAGCCCCTTTTCTTCCGAGATAAGACGGATAAACCGCACTATCTGATCATAATTATCAAAAGGCTCTCCTGAACCCATAATCACAATGTGGGAAACCCGCTTTCCGGTCAGCGTCTGAATCCGATACACCTGCTCCAACATTTCTGCTGCCGTCAGATTCCTTTCCAGACCGTCTAACGTGGACGCGCAAAACCTGCACCCCATTCTGCAGCCAACCTGGGAAGATATGCAGACCGAATTTCCATGATGGTACTGCATCCAAACGCTTTCAATCACATTACCGTCCGCAAGCCGAAAAAGATATTTGCGCGTACCGTCCAACCGTGATATCTTTACCTCCGCCGGCTCTAATACGCACAGCGTAAAATGCTGTTCAAGCTGTTCTTTAAGCGTTTTGGGTATATTGGTCATCTGAGAAAAATCCGTCGCTAATTTCTGATGCAGCCATTCATAAACCTGCCCGGCCCGAAAGGGGGGTTCTCCAAATTGGACAAGCCGTTTTTTCAGCTCTTCCGGATATAATGATTTTATCTCTGCCTTTTCCATAGCTCAGTCTTCCCCATCTATTCCTTTCTTTGAAAAACAGCAATAAAAAAACCATCGCAGGGATAACGGCCAGGAAGGAGCTGAACATATCCTTCCTCCAAAGTCTTTTCTGCAAAAAGCGGTCCGGCTATGCTGTCCAAGCTTCCTGCCGTAAAAGGGAAATTCGCCAAAAACCACTGTCGCTGCTCTTCGTTTTCCCGACGGCTGATCGTGCATGTGCTGTAAATCAATTTTCCGCCTGGTTTTACATACTGGGCCGCCACGGATAAAATCTGCCGCTGCAACATGGCCAGCTCCTCGATCCGGCCGGCAGACACCCGGTATTTAATATCCGGCTTTTTCCCGATCACTCCCAAACCGGAACAAGGCAGATCGGCAATAACAATATCCGCCTGTGCCGTCAGTCGCTCGTCCAACTCCCTGGCATCCCATACCTGAGCCTGGATATTGGCAAAACCGGCACGGGCAATATTTTCACGGGCCAAGGCTACCTTTTCTTCGGTCAGATCCCTGAGCAGCACCAGTCCGGTGCCGGCAAGGCAATCCGCCATATGCAGGCTTTTCCCTCCTGGCGCGCCGCAAACATCCACAATCCTGTCTCCCGGTTGCGGGGAAGCCGCCAGCCCTGCCAGTACAGAAGCCGTATCCTGCGGCGTAATCCAGCCCCGCTTAAACGCCTCCAGCCCTTCCAGATAATCCAGTTGTTCCAACAATAATACCTGATCGGTAAGAGGGCTTGACGAAACCTTTACCCCCTGGCTTTCCAGACTTGCTTTACTTTCATCCACAGACGCCAGGCTCTTGTTGCAGCGGACTGCCAACGGGCCGTCTTCAAAAAAAGCCTGTAGCAGATGTTCCACCGTATCGTCATCATAGGCTTCTTTCCACATGTCAATCAGCCATTGGGGCATGGAATATTGAATTTGCCAGTCTGCCCCTTCTTTTATACCAGACGGGAACCGGACTTTCTGCCTTGCTATCTCCCGCAGTACCCCATTGACAAAGCCCTTCAGCCCTCCAAAATGCCGGCTGGCTGCCAGCTTTAGCGCTTCGCTGCATACTGCCCGGTCCGGTATACGGTCCATCCACAGAATCTGATATACGGACATCCTCAGTATTGTACGGATCACCGGCTTCATTTTTGCCACTTTAACCGAAGAACAGGAATCAATCACCGCATCGATCGTCAACAGACGTTCCACAACACCATTAACCAAGCGGGTAATAAAAGCCCGATCCGGCTTTTTTAAATATTGGTATTTATCCAATGCCCCAAAAAGGACCTGATGGGTGAAAGCATCTTTTTCCAATACCTCTGTCAAAATGTCCAGGGCAATCTCCCGGCTTTTTGTCACGTCAGTCATCTCTTCTGCGTCCTCCAAATAAAATCACCAGACGCAAAAGCTGAAGAACGGAAGCCATAGCAGCCGCCACATAAGTAAATGCCGCCGCTCCGAGAACCTTTCTTGTCTGACCGATTTCCTGTCCAGCCAGGATTCCCGTTTGATCCAACAACCTTACCGCCCGCCTGGAAGCGTTAAATTCCACCGGCAAAGTGATAATCTGAAACAATAGCGCCAGCACAAACATCCAGATCCCCACCTGGATAAAAGGGGTCATGCCGATCACCAACCCCAAAATAATCAAAGGCCAGGACAATTTGCTTCCCAAATTGGCTATCGGCACAAAAGCCGCCCGCAGCCGCAGAGGCACATAACCGGCATTATCCTGAATAGCATGGCCGCATTCATGTGCCGCCACTCCGATAGCCGCCACAGAAGGCTGTGCATAAACCACCTCTGACAAATTTACCGTCCTGGTGCGCGGATCATAGTGATCCGTCAGTTGTCCCCGGACCGCCTGCACCGTCACATCGTAAATCCCCTGAGACTGAAGCAGCCTTCTCGCTACTTCCGCCCCGGTAATCCCCATACGGCTGCGTACATGAGAATATTTTTGAAAAGTACTGTTGACCAGACCCGAAGCCATCATCGACAGCACAGCTCCCGCCAACACCAAAAGATAAGTCGGATCAAACCACAATCCATAACCAAATCCGCCAAAATAAGGTATCATAAATTAGCTCCTTTCCAGACGCATCCCAGGCTTTAAAGGAAAACCTCTTAAAAAGGCGGCCGTATCCATCCGTTTTCTTCCTTCTAGCTGAATGCTGGTAATCATTAACATTCCCTTCCCTGTCTGTACTTTAATCCCTTTCTCTGACGTATCCAACACTTCGCCGCATGGCCGGCCGCTCTCATCCATAAGCGTCTTTGCCGCCCATATTTTCAACATTTTCCCCTCTAAAAAAGTATACGCGCTGGGCCACGGCGCCATCCCGCGGATAAACCGTTCGATATAGGCAGCGTCTTGCGCCCAGTCAATCTCCCCGGAAGCTTTGGAGATTTTCTTCACGTAAGTAGCCTTGTCATGATCCTGGGGTATCCTTTGTATCGTCCCCGCTTCCAGCTTGTCCAGTGTGGAAAGAATCAAATCTCCTCCCAATAAGCTCAGACGATCAAACAAACTGCCGCCGGTCTCCTTTGGATTCAGAGGGACTACCAGCTTTTCCAGCATATCCCCCGTGTCCATCCCCTCATCCATCATCATTGTTGTAAGGCCCGTTTCCTCATCTCCATTGATTACCGCCCACTGGATAGGCGCGGCCCCCCGGTACCGGGGAAGCAAAGAGGCATGAATGTTCACGCACCCATAAACGGGTATCTGCAAAAGTTCCCGCGATAAAATCTGTCCAAAAGCAATAACCACCGCCACATCGGGAGACAGCCTGCGCAGTTCTTCCACAAAAGCATCATCTCTGGCCCGAACCGGCTGAAATACCGGTATCTTGTGTTTTATCGCTGCCTCCTTGACCGGGGACATCAAAATCTCCTTTCCTCGTCCCCTTGGTTTGTCCGGCTGCGTCACTACCGCCGCCACCTGATGACGGGAATCAATCAGGCTCTCCAAAGTGGGAACGGAAAAATCGGGTGTTCCCATAAACACAATTCTCATGATTATTCCTCCTCGCTGCCGTTATCCATCAGCTCGCCCTCCACCAGATCGATAAACAGCCCGCCATGGAGATGGGCGCATTCATGGCAAATAGCTCTGGCTAAAAGCTCTTCCCCCTCCAGCTCATACTGCTGCATATTTTCATCGAAAGCCCTCACTTTTACATAATTCGGACGTGTCACCATACCATGCTTTCCGGGAAGGCTTAAACATCCTTCCTCGCCGGTCTGGCTTCCGCTCTCTTCCAATATTTCCGGATTGATCAGTACATACTGGTTGCCGTCCTCCACATCAATGACGACAATCTGTTTTAATACTCCTACCTGGGGCGCTGCCAGGCCGACGCCGTTTGCCTCATACATCGTTTCAAACATATCTTCAACCAACTGCTTAATCCGCGGAGTCGCCGCCTTAACCGCTTTGCATTCTTTCCGTAAAATGTCATCGCCTATTTTCCGAATCTTCCTGATTGCCATATCTGTCCGTGCTCCTTTATCCGTATATTTTAACTGAAATCATACTGAATCGCCAACTTTTTACAATCCTCCGTCTCATCCCACCGTTCCTGGACATATTTGCGGATTTTCATTAGTATATCATAATTTCCCTGTTTCATATAGAGAATTTTTCTGTAAATATCATTTACTTTATAGACGGGCGCAGGAACAGGACCGATAATCTCTACGCAACTGCCGAAATGACGCGCCACCGACGCCTGAATCAAATCCATCATATGGCTGGTAAGCCGTTCATCCTGCCCGGATACCTGCAGTCCCAAAAGATGACAGGACGGCGGATAATTCATCAGTTCCCGGTAGCCCATCTCCTGGTGGTAAAAATGGTTGTAATCCTGAGCAGCCGCAGTCTGAATCCCATAATGCTCCGGCAGATACGTCTGAATCACGGCAATACCCGGTTTTTTTCCCCTTCCGGCCCTTCCGGCCGCCTGGACCAGGAGCTGAAAAGTCCGCTCCACGCACCGGAAATCCGGTGCGTATAAAGATACATCCGCCGCCAATATTCCCACCAAAGTCACTCCCGGAAAATCATGGCCTTTTACGATCATCTGCGTGCCGATCAGGATATCCGCCTCCTCTCTTGCAAAAGCTGCCAGAATGGTTTCATGGCCTCCTTTGCGGGAGGTGGTATCCAAATCCATCCTCAGAATCCTTGCCTGGGGAAATCTCCGGACGGCCATCTCCTCCACTTTTTGCGTACCTACGCCAAACCCGGCCAAATATTCGGATTTGCAAGACGGGCAAACCTCGGGCATGGGGATCGTATAACCGCAATAATGGCAAATCAGGCGATTTTTATTGTGGAGAGTCAGGGACACGTCGCAATGTGGGCACTTGATCGCCTTCCCGCAGCTTCTGCAGGAAACAAAACTGGAATATCCCCGGCGGTTCATAAACAACATAACTTGTTCTTTTTTTTCCAAACGGCCGGTAATCAATTCCTGCAGGCGGCGGCTGAAAATCGATTTATTGCCATCCCTCATTTCCTTACGCAAATCAACCACCTCGACAGTTGCCGGACTGCTGCCGTCCCCGGCCCGTTTATCTAAAGAAAACAATCGGTAAATCCCTGCCTTCGCTTTGGAAAAAGCCTCCATGGAAGGAGTGGCAGAACCCATCACCAAAGCGGCATCATTCATCTGTGCCAGCTTTTCTGCCACCTCTCTGGCATGATAGCGCGGCGCCCCTTCACTTTTGTAAGCTCCTTCATGTTCCTCGTCCATAATAATCAGGCCTAAATCGGGAAACGGCGTAAACAGCGCCGACCGGGCTCCGATCATAATATCGGTCTTTCCCTTTTTTGCCCGTTCAAACTGCTCATAGCGTTCTCCCGCCGACAGCCGGGAGTGCATGACACAGATACGCTCTCCAAACCGCTCATAAAACCGCATCACCGTTTGATAGGTCAGCGCGATTTCCGGTATCAGCACAATAACCTGGCGGCCCTGGGCCAACACATGGCTGATCATGGCCATATATACTTCCGTCTTCCCGCTGCCGGTGATTCCATGAATCAGACAAGGTTTTCGTTTCCCCCGATCATAATCCGCACAAAAGGTATCCGCAATCTGCTGCTGTTCCGGGTTCAAAGGCAAAATCCCCCCCGATCCGCTCCCCTCCGGCGGCAATTTTTCAAAACCAAAAGTCTGATGGCTGCGTGCCCGCACTTTGCGTTTTACGGGAAGCACCGTCTTTAACGCCTGATTCATTGTCGAACCGTAGCGCTCCTTCATCCACCAGGCCAGCTCAATCAGCCGGGAATCTGCCGTAATGCTGCCTTCAACCACTCCCGCTACTTCTTTGATCTTTGACTCATCATAGTCGGCTTTTTCCGTGATTTCCACCACATAGCCTTTCCGCTCGCGGTTTCCTGCACCAAAAGGAACGCAGACCTGAGTCCCCACCCGAACCTCCGAAAAAATCTTTTCCGGTATCCGGTATTGGAAAATCCGATCTACGCTTTCATGAGAAATATCAATGATAATGCTGGCATACTTAACCGCCATATTCTCTCCTGTCTGTTCTGATGTGCCACCGTTTCGTATACCCTTCGGGTATACTTTACCAGCCGATACCCTTTTTCAAACGTTCGGCCACCTCTCCCAGCTTCATACTGTGGGAGCCTTTTAAAAGGACATAATCCCCCGGCTGCAAAAGGCTGCTTAATTTTTCACACAGCATATCCCGCTGTTCTTCGGTAAAAAAATAACATCGGGAAGCATCCATCTTTGCCTCTGTCTGAATCTCCTTTGCCAAACTCCCGAGCGTAAAAAGCAAATCTACCGGGTGCCTGGACAACCAGCGGCCTATCTGGCGATGGAATTCTTCCGCGTCCGGCCCCAGCTCTTTCATATCTGCCAATACCGCGATCCGCCTTTTTGCCTTATCAAAAGAAAAAAGCACTTGCAAAGCCGCAGTCATGGATGCCGGGCTGGCATTATACGTATCATCGATCACAGTTATTCCGTTTTTTTGTTCAATCTGCTGGCGCCCTTCATAACCGGTAAATTCTTCCAGCTTCCCGGCTGCTGCCGTCATCGACACCCCATTGGCATCGGCTACGGCCAATGCCGCCAAAGCATTGAGGATATTGTGATATCCCCTGATTTTCAGCCGCACTTCCACATGGCAGGAGCCATGTACAGCAGTAAATACGCCAAAACCGTCTTCCATGCGGATATTCACCGCCCGATAGTCACTGTTGTCCCCGGTTCCGTAATAGACGGTCCGGCATCCTTCTTTGGCTCTGGTCTTTTGGAGCATGGGATCATCCCCATTTAAGAACAGGGTTCCACCCGCTTTCATTCCTTCCTGAATCTTTAACTTTTCCCGGTAAATGTTCTCCTTGCTGCCCAACTGCTCGATATGGGTGACATCCACATTCGTAATTACCGCCATGTCTGCCTGCGCAATCCGGGCAATCACTTCCATCTCGCCCGGCATACTCATCCCCAATTCCAACACGCCGATTTCATCCTGAGAGGTAATCTCCGACAACGTAATCGGCACTCCTATCTGGCTGTTGTAATTGCCGGGAGTTTTATATACCCGATAACCGGCCGACAATGCCGCCGCGACCATCTCCCGGGTAGTTGTTTTCCCCACGCTGCCGGTAATTCCCACCAGAGGAAGGGTCAGCCTCTTCCGGTAATAAGCTCCGATAGCCTGCAGCGCCCGCCTGGTATCTTCCACGCGTATCCATGAATGGACATCCTCCATGGCGTCATGGCGGCTGGTCAGAACCGCTTCCGCCCCGGCGGCAAAAGCCTGCTCAATAAATCTGTGGGCATCAACCCGCTCCCCGATCAAAGGCACAAATAAATCTTTGCGATTTACTTTTTGGGAATCAATGCAAATATGTGCCAGAGGTCTGTCCTCCGCCCCGCATAGAAGCTTTCCCTGTGTCGCCTGCACAATTTCTCCTACCGTCATTTGTTCCATAATCCGGTTTCTCTTTTCTTTATCTTATTCGTTTTTTCGTCAAATTATTCGTTACTGTTCATGGGAAGGAGCATCTTCTTGCGCGCCCACCACTTCCTGCACGACTGCCCGGTCAAGGAAAGGATAACGCACTCCTTCGATTTCCTGATAATCTTCATGCCCCTTTCCAATAATGGCAATCATATCCCCCGGCTGGGCATGAGTTATGCTGTATTCGATAGCCTCTCTCCGGTCAGGAATCTCAATAAAATTCCCTCCGGTCTTTTCCATGCTTCCCCGAATATCCGCAATGATGTCTTCTACCCGTTCAAAGCGGGAATTATCCGCCGTAATAATCGAAAAATCCGCCAATTTCCCGGCAATTTCCCCCATTGAATATCTTCGGTCTTTTGAACGGTTGCCGCCGCAGCCAAACACACATACGAGACGTTTCGGTTCATATTCCCGCAGGGTAAGCAAAAGGCTCTCCATACTGACCGCATTGTGGGCATAATCCACAATCACACAGCACTTTGACGAGGTATATACTATCTCCATCCGCCCGTCTAATTTCATATGTTCCAGGCCATGACACAAAGCTTCTTTCGGTACCCCTGCCTCCAGGCATACGGCGGCGGCAGCCAAAGCGTTATATACATTAAATCTGCCTGGTATATTCACCCGCACAGGGATTTCATAAGTGCCCCGGATAGTAAATTCCAATCCCAC
Source organism: uncultured bacterium (assembly GCA_947383005.1). Taxonomy (GTDB): domain Bacteria; phylum Bacillota; class Clostridia; order Lachnospirales; family Lachnospiraceae; genus Brotaphodocola. The sequence goes on along the minus strand of CANDBT010000018.1, from coordinate 47,922 downwards.
AAAATCCTCATCAGAGATACAATGAATATGCTCTGCCTGGTAACGGGCTTCCCGGTTCAATCCAAATCCTTCCCAGGTACAAGGAATATTTTCGGCAATCTCCTCCTTATGCTGGTCATCTACATTGATCAGCGCCTTACGGCTTTGGAAAAAGAGCCTTTTTTTATAATACAGATATTCTTCAAAATTCTCATGTTCGTCCGGCCCGATATGGTCCGGGGAAATATTAGTAAAAACAGCAAAATCAAAAACAATCCCTGCCACGCGGTGCATTTTTAACGCTTGGGAAGAGACTTCCATCACACAGCACTCACACCCGTCCTCCACCATCTCGGCAAAATATTGATGAAGCGAATAGGATTCCGGCGTAGTATTGACCGTAGGAAAATGCTTATGTCCGATATCCACGCCATTCGTCCCGATAATGCCCGTTTTTCTCCCGGACACCTCCAATATCTGCCTGACCATATGGGCCGTAGTCGTCTTCCCTTTGGTACCCGTTATGCCAATCATTAAAAGCTTCCTTGCCGGATATCCGAATCTGGCGGCCGAAAGAAGCGCCAAAGCCTCCCTTCCGTTCTCTACCCGGATTACCGTCACCGAAGAAGGCGCTTTCACCTCTTTTTCTACCACCAGCACCCGGACGCCGGCTTGTAAAACCTGAGGAATAAATTCATGCGAATCCACATGGGTCCCTGCCATACAGACAAATACCGCACCCGGTCTTGCCTTTCGGGAATCATAAACCACCTCATCGGCCTCCACATCTATACTGCCTTGTAAAAGCGTATAGGTAATTCCCTCCAACCAATCCTTCAACATTTTTCCGTCCCCTTATTTTATTTGCAACAATTACTTTCACTCCGGTTTCTTATCGTCAGCCGCAACTGTCCGCCATCAGAACAACCCGGTAATCATCCCTTCTTTATTGACATCTATTCCGTCTGCCGCCGGCTTTTTGGGCAGTCCGGGCATAGTCATAATCGCACCGGTCAGAACGACTACAAACCCGGCTCCGGCAGACACATACACATCCCGGACACTAACCGTAAATCCCGTCGGCCGGCCCAATTTATTCTGGTCATCCGACAGGGAATATTGTGTCTTTGCCATACACACCGGCAAATGGCCGAAACCAAGCTTCTCGATCTGCGCCAGCGCCCTCTCGGCAGAAGGCGTGTAGCTGACTCCGTCAGCCCCATAGATCTCTGATGATATAGTATGAATCTTTTCCTTCAAACTCATCTCGTCCGGATAAATCGGATGATAATGGCTTTCTTTGTTTTCCAGGGTTTCCCACACTTTTTGGGCCAGTGCCTCGCCCCCCTCACCGCCTTTGAGCCACACTTCGGACAAAGCAAACTCACATCCCCGCGCCTCGCAAAAGCCACGGATAAATTCATATTCAGCCTGAGTGTCGCTGACAAAGGAATTTAACGTGACAACTACGGGAACCCCATATTTTTGGATATTTTCTATATGTTTTTCCAGATTGACAATGCCTTTTTTCAGCGCTTCCAAATTTTCCGTCCCTAAATCGGCCTTTGGCACGCCGCCGTTATACTTCAGCGCCCGAACCGTAGCCACCAGCACGACCGCATCCGGCTTAAACCCTGCCTTGCGGCATTTGATATCCAAAAATTTCTCCGCCCCCAGATCGGCGCCAAACCCGGCTTCCGTCACCACCACATCCGCCAGTTTCAGTGCTGTCCGTGTGGCGCGGACGCTGTTGCAGCCGTGAGCGATATTGGCAAATGGCCCGCCGTGAACAAGCGCTCCTGTATGCTCCAAAGTCTGGATGATATTGGGTTTGATCGCGTCTTTGAGAAGGGCGGCCATGGCGCCTACCGCGTTCAACTGGGCAGCCGTCACCGGTTCGCCCGCATAATTATACGCCACGATAATTTTCCCCAGCCGCTCCTTCAAATCTTCCATATCGTCAGCCAAACATAAAATCGCCATAATCTCGGATGCCACGGTAATCACAAAATGATCTTCCCGCACCACGCCGTCGGCCTTTGCCCCCAGGCCCACCACAATATTGCGCAGCGCCCGGTCGTTCATATCCATGCACCGTTTCCACAAAACCTGACGGGTATCAATCTGCAGGGAATTCCCTTGTTGGATATGGTTATCCAAAAGAGCTGACAACAGATTGTTCGCCGAAGTAATCGCATGGAAATCGCCGGTAAAATGAAGGTTCAGATCTTCCATGGGAACCACCTGGGCATAGCCGCCGCCGGCCGCCCCCCCCTTTATCCCGAAACATGGCCCCAGGGACGGCTCGCGAAGCGCCAGCATAGTCTTTTTCCCCAGACGGCTCAACGCATCAGCCAGGCCGATACTGGTCGTCGTCTTGCCTTCTCCCGCAGGCGTCGGATTGATCGCCGTCACCAAAACCAGCCGTCCGTCCGGATTGTCTTTTACCTTGTTCCACAACTCGTCAGTGAGCTTGGCTTTGTAATTGCCATACAGTTCCAACTCGTTTTCCCCGATTCCATAAGCGGCAGCGACTGTCTTTATCGGCTCCATCCTGGCTTCCTGAGCTATCTCGATATCTGTTTTCATCTCTGTGTCCTCCCATTCTTTTTCCTGTACTCCCGGAGTCTCTCTGTGCTTAAGATTCCACCATCTTATCATACTTAACCGCCATTTTCCATCATTTCTTCAAATTCTTTCATTGTCATCAATACTTTTCTTGGCTTTGTCCCCTCCTCTTCTCCTACCACTCCGGCTTCAGCCAACTGATCCATGATCCGCGCGGCCCGGTTAAAACCGATTTTAAACATCCGCTGCAGCATGCCGATAGATGCTTTTTCCTTCTCGATAATCGATCTGCCGGCCTGAACAAAATATTCATCTCTGCCGTTGCTGCTTCCGCCGCTTCCCGCAGACGGCACCGAACTCATCTGTTTTTCCACTTCCCAATTGTATTCCGTACCCATTCCCTGTTCCGTCAAAAATTCCACAATCTGCTGTACCTCCGTATCTGATACAAAAGCCCCCTGAACCCGTTGAGGCTTGGGAATTCCCGACGGGAAAAACAGCATATCGCCTTTGCCCAGCAGCTTTTCCGCCCCATACATATCGATAATCGTCCGCGAATCCACGCCGGAAGAAACAGCAAATGCGATACGGGATGGCACATTGGCTTTAATCAGGCCGGTAATGACATTGACTGACGGCCGCTGGGTAGCGATAACCAGATGGATGCCGGCGGCACGGGCCAACTGCGCCAAACGGCAAATCGCCTCCTCCACCTCGCCGGGCGCCACCATCATCAAATCTGCCAGTTCATCCACAATAATCACAATCTGCGGCAATTTTTGAGGCTTGTCCTCATCCTCAATATCCTGAATACTTTCCACTTTGGCATTGTAACCTGCCAAATTCCTGACATTATAGCGGGCAAATTTTTTATAACGGTCATCCATCTCCGCTACTGCCCAGTTTAACGCGCCGGAAGCCTTTTTAGGGTCTGTCACTACGGGAATCAACAGATGGGGGATTCCGTTATAAACACTCAGCTCCACCACTTTCGGATCAACCATGATCAGCTTCACTTCTTCCGGATTTGCCTTAAAAATAATACTCATAATCAGAGTATTAATGCAGACGGATTTTCCTGAGCCGGTAGCGCCGGCAATGAGCAGATGCGGCATCTTCGCTATATCCGCTACTACCACCTGCCCTCCGATATCCTTTCCCACAGCAAAAGCCAGCTTGGACGGATGATGCCGGAATGCATCGGACTCCAGAAGTTCCCTCAGATATACGGTGGTATTCTCCTTATTGGGAACCTCGATCCCTACCGCGGATTTTCCGGGAATCGGCGCCTCGATACGGATATCTGCCGCCGCCAGGCTCAGCTTGATATCATCCGTCAGTCCCACAATCTTGCTGACTTTGACTCCCTGGTCCGGGTGCAGTTCATATCGGGTTACGGAAGGCCCGCAGCTGATATTGGTCACGGTAACCCCCACGCCAAAATCCCTCAGCGTCTGCTGCAGTTTAATGGCAATCTCCCTGTACTCCTGTTCCGAAGTACCGGCAACGCGGCTGACCGGCTTCATCAAACTGGTAGGCGGAAAGCGATATTCCTTTTTCGGCTGCTTCTCTTTTTCCTTAATTTGAACACGAAAAGCTGCCTCGTCGCCCATTTGGCCATCTCTTGCTTCCTGTCTTTTCGTCTCGAGCTTTTTCTGCAAAGCCTCCGCATCACTTTCGATAATCTTTCCGGCAGCGGTTATGATCTGACGGGTTCCTCGCGGAACACGATACTCATCGGTAAAACCTTCTTCATCATATCTGCTCCCGGGCCTGTTATTGCCTTCCTCGTCACGACCACCCTCATAACTGTAGCTGTCCCCATGATAATAGCTGCTGGCTTTGTGATTGCTGCCCTCATCGATATAACTGCTTTCATCATGATAACTGTTTTCATCGCGATAGCTGCTTTCATCATAGTAGCTGTTTTCATCGCGATAGCTGCTTTCATCATAGTAGCTGTTTTCACCGTTACTGCTATCTTCGTCATAGTAGCTGTTTTCACCGTTACTGCTATCTTCGTCATGGTAGCTGCTTTCACCGCGATAGCTATTTTCATCATGGTAGTTGTTTTCACCATTACTGCTATCTTCGTCATGGTAGCTGCTTTCACCGCGATAGCTGCCTTCACCATAGTAACTGTTTTCACCGTTGCCGCTGCCTTCCTCCGCCAGGCCATCTTCGCCATCATACCACTCCTGCCCCCAATTCTTTCCTCTGTCGGAAGATTCAAAAGACAAAGTCTCTTCCTCCGGAGCCTCCAGATAAATCTCGCCTTCCTGTTCTTCATCATAAGAGGCCCGCAAATTCCGTCCGTATTTTACTACTGGTTCATTCTGGCTCGCTTCTCCGGACTCAAATTCGGAATCAGAGGCTCTATCGGTATGGGGCTTTTTGAAGGGAATAATGGGTTCCTCAAGTTTTTCTTCATCCAAACCCTGAAAAGATGGTTCCGCCGCTGTTGACGGAAATGACGGAACCGTCGCCGGCTTCCCAAACATTCCCTCAAAATCATCAATGCTGGAAATTCCCTCCGCTACCAAGCGCTGTGCCGATTCTGCCGGAGAAAGCACCTCATCCTCCTCAAAAGGCGCCGTATCTTCGTCGGTATCGGCATAAGATCCCGGCATGGTGATTTTCCCCGTAAAAACATCTGCCCGCGACAAGGAACGTACCGGCTCCTGCGGCATAGGCTGTACCGTTTTCTGCGACGCAGGCGGCCGGCTTTTCAAAGGCATAGTCTGTCCAGCAAAATTCCTATCGCCCGCTGCTTCTTCCTCACCGAAATCATCATATCCTGACTCGTCATATGTCACTGGCTCCCCATACTGCTGCCGCGGTTCCCCGCGCTGTTGTTCAGGCTCCTCATACTGTTTAGCTTCATCCTCCCATTCTGGATTCTGCGTCTGGAACAAATCCGTAGATCCCAGATTCACTCCCCGAATCTTCTCCTCCCGCATGCGACGGCGTTCCTCCTGACGCTCCGCATGCAGTTCACGCCTGCGGCCCATATCTTCCTTTGCCATCTGGTAAGCCGCGTCCCCATGGCGTTTAACTGCCTTGACAATGGAGCGCTCGGTAATACATACCACACAAATCAAAAAACTGACCAAAAGGATCAAAAACGCACCGATACCACCCAGCACGGACGAGAGGGCCGCACAGATCAAACCACCCGTCAGACCACCGCCCAGGCCGCTTTCTGCTGACAACCGAAAATATTCCCAGATACCTGTCCCCGAATCCGGCTGCCTGCCAAACAACATTTGGGCAAATCCGCACAAAGACAGCACCACGCCTATACAAGCTGCCAGCTTTCGCATTGCCACAGGATTTCCCCGATTGGAAAGATAAAAACAAATACCTACAAATAAAAGAAGTGGGGCAATAAATCCCACCATGCCGAAAATCCCGAGCTGCAAATTTCTCAAAAAACCGCCTGCTGCACCACACAGATGAAAATTGCTTAAAAACAGCAAAACAGCAAGAGCAAACGACAATAGGATGATAATCTCTGCTCCGATAAAATCTTCCTTTTCCGGAACCGGGGCCGTATTTTTCCTTGATCGCTTCTCTTGACTGGCTTTTGCCGGATCTTTCCCTGAAGCTGCTTTCTTTCTGCTTGTTGTAGCCACTTATGTACTCCTCCTATTCTGTTGCATCCCACCAGATGACCGGAGAAATCCAGCAAAACGCATCACCGGCGTATTTTGCCGGATACTTCGTAATGTAATCCTGCCCGGAGGGCTTTTCATTCCATAGGACAATCTATCCTAATTGAGTAGGGAAGAGCCATCTTCCCCTACTCGCCGCTCGGCCCGCACGCCGCTTTAGCGGCATATTCCTCTGTGCGGGTCTGTGCATAGAAAAAGCAAACTGCAGGCAGGTATACAAGCTTTTCACTGAAAATAGTATACAAAAAAATGGGAAGAATTGCAACCGCCATTTGCAATCGCTGACGATGAGCCATGAGCGTAACCGCATATGCCCATTTCAAATTGCCCTCCGGGAGTGGAAAATGTCACTTCGTGACCCCGTTTTCGCGCAGCTCAGCGGCGGAGCGCTGAGCTTTCGCAGTAAATCCCTATGCCTGCCATCAGGCATTATCATAAATTAATGGGGATTTCCTGGGAGCCTCCGGCGGATGCGCAGAAAACGGGAGTAGAAGATGTCACTTCGTGACCCCGTTTTCGCGCAGCTCAGCGGCGGAGCGCTGAGCTTTCATAGTATCAATCATTTGATAAAGCTTGTGGAGCGCTTCACGAATACCACCTACTTCATTGATCAGACCTTCCTCTACCGCCTGGCTGCCTACCAAAACCGTACCCAGATCCCTGGTCAGCATCTTGGTATTATGCATCAGGTTTTTAACCTGGTCATACTCCATCCGGGAGTGACTGCTGATAAAACTGAGAATCCTGTCCTGAATCATATTAAAATATTCATAAGTCTGGGAAGCCCCGATTACCATTCCCGTCATACGTACAGGATGGATCATCATCGTTCCCGTCGGGACAATAAAGGAATAATCGGTGGAAACTGCCAAAGGAACCCCGATAGAATGGCTTCCTCCCAATACCAAAGACACTGTGGGCATGCTCAAAGAGGCAATCATTTCTGCAATAGCCAGCCCTGCGTCCACATCGCCGCCGGAAGTATTCAAAAGCACCAGCAGCCCGTCTACCCGGTCATCATCCTCAAGGGAGGCCAGTTGGGGAAGTACATGGTCATACTTGGTCGCTTTGGCATTTCCGGAAAGGTTCTCATGCCCCTCCACTTCGCCGATAATCGAAAGCAAATGAATTTTTCGCTTTCCCTGGTTATTTTCCAGAGTCATTTGTCCGTATTCTTCCAGCTTTTCGTTTTCCTTCTCCTCAAGCTCCTTTTCTTCCTTCTTTCTCTCATCTTTTCTTTTTTCGGAACCGTTTTGTATATCTTTGCCGCTGTTTCTCAAATCCGTGCCTTCCGACCTGTCCTCTGCCTGGCTGACCTTATCCGCAAACTCCTGTCTCATCCCTGTCATTTCCTTTCCTTGCATCCGCATCTGCATTATTCTCAAGATTTTTTCGTTCATATTTCCATTGCCACCGTTCAGCCGTGAAGCCAAACGCAAACGGAATCGTAACTTAATATGTACAATCCTGAAAATTTTATACTGCCGAAGGCATTTTTGACCAATTGCACATTAATCTTATCTTTTTTTAATTCCTCCTCTTTTTTGTTCAGGATTATCCAATGTAGCTAATTTGATATTTGCTGGTTTCAACAAAAGTAACTCGTTAATTTTTTAACTTATCATCTGCTGGTAGTTGAACCGCTATGCTGCCAGGAACAATATTCCCTTTAATAATAAATCCCCCTAAATCTGTGTCTTGCACAAGTTCATAATCCTGCAATATCAAACAACCTCCTTTAACTCTTTTAACGCCCGTCCATGCCTACCCGATACTTGCTCTCCATATTCCCGCAAAAACAGCCCTTCACGGCACTCTTTTATGCGCCGCAAAAGGCTGTTGTCCTTTTTCTTATTTAACCGTTCATGTGGGCATCTTCTTGCCGTCTAACCGTTACCGTCTATTCGTTACTGCCCACAGAAAATGCTTCTTATCCTATTTTTGCGGGTAAGAAGCATCGTTAATCATAACTCTTATTCTTCCTGCGCCGCTGCAACCGCGTCAATATCCACATCCGCTACATCCGGATTTTCTTCCGCCGACGGTGCGCTGTTCAGGGCCTTAATGCTCAGGCTGATCTTCTTGTCCTCGCCATTAAAGTCAACCACTTTCGCTTCAATTTCCTGGCCGATCTTAAGCACGTCGGAAGGTTTATCCACATGTTCGCGGGAAATCTGGGATACGTGAAGCAGGGCATCCACGCCCGGCTCCAGCTCAACAAACGCACCGAAATCAGTCATACGGGCTACATGGCCGGTGACAACATTGCCGATAGCGTAATTTTCCGTAGCGCGGACCCATGGATTCTGATCCGGGAACTTTAAGCTCAGGGCAATCTTTTCTCCGTTGATGTCTTTGATCAGCACCTTCATCTGTTCGCCGGTCTTAAAGACTTTCTTCGGATTTTCCACGCGGCCCCAGGACATCTCTGAAATATGAAGCAGGCCGTCAGCTCCGCCCAAATCAATAAACGCGCCGAAATCCGTGACATTCTTCACGGTTCCTTCCACCACATCGCCTACCTGGATCCGCTCAAACAGAGCCTTCTGCATCTCGGCCTTCCTGGCTACCATCAACTGTTTCCTGTCGCCGATAATGCGGCGCCGGCGCGGATTGAACTCAGTAATCAAAAACTCAATATCCTGGCCTGCATACTTTGTCAGATCCCTCTCGTATGTGTCGGATACAAGGCTTGCCGGGATGAAAACCCTCGTCCCCTCTACTTCCACGCTCAAGCCGCCATCCAGCACCTGAGTAACTTTAGCCGTCATCACTTCCTGGTTATTAAAGGCTTCCTCCAAACGCTTGTTGCCTTTGTCAATGGCGAGCCTCTTGTAAGACAGCGCCACCTGGCCTTCACCGTCATTAACCTTCACCACTTTTGCTTCCATCTCGTCGCCCACATGTACCAGGTCGCAAAGATTGGCATTCGCCACATTGGTATACTCACTCCGTGGGATAATTCCGTCAGACTTATAGCCTATATTCAAGACGATCTCATCATCTTTGACATCAATGACTTTACCAGTGACGACCTCTCCTGCACGTATTGTCTTTATAGACTCCTCCAACATTTGTTCAAACTCATTTAGTTCCGGCATTGGCACGAACCTCCTCGATAATTTGTTCCGGGGTAGACGCCCCAGCTGTAATACCTACGTTGCGTACAGAATTTACATATTCAGGATTGAAATCGCCTACTGTTTGGATAAAGTAAGTATTCGTACATTTCTTTTTGCATATTTCATATAACTTTTGCGAATTAGAACTTTTCCTGTCGCCTATTACAATCATTACATCGACCATAGAGGCAATACGGCTAGCTTCCACTTGTCTTTCCTGAGTTGCACTGCAAATCGTATTTAAAACAATTATATCATAACCCTTTTTTTCAATTTTTTCAACTATATCTTGAAATTTATTGTAATTAAATGTCGTTTGCGCCACCAGACAAAGGGGTTCATCCTTATTAACCGACAGATTTTCCAGTTGGGAAGCCTCCTGAACCACAATCGTTTCTTTTCCTGCCCACCCGCATATGCCCTGCACTTCCGGATGATCGGGATCTCCGATAATCATCATCCGACGGCCCAAAGCCTCCTGTTCCTGTACAATCCGATGGATTTTTTTTACAAACGGACAGGTAGCATCCACCACCTCAATCCCCTGTGCTTCCAAAAGTTCGTACACTCTTTTTCCCACACCATGAGAACGAATAACCACAATCCCATCCGTAAGCGCTTTGAGCTCTTCCTCCGTATTTAGTACCTTTACCCCTTTCTCTTCTAAGTCCCGCACCACCTCCCGGTTATGAATGATGGGACCATAAGTATAAACTGCCTTTTTCGCTTTACCAATCTGCTCATATACCTGATCTACAGCTCGTTTTACGCCAAAGCAGAAACCTGCTGTTTTTGCTACGATTACCTCCATACGCCCGATTCAACCTTAAGTCCATGAGATACCGCCACCTGGATAATCGCCGACACCACCTGATCAATATCCATTTCGGAGCCATCTACCAGCACCGCATCCTCCGCCTGTCTTAACGGCGCCGCCGCACGGTTCATATCTCTTTGGTCCCTTTCTATAATATCTTGCTCAATTTCCTGCAAATTACACATTTCACCTTTTTCTTTCAGCTCTTTATAGCGCCGCATGGCACGAACTGCGGAACTGGCAGTCAAAAACACTTTCGTCTCCGCCTCCGGCAAAACGCATGTCCCGATATCTCTGCCATCCATTATCACACTGGCGCTGGCCGCTAGGCTGCGCTGCAAATCCAAAAGATGCGCACGGACCGCCGGATAAGCGCTGACGGCCGAAGCCGTATTGCCAACTTTCTCCGTTCGGATCAAACCGGAAACATCCTCCCCGTTCAGCCATACCTGCTGCTGGCCGTCCTGATAGGAAATGGTAATATGAGCATCAGCCACAGTTTGGGAAACCGCTTCCTCATCGGCCACCGGGATGCCTTTTCGCAGGCAGAATAGAGCAATTGCCCGATACATTGCTCCCGTATCAATATAAACGAACCCCAGCTTCTTCGCCAGAAGCCGGGCAATCGTACTTTTTCCCGCTCCTGCCGGACCGTCTATGGCGATTCGAAAAACTTCTCTCTGCATAAATATTTTACTCCTTTATTTGCATGATGTTAGACTATTCAGACAAAGACCCGGCGGATTTCCCTGCCAAATAACCGGTAGACCAGGCAATCTGTAAATTAAAACCGCCGGTTACGGCATCCAAGTCCAATACTTCACCGGCAAAATACAATCCCTTCACCTTTTTCGATTCCATCGTAGAGGGATTGACTTCTTTCACATCCACGCCTCCCTGAGTGATTATCGCTTCCGCATAGCCGCGCAGCCCGGTTATCGTCAGACGAAATTCTTTCATAGACTCCACAATCCCGCGCCGTTCCTTCTGCGTGATTTCATTTACCTGCTTTTCGGCAGATATACCGCTCCTCTCCACAATGACCGGAATCAGGCGAGCCGGAAGAAGCTGGGAAAGGGAATTTTTATATTGCTTATTTTTTTGTGTCTGAAAATCTCTCAGTATCCTGGCATCTAACTGCTCTTCCGACAATGCCGGCTTTAAATCAAGCAGCAAATCAAGCGGGCCTTTTTTCAGCGCCGCTGCCGCATAACTACTGGCGGAGAGGATCACCGGGCCGCTGACTCCGAAATGGGTAAACAGCATCTCCCCGAATTCATCTGCCAATATCTTTTTCCCTTTCACCACCCGCACTCTGACATTTTTTAAGGAAAGCCCCTGCATTTCCTGGACTATCCGCAATTCGCGGATCTCAAAAGGAACAAGCGCCGGGGTAAGGTCCGTTATCTTATGCCCCGCCTGCCGGGCAAAATCATATCCGTCTCCGGTAGAGCCTGTGGAAGGATATGACAATCCTCCGGTAGCCACAATCACGGAATCCGCCTCGACAAAACGGGAATTTTTCTTAAGGACAACCCCTCTTATCCGCCCTTTCTCCATCACCGGACGAGACACTTCTTCGTTTAAATGTATCTCTGCCCCCAGCCTTTTGAGATAACCGGACAACGCCCGAATAACATCGGATGACTTGTCCGATACAGGAAACACACGCGCTCCCCGTTCCGTTTTCAGCGGACAATTATTTTCTTCCATAAATGCCATCATCTGAAAATTGGTGAATCCATAAAAACTGCTGTAAAGGAATTTCCCGTTGTGAACCACCTTCGCGAACAGATCCTCCGTCTCACAGGCATTAGTCAGATTACAGCGCCCTTTTCCTGTAATATAAAGCTTTTTCCCAAGCTTTTCATTTTTTTCATACAGGCTGACCCGACAGCCAGCCTGCAAAGCGGCGACGGCCGCCATCATGCCAGCCGCGCCGCCGCCGATAATCACCACTTTTTTCATATATTCTGCCAAATCAATCTTTCTCTTCTAAAGTGTTACTTTTATTCTGAGGTGTTACTTCTTTTCTGAAGTGTTACCTCTATTCTGAAGTGTTACCTCTATTCTGAGGTGTTACTTCTTTTCTTCTTTTACCTGGCGTATTTTAGCTTCCAGGGCATCTACTACCATCTGCAGCACCTTCACCCGGGCATAATATTTATTGTTGCCCGCTACAACGACCCATGGGGCATAGGTTGTCGATGTGCGCACCAGCATTTCGTTGACCGCAATCTCATACTGATCCCATTTTTCCCGATTGCGCCAATCCTCATCCGTAATCTTCCACTGTTTTTCCGGAATGGCCATCCTCTCCTTAAAACGCCTTTCTTGCTCATCTTTATCAATATGAAGCCAGAATTTTAACACGACAGCGCCGGCATTTGCCATATGGGCTTCCATCTCATTAATCTCCTGATAAGCCCGCTTCCACTCGTCCTCCGTACAGAAGCCTTCGATACGTTCCACCATAACCCTTCCGTACCAAGTGCGGTCAAAAATAGCAATATGGCCAGCCTTCGGCACTTTATTCCAGAACCGCCACAAGTAATGATGCTTCTTCTCGATATCATTTGGAGAAGCCGTCGGACATACCTGATAGCCTCTGGGGTCCAAATGGCTGGTAAGGCGTTTGATCGCCCCGCCCTTTCCTCCGGCATCCCAGCCTTCAAATCCCAACACCACTGGAATGCGCAGCCGGTATATATCGCTGTGGAGGATCTCCAGCCGTTTTTGCAGCTTGCTGATTTTTTCTTTATATTCTTCGCGGGTAAGCGTTTTGGAAAGATCCACGCCGGACAGCACTCCATTCTGATAACGGCTGCCGGAATCTACAGAAATACCGGAATTAATCCTCTTAATGGATTTTGCCGCCGCCTGATCTTCCAGAGCCTTATCCAAACGCTCCGTTATTGTCTTCAGAATCTTCATCGCCGCGTAGTTTCGGTCTGTAGCCTCGATAATGGTCCAAGGCGCATATTCCGTATCAGTCTGCTCAAGCATCCGCTCATTAACGTTCAAATATTCGCTGTAATTGCGGTTCTTTTCCCAATCCTTTTCATTTACGCGCCATTTGGTTTCGATGGACTTCTCCAGCTTCTTAAACCGTCTCTTCTGTTCTTCCTGAGAAATATGCAAAAACAGCTTAATGATTACCGCACCGCTGTCCGCAAGCTGTTTTTCGAAGGAACAAATATCCCGAAACGCCCCCATAACATCCTTTTTCTTCATGGTTTTATGGAAACAGTCATTCAGCACTTTCTGATACCAGCTCCGGTCATAAATGGCAATCCGCCCGTTTTCCGGCGTCACAGTCCAGAATTTCCATAAAAACGGGCGCATAGTCTCATCCTCAGTCGGCCGATTGCTGGCATATACGTCAAATCCCCTGGGATCTAATGCCTGGATCAAACGGTTAATCTGCACACCCTTGCCGGCAGCATCCATTCCTTCAAATAGAATCAGCACGGGAATACCTGCTTCCTTCAGCCGCCGCTGCAGTTGTCCCAACCTAGTTCCCTCTTCCTCCTGAACTTGCTTAAACACTTCCTTTTCCACTGTTCTGGATAAATCGATTTTTTCTAACATCCCGTTCTCCCTCCATCAATTTTCTAATTTAAGGTTGTTCCGTATCTGCATCCGGTATGCGGCCAATTCATCAAATTGATAAAAAAAGCCTATACGTACTCCCCATTCACCGTCTGCTTCCTCTGGACGGTCTGTCAAGACAAACCACAAAAAACTGGCGGCAAAATCCGGCGGCGGCTCTATATAATCTCCCGGCTTTACGCCCAGTTGGGGCTGATGGACTAAATCTGCCCCTTCCGGCGCCGACAAATCCGCTGCCGTATCTCCCTGCCCGGACTCCGGGAAAGCATTGTCAAAAGCCGCCCGATATCGCCCATGATCCAGCTCTCCCAGCATTTCCCCATAAAGAAGAAGGATTTGACGAACCGTATCGGTTTCGTTGCGCCATTTTCCTTCTTCTGTCAGAGCATCCTCCAAATCAACCGCCCAAACATAACGTCGGCGATCCTCGACATTTATATCTTCGCCTTTTGCGTCTTCCGTCTCCGGGACAAACGTCTCCAAATATGTCCGGCTCGCTCCTATGCCGTCGGTATAAATTTTGACCGCTTCCACCTTATCCTGCACTTTCATCGGCAAGAGCTGGCCGATACAGGATACCAGCCGTTCCAGCCGGACGTCGGATCCTTCCTGCCCGCCCGCCCTGAGCTGAAGCTGGCGGCTACCGTCTGATGAAAATACTTCATACATGGCTAACTGATCGGCTTTTGCAGGAAACTCCCACAACTCCAACGAATAGCCATCATTTTCCGGCGACAGCAAAAGCGAAGTCCTGTGCCTGGCAATATTCCAGCCGTATCCCTTACCATAAGGAGTTTCCGTCTCTTCCTGCGGCTGACCATATACGGAAACAAGACGTTCCTCCATTTCTTCCAGTTCCACTCCGGCTCCGTCTCCATCAATAGAAACGGCAATCAGCTTATCTTCCGTATAATAATAGTCCGTCAGCAGGATCTGGTCTACGCCAAACCATTTTACCATATAGCGATATGCCCGAAAAAGCCGTCCTTCCTGATCGGTATTCTCCGCCACTAAAACGCCTTTCGTACCCAAACGTCCTTCTGTCTGGGACATCTCCTCCCCAAAAGGAACAGGAACATCGCTCCTCTGGACAAACGCACCATCCCTGAGATCATTATAATACCGGGATTTGGCAAGCATGGAAGGCGTTGACAAACTGATAATCTCAGAAACCCCTCTGCTTACGACATTAACGATCTGGCACACCCGTTCAATATTGACAATCTGAGGAGTATCAAAACGGGATCCCTGCTCATAAGCTTCTCTTTTTTGGCTTATGTAAACTGCCGGAATCTGACCCAAGGCATATATACAGGCCGTTTCCTGCTGCCGGAGTTCATAAGGCCACTCTTCTTTCAGCACATCCTGACAGGCGCTTTCCAATATATCCCCCAACATAGTCGGCCTGCCGTCGGCAGTCATCCGAACCATGCCCTCTTCCCGGACATATCCCAACGCATCCAGTTGGATGGCCCCGATAACACGCTGGCGATCGTTCTCCGGAAGAGAATGGACATAATACCTGATCCCAGCCTGGCCGGACTGATGTCCGGAAAAACTGACAAAATGCAACTCTGTGTCCGTGGGAATACGGGAAAGCAGCCGCGATATCTCAAGCAAGGCTGCCACGCCCGACGCGCTCTCATTGGCCCCCGGGCTTCCCGGAAGCGTGTCGTGATGGGCGCCCACAACCAAAATATCCGCCTGGCCGGAAGAAACTGCCCGCACAGCAACCACATTTGTGCCATAAATCTCCTGTCCATTGCCATCCTCAACGGGAAAATGCTGCAGCTTCACCTCATATCCATAATTATCGAAAAGCTGCCGGATATATTCAACAGCTTCCTGTTCTCCTTCGCTGCCTGTGCTGCGGGGGGAAGATGTCAAAATATCCAATTCCTCCTGAAGGTAAAAGGGATTTCCCTCCTCCAAAACAACCACCTCTTCCGGCGGCTCATGCTGGCCTTTGGTTTCCCTCGGCAAAATCCGGGTTGACGGCCCTGCACAGCCTCCTGCCAGGATAGCAACCGCCAAAATGGCGGCCAGAAAAACATTGGGCCTGAATAATCTGCCAATTCCCATCGTTTTCTCCTTTTGTTACGGTCACAGGCATCTGTGGACGCAACGGCATATGCTTTGGTTCCCTGACTGTATTGTCCCATGACTAATCAGCAGAGTGATTAGTCATGGTGTGAACAGTAACTCTGCTTTCGCCTGCCGAAGGCTCCCCCTCCGCAGGCCGCCTCATATCTCGGTTGAAATAAAAATATCGTAAATCGCCCGGATAGCTCCTTCAAAGTCGGCATTTTTCACACCGATAATAATATTCAGCTCACTGGAACCCTGGTCAATCATTTTTACATTAATCCGGGCATGCGCCAAAGCGGAGAAAATCCTTCCGGCGGTTCCGCGGGTTGCTTTCATCCCCCGCCCCACCACGGCAATCAGCGCCAGTTCCGATTCCAGCTCCACACTGTCGGGCGAAACTGCCCGATGGATACCGGCAATCACTGACTGTTCGTACTCCTCAAACTCATCCTGGTGCAGCATAACCGTCATCGTATCAATGCCGGATGGCATATGCTCGAAAGAAATATTGTATTTCTCAAATACTTCCAGCACCTTCCTGCCAAACCCCACCTCTGCGTTCATCATGGCTTTTTCTATATTTACCGCACAAAACCCCTTTTTCCCGGCAATCCCTGTGATTGTATAGCGAGGCTTGCGACAGGTGCTTTCCACAATCAAAGTCCCCTTGTCATCCGGTTTATTGGTGTTTCGGATATTGATTGGGATACCTTCCCTCCTTACCGGGAAAATAGCATCTTCATGAAGCACGCTGGCGCCCATATAAGCCAATTCCCGCAATTCCCGATAAGTAATCGTCTCAATTACCCGGGGATTCTCCACAATCCGCGGATCAGCCACCAAAAAACCGGATACGTCCGTCCAATTTTCATATAAATCCGCATGAATTGCTTTTGCCACAATCGACCCGGTAACATCTGAACCACCCCGGGAAAATGTCTTAATGCTTCCGTCATGTTTGGATCCGTAGAAACCGGGAATCACCGCCCGTTCCACATGAGCCAGTCGTTCGGCAAGCTCTTTATTGGTTGTTTCCGCTTCAAAATTCCCCTGCTCATCAAAAAAAATCACCTCGGCGGCATCAATAAATTCATACCCCAGGTAATTGGCTATCACGATGCCATTCAAATATTCACCGCGTGAAGCCGCATAATCCCGTCCAACACCTTTGACAAAATTTTCTTCTATCCGGTCAAATTCATGATCCAGATTCAAATTCAGATTAAGCCCGTCGATAATCTCAAGATAACGATCCTTTATCCGGTTAAGCAGCTTCTTATAAGCCACGCCCGCACTGGCCGCATCATAACATTCATACAGCATATCTGTCACTTTCTCGTCCTTGTCATTCCTCTTGCCCGGCGCGGAAGGAACTACATATCGTCTGGTCTTGTCCGAACGGATAATCTCACCCGCCTTTTTGATCTGCTTTGCGCTGGCCAGGGAACTTCCGCCAAATTTCACAACCTTCCTCATTCTCCTCAGTCTCCTCATCAAAGGTTTGCGGCATCAAAACAAGCCGTTTACGTCATAATACTGTAAATCGAAAGTTCTGTCAAGATTCTGTTCAGAACAAGAATCCTATGATATAAAAAACATTACTGTTCACGAGGCGCATCTTCTTGTCCGGCATAACCGGACAAGAAGATGCGCCTCCCAAAGCTTAGCTTTTTCTTTTGTAAATTTATCGCTATTCAACGGAAGTATCTGACTCCGGACTCAAAAATCTTCATGTCCTGCTCTCCGTAAATATTTATAGCCACGGCCTCACCGCGCCGCTCGGAATGGGCCATCTTGCCGAAAATCCGTCCGTCCGGGCTGATAATTCCCTCAATCGCCGAATAAGAACCGTTAGGGTTCCAGAATTCATCCATGGTAGGATTCCCCTGGTCATCGACATACTGCGTCGCCACCTGTCCATTGGCCAGCAGTTTTGCCAGCCATTGCTCATTGGCCACAAAACGTCCCTCCCCATGAGAAGCCGGATTGCAATATACATACCCCGGCTTTGTTCCCATCAGCCACGGAGATTTATCCGTCATCACTTTAAGATAAACCATTTTCGACACATGGCGGCCGATGGTGTTCATCGCCAGCGTCGGGGAATCATCTTGCTGACGGGCTATCCTGCCTTCCGGCAAAAGCCCCAGTTTAATCAATGCCTGGAAACCGTTGCAAATCCCCAGCATCAAACCGTCCCGCTCGCCAAGCAGCTTTTCAATCTCTTCTTTTATCCCCTCGTTGCGGAATACGGCAGCAAAAAATTTAGCGCTGCCTTCCGGTTCGTCTCCTGCGGAGAAACCGCCGGGGAACATGACAATCTGAGCTTTAGCAATTTCCTTGCGGTAAACTTCCACCGACTGGCGGATATCCTCCGCCGTAATATTTTTAAACACCTGCGTTACTACTTTGGCGCCTGCCCGCTCAAACGCCCTGGCGCTGTCATACTCACAGTTGGTTCCCGGAAGCACGGGGATAAACACCGTAGGCTGGGCCGCCTTATGATTACAGACAAATACACGGCCTTCCTGATGAATGTTATCCGGCACCTGCTCCTTTGGCACACCGGACCGGGTGGGGAATACACTTTCCAATGTAGCCATCCAGTTATCCAGGGCTTCGCTCATGGGAATTTCCACTGAGCCGTAGGCCAGAGACGCCCGGTCAGTAACCTGGCCGATCAAGGTATAAGAAATGGACAGCCGGCCCACCTGGCCGTCCGGCACTTCGCAGACAATATTCCCCCAGCCCGGGGCAAAAAAGTCTCTCGGATCCAGATTATGCTCAATCTGTATGCCGAGCTTGTTGCCAAAAGCCATTTTGCTGACTGCTTCGGCCAGGCCATGGCCTTCCACGGCATAGGCAGAAATAATCCTTCCGGCCTGGATATCCTGGCGAAGTTTTTGATAGCCGTCCATCAAAGCGCTATATACAGGCAAATCGTAGGCATCTCTCTGCGCCCGGAAAACAACGATCTTGCTTCCCGGTCTTTTGAATTCCGGCGAAATCAGGTCTTTATGGCTGGCCACATCCACGGCAAACGAAACCAGGGTCGAAGGTACATTGATTTCTCCGTGCTGTTCGTCATTAAACGTACCCGACATGCTGTCCTTCCCGCCGATAGACGGCAGGCCAAATCCGAGCTGAGCCTGATATGCGCCCAAAAGCGCGGCAAACGGTGCTCCCCAACGTGTGGCGTCCTGTGTCATCCGTTTAAAATATTCCTGGAAGGTAAAACGGATTTTTCTAAAATCGCCGCCGGATGCCACAATCTTTGCCACGGACGCCACAATCGCATAGACCGCGCCATGATAGGGGCTCCAGTTGGAAAGATAAGGGTCAAAGCCATAACTCATCATCGTGACCGTATCCGTAACGCCTCCCCGGACCGGAAGCTTGGCCACCATCGTCTGCGTCTCGGTAAGCTGGTATTTCCCGCCATATGGCATAAATACGGAACCGGCGCCGATAGAACTGTCAAACATTTCAACCAGCCCTTTTTGCGAACATACATTCAGATCACGCAAAACCTTCAGCCAGGACTCCCTTACATCCGCCACGTCATTCCGGACAAAAGGATTTTCCTGTCTGGATGGTGTCGTCAGAATCACGTCAGCTTCCTGATGTGCGCCGTTGGTATCAAGAAAAGCGCGGCTGATATCCACGATGGTCTTTCCCCGCCAGCGCATCACCAGACGGGGGGATTTTGTCACTACAGCCACCGGCACGGCTTCCAGATTCTCCTCAGCCGCATAGGACAAAAACTGCTCTACCTGCTGCTCATCCAGCACCACAGCCATACGCTCCTGAGATTCCGAAATGGCAATCTCCGTACCATCCAGCCCAGCATACTTTTTCGGCACTTTATCCAAATCCACAATAAGGCCCGGCGCCAGCTCGCCGATAGCCACCGAAACGCCGCCGGCGCCAAAATCGTTACATTTTTTAATGATCCTGCTGACTTCCGGCCGCCTAAACAGGCGCTGAATTTTCCGCTCTGTAGGCGCATTGCCCTTCTGCACTTCGGCGCCGCATATTTCGATGGAAGCCTCCGTATGAACCTTCGATGAGCCGGTGGCTCCGCCGATGCCGTCACGGCCTGTCCGCCCGCCCAGCAGCACGATGATATCGCCCGGGTCCGAACTGAGACGCTTTACGTCCCTCCGCGGGGCGGCTCCCATAACCGCGCCGATTTCCATCCGTTTGGCCACATAATCCGGATGATAAATTTCCTTCACGTATCCGGTTGCCAGACCAATCTGATTGCCATAGGAGCTGTAACCGCTGGCTGCCCCGTTGACCAGCTTTTTCTGCGGCAGCTTGCCTTTTAACGTTTCCTCCAAAGGCTTTGTCGGATCGGCGGCGCCGGTAATCCGCATAGCCTGATAAACATAGGTGCGCCCTGACAGCGGGTCGCGGATAGCGCCGCCCAGGCAGGTAGCGGCGCCGCCGAAAGGTTCAATCTCCGTAGGATGATTGTGAGTTTCGTTTTTAAAATTCACCAACCATTCTTCGGTCTTTCCGTCAATCTCCACCGGAACCACAATACTGCAGGCATTAATCTCCTCAGACTCCTCAAGATCCTCAAGCTTGCCCTCTTTGCGAAGCTTTTTCATCGCCAGCAACGCCAAATCCATCAGGCAGACAAACTTGTCCTCCCGCCCTTGATAAATGTTTTCCCGATCACTCAGATACTGCCGATAGGCTGCTTTTATCGGTTCTTCGTAATCGCCGCCGGAGATATCCACCTTCTTAAGCTCGGTAGAAAAAGTCGTATGACGGCAATGATCAGACCAATATGTGTCCAATACCCGCACTTCCGTCACCGTCGGCTCGCGGTGCTCCTCCTGACGAAAATATTTTTGAATATGCTGAAAATCTTTAAATGTCATAGCCAGATTCAGGGAATCATAAAGCTCTTTTAACTGCGGTTCATCAAAATCACAAAAACCTCCGAAGGAAGCCACATCAGACGGCACATCAAATACGGTCATCAATGTCTGAGGCTTTTCCTCCTCCGCCTGGCGGGAATCCACAGGATTGATGCAGAAGGAACGGATCGCTTCCTGCTGCTCTATTGTCAAAATGCCGGACAATACATATGTGGTAGCCGTCCGGATAACCGGTTTCTCGTCTTCTCTAAGGAGCTTCACACACTGCTCTGCCGAATCGGCTCGCTGGTCAAACTGCCCCGGCAGATATTCCACGGAAAAGACAATATCCTCCGGCTTAACCGGAAAATCTTCCTCGTAGACAAAATCCAGCGGCGGCTCAGAAAAAATAGTTGCCAACGCCTGTTTATAGGTTTCTTCCGACAGATTTTCCACATCATAGCGAATCAGCACCCTTACATCCGTAACGGCGCCGATTCCCAGGTAACTGCTAATCTCTTCCCGCAATTCCTTTGCCTTCACGGCAAATTGCGGTTTCTTTTCCACATATACCCGTTTAACACCCATGATATTCCTCCTTATCTGGTCAAAGCACTCGTTAATGTACTTCCGGGATAACCGTTCAGGGGGTATCTGAACAGTTACCCCTCCCGAAGTTCTTCTGCATCCGCCTTTATGGCTGAACCGGGGGATTGCCCGGAAGATCCTCCGCCCTTCTGAGCCCGGACCCCGTCCCCTGTCTTCTGTATCTCAAGCACACGATCAATACCGCAAGCAGGATTAACACGATGCCGATGGCAAAAAACACCGCCACCGCGCCAAAAGATGTATATTGGATCACCAGAGGAGTCCCCAGCGCTTCAATCTGTTCAGACGTAAATCCCTGTTCTTCCAGATATTCCCGATAAAGTTTGGCAACGCCTTCTTCCATCTTTTCGACACGGCCTTGCACAAAATATTCGGTAGTTGTCTTGGCCTCCGGATCGGAAGACGTCCAGATTTCATACGTCTCGTCTGTAAGCTTATCCATAAGCGCCACATCAGCCTGCCGGCATTTCAAACCAATAAACCCGCTAGCTGTGGGAATCAGATAATATTTCCCGGATTTACGGCTGCCGCTGCGGGAACCGTCGCTGCGCTTGGTGTATGTACTTTCCGAGGCGAAAGAATCCAAAGAATACACCACATTTCCTTTTATCCGGCTTCCCTCCTTCACTTCTGTGCCATCCAGCATATCCTCAAAGCTGACAGCCGGTTTTATGGCAACAAGCATATACGGAACCGACTGAAAAAGCAGCATCCCGCCAATGACCAAAAGAATCAGGACCTCTTTTCTTATACAACGAATTAATTTTCCGAAACTCATCGATTTATTCCTCGCTATTTTCTGTTTTCTTTTGCTTATATCTGCAACAGTTCAGGCTCTCCCTAAACCGTTTTCTTTTATGCGCAGGAGCGCGTAAGGGAAATAGCTGCTGTATTTCCCACAAGACAGTACTAGTACTACCTTGCGGAAATTTCAGTGAATTCGGCACTCGCTATTTCCGCCCTCTGCACGCCTGCAAAGCTAGACGTAGGCACCGCTACGTTGCTAAGCGCCAGTGGCGCTTGTTCAGCAAGGACCGGAACGGAGTGTAGAACGTCGCTTTGCAGACGCACAGATGACGAAAATATCAAGCACTGTATTCACTGTTATTTCCGCAATGCAGCACTAGCCGTTATTTCAGTTGGCGGCCTTTTTTGTCCACACCCAGAATCTTATTTACCCGTCCCTGGAAATTCTCCGCGAAAGTTTTGAACGCTTTCGACTCTTCCGGCTGCTGGATATTTACCTGGCATTGTTTGCCCGATTTGGTGTTGCTCTCGTCCACGGAAAGGATGATTTTGTCTTTTGTCCCCGGGAAATGCAATTCCAGCCGGTAGGCGTTCCCCCCCACATAAGCCAGGTTCTCCGCGCTTGCCTTCATGGACTGGGTATAAACGATTTTACCGGATTCCACCCCAATCGGGATTACCCACAAATGATCCGTCTCCTCAGGGCGAAATCCTATCGCATAATAATGATAAACCTCCCGCCCGACAAAAGACTCCGTACTGTGGGCGTATGCCGCCATATATTCGGAACCATTCGGAACGAGATTGTTAATCAGCTTGCGGACATCTGCTTTTTCCTGGCTGTTCACCCCCTTCTTTTCATCCAGCGTAAGCTTGATAAAAAGAATGACAAAAGCAACGGCAAAAAAGATCAAGCCCATAACCATTGCCTTGGGGGTAACGCCCACGGCTTCCGCCATTTTTTCAATCATGATTTGTTTCCTCCTAGTTTATATGTATTAGTCTTGGATAGCAACCGCCCAAACGGGCTTTGGACGATTACTCCAGATAATCCATAAAAACTTTACCATAAATAGAAACATATTTCAATACCTTTAGGCCCTCGGCAATCATTTCGCCTTCTCCACATGAACAATTTTTCCGCGGATTTTCACTTTCTGCATGCACATCAGCACTTCGTCCGCACAATCCTCCGGCACCTCAACAAAAGTATATTTATCATACATATCAATACTTCCGATCATCCTTCCGGGAATGCCGCTCTCCCCGGCCACAGCGCCCAGAATATCCCCGGATTTCACGTTCTGGTCTTTGCCGATATTAAAAAACAACGTAGTCATGCCATTGCTCCGGTTTCTGCGGGCGCCACGGCCTGTGCGGCTGTAATCGCGTCCAAGTTCTCTCCCGCCATAGCTGCGTCCGCCTCTTCCTCCGGAATTCCTGCTTCCCCGTCCATATCGGTCCAAATCTTCCAGGGAACGGGCTTCCCGGTAATCATCGATAATATCCTGGTTTTCCTCTCCCATACTCATCCGCAAAAGGGCGGCGGCCAAATCCAAAGAAGTATAATCCTCTGCCAAAAGCTTTTTCTCCAGAATATGGACTTCTCTGCTCAGATCCATATCTTCAATCATATCTTTTGCCTGGCCCAGGATCTTCTCCGCTTTTATTTCCGTGATATCGTCCAGGGAAGGGATGGCCTGGGGGATAATCTTTGTCTTGCAATACCGTTGGATATCCCGCAGCTTATATACTTCCCGGCCTACGACCAAACTGAAAGCGATACCTTCCCGGCCTGCCCGTCCGGTCCGGCCGATCCGGTGCACATAGTATTCATCATCCTGAGGAATATCGAAATTGAATACCGCCTCCACGTCATCTACGTCGATTCCCCTGGCTGCCACATCCGTAGCCACCAGGATTTCCGTACGGCCATTGCGGAAACTGTTCATCACCCGGTCCCGCTGAATCTGTTTCAAATCCCCATGAAGCCCTTCAGCAAAATATCCCCGCCCCTGAAGCTCATCCACCAAAGCATCTACCTGACGTTTGGTGTTGCAGAAAGCTACGGAAAGCTTGGGCGCATACATATCCAGCAGGCGGCACATTACCTCCACCTTGGTTTTCGGCTTTACCTCATAATAATACTGCGTCACTTTCGGCACGGTCAGTTCCTTTTTTACCACCTTGACAACCTGAGGTTCCTTTTGAAAGGTTCGGGCAATTTTCATAATGGCTTCCGGCATAGTAGCGGAAAACATGATTGTCTGCCGTTCCTGGGGAAGCTGGCTTAGAATCGTTTCCATATCTTCCAAAAAACCCATATTCAGCATTTCATCTGCTTCGTCCATAACCACCGTATGCACCTGATCAAACTTTACCGTTTTCCTGCGCATATGGTCCATAACCCGCCCGGGAGTGCCAATGATCACCTGCGTTCCGTCTTTCAATCCCCGGATTTGCCTCACGATATCCTGCCCACCATAAATAGGCAGGATCTTAATCCCGTGCATATATTTTGCCAGACGGCGCAGTTCCTCCGCCACCTGGATCGCCAGCTCGCGGGTAGGACACAAAGCCACCGCCTGCAGCTTCCGGTTTTTCGGGTCTATCTTTTGCAGCAGCGGAATACCGAAAGCTGCCGTCTTGCCGGTTCCGGTCTGAGCCTGTCCGATAATATCCAACCCCTCCATTTGCACCGGTATTGCCTTTTCCTGAATCGGTGTGGTTTCCTCAAACCCCATGTCCATCACCGCGCGGAGAATCCTTCCGTCCAAACTTAATTCTTCAAATTTTGTTGCCACTATTTGTCCTCCTTAGCCTGCCGATATCTACTCATTGGATATCCGGTTAATATACTCCATTTTTATTTTTGAATAAATGAACCTCTGACTGTGATACAACCCGTAATATCCAGATAGTGTAAAGCTGACCGCGATGCTGAGGGCAAAATAAGGCATTGCCTCAAATCCAAACAGTTCAAATGCCATAAAAACCGTAGATATAGGACAATTGGTCACGCTGACAAACAAACACACCATCCCGATAGCAGAGCATAAACCTACCGGTACGTGGAGCACAGACGACACCACATACCCGAACAGCGCCCCCACGCACAAGGTAGGCACGATTTCGCCGCCCTTAAATCCCGCACCAATAGCCACCGCCGTAAACACCATTTTCAGCAGAAAAGCGTAATAAGGCACGCTTTCCCCTTCGAAACACCGCTCAATCAAATGAAGTCCGCCGCCATTATAATACCGGGAAGAAAAGATGAGAGTCAGCACGATATAAATCCCGCTCCCTGCCAATATCCGCCAATAAAGGTTCGGCAGATATCTTCGGTATAACGTGCCGCCCTGATGCAAAACCAGACACAGCAAAATCCCTACCGCCGCGCACAAAGCCCCTAAAAGAACGGACAAACCTGCCCCTGTTATCCCAAATTCCGGCACCGTGCCAATCGCAAAATGCTCCGGAACCAATCCCATTTTCCCGGATATGGCAGCGCCGATAAAAGAAGCGAACAAACAGGGAACCAGCGCCGCATAATACATAATACCAATTCCTACTACTTCCATAGAGAATATGCCTGCCGCCAGTGGCGTGCCGAACAAAGCAGAAAAACAGGCGCTCATTCCACACATAATCGCAATTTTTTTATCTTTTTCATCCAATTGGAGCATTTTCCCCACTAAGCTCCCCAACGCGCCCCCAAGCTGCAGGGCGGCGCCTTCCCTGCCCACGGAAGCGCTCACGATATGGCTGCAGATAGTCGATATAAAAATCAGCAGTCCCGTGGCAGGAGTAATCTCTTCATTGGAGGATATGGAGTTCAGCACCAAATCCGTCCCCTTGTTTTTTTCCTCATGGAACACCCGGTAAAGCCATACAATCACCACCCCGGACACAGGCATAAAAAACACCGTCCAATGGTTATTCTGCCATATATTGGTAACCTGGACCACAATCTGCCCAAACACGGAGCCAATCAGACCAACAACTATGCCAATCAGCGCGGAAATCAATGTCCATTTGACAAAATAACGGACATTATCCAAGAGGGGTGCCGCCGCACTTTGAATTTTACTCATCTTACCAACTTCCGTTTCCTTTTGATTGCACCAGCTTCGGACGATAGCCCCCGTCATTCAGCGCCTGCACAATCAGGTTCTTGTGGGCTGTTCCCTCTGCCTCCATCGTTATCCTCAGCTCCACAGCCGCATTCCTGTTGATACTGACAAATTGATTGTGCTCCAGCTTGATCACGTTGCCACGCTCGTTGGCCAAAAGAGTGGAGACTTTTGCCAATTCGCCCGGCTTGTCAGGCAGCAGCACGGAAACCGTAAAGATCCTGTCCCTCTGAATCAGCCCATGCTGCACTACTGATGACATGGTAATCACATCCATATTCCCGCCGCTTAAAATTGCCACAATCTTTTTCTTCTGCACATCCATATGCTTTAAGGCAGCAACCGTCAAAAGGCCGGAATTCTCCACAATCATCTTATGATTTTCCACCATATCCAAAAAGGCCACGATCAGCTCTGAATCCTCAATCGTAATTATCTCATCTACGTTTTCCCGCAGATAAGGAAACAGCTTCTCCCCCGGCCGACGGACAGCCGTCCCGTCGGCAATCGTACTGGTTGAGGGAAGGGTCAGCACCTCACCGGCCTGCAGGGAAGCCTGCAGGCAGTTGGCCCCGGCAGGTTCCACACCGATTACCTTGATCTTGGG
Organism: uncultured bacterium; assembly: GCA_947383005.1. GTDB lineage: Bacteria > Bacillota > Clostridia > Lachnospirales > Lachnospiraceae > Brotaphodocola. Next base: position 21,095 of record CANDBT010000018.1, on the reverse strand, counting down.
ATTCAGCAGTTTAGCCAGGACCGACACACCGGTACAAAGGCCCCCGCCGCCTACCGGCACCAGAATATAGTCTACCGTCGGCAGCTCCTTGATAATTTCCATGGCAATGCTTCCCTGGCCTGTAGCCACATCCAGATCATCAAAAGGATGGACAAACGTATAACCTTTTTCCCCGGCCAGCCGGACAGCATACGCACATGCCTCATCAAAATCATTTCCGACCAGCACAACCTCGGCCCCGTAATTCCTGGTGCGGTTGACTTTGATTAACGGGGTGGTGGTCGGCATTACTACCACCGAATGAATCCCTGCCAGTTTAGCCGCATAAGCCACTCCCTGCGCATGGTTCCCTGCAGAAGCGGTAATCAGCCCCCGTTCCCGCTCCTCCTTCGTCAAAGTGCTGATTTTATAATAAGCCCCCCGCACTTTATAAGCGCCGGTGTACTGCATATTTTCCGGTTTGAAATAAATTTTGTTCCCTGTCTGCTGGGAAAAATATTCACTGTAAACCAGTTTTGTTTCCAAAGTGACTTTCTTCACTTCCTCTGATGCTTCTTCAAAATGCTCCAATGTCAATTCTTCCATGATTTTCTCTCCTCTTTTTTATTTCCTGCCAACAAGTTCAGACACCCTGGACTGTTACTTCCTGGCAACAATTCAGATGGCGGGGAATTTGGCATAAATTTCAGGCGCCAAACATCTCATCTTTTGCCTGACGCGACGGGTAAAAAATCCTCCATCCGGACATTATGCTTCCTCTGGCGGACTGTCACCGCACGTCAAACAGCGCGTTGACGAAATCCCCAGAATTAAACTTCTGCAAGTCGTCGATATGCTCCCCTACTCCTACATATTTGACAGGGATTCCCAGTTCCGACTGAATCGCCACGGCTATGCCTCCCTTGGCTGTACCATCCAGTTTTGTCAGGATAATGCCGGTAATATCTGCCACTTCCATAAACTGCCTGGCCTGGGAAAGGGCGTTTTGCCCAGTAGTCCCGTCCAGCACCACCAAAGTCTCCCGAAAAGCGGCCGGATATTCCTTATCAATAATCCGATTGATTTTTTTCAGCTCTTCCATCAGATTCTTCTTATTGTGAAGACGGCCGGCCGTATCGCAGATCAATACGTCTCCATGGCGGGATTTGGCCGCAGCTACGGCATCAAAAATCACCGCTGCCGGATCAGAACCTTCCTGTTGGGCAATGATATCCACTCCCGCCCTGTTGGCCCACTCGGTAAGCTGTTCGATAGCAGCCGCCCGGAAGGTATCTGCTGCCGCCAGGATAACTTTCTTCCCCTTATCTTTGAGCTGTCCTGCCAGTTTGCCTACGGAAGTCGTCTTTCCCACGCCATTGACACCGATTACCAGCACCACGGAAGTACGGTTTTCGAACTCGTAAGCATTCTCTCCCAAATTCATCTGCTCTTTGATGGAATCAATCAACAACCGACGGCATTCTGCCGGCTCTTTAATATGCTGTTCCTTGACCTTTTTCCGCAAATCTTCCATAATGGAAGCGGTGGTTTTAATTCCCAAGTCACCCATAATCAGCGTTTCTTCCAATTCCTCGTAGAAGTCTTCATCTATAGCAGAAAATCCGCTGAATATCGAATCCATCCCCGAAACAATATTATCCCTGGTCTTCGCCAATCCCTCTACCAGTCGGCCAAAAAAACCTTTTTTCTTTTCTTCCATATTTCTGCCTCCAACTTTTTGTAAAAAAGTGTACGTTTTGTCAGTCTTCCAGTTGATCCTCGATAAGATTCACGGAAACCATGGCAGATACTCCTTTCTCCTGCATAGTAATCCCGTAAAGCCGGTCTGAAGCCACCATAGTCCCTCTTCTATGGGTAATGACAATAAACTGGGTGTTTTTCGTCAGTTTGTGCAGATACCGGGCAAACCGATCCACATTGGAATCATCAAGAGCGGCCTCAATTTCATCCAGCAGGCAAAAAGGCGACGGCTTCAGATTCTGGATGGCAAACAGCAGGGAAATCGCCGTCAAAGCCTTCTCTCCACCGGACAACTGCATCATATTCTGCAGCTTCTTTCCCGGCGGCTGAGCAATAATCTGAATCCCCGATTCCAGTATATCCTCTCCTTCAACCAACGCCAGCGTACCATGGCCGCCGCCAAACAGTTCCTTAAATACCCGGTCAAACTCGCTGCGGATCTCCTGAAATTTTTCTTCAAACTGCCTGCGCATCCCTTTATCCAACTCATCGATTATCTGCAAAAGCGTCTGTTCGGCCTCCGCCAGATCCTGATGCTGGGATTTCATAAATTCATACCGTTCAGAAACCTCCCGGTAGTCCTCTATCGCATTTACGTTGACATTCCCCAAGGCGCGGATACTGTTTTTCAGTTCACTTATCTGCTTTTTTATCTCCGGAACTGCGGTCAATTCCGGATTTCTCATCGGGCCGGCGGCGCTATAAGTCATCTCATACTCATTCCACATATAATTCGTCTGACTTTCCAGCTTCTCCTCCAGCTTCTCCCTCTGGCTTTGAAGACGAAACAGCTCTTTATCCAACATGCCTGCCCTGGCAGATATCTCTTCCCGCTTCTGGAAAAAATCTTTTTGTTCTTTCGTCCTGTCTTCCCGGCGTACAGCCAGCCCCTCTGCTTCCTGTCTCAATGCTTCCCTGCGCTCTATGGAATCCTGAATCTGCTGCCGCAAGCATTCAATCTCCTGCTGCTTTTTCTCGATCACCAGCCCGGAATCTCCTGTGCTTGCCTGACGCTGTGCCAATTCTTCTGCCAGCCGTTTGATTTCCTCCTTGACACGGTGAATATTTTCCCTGACAAAATCCACCTTCTGTTTTAAAGCAGCAGCTTCCAGACGAATTTCCTCAAGTCTGTGAACGGAAGCTTCTCTCGCCTGCTTCGCCTCCTCCAACCGGGCTGCCATCTGGCTGGCATCCTGATTATCCTGTTCATTTTGCGACAACAGCTTCTGTGTATCCTGAGCGATAACGGCGCAATTTTTTTCTATCTCTTTAATCTGCATTTCCAACTGACGGTTTTCCCGCACAAAATCCTGGGAAGAGTCTCTGATTTCCTTACGTTTTTCCTCCATCTGGCTTATATTTACCTGCAAAGTGTTCTGAATAAGAGAAACCTCATGCTGGCGTTCTTTCCCCTGTTCCAGCTCTTCCCTGATTTTGGCTGACAATGCTTCGCTCTCGCTCAGTTCCCCCTGAATTCGCTCTGCCATGGCAAAGGCCTTCTGGCACATTTGCTCCAGCTCCTCAATCTCCCGCTTCCTTCCCAGCAAATTGCTGGAATTTTTAAAAGCTCCGCCGGTCATGGAGCCGCCGGCACTGAGCAATTCTCCTTCCAGGGTAACAATCCGCAGGGAATAGCGGTACTTCCTGGCCAGGGCAATGGCGTGATCGATGGTGTCTGCCACTACTACCCGTCCCAGCAGATACCTGGCCAGTCCCCGGTACGCCTCCTCCGTATGAACCAAATCGCTGGCCAGCCCGATTACGCCTGTCTCTTTAAGGGCCTCCGGCCGGGAAAATCCGGCTCCCTGGCCAATACTGGTCAACGGTAGGAACGTCACCCTCCCGTATTTATTCTTCTTCAGATACTCAATCAACTCCTTGGCCGTCCGCTCGGAATCCGTCACCACATTCTGTATGCTTCCTCCCAGAGCCGTCTCAATCGCCGTCTCATACTGCTTGTCGGTAGTAATCAAATCAGCTACCACTCCGCGGATTCCCTGTACCCGGTCCCTGGCTTCCATCACCCGGCGGATACTGTTGCCATAACCTTCATAACGCTCGGCCAGGTTCCTTAACGATTCCAGCCTGGTGGATGCCTTCTGGTATTCCTGATGCCGCTCATTTAAACTCCTGGTCAGCCTGCATACCTGCTGTTCTCCCTGCGCAAGCCTGTTCTCCTGCTCCCTTTGGGCAGCCGCCAGCAAAGCTAATTCTTCCTTTATCTTGTCAAGCTTTTGCTGCTCTTCCAAAACAGACTCTTCCTGGACAGACTCATCACTCTTTAATTTCAGCAGCCGTTGGCATACCTCCGAGCGCCTGACCTGTACCTGCTCCAGCATGGCCTGATAACGCTGTTCCCTGGCTGCCAGAGATGCCTTTTCATTCAAACCGGCAATAATCCGGCTTTTTGTCTCCTCAATCCGGTCATCCAACTGCTGCACCTGCCGCTCGTTCTGCCGCAGCTTTTCTTCTGCCTCAGCCAGCCGCCCGGCGCTTATCTGCGCCTCTTCATGGATACCAGCGCCGTCTCTTTCATAAACCGCAATCTGCTGCTGTTTCTCCTCCTGTTCCGCTGTAATCGCCTCTATCCGCGCGCGGATATGGCCGGCATTCATCTGTTCCGTATTAATCTGCTCGTTCAGCACATTGATTCGGCCTTCCAGGCTTCCTTTTTCCATCTCCGCCTGGCTCAACATATTGCGCTTGTTTGCCAACTCCGCATCCAAGCCTGCCAATTCCTGTTCCACACGGCTGTAAGCCTCTTTAATCTCTTCGGACTGGCGGGATGTTTCTTCCAAATCTCCCGAGACAATAGCCTCATTTTTCTCAACCTCATCCAACTGTCCGCGAATGGCTTCGGACTCCAGCAAAAACAAGTTCGCATCGTATATTTTTAGCTGTTCTCTCAACTGCAGGTACTTTTTTGCCGTCTCCGACTGTCTGGCCAAAGGGCCTACCTGTTTTTCCAGCTCTGCTAAAATATCACTCACCCGAATCAGATTCTGTTTTTCATCATCCAGCTTCTTTTGAGCTATTCCCTTTCGCCGTTTAAACTTGACAATGCCGGCAGCTTCATCAAACAGCTCCCGCCGGTCCTCAGGTTTGCTGCTCAAAATTCTGTCTATCTGACCTTGCCCGATAATAGAATATCCTTCTTTCCCGATACCTGTATCATAAAACAGTTCGTTGATGTCTTTGAGCCGGCAACTGCTGCCATTAATCCGGTACTCGCTCTCCCCCGATCGATACAACCGGCGGGCTATGGTCACTTCATCATAATCAATTGCCAACTGATGATCCGAATTATCCAGAGTAATCGCCACATAGGCAAACCCCTGCGGTTTTCTCAATTCCGTACCGGAAAAAATCACGTCCTGCATGCTGGCTCCACGCAATTGCTTGATCCTCTGCTCTCCCAGCACCCAACGGACAGCATCCGCCACATTGCTTTTCCCGCTGCCGTTCGGCCCTACGATACCGGTAATTCCGTTATGGAATTCAAACAGGATCTTATTGGCAAAAGATTTGAACCCCTGGATTTCAATGGTTTTTAAATACATACACGCTCCCTCAGTTTCAATATTCCCCGGTAAGCCGCTACCTGCTCAGCCGCTTTTTTTGTCCTCCCGCTACCCCGGCCAATCTCCTTTCTGTCAAGAAGCGCCCGTACCTCAAAAACCTTATTGTGGTCAGGGCCATATTCATGTAAAACTTCATATTCCAACACTCTTTCCGGTACGTCCGCCTGCACGATTTCCTGCAGGATAGTCTTGCTATCATAAAAGAGCTGCTTATTTTCCATATCGTTCAGCACAAACCGATGAACGAACTCTTTTGCACTAGCAAAACCACCATCCAGATAAATCGCCCCTATCAGCGCCTCCATGGCGTCTGATACTACCGAATCCCTGTTCCTGCCGCCGGTGGCTTCCTCTCCCCGCCCCAACAGCAGATAGGAACCCAGATCAATTTCCGAAGCGCAATAAGCCAATGTCGGTTCACATACCATGCTGGCGCGGATCTTCGTCAGCTCCCCTTCCGGCTTATCCGCATATTCCCGGTATAAAAAATCACTGGATACCAGTTCCAATACCGCATCGCCCAAAAATTCCAGCCGTTCATTACAATCCGGCTTGTCCATCTGATGTTCATTGACAAATGAACTGTGGGTCATGGACCGACGCAAAAGCTTTTTTTCCTTGAAGCAGTATCCAATCTTATCCTGAAGCTCTTTCAAATCACGATTCATAAATTCTCCTTTCTTTTCCTGGTCAGAAGCTGATAAAGGGGCCGTGAAAGCTTTGCTGCCACGTGCCCCCTTTTCCATATCATAGGAAAATACATCCTATGAATCGAGTAGGGGAGACTATTTCCCCTACTCGATTTCAGTTCAGCGCGTTCTTAATCTGTTCTACGGCGTCACCCACCGTAACAATCTGCTCCGCCGCCTCTGTGGGAATCTCGATATCAAATGCTTCCTCAATTCCCATCACAATCTGAAAAATATCCAGTGAATCGGCTCCCAGATCCTCCACAAACGTGGTTTCTGTTGTTATGTCCTCTGTCTCCACATTTAATACCTCGGCAATAATACCCTGTAATTTTTCAAACTCCATCGCTTCTTCTCCTGACTTTATTTTTCTGTTTCTTGTAACTGTTCAGTGCCTTCACCGTTACAAGCAAAAATCCATTGAAAATCGCCTGCTTTACTGTTCACCGGTTTCCAGGCTTTCTTTTATTTTCTCATTGATTTTCTGTTCTTTGAATGTCACGCATTGGATAATGGAATTGCTCACCTCCCTGGCTCCGGCGCTGCCGTGAGTTTTCACCACCAGGCCCTTTAGCCCCAAAAGGGGCGCGCCGCCATATCGGGACGCATCAAAGGCTTTCAGTGTTTTTTTCAAAGCAGGCTTGACTAAAAGCGCGCCTATCTTGCTCCGCAAGCTGCTCATCATCCCTTTTTTTACCATGGAAATCAGCGTCGCGCCGGTTCCCTCATAAAGCTTTAAAATCACATTGCCTGTGAAAGCTTCGCACACAATCACATCCGCGCCGCCATGAGGAATCTCCCGTGCTTCAATACTTCCGGTAAAATGAATATCCCGGCAGGCTTTTAAAAGGGGGAAAGTGTCCTTTACCAGAGCATTCCCTTTCTCCTCCTCCGCACCGATATTGACAATCCCTACCCGCGGCCTGGAAATCCCTATGACATGCTCCATATAAATAGAACCCATACGGGCAAACTGCACCAGGTGAGACGGCCGGGCATCTACGTTGGCGCCGCTGTCCAGCAGCAAAGACACTCCCTTCTCCGTAGGAATCAATGCCCCAAAAGGAGGCCGCTCCACCCCCTTAAGCCTGCCCACAATCACCTGGCCTCCCACCAGCATGGCGCCCGAACTTCCTGCCGAAACAAAAGCATCCGCTTCTTTTGCCTTCACCAGATTCATTCCCACGACGATAGAAGAATCTTTTTTCCGCCGTATGGCATTAACCGGAGGTTCTTCCGTCTCAATCACTTCGGAAGCAGGTACGACCTGAACCTGATTTTTGGGGTAAGTATGCCTGGCCAGCTCCCTGGTAATTACGTCCGTTTTCCCCACCAGCAAAACTTCAATGTCCGTTCTGCGGGCAACCGCATCCACTACCCCTTTTACAATCTCACCAGGAGCGTTATCCCCACCCATGGCATCCACAGCTACCTTTATCATACCTTTCTCCTCTCCAGTACCTGTCGGTAATCTATCCTTTAACTACTATACTAAATTATTTTTTATAAATCAATAAGAAAATAAAAATAATACCCCCAAAGCTTTATCCTCCATAATAAATAAAATTTCAGGAAAATAAATTTCAGGAGTATCATTCTTCTTTTACCAGCACAGCACCGTTCCGGCCTTGTCGGTTAGCGCTTTGTCAAATACAATAACATTTCCATATCCCAGGCACCCGTCCGCTTCCTGCAAATCGGTAGGGGAATTGACCTCCTGATGACAAATCATCACAATGTATTCCTTCCCCTGGGTTTCGATTTTCAAAGCTTCTGCCATGGAAGGCGGATAGTATATTCCTTTCAGTGCAGATTTTACCGGCAATTTTCTGACCTGGCAAGAGGAAAGCTTTCCTGCCTGGCCGCCCTGGATTACCGTCAGCAGGGAAGCAAAACCGTTCTTTTGTGCCTTGACACAGATACCCTGCCGTGTTTCCGCCCGATTATAGTAACGGGCAACTTTTCCTTCATAAAGCTCCGCCCCGGAACCGGGAGTCATAAAGAAAAACCTGGCCTGCGCCTCTTTTCCGGTAAACAGGGCTGTCTGTACCGGCCCTGTACTAATCTCTTCCAAAGAATAGCGCTTGTTTTCAAGCCCCTTATGGATAGTCGGGTCAGGATTGCCCGCCTGTTCGGGGCCTGGCAGCTTCGGCTCGGCAACCGGTTGGCAAGCGCTCAACTCCACGCTTCCCCGATCACTGAAATTCCAATACTGCTGATAAGTATGTTCATCTCCGGTATACATTTCATCCATAATAATGTACAAATCCGGCTTTATCCATATAATTTTACGGTTGACCATCACCCCGCCGGGAACATCCAAATACCCTAAATGACCGCCCTGGATAAACTGATATTTTTCGGTGAAACGGTAATTCTGCTTTACCGGCTGGCAAAGCTTTGAGCATTCCCAAGCGTCCTTACAGACCGTGAAGAACCGGTTATCTACCATAACCGTATTATGGGCATCCGGATTTTTAAACGCGAAACGGCCTTTATCCACAGCATAAGTATATCGTCCGGAATCGGTCAGTACGTCCTCCCCGTAAATGACCAAATCGACATGAAGTTTATCGGAATGGCCATGGCCGGCGCCCATTGTGCCGCAATGGAAGTGAAGCAGGTTTGCCTTTTCCTCCCATGCGCTGCGGAGATAGTAATTTCCGCTGTCGTCAAGTGCCGCAGACACAAAATCCGGCTTTACCGCCTCCATCTGCTCATATTCCCTGGCGCCGGCTATCCCCACATCCCAGACACTCTCAAAATCCATCCTCGGCCGGCCGCCGGATTTCAAGACAGGATCTTTAAACAAATATGCCGCCATGCTGAGATAATCCCGGATATCCATATCATCGCTGTCGCCTGTCATAAATTCCCGTCCGTCCGGCTTTTGCCAGGCCAAATCCGCATAAGCCATTTTTTTGACTGCCGAGAGGATTGTCTCCGGCACCGGGATATGGTTGCGGAAAGCCAGAAGCAAAACATCCTCAAAACAATGAAGCACTTCATTATGGTACATCGGGGACTGTTCCCACTGTACACCGTCGCCTAAAATCTGCATCCGCGCCTGTATCTCCATATGTTCCAGGGCAATACCGGTATAACGGCTCCTTCTTTCCTCGTCCGGCATAGCAATGCCGATTTCAAACAAACCATGATTTTCCAATATGCCCCAGTTGCTCATATACCGGTAGGGCGAGTGCATCTGGATAATATACTCGGCATGCTCTTCGAGACAACGGCAAAACTGATCAACAATCTCATCCGTCAACAGCGGGCTCTGTGCAAAATAACGAATCGCTTTTCCCCAATACTCCCCCCTAAATCCCGCCTCCAGGATCCGCCATGCCGTCTTTTCCGTCTCCGGCGTCCGCTTAACCCTTGTCATCCAATCGGTAAGAAGACGCAGAAAATGACGCACATATTTTTCTTCCCCGGTCAGCCAATAAGCCTGCCCCAGACAGATAAAAAAACGGTGACGGTTAAACTGATAGCTGAACTCCGGGTCGCTGTCCGGCCGGTATTCCCAGTCTACCAGCCCCTGCGGGGCAAAACAAACCGGCTCCCAGGTCCGTTCCAAATCGTGGTTCAAGTCAAATAGGAACTCATTTCTGCATACTGCCGACGCCACCTGGATAATATGCCGGCAATCCTCCGGCCAATGCTCCCAGCAGTAAGCAGCAGCCTCCTTTGGATCATCCAGAAAAAAGTATTCGTTCCCCCTCGCAAAAAATTCCTGCTTAGTCATAATTTTCTCCTCAATCGCCATCAGCCAGCGCGATACTCACGCCAGATAAATCTGCTGTGAGTATAATAAATTTACCAGTAAACGTTCCAGTCTTTGCTCAGCCGGGTCAGCGCTTCCAAATAGAAATAATCTCCCCAAATATTGCATTCGTCCACACCATAATGATTACAGGTATTATAAGGAGAATGATTGGAATATGTGCTGTGAAGTACCAGCCCGTTCGAAACCGCCGGGTCTGTCACTGCATATCCATCCGCCAATGCCTTGACCAGACGCCGGGCTATCCCCCGATAGTGCTTTGCTTTCTCTTCTTCCAGATATTTCGCCATTTCCAGCATCCCGCAGGCAGCAATCGCCGCCGAAGAAGAATCCCGCGGCTGGTCATCCCCGTCGCCGAACTCCAAATCCCAGAAGGGAACCAAATCCTCAGGCAGATGGCGCAGGAAATAATCGGTTACTCCCTCAAATATGGGAATATAATCCTCTCTTCTGGTATAACGATAACCAATCGCCGTTCCGTAAATCCCCCATGCCTGGCCTCTCGCCCATGCCGAGCCGTCCCGATACCCCTGGCAAGTCGCCCCGTGATCCGGCTCCCCGGTTTCCCGGTTAAAGAAAAACGTATGCCAGGTAGAAAAGTCATCCCGGATTACATTTGCCAGAGCCGTATGGATATGCTTTTGCGCAACTTCCTGATACTTTTTTTCTCCCGTCTCCTCCGTCGCCCAATAAAGCAGCGGCAAATTCAGCAGGCAATCAATAATCAGCCGATAATTATCCGGTGCGTCAAGCGAACCCCATGCCTGGATAAATTCTCCCTTTTCATGAAAACGCCCAATCAGCGCATCCGCTGCCATAAGAGCCGCCTTTCTGCCTGTCTGGCTCTGTATAAGCTTATACCCTGCCACACAGGAAGGAGAATACAGAAATCCCAAATCATGTGTTTCCACATCAATTTTTTGCTGAATCCGGTTCAGAAAGCTATCCATCTGCTTTTCTCCCGCATCCCGCAGCCGTTTTTCCCCTGTGCGCTCGTAAGCCAGCCAAATCTCTCCCGTCCAGAAACCGGTAGTCCAGTCCACATTCTTCCCGCCTGGATAAAAACCGTCCTCACTGTAAGCCCTGGGAAATTTATCCGTAAAATCCGTCAAATTGCGGATCACCTGCCCGCAAGCCCCATCCAGGGCTTTTGCCACCTCCGCTTCGGAAATCTCCGGCTTTTTTGCCAACTCCCGATCCGTGACCCAACTCACAAAAACCACCTCGCAATCCCCAAATTTTTGTAACGGCGCAGACGGGACATTTTCCTGCCCGTCTGCCCGGCAAGATGTCTTACCCCTTCACGCCGGAAGCCGCCACGCCTTCCACGAAATATTTCTGCAAGGACAAAAATACAATCAGCACCGGAATCAGGCTCAGCACGGAAGCTGCCATAATCAGCCCATACTCCGACCCGAACTGGCTGATAAACATCCGCAGTCCCAACTGCAGCGTTTTCTTTGATTCTGTTGTCAGATAGATCAGGGGTCCTAAAAAGTCGTTCCAGGTATTAACAAACGTAAAAATAGTCAATGTTGACAGCGAAGGCTTAGACAACGGCAGCATAATCTGATACCAGATCTGATATTCGTTCATGCCGTCAATCCGGGCCGCCTCACACAATTCCGAAGGAATCCCTTCATAAAACTGCTTCATCATAAACACACCAAAGGCAGAAAATGCCTGCAGGCAAATGATTGCCAGATGAGTGTCCGCCAGTCCCATTGACCGCATCATCATAAATTGAGGAACCATATATACCTGCCAGGGTACCGCGATCGTAGCAATATAAGCCAAAAACAGCGTGTCCTTGCCTTTAAAATCCAGCTTGGCAAAAGCATAGGCGGCAAAACTGCTGGTCAAAAGCTGTAAAAAAGTCACAATCAAAGTCAGTTTTACCGTATTTACCACAAATTTCATCAACGGGATTTTGCTCCATATATCCACATAGTTCCTCCAGCGGGGATTCTTGGGAATCCACTCAATGGGGAAAATAAATACATCTTTATCCAGCTTAAAGGACGCGGAAAGCATCCACACAAATGGCACCAGCATGACCAGGGCCAGGGCGATCAGCACCACATAGAGAATCACCCGCATAACTCTTGTTTTCGTATTCTTAATTTTCATTGCACGGCTCCTCTCTAATTGGCATATTTCTTTTCTCCGCGGAACTGTACCAGAGTAATGGCCAGTACCATCAGGAACAGCACCATCGCTACTGCGCTGGCATAACCCAGATTCCAGTTGCGGAACGCTTCTTCATAAATATGATATACCAGTACAATAGCCGACTCGTTCAGCACTCCCACGCTTCCTCCTGCCAGCATATATACGATATCATAAACCTTGAAGCAGTTGATCGTCAGCATAATGGTAACAAAAAAGGTTGTGGGCCTTAGCTGAGGCAGCGTAATATACCAAAAGCGCTGCCAGGTGTTGGCGCCGTCCAGGGCACAAGCTTCATAAAGCTCTCCGTTGACCCCCTGAAGCCCGGCCAGATAAATAACCATATAATAGCCCATATTTTTCCAAACGGAAAACAGCACCACGGTAAACATTACCCAATCCTTATCGGCCGACCATTTGGGCAGGCTTTTGGCAGCCACCCCCAGGCTGTAGAGAACCATATTGATCGGGCCGCTTTTTGCCGGGGAAAACAACATATTCCACACGGCCGCTACTGCCACCAACGACGCTACATACGGGAAAAAGCTTACGGTACGGAAAAAATTACGCCCCTTTATCTTTTGGTTTAAAAGGACTGCCAATCCCAATGCTACCGCCAATGTCAGCGGCACCGTCGCCACGCAATAAATTACCGTGTTTCGCAAAGATGCCAGAAAACGCGTATTGCCTATCATCAGCGCGAAATTGCCAAAACCGGCAAATTCCATGGGGCTGTTCCCATCCCATTTGAGAAACGCCAATACAAATGCAAAAATCACCGGACCCAAAGTGAAAACGGCGAAGCCGATAAAATTAGGCAAAATAAAAGAATAGGCCACCATATCCCGTTTTGTCTGACGGCTGAAACGCTCCCCTGTTTTTATCTGCCGGATTTTATCCCTGGTCCGATCAACTTGCTTTCCCAGCTTCAGCTTCTTTTTGGGGTCTGTCTCCGCCTCTGCCTGACGCTGCAGCTCGGCCAGCCGGGGTTCCCATACCGACAGTTTGCTTTGTACCAAAGCCGGGTCAATTGTCTTCTTTCCCATAATACCTGCCTTTCTTTTCATCCGGCAGGACGCGTTACTGACGCGTTTTGCCGGATACTTTGTAATAAAGCAGGCGATTGTTCTCGCCTGCCTTCAGTTTGTTTTTTCATTTATGGCGGCACCTGATGTACTAGGAATTTACTGTCCGCCTCCAAGAATTGCTCCGACCTTTTCGTTCATGTCTGCGATACCTTCATCAATACTGGTATTTCCGGTCATAATATTATCATGAGCCTCGTTGAGTACGATTTCAATCTCCGAACTCTTGGCGCTGACCGGCATCTCCAGATAAAGATTCGCCGTCTGCAAAGCTTCCTTGCTGCCGTCATCTGCCGGGAATCCGTCTTTGGATGAAATCGTGTCGGCAATGCCGTCACTCATCAAAGCCGGGATATTGCCTGTAGCCGCGATAATCTCCGCGCCCTCTTCTCCACAGACAAATTTCACAAATTTCCAGGCGTCTTCTTTATGAGGAGCACTGGCCGGAATAGACAGAGCCGTAATGGTTGCCAGGGTAGAACCCGGTTCCACACCGTCTGCATGAGGATATTTGACGATTCCCCAGTTGGCGCAATCCGTGTATTCTCCGGATTTAATCTTATCAATCATGGTAGCGATAAACCAGGTTCCCATATTCATCATTCCGACATTCCCTTGGGAGAAAGCGCCCGAATAATGAAGGTTAGAAGTTTTCAACGTAGCATAATCCTGGCATATGCCATCTTCCTGCTCAGCCAGCACCATCTCATAGTAAGGCTTCAGGAAATCATATGTCCCGTCGAGAATGGTATTCTTCCCATCCAGGATACCGAACAACTGAACCGCGCTTCTCCATGTATGATAGTGGGCGCCATAAACTTCCTGGCCGGGGACATCCACCGTCAGCTTTCTGGCCAGTTCGTCGTATTGGTCAAAAGTCATATCATTGGTAGGGTAATCCACTCCTGCTGCATCGAATACATCTTTATTATAATAAACCACCCAAAAGTCGCTCCGGAAAGGAAGCTCATACAGCTTATCTTCAACCGTAATCTGATCCGTCAGCCCTTTAAACGCGGCCAGATCCACATTGTCCTTGGCAATATATTCATCTAACGGTTCCAATACGCCTTTGTTTACCAATGTCGTATATCCGGGCACATCCTTAATCGTAACGATGTCAAAATCAGAACCGGAACCGGTAAGCTGGGTTCCCAGTACAGTCTGGTAATCCGAGCTTCCCAAATCAACCATTTCAATCTTCAAATCCGGATTCTGTTTTTCAAATTCGTCAATCAGCGGCTGATAGTATGCGGTCAAATCCTTGTCCCAAATCGACCAGCGCATCACGGTCTGCCCTTCTTTGGCCTCCACCGTCTCCGTCGCCGTAGTCGCCGCCGTCTCTCCTCCGCCTGCTGCAGCCGGCGTCGTCTCCCCGCCCTGGTTTCCTCCTCCGCAGGCTGCCAGGCTGCCCGCCATAGCTGCTGCTGTCATCAGGCTTAGTAAACGTCTTTTTTTCATCCTTTTTCCTCCTCTTCGGTGGCACTGTTGTGCACCTTTATTGTTATGAGTTTATTATAATGTAGATTTTTTCTGTTCTGAATGGATTTTTTACTAAAAAAGCTTCCATTTTTTCTTTTTTTCTTATAAATATTACCTGTTATTTTTTAAAATATGTACTTTTTCCCGGAAACCGGTAATATTTAACAATTGTATTCATTTGACAAATGCTTAACTAACGCCTATGATTAAAGAAATGCCATGATACAAAGGAGAATCTGTTATGCCGAAATTTGCCTGGCCCAGAAGCATTCGCAGCAAAATTATGTTGAGTACCGCGGCAGTTACCACCGTCACGACTTTGCTCACCATCTCCGTCTGTTTTTCCTTGTTCCAGACATTTTTAAAAAGAAACCAGTTGCAGTCCGCAGAGTATAGCCTTCAAGTCCTTTCCGGAAATATCAGCTCCCACATGGAAAACATTCTCGGCTTCAGCCAATGGTGCTGTACCAGTATGGAATTAGGCCGTTATCTGGAAGCTTTCCAAAATACGGAACAGATGCCTTCCATCTCTTCGGAAAATTCTTCCCTGCGGATTACCGCTTTAAGCGCATACGAGCGGCTGAAAGAGGAATATCAAAACAATTCCTCCCACGAATATCTGACGCAGGTAATTATCAGCCCTGTAAACCGGCGCAACTATCTGCAGATCTCCGATACATCCTCTGCCAGTACGCCTCAAACCATAGACCATTTTTGCCAAACGGATATTTTCCAAACGTTACTGGAGGCTTCCCCTTATCCATGGCCGATTATCGATAACCCGCTGGTATCTGCCAGCGCCAGCCAGGTAATTCCCGTAATCCGCCCGGTTCACAGCCCTTATGGTTCCCGGGTCGTAGGCTGGTGCTATATCTCCATATCGGAACGCATTTTTCTGGATCTTCTGGAAGTTTTTCCGCTGGAGGAAGATGCCCGGCTTTATATCCATTTAGGTGAACATACCTACTGCCGCCAGAACGGCCATCTTGTGGAAATCGCGCCAGAATACCAGATCCTCGCCGATATCAGCGGCCAGGCTTTCAACGAGGAAAGCCATGTCAGCCAGGTGCTCCTCGACAATGGACGGAAACGGATCATGATTACTTGTCCCCTTGGTCCGGAAGGCTGGTTCGTTTCCCAGGTTCTTTCCGAAAAATCTTATCAGGCCCAATTTCAGGCTTACCTGCTGCTTACTGTTGGCATTGCCGGTGTCCTTTGTCTGATTGGCCTCACTCTGTATGCCTTGCTGAACCGGATTATCAATCGCCCGGTACAAAAAATCCTGGAAAAAATCACGGCCGTCTCCCAAGGTGATTTCTCCCGTGAACCGGCAATCGAATGGGAAAACGAATGGGGCCTGATCGGGCAGGGCATCAACCAGATGTCGGAAAATGTAGTTACTTTGATGAATAAAAAAGTAGAAGATGAGAAACAGAAAAAAGACCTGGAATACCAGATTCTGCAAAGCCAGATTAACCCTCATTTTCTTTACAATACCTTAAACTCAATCAAATGGATGGCTACGATTCAAAATGCCACCGGTATTGCGGAGATGACCACCGCTCTGGCCCGCCTGATGAAAAATGTCTCCAAAGGCACTTCAGCCCTGATTCCTCTCAGGGAAGAACTGGATCTGGTAAAAGATTATTCCCTGATCCAGCAATACCGTTACGGAGGAAATATTACCATCGATTACCAAATCGATGATCCCCTCCTGCTCCAATGCCTCATTCACCGTTTTACTTTGCAGCCGATTATTGAAAATGCTATGTTTCATGGCATCGAACCCAAAGGCTGCGCCGGCAAAATCCTTATCCGGGCCGAATTCGGCTCAGATGGGCAGCCATCTCATAGTTGGCGGATATCAATCCGAGACAACGGAGTGGGAATGACCGACGAAATGATTGACAAAGTCCTTAAAGGCGATTCCCAGTCATCGGCAAACTTTTTTCGCCATGTAGGCATCAGTAATGTAAACAAGCGGATACAATATGATTTCGGGGAAAATTACGGCATTTCCATCGAAAGCAGCATAGGAGAGTATACCCTTATGTCCATCACTCTGCCCTGCCGCTTTCTTCCTGCCTCTGACGGACGGGCAGTATCCATTGCTGCTCACACCATAGCAAACCACTCCGCTGATTAAACGTAACAGTTCAAATGGCGGAAAATTCCCCATCGGATGGACATCCCGGCTTTTGTCCAACGCAGACGGGCCAGAAGATGCCCTGTCTGAACTGTTACGATTAGTCACTTGTCAGAATCATGATAAATATAATAGGGAGATAAAATAATGATAAAATTATTGATAGCCGACGATGAACCGTTAGTGCTAATCGGCATTAAATCCATGATAAACTGGGCTGATTTTGGCATTGAAATATGCGGAACCGCCATGAACGGCCAGGCTGCCCTGGATATGATCCGCGAATATTCGCCGGAGCTGGTCATCACCGACATCAAAATGCCGCTAATGAACGGGCTGGATCTGGCCCGCACCTGTAGAGAAGAGATGGGTTCCATCCCGCTTTTCCTCATTTTAACCAGCTACGAGGAATTCCCGCTGATTAAGGAAGCCCTCTCCTATCAGGTTGTCGACTACCTGATCAAACTTGAACTGGACGAGGAACATTTAAGCGCTTCCATCCGCCGGGCTTTGGAACGGCTGGAAGAACTCAAAGCCAGCAAAGCCTTCAAACAGGTTTCCGGCCGTCCCATGCTCCAAAGCTATCGGGATAAGTTTTTTATGCGTTTGCTGCATAATTTATTTGACAGCCGGGAACAATTTGAAATCCAGATGAGGGATCTCAAATTAGACTTTTCGGACAACTGTTATATGGCCTCCCATGGAGAAATTCACAGCAATATAGCCCGGGAAATGAATATTTCGCAACAGATGAATCTCTACTCCAGCAGCCTGCAGATGATTCAGGAACTTTTAAACAAGCATATTCCATGTTACGTGATTTCCCTTGACAAAATTCATTTTGCCGTAATCTACCATTTTCCTACTGCTGCCCAGATGAAAACGGGAAATATTCGTGCAGCCTGGGAAAACACCTGCTCGATGGTACATAACTATTTTAATGTATGGCTTTCTGCCGGAATCGGCAGCCCGGTGGACGACCCCATGAAAATCAGCGCCTCCTACCAGGAAGCGCGCCAGGCTATAGGCATGGCCAGCCGCCAGGCGCCCATCGTCTTCTTTTCCCGTTCCAACGGAAATTCCTGCCGCAATGCGTTTAATATTACCGTTTTTAAAAATGCACTTACGCAAGCTTTCGAAGAATTTGATACAGATATCCTCTATCGCACCTTGAGTGAAATCTCGGAGCTGTTTTTATCCTACCCACAACGCTTTCTGCAAGCTGTGGACGGAGCCTGCAATATCCTCTATCTGGCCCTGTCCCTGCTTCCTGACGGCGAAAATACCCTTCAGGAGATTTTTTCCGCCTACCCGGACGGTTATCGTTCCCTCTACAAGCAGGAAGACGTAGTGCAGATAGCCCAATGGCTGAACACTTTGCGGGACGGCCTCTGCCAGGTATTGAAAAACAAGCGCAAAACATACAAAGACCATGTGGTTTCCAGTGTGCAAAAATATATCAACAGCCATCTGGAAGACCGGCTTACTCTCAACGAGGTAGCCGCCGTTTTCGGCCTCAGCCCCAATTACTTAAGCGCCCTTTTTAAGAAAAACTGCGGCATCGGATTTTCTGAATATATCACTCAGAAGAAAATAACCCTTGCCAAATCCCTGTTGCTGGAGCATAGGCTGAAAATCTATGAAGCCGCTGACCGGCTTGGTTTTGAAAGCGCCTTTTATTTCAGTAAAGTTTTTAAAAAAGTCGAAGGGGTATCCCCAAGGGATTATATCCAATCCCATTTGCAGGCTCCCCCGGAAAATAATAAAGAATAATGTTTCCCAAACAAAAATATAAAGAGAAAATCCCACGGACATCAGGGTTTGAAGAAACCTGATTCCATGGAATCCTCTCTTTGTCAGGAATTAAAAGCTAAGTTTCTTTTCTACTTTTTATAGCCGAAATTAGGCAGTTCTTTCCATCGTTTCCGGAAATAATGAGCCGCCATTTTCGGCCGCCGATCTCTGGTCAGCAGTCCTTTTTTATTGCCGTCTGCCCGCATACACCCCTGAATCGTGGCAAAATCCGCGAAATTCCACACGTGCTCCCCGATAAAGAACCTCCGTTTATCAAATTCCGCGTTCTGCCGCATATAAAATTCCATCTGGAATTCTTCGCTGAACATTTCCGCCACGCATTCATGAATACCGGCAATGGCATCCGCGCCGTATTCGGTTATCATAACCGGCTTTTTCTGTTTTTCCCAAAAATCCAGTTCCTGATTCAGTCCGTAACACGCCGCATCAAGATCACCGGACAGATTGTACCAGCCATAATAGCGATTAATGCACACGACATCCATCGTGCGAGTCACGATATCCCGCTCATAATTATTCTGGCAGCAGACAAACGTCACCGGACGGTTTGCCGGATCAAGCTGATGGGTCAATTCATAAAGCGAATGCCAATACTCATAAGCCGATTCCGGATAATGTTCCGTATCCGGCTCATTTCCCATAGACCACATCACCACACAAGGATGGTTTTTATCCCGCGCAACCAGATCCCGCAGCACTTGTTCATGATGCTTACGGACAGAGAACGTCCGATAAGGGTCTTTCCCTTCTATCGAGGCAATGCCTACCGCCGGCGTCTCGTCAATCACCACAATCCCCTCCCGATCACAAAGGTCATACATCTCCTCCGCATAGGGATAGTGGCTGGTGCGGAATGAATTGGCATTAAGCCAGTGAATCAAATTCACATCCTTTACATTGAGGCACTGATCCAGCCCCCGGCCATGGAATGCCGAATCTTCATGCTTGCCAAAACCTTTGAAGTAAAAAGGCTCTCCGTTAATCAAAAATTGTGTTCCTTCCACTTTAACCGTGCGAATCCCAAGCTTCTGCTCATAACGGTCTTCGCCGCAGCGGATAACTGCCGTATACAAATACGGCTCTTTCGGCCAAGGCCACCAGAAACGGGCTTTCGGTATCGTTATCTCTCCCGCCGTTCCATCCGCGGCAGCGACACAATGGCCCTGGGCATCGAAAATATCCACATGTACCAGCGGCTGGCCAGCAAAATCCCCGTCATTTTCCTCATGTTTAGCTTTTTCCTCTTTTGACGCTCCGCCAATCCGGATTTCATACTTTACCAAGCCATCCTCACCGCAGATATCCGGCACCAACGTAACATCTTCCACATAAACCGCAGGCGTTGTATAAAGCCTTACCGGACGGTTGATTCCCGCATAATTGAAAAAATCAAAATTGGGCTGGTTTTTCGGCTTTCTCCACAACTTAGCCGCTTCCACTCCTGGCACTCCCGGATTATCCGAGCCGAAAAACGCCATATTCCCTTCATTTCCTATAGGAAGCGTATGATGGTTCACCTGGTTATCCACCGCCACAGTCAGCCTCACACGCTGTCCCGCAGCCGCCAGCCCGTCAAGTTCCACCTCAAACGGCAGGAAACCCCCTTTATGTTCGCACGCCAATCTTCCGTCCAGATAAACCTTTGCCCGGTGGGTTACGGCATCAAACCGCAGCACAATCCTCTCCCCCTGCCAGCAGCGGGGTATGGTAAATGCCCTTTGATAATAGACCCAGCCATAATGCTCACGATAAGCCCGGTCATCTTTCTGGTCATTATAAGAAGCCGGAACGGCAATCGTTTCCCCGTCCCAAAATTCATCGCAGCATTCTCCCGGCTCTTTCTCATCTCCCAGCTTAAAATCCCAAATTCCTGACAAGTCCGCTACCATACGCACTTCATTTTCTCTTGGATACAACATATTCCTCTCCTTTTGTCTGCCTCTTTGGCCATTGCATGCCTTACCTTAATTTTCAGTTAAGCGTTATAGCAAACGACAAAATATTTTGTCGTTTACTATACATTATTCGTTTATTCTACAACAAATCAAATAACAAGGCTATGTCTTTTCTCAAGAAATAGCTGTAAAATCTCAAGATAAAAAATCAGGTTTCCCTTTAGGGCGATTTATCGTATAATGAAACAAACTTACCAAAACCATAGAAGAAGGAGCCGTTGATATGGATGCGATAAAAGAAATGAAACAATGTATCGAATTTTGCCAATATCGTAAAGAATTGAATAATAATACATTAAAAGCATACCAAATTGATTTAAAACAATATCTATCTTATATAAAAAAAGATATTCTTTCCAAACCAAAAATCGAAGAGTATATAACCGGATTGCATAAAAAATACCGCCAAAAAACAGTCAAACGCAAAATTGCCAGCATAAAAGCTTTTTACAAATACCTCGAGGAAGAAGAACGTTTAGGGAGCGATAACCCCTTTGCTAAAATCCGGGTAAAATCCAAAGAGGCCGAACATTTGCCAAGAATCATTCCCAGAAACATTAAGCAGGAACATTATCTTTTTCAAATTTCTTCGAGGATGTAAAGAATTCTGTGTCTATGGAAATTTGAGTTTCCCTGATAAGAGTTC
>CANDBT010000017.1 GCA_947383005.1 uncultured bacterium | reverse complement strand
CTGCGACTTCCTGGTCCCAAACCAGGCGCTCTAGCCAAACTGAGCCACACCCCGAAATATGGAATGCTGTCATCCCGCATCATAAGGATTGCTGACCAACGCAAAGCCTATTATATAACAATCATTCCACTTTGTCAACCAAAATTTTTCCCAAATTTTGCCTTGATACGATTTACCAGTTTTCGTCCCCACTTTTTCACCCTGCCTCCGCTTTCATCTTCGATTTCCCCGGCAAAATGTACAATCTGTACACTTTGCCGGGCGCTAGGAAATAAAGTGCTGCTCGTAGCGCACGGTTCCGTCCTCCTCCATATACATAATCATATAGGAAGGTTTGCGGCCTTCCTGTCTGGGATATGACAAGCTTCCCGGATTCAAAATCGTCACCTGACCTATTTTTCCCAGATAAGGGCGATGAGTATGGCCGTACATGGCAATATCACAGTTTCGATCTACTGCCTCCTGATAAAGTCCCTCCGGTCCCAGGGAAACATTATAATAATGTCCATGAGTCAGCAGAATCCGATGTGGTCCCAATTCCAACTCTATTTCCCGTTCCAGAGAAGAAAAGAAATCATTATTTCCCATAACCATAGCCAACTGGCATCCCTCGTTTACCCACTCCTCGATCAGGGTTTCGCTGCCTTCAGCATCTCCCAGATGGATGAAAAAGTCAAGAGGCACTTGTTCTTTGATCACCTGCTCCAAATGATCATCTTTCCGATGCGTGTCACTTACAATTAAAATTTTTTTCATCGAGATTCCTCCCCAAGAATCTGTTTTAACTCCTGTTTCATCGCTTCCAGCGCTTTTCCCCGATGACTTATCTTGTTCTTTTGCTCAACCGTCAATTCTGCCGAAGTAACTCCATACTCAGGAATCATCAAAATCGGATCATAGCCAAAACCACCGTTCCCCGCCGGCTTTTGGGCAATCACCCCTTCCATAGTTGCCTCCGTATGAAGCACATGGCCATCCGGCAGTATCGCTGCAATATTACAAACAAACCTTGCCGCTCTTTCCCGTCCTTCAGCGTGAGTAAGCTGGTCAATAATCGCCTGGTTTTTTATCTCATATGACGTATCCTCGCCCATATACCGGGCCGAATAAATCCCTGGCTGACCTCCCAGATAATCGACGACCAAGCCGGAATCATCTGCCAATACAATATCGCCAGTACATTCCCAGACCGCCCTGGCTTTGATTTCCGCATTCTCTTCAAAGGTCTTTCCGTCCTCAACAATCACAGGGTTAGCTCCTGCTTCCTTCATTGATACAATCTCACAGCCTAAATCTCCCAAAATCAAACGGATTTCTCTCATTTTTCCGGCATTTCCGGTAGCAAAAATAATCCTGTGTTTCATCATACTCTCCTCATTATGAATATTTGCGATACTGTTCACTCCCATGTCAAGCACCACGCTGCTTGGCATGGGGGATGCACGTAATGGCAGCGAACCAGGCTGCTCATCGCCGCAGGTGATTTCAAATGGCAGCCTGAGTTGCTGTTATCTGGGTATCAGTGAACAGCAACATATTTGCTAACAGTTCAGACAGCGGGGAATCGACATGGATTCGAAACGGCAAGCTTGCTTGTAAACCAAATTTATGTCAAATTCCACATTGTTTAAATCACCCATCTTCTTATCCGGCGTAGAGCGGACAAGAAGATGCCCCCCCGGCAGCCCTGTTCCAATTCCCGAATACTTACCGGATATAAGTATAGGCTTTCAGGCAGATATTACACGCCTGTTCCCCCTCCACACGCTCCCAGCGATTCCCCCGGGGACTGATATAACCCTCGCCGTCAGCCAAATCAATCCGGCTTTTTCCGTCTTTGGCATCGTATTCAATCGCAATAGGATGAATGGTTCCTGGCGTAGTCAAATGAACCATCACAGCAAAACGCTCCCCCGCTTTCACTTCTACCAATTTTTTCAACGAAATGGTATAATAACCGGCATGTTTCAAATGGCCCTTTGCCAATGGCTCTTCTTTTTTCTGAAGTGCCTGAGGTACCTCCTGCAGATTTTGAGGTATCTGAGTTATCACATAAACTTCATAATCCGTCTCTCTGTCTGTAGCATAAAATCCGACTGCCGCGACGTCCTCCCGCTGAGTGGCCGTATACACATTGGCTGCCCATGCCGTATCTTCTCCATAACCTAGCTGACCAATCCATCCACACAAATCGCTCTGATAAATATTGTCAAAATTATCCGTTTCCTCTACACCAGTATACAAAATATTGGTTTCCCCCAAGTTTCCGTCGTAATAAGACACATAGAAAAAACCATCCTCTCCAAAACGGGAGCCCCAACTGTTTTCGCACAAAAATGCGCCATCCCCTGATGCCAGCCCTCCAAAAGCTTCTTTAGGGAAATTGTCATCCCATCCGACAATTACCAAATCGTGATTGGGAGAAGTCTCATAAGGATAGCAATAAGCTTTCTCCTCTCGATTATAATATCGTGATTCGCTTTTCTCGTTCTGAAGAGTAGTATACAAAGCGCTCTGCACCCCGCCGCAAGCCAGCACCGCACGCTTGATCTCATCCTTATCACCTTTTGACAAAATCCTGATTTCCTGCACATGCTTTGCCGGCTCCAAATTCTCCGGGGAAAAGCCATCACCATAAGGATCCTGCTCCTCCGTAACCGGCCCCCTCCAGGACAGCAGATAAGCCATCGACATCGTATATTCACCGCCATTTTCCTGACCAAGAATAAAATGCGGGTCATGGGACATATGATCCTCGGAAAAGTCCCATTTTTCCTCCGGCAGCAATACATTTTCCAATGCCAATAAAGAAGCGAATGCCCAACATGTACCCAATTCCCCCTGGTCCTGCACCGGTGCTGCACGCCCTTCCTCCCGGGCATCGTAACGAGCCGGCAGCTCTGACTGCTCGTCTTCCAAAATATGGATGATTTTTTGCTGCCTCTGTCGTTGCGCATTCCGTCTTGCATCCACGGCCCTGCTTCCGGCCTTCGGCCGCCTTTTTTGCAGCAACTTTTCTTTGATTTCAAAGCTTTCCGGCCGTTTTTCATCAGAATCCCCTGTCTGTTCTCTGACATCAACACTCTGATCCGAAGCCTTCTTTGGCAGCCAATCCCGAGACAGGCCGCAGCCTTCTATTGTGCCCGCAAGCAAAACCATGATCACCCAAAGACGAAACCTTCTGTCAGACACGATTATTCCCCGCATTTCGTTTTGGCGGCTTTGGACCCATAAACTGATAAAAATATGTCTTCATCATCCCATTATAAATTTTTCTGTTCTTGTCTGCTTTCCGCCCCATATATTTTTCCACATCTTCATAGGCGGTGATCAGATAAGCAGACCAGGCATCCAGTGCCTGAAAACGTTCGCCTAGTTCTGTGTATAGCGCCGGAAGATGGCTTTTATCCTCAAGACGCTCCCCATAAGGCGGATTGGTAATGAGGAAACCATATTTCTTCGGATGGCTCAGTTTCGCGACCGGACGCTGCTGAAAATGAATCAGATGATCTACCCCGGCTGTCTGCGCGTTAGCCCTCGCCGCCTTGATAATATCCCCATCGATATCATAGCCTTGAATATCTACAGATATCTCCGGATTCACCTGCTCTGCCGCTTCATCCATAGCCGCATACCAATATTTGCGGGGAATCAAATTCTTCCAGTCTTCAGCCAGAAAGGAACGATCCACGCCGGGCGCCATATTGGCGGCGATCATTGCCGCCTCAATAGGGAATGTCCCGCTTCCACAGAAAGGATCCACCAAAATCCGGTCACTTTTCCAGGGAGTCAAAAGAATCAATGCTGCTGCCAAAGTTTCTTCAATGGGCGCTTTACTGGCCAATCTTCGGTATCCTCTTTTATGCAAAGACTCTCCGCTGGTATCCAGCCCTACCGTCACCTGATCTTTATACAAAAACACTCTCAACGGATAATGGCTTCCTGTCTCCGGAATGGCATCCAAGCCATATGCCTGCTTCATCCGTTCCACCATGGCTTTTTTCATAATGGATTGGATATCTGTAGGACTAAACAGTCTGCTTTTCACCGAACCTGCCTTTTTTACCCAAAACTTTCCGTCTGGCGGAATAAATTTTTCCCAGGCAATAGCCTTTGTTTCCTGAAACAATTCTTCAAACGTTACTGCCCGGAAACTGCCTGCTTTAATCAAGATTCTCTCGGCAGTCCTCAGAAAAATGTTGGCCCGGCATACCGCAGCCGGACTGCCCCAGAAAGCCACTCTTCCATCTTCTACTTGAGATATTTCATATCCCAGATTCTGTATTTCCTTTTTCAGCACGGCTTCCAGGCCAAAATGGCAGGGAGCCATCAGTTCAAATATCCGGTCTGACATCAATCACCCTTCTCTCATGCTTTGGAAAAAGCAAGTTTTTTTACCAGGTTCCCCTCAAAATCCATAATCAAAAATTCCTGACCTCTTAGTATTCCATACGTAGGCGGATTCCCGCCTTTGGGAATAGACACAGAACCAGGATTCACCACATAATATTGGTTAAGAGCCTCTGCCTGCAGTAAATGGGTATGCCCATACGCCAACACATCACCTGCTTTCATCGGGGGCAGACGATCCGGATTATATATATGGCCATGAGTCACATAAAACGTCTGCCCGCCAAGGGCCAAAACCGCATAATCTGCCATTACGGGAAATTCCAGCACCATCTGATCCACCTCTGCTTCACAATTTCCCCGGACGGCATATATTTCGTTTTTAAGTTCGTTAAGCATATCAATAACCTTCTTCGGCGCATAATCCCGAGGCAGATCATTGCGGGGGCCATGATACAATAAATCCCCCAACAACACCAGCCGGTCCGCTCCGGACCGGCGGTATTCCTCCACAAGCTTTCGGCAGTAATATGCCGAACCATGAATATCCGATGCAAACATATAATCCATTTTCATTCTCCTTTGCATTATTATTTTATAGCCTGCTTATATCATTGTCAACGAAAGCCTTTCAAAAATCGCAAAAATCTGGACTACGGCAAAAGCTGAATGCAAATTTCGTTATTTTACCAAATATCTGCCCCTATACGCTTCAATTCCTCCGCAAATATCTGCTGCCTGATATCCATAGCGGGCCAATTGCCTGGCCGCCAACATACCACGTGGCCCCCGGTAACAATACAGGACAATTAATTGATTCCTGGGCAACTCGCTCAATCTTTCCCAAAGCTCCTCATCAGGTATATTAACCGCTCCCTGAATATGGCCTTGAGCATAGGATTCCCGATCTCGCAAATCCACCAGAAAAATCCATCGTCTTTCTTCTAAGTACTGTTCCAACTGTGCCGCACTGATAACATACCACATTTCCTTGCTGCCTATCTTGTCTTTTTACTATTAGTATATGTAAAAAGCCGCCCCTTGTCCCAGGACGGCTTTTACTTCTCGTCTTTTTTCACCATACCGGCCGCATCGGGCGACCGTACCTATCCTTCGCTAAACGGAAAACATTCAGCGGTTGCTGTTCTGGCTGTTATTGCGGCTGGAATCCTGGCTGCTGTTACGGCTGGTGTTCTGGCTGCTGTTGCGGCTGGTATTCTGGCTGCTGTTGCGGCTGTTGTTCTGGTTGTTATTCTGGCTGTTGTTCTGGTTGTTGTTCTGATTGTTGTTGTGACAATTTCTGCTGTTGTCCATATCGTTATAATTGTCTTTCATGATTCTACCTCCTGGTTAATCAATTTGATTTGTTACAGGAGTAGTATGGCTGCTTTCGCTTAGAATATTCGTTTCCACTATTTATTTTTAACGAGAATTTCTATTTGCTTTTTGCAACCGGATTTAGTATAATCAAAAGGAAGGAGATGAATTCCCCTTAAATTTATTTTCTTCAGCCTTATTAATTATTTATACTCCCAAAAAGCCAGACAATTATGTCTGGCTTTTACTATAAAATCCATTGCACTTTTTATTAACTTTTTTCAACCCAATACACTGATAATTTTTACCGGTGACCGGTAATCCCAGTTGGAAATCTTAATCCCGGTTTTATATGTAGAAGCATGGATAATCTGTCCGTTCCCGATATACATGGCTACATGGTTAATATGAGAACCGTTGCCATAAAAAATCAAATCCCCCGGCTGCATTTGGCTGGCGCTGATCGCCCTTCCCTGCGTAGCTTGGGTGACAGAAGAACGGTTCATGGTTATTCCCGCTCCATTCTGCATAATATATTTTACAAAACCCGAACAATCGGCTCCTGTATGAGGATCATTGCCGCCGCTGCGATAAGGCCCTCCTAAAAACTGCATGGCATAATCTACCAATCCCTGCCGCGTCCTGACTGCAGCCTGAGCAGCATCAGCAGCCGCTTTCGCCTCGGCCTCAGCCTGCGCCCTGGCCTGCGCTGCCGCCTGAATAGCTAAATCCGGACCATTTTCCTCATCGGTATCCTCATCAACAGGCGCTTCCAATACAGGCGACGAAGCAGCCGTCCCTTCATCCGTGCTTAAATCCACATCATCACTGGCTGCCGTATCCGTCTCCATAGCCTCCACCATAACTGTACTGCCTTCCTGCTCCGCGTAAGAAACAAAAGGAGTCCCCCACATCATCACACCGGCAGAAAGCATTGCCGCAACGATATATAAACTATATTTTCTCATTTTTATTCTCCAATCTTTAAGATTTGATTTCAAAATGTTACATATTTGTTAAATAATGTTACGGCCTTATTATACAAATAATGGGGTTGTTCGTCAACCCCATTCGAAAAAAATTTACAAATTGTTTAGATTTTTGTCACAAACCCACTATTTCCGACCTTATTCTGTTCCCGGATGTCACCTTGGCGATAAGCCTTCACCAGGGCTTTCAAATCATCTATACGCTCTCTCAGTTCCACGCCTTTATCGGTATCTTCCACCATCACCCGTTTTTTCATCTTTTCTACTATGGAAACCCTTGGTGTATTCTCTTTTGTCGGATCAAAAGGCATATGTTCTGCCAGCGCCAAATGATGGGAATTATAAATCAACGTATAACCGGCAATACCAGTATGCTTTTGATAAGCTTTGGACAATCCGCCGTCGATAATGAATAATTTGCCGTTAGCTTTTACCGGCGTTTCTCCGTCTTTAATCTTTACGGGAACATGTCCGTTAATAATATGTGTTCCATCAGTAGAAAGGCCAAACTCTTTCAAAATCTTATCACAAATCTCTTCCTGCTGGCTCAATTGATAGTAAGGATTCATCCGTTCTTTATGAGTAGCCCTGTCCTCGATAAAATAATTTTCAAAAGTCGTCATCTTTTCCTTGCCGAATACCGGCGACTTAGCGCCGCACCACAAATACCACATTAAATCTCTGGCGTCTGCCTTCTCCTGGTCTCTTTCTTTCAGGAAATAAGCTTTATGGACTTCCTCTGCAATATAATCCATCAATTCTTTACCACCAAGCATCTTTCCGTTACAATTCATCTTTTCAAAACTACCATCCTCTTTCATGGGAATGCACCCATGATACAACAGATTACCGTTATAACATTTGTACAGGGCACCATTGGAATACATATAACGAATATGCTTTTGCAGCAAATTACTGTGTTTAAAGGAAAGCGTCAATGTATACAATAGATCCTGCTCCTCCTCGCTAAGCTTCAACGGCTCTTTCGGGTCAATTGTAGGAAAATTCTTATCCAGCATCGGGTATTCTTTTCCTTCCACTGTCACGATCCCTTTTTCATAATCTACTGCCTCCAGCAGCAGACGCCCCTCCATCTCATATTCCGGATGGCGTTTGATAATTTGGCCTTCCACCTTAAATTGAATTACCGCGATAGCTTTGTGCATTTTCGCCACCAATCCCGGATCTACCACATCATAAATATTCTCATCCAGGATTTTGGGAGTAAAACGACTGCATGGATCATCTCTGTAAACTCTCGCCGCAAACATAGACAACGGCCGCAAATTTATGCCATAACCATCCTCTAACACATCAAAACAGTTATAACTGATAGCAATTCTCAGCACATTACAGACACATGCTTCATTCCCTATAGCCGCTCCCATCCAGGAAATATCATGGTTCCCCCACTGGATATCCACATCATGAAACTGCATAAGCTCTTCCATAATAATATCCGCCCTTGGTCCCCGGTCAAAAATATCTCCGATAATGTGAAGATTATCAATAGTCAAATTCTGAATCAACTCACATAAGGCAATGATAAATTCATCCCCTACATGGGTTTTAATCACAGAACAAACAATCTCTTCATAATACACCCGTTTATTGTCGTCGTTATAATCTACATGCAGCAGTTCATCAATAACATAGGCAAATTCCGCCGGCATTTTCTTTCGCACCTTGGAGCGGGTATATTTGGAAGAAACTTCTTTGCAGATTTGAACTAACCGATATATGGTAATCCTCTTCCAATCCTCCGTATTCCTCTTTTCCTGCGCCATTTGAGCCAAATTTTTATCCGGGTAGTATATTAAATTTGCCAAAGCCACTTGTTCGTCTTCCGGAATAATATGGCCGAAAGTATCCCGGATTTTTTCCCGGATAATCCCGGATGCGCTGCGAAGCAGATGAATAAACGCTCTATACTCCCCATGCAGATCACTGAAAAAATATTCCGTTCCTTTAGGAAGCTGGCAAATGGCCATTAGATTGATAATTTCACTGGATGCCGCCTTTAAACTCGGATATTCTCTTGCCAGCAACTTTAAATATGCTAAATCCCTCATCTCTTCCTCCCAAAATTTTATCCCTTTGTTACCAATAAGATTGTACCACATTTCCCGTCCGTTCTACAATCATAAGTTTACTTTCATTTTTAATCCATAAAACTACTTGTCAAATGATTCAATTTGGTTTATAATAACACCAATGGAGATATAGCTCAGCTGGGAGAGCATCTGCTTGACGTGTAGAGGGTCGTAGGTTCGAGTCCTATTGTCTCCAGTTGCATATTGCCCTGTATGATGTACAGGGCTTTTTGTTTATCAAAAATTACTATCATACTCACAAGTATAGCAATGAGGGGGAATTCTTATGGAACAACTATATGTATTTGGCACAGGAAATGCCGCTGTTACCCGCTACTACAACACTTGTTTCGCCATCCGTGACGGGGATCGCTATTTTATGGTAGATGCCGGAGGCGGCAACGGCATTATGGGAATTTTGCAAGATATGCAGGTAGACTTAAACCAAATCCACGATATTTTTGTCACTCATAAGCATACCGACCACCTTCTTGGCATTGTCTGGATTGTCCGTTTTATTTCCAGCCGGATGAAAGCCGGCACTTATGAAGGAAATCTGTCGATTTACTGCCACCAGGAGCTAACTTCGGCCATCGATACCATGTGCCGCCTGACTTTACAGGAAAATCTGTGCCGCCTTATCGGAGACCGTATCCTTCTGATTCCTGTTCACGATGGGGAAACTCTTTCTGTCCTCGATTACAAAATTACTTTTTTTGACATTCACTCCACCAAAGCCAAACAGTATGGCTTTACTACTGTCCTGAAGAACAAAAAACGTCTGACCTGCGCAGGTGACGAACCGTACAACCCTTTGTGCAGACCTTATGTGGAAGGCAGCCATTGGCTTCTTCATGAGGCTTTTTGCCTGTATCGGGATCGAGAAAAATTCAAACCGTACGAGAAACATCACAGCACCGTAAAGGATGCCTGCGAGCTGGCCCGGCAACTAAACATCCCCAATCTCGTTTTATGGCATACGGAAGATAAAACCTTTGGGCATCGCAAAGATCTTTATCTGGCCGAAGGCCGCGAATATTACCATGGCAATTTAAATGTACCGGATGATAAAGAAATCCTGACTCTTTAAATCGGGACATATTCGGCCCTTCCTTCTGCATATACATATTTGTAGGAAGCAAAATCGTCTTCCTGGAAATATACGCACATACGGAGTGCATACATGCAAAAGGGAGGATATCTGATGAAACTAAAACAAAACTCTCCGGCCTCTCCATCCTCAAAACCTGTTTCCGTACTGATTTTGAGTGAGCTTTTAATCCTTACCCTGCTTATTAGCCCTTTGCTTCCTCAGCCCTCTTCCCCCGCGCAGGAAGCGGCTGCCAATGTTGCAAAAGCAAGTGATTCCAATGCCAAAAATTATATTAAATGGGTTGATTTTGACGTTACTGCAGAGGCCATGCGGCATGCTTTGCGTCTGGATGTCGACAATTATGGAAAAGAAATCCACCCTGACTGGCTGGAATTGCTCGCTTACCTGGGCGCCCGATACGGCGGTGACTTCTCACGTTTTAAGCCCAGCCATTTAGATGATCTGGCTGCTAAACTGCAGGAAGGTGTTACCATGGACTCCTTGACCGCAGACTTAAAATATTATCCCTACTATTTAGAAGCTTATACCGCGGTCCTGGGAGGAATGGTGGGAACTTATGATATTCAAATTCCTGATGAAACAAGCGGCGAACCGGTGTGGGTGACAAAATACGGCCTGAAAGCTTTCCTGCCTATCGCTAAGAACTACCCTTATCACGATTATGACGATTTCGGCGTTGCCCGCAGCTACGGCTTTAAACGCCAGCATTTGGGACATGATATGATGGGGCAGGTAGGCACTCCCATAATTGCTGTAGAATCCGGCTATGTAGAGGCAATCGGGTGGAACCAATATGGAGGCTGGCGGCTGGGTATCCGTAGCTTTGACAAAAAACGCTATTATTATTATGCCCATTTACGACGAAACTATCCCTATCACAAAACATTAAAAGAAGGTTCCTATGTTCAGGCCGGCGACGTAATCGGCTATTTGGGACGCACCGGTTACAGCCGTACGGAAAATACCAACAATATCGACGACCCCCACCTTCATTTTGGTATGCAATTGATATTTGACGAATCTCAAAAAGAAGGCAATAACGAAATATGGATTGACTGTTATGAACTCACTAAATTTCTGGCTATGAACCAGTCAGAAACCGTTAAAAACCAGGAAACCAAGGAATATTACCGAAAATACCAAATGAAAGACCCCGCCATTCCTGGCGGGGCCATAAGCCAATCGATCAACGAAGATCCTAATCATTCTTCAAACGACCATTTTCATCCATAAGATAACCGTCCGGGGTAGTGCCGTTTCTGACCATCTTCCCGGACTCTTCCATGCAATAGTATTTCTCTCCTTCCCATTCCAGCCATCCGGTCTGCATATATCCGTTCTCATCGAAGAAATACCAATCATTCTTTATCTCTTCCCAGCCATTTCTTGTAAAGCTGCCATCGTCATGCTGATATTTCCATTGACCGTTCTCCTCAATCCACTCCCCCCGCACCAGTGAGTTCGCCGTAGCGCCGCTGCGGATATAAGTAGCCTTTTCATCAGAAATCGTAACCGCCATAGATTCAGACCAATCGCCTTTGCTGTCGGGATTCTGTTTATTCACCGCACGGACCTTTACCTGATAAAAGCCGGGTTTGCTCATATAGGATGTATAATCGTAAAAAAGCTGATCTGTACTCTGATAAGTAGCCCCTAAACCCACGCCATTGCGGTACAGCCGCAGCTCATATGAACCTGCTCCGCGCACTTCCGACCAGTATGCAAAGCCTCCGTCTGTCAGCGTCACTTCCCCCATCTCTTTTCCAATCATCTCCGACACGGGAGGCAGCTTCACCCGAAGAGCCAATGTCTGTTTAGAATCCTGCTTCGTAGCCTGCACATACGTTGCTCCTGTCAGCTTTACTGAAGAAGCCTTGCTCAGGGAAAAATAGTACCCATCCTCTGCCCGCAGATAAATCGTAATCTCCGGCACGTCTTCTTCCATCCACTCAAATCCGAAATTTTCAATCTCATAGTAGTCATAAGTGTAACCCTTGCCACGGGTCTCAACCTCTATGTCTTCATCCCCATACTTTGATTCCAGCTCAATATTCGCATTCACCTGCACATTAACAGAACTGATCTTTTTATCTTTAGCAAAAGCGGGAATCATCATCGCCTCTGTCAGCATGGCGGCAGCCAATACCATCCCGCATATCTTTTTTCCACTATACATACACATCCTCCTCCACTTCCAAATCTATTTCTTATTATAATTTCTTATTCAATAAGGAATCCAATCATCTTTACCCCTTTGCGGCCGATTATTCCCCCGCCTCCCATTCATTCGTTCCATTTATCATATCCCATCATTGATTGCATTCTAATAATTTTACTTTATTAAAAAAACGTTTCTATGTCAAGTATCTTTCGATAATTGTAATAATTATTATATTTAGTGAAGAAATTGTGTCAAACTTGTAACTCACATCCTATATTCTCAACACTATAACCGTTCAGACGGGTATCTTCGCATCCATCTACGCCGGACAAAACGCACTGGCTGTTCATCCGATATAAAATTTGAACCATTCCCTTAAATCAAAAAAAAGGAACAGAGAATCATCCGAAAAAAACAAATCGAATAGGGGAGACTTCCCCTACTTGCCGCGCGGCCTGCGTGCTGCGTCAACAGCAAACTTCCTCACGCGGGCCTGTGCATACAAAAATGCTTGAAACCCAGCTATATCACTGATGGATTTCAAGCATCTCTTTGATCTCTTTGCCCACTACTTTGCATAATCCGTAGCACGCGATTCACGAATAACATTAACTTTAATCTGTCCCGGATAATCCAACTCATTCTCTATTCGTTTGGAAATATCACGCGCCATTAAAATCATATCGTCATCGCTAACCTGCTCCGGTATTACCATAATACGGACCTCGCGGCCTGCTTGAATCGCAAAAGATTTATCCACTCCCTTAAAAGAGTTAGTAATCTCTTCAAGCTGTTTCAATCTGTTCGTATATGTTTCCAGAGTTTCTCTCCTGGCCCCTGGTCTTGCTGCGGATATGGTATCGGCAGCCTGGACAATACAGGCGATCAAACTCTGCGGCTCAACATCTCCATGATGAGATTCTACGGAATTAATCACAACCGCCGACTCTTTATACTTTCTGCAAAGATCGGCGCCTAACTGTACATGTGAACCTTCTGTTTCATGGTCGATGGATTTACCAATGTCATGTAACAAACCAGCACGCTTCGTCATTCGGACGTCAACGCCAACTTCTGCGGCTAAAAGGCCAGCCAGTTGAGCAACCTCGATAGAATGCTTCAGCGCATTCTGTCCATAACTTGTTCTGAACTTCATCTTGCCCAACAGTCTTACCAATTCCGGATGGATCCCATGGATACCAACCTCAAGAGTAGCCGCCTCACCGTCTTCCCGCATATTCGCTTCTACTTCTTTTTGTGCTTTATCCACCATCTCTTCGATTCTGGCTGGATGAATTCGTCCATCTACGATCAAACGTTCCAATGCAATCCGGGCTACTTCCCTCCGAATTGGATCAAAACCGGATAACACTACCGCTTCCGGAGTGTCATCAATAATCAATTCGACTCCCGTCATTGTCTCCAAAGTGCGGATATTACGCCCCTCCCGGCCAATAATACGCCCTTTCATCTCATCCCCAGGAAGCTGCACGACAGAAACCGTCGTCTCCGCCACATGATCTGCTGCGCACCGCTGGATAGCTGTGACAACATAATCCCTGGCTTTCTTATCCGCTTCCTCTTTTGCTTTGTTTTCCAGCTCTTTTACCATTCTGGCAGTATCATGTTTGACATCTTCTTCCACAGATTTCAAAAGATATTCCTTAGCCTGTTCGGTTGTCAAGCCGGATATCCGCTCCAGCTCTTGCATCCCTTTCTCATACAATGCTTCCGTTTCCACATTGCGTTTGTTCAAAGCTTCTTCACGAGCGGCAATATTTGCCTCTCGCTTCTCCATGTTCTCTGCCTTTTTGTCTAAATTTTCTTCCTTACTTAATACCCTTCTCTCATAACGCTGAAGCTCCGCTCTTCTCTCTTTTGTTTCTTTATCCAGCTCATTCTTAGTCTTTAGGGACTCTTCCTTAGCCTCCAGGAGAGCTTCTCGCTTCTTTGTCTCTGCCGTCTTTAGCGCTTCATCTATTATTTCCCTGGCTTTTTCCTCTGCGGTCCCAACCTTGCTTTCATACGTTTTAATCCGGTGGTTGATCGCAAGCTTCCAGATAATAAACGCCACAACTATCAGTACAATCACAAAAACTGCCAGCATTGTACTTACTAACGTTGCTGTTTCTGACACAGGAGCACCTCCTTATTTAGTTTTCATTGTACATTACACAACAATACAATTTTAAACCGTTTTGTGCACTATGTCAAGTATATTAAAAAGTTGGTTGCGTTCACGGGCGCAAGACCTGGAGCATTAAAAATCATTTCGTGAAGAGACGAATTCTACTTCCAACCGGTCCATGGCTTTTCCAATAACCTCTGCGGAATAGCCTCTCCGATACAAGAAGGCCATCACTTTCTGATACTGCTTCCACTCTATCTGCTGACGGGGCACAATTCCCTTTTTTGCCAGCAACGCCGCAATCTGAGCTTCTTCATCCACAGTGAAACAACAAAAAGCCTCGTCGATAAGAAACCTCGCCACTCCCTTCTGCTCCAATTCCTTCCTCATCCGCAATATGCTCTTCGTTGAGGAATAACTACGGATAAACCTTTTAGCATACTCCGCATCGTCAATAAAACGATACTCCGTCAGAAAACGCAAAGCCTCCTCAATCTCATCTGGCTCATAGCCTTTATCCCTAAGCTTCCTTCGCATTTCCGAAGCCGTGCGATCACACCGCTCCAGTAAGAAGAGGGCGTAATCCCGCACAGGTTTAAGCTTACCGGGCTTTTCGGCAGCGGGCCCCGTTGTCTTTTTCTTAGCCATCCTTTTCTTCGCCCTCGGCCGTTCCCTCAGTAACAGGGGTATCCCCCGAAACAGCGCCCGGAACAGTTTCCGAAATCACCACATCGCCCTGCAGGCCGTAATGTTCTCTGACTTTTTTCTCTATCTCAGCGCAAACCGCCGGGTTGTTCTTCAAATAATTTTTTGTATTTTCCCGTCCCTGGCCAATCTTTGTGCCGTTATACGCATACCATGCCCCGCTTTTATCAACAATATCCTCTTTAACCGCCAGATCGAGAATATCGCCTTCACGGGAAATCCCCTGGCCGAACATAATGTCAAATTCCGCTTCCCGGAAAGGCGGCGCAATCTTATTCTTTACTACTTTTACGCAGACATGATTGCCGATTACCTCCCCGCCCTGCTTCAGCGCTTCTTTCCTGCGCACATCCAAACGCACAGAAGCATAGAATTTCAACGCACGGCCTCCGGTAGTTGTCTCCGGATTTCCAAACATAACTCCGACTTTTTCCCTGAGCTGATTGATAAAAATCACGGAACAGTTGGATCTGCTGATCGCACCGGTCAATTTTCTCAAAGCCTGCGACATCAGTCTCGCCTGCAGCCCCACATGGCTGTCTCCCATCTCACCATCAATCTCCGCTTTCGGCACTAAAGCGGCTACGGAATCCACAATCACGATATCCACCGCGCCGGAACGAACCATAGTCTCCGTGATCTCTAAAGCCTGCTCTCCGTTATCCGGCTGCGAAATATATAAATTATCAATATCTACCCCGATATTCTTCGCATATACCGGGTCCAGCGCATGCTCAGCGTCAATGAAGCCTGCAATTCCGCCCCGTTTCTGCACTTCGGCTACCATATGAAGAGCCACCGTAGTCTTACCGCTGGACTCCGGTCCGTAAATCTCAACGACTCTTCCTTTAGGAACACCGCCCAGGCCTAAAGCAACATCAAGGCTGAGAGAACCCGTAGGAACTGTCTCCACATTCATCTGGGCTTTGGTATCCCCCAGCTTCATAATAGAACCCTTCCCATAAGATTTTTCAATCTGCACAATAGCCGCATCCAACGCTTTTAAACGCTCATCCTTATTCATCATACCCTCCAATCGAACAAATGTTCTTATCTGTTTTAATCATAGTATAATCTGGCCAAAATGTCAACCATTTTTTCCATCGGTAATAAAAGGAAATATACCGCTCATCCGATTAAGAAATCCGGCATCAATTTTGACTTGCAAACAAACATAACACACAAAACCCCTACCAAATTCCCGGTTCTCTGAACCGCTGTCAATTAAAAAGGAAAGCCATGCGAAACTGCATCAAGAAAGGAAAACTATCCAACTCCTATCAGAACGAACCTCTGCGGAAGATTTATTCAGTATAACAATCTTTTTCTCTCCTGTCAAGAAAATCTTCAAAAATTCCCCTCTTGAAAGTTCCCCCTGCTCACCGCGCCTCATTCGCCGCTTTTGCGGCATACTTTCCTCTGCATGGGGCCGCGCAATCGAGTATGAAAGATTTTCTCCCTACTCGCCGCGCGGCTCACACGCCGCTTTAGCGGCATATTCCTCTGTGCGGGTCTGTACAAATAGAAAAGCCCTGTGCCGTGATGGGCAGCACAGGGAAACATTTCTTTAAGGAATTAAGTTAAAGGATAAGGGCCAAACTTGTATTTCTTTTGATGAATCCAGTATATCATATCTCTTTTCCCAATGTTTGTATAATGTTTAAATAGATTATGAAGAAATTCTTAAACTTAAATTTCCTCGAAATCCAATATTATCCACACAAAAATCATATCAAATTCCCTGCCGTCTGAACTGTCACAGGATATTCAACCTGACGCCCTGCCTGGAATACCTTAATAGTAAACAGAAGAAAACGAAAGGCATTTCTTTTGAATCAGGCAAAAATCGAGATTCATGGAACGGAAATCCGCGAACTATCCGGCGGGGGGATCGGCGTCGCCGTGCTGGATACCGGCTGTTTCCCCCATGAAGATTTAAATTATAGAATTGCCGCATTTTGCGACATTATGCAAAAACGCCCCTATCCCTATGATGACAATGGCCACGGCACGCATGTATGCGGAATCATTGCGGGAAACGGCAATGCCAGCGGCGGTCAGTATCAGGGCATCGCTCCCGGCTGCCATCTGATCCCCATAAAAGTTCTGGATTGCAAAGGCAATGGCTATGCTGCCGATGTGCTGATGGGATTGCGATGGATACGGGAACACCAGAGACTGTTTAATATCCGTATTGTCAATATATCCGTCGGCTCCTTATCCCGCAGGAATATGAGCGAAAATTCAGCTCTTGTACGCGGAGTCAACGAGACTTGGGACGCCGGTCTTGTCGTAGTCGTTGCAGCCGGCAACATGGGACCCAAAAGCGGCACAATCACCACCCCTGGCATCAGCCGCAAGGTAATCACGGTAGGCTGCTCCGACGACCATAAGGAAGTCAATGTCATGGGCAGCCGAATGGTTGATTACTCAGGGCGCGGGCCTACAATGTCCTGCGTCTGTAAACCGGATATCGTAGCACCTGGCGCTTCTATCATGAGTTGTTCCAATCAACAGGGAAAATACGCCTGCAAAAGCGGGACTTCCATGGCGACGCCTCTCGTCTCCGGGGCAATCGCGCTACTGCTCGAAAAATATCCGGAAATGAATAACAGAGACGTAAAACTGCGGCTGCGCGAGCGTGCTGTCGATATCGGCCTTCCCCGAAACCAACAGGGCTGGGGATTACTGAACATTCAGAATCTGCTTGCCTAATCCCGTTATACCCGTAAGTATAAAGCAGTCGCCGACAGAAGAACGTTACGATAATTGATGAATAAATAATCCGCTTCTCAGCTTCGGTTCAAACCAGGTGGATTTTGGCGGCATTAAAAGCCCGGCATCAGCTACTGAAAATAATTCCTGCACGGAAGTAGGATACATGGCAAAAGCTATCGCCCCTTCACCTCTATCTACTATCCGTTCCAATTCCCCCAAACCACGGATTCCGCCTACGAACTGAATCCGCTCATCTGTCCGCGGATCGCCGATTCCCAATACCGGCGCCAGTAAAATATCCTGAAGAATCGATACATCCAAGCCCTTTACCGGGTCATCCGTAAGGTACAAAGAGCGAACAGCCAGTTTATACCATTGTCCATCCAAATACATTCCCATATGGTGCCGGGCTTTCGGCTGTCCTTTATCCCCGGGCGGGCATAACTCCACACCAAACCGCTCTTCAACTGCCGCCAAAAACGTTTCTTTGCTGTAGCCATGCAAATCTTTTACCACCCGGTTATACGGCATAATCATCAACTGATCATCAGGAAACAATACGGACAAAAAGTAATTGAACGGTTCCTCTCCTGTATAATCCGGATGTTCTTTCCTTCTTTTTAATCCCACCTTAACCGCTGAAGCCGCCCGATGATGGCCATCTGCTATATACAGGGAATTCATTTCTGCAAACCGTTGCCGTATTTGTGCAATTTCATCTTTTTCCGCCGCTTTCCATACCTGATGCCGTATACCATCCTCCGCCGTGAAATCATAAAGAGGCTCACCGCCGCAAATTTTCATGGCAGCTTCGCTCAACGCATCATCAGAGGGATAAGCCAAAAAGATTGGGCCTGTATGGGCATTTGTTATGTCCACATGGCATATGCGATCCTGTTCCTTATCCTCACGGGTGTTTTCATGCTTTTTTATTACTCCGCTTATGTAGTCATCTACCGAAGCACAGGCCACAATCCCTACCTGGCTGCGGCCATCCATAGTCAGTTTATAAAAATAATAGCATTCCTCTTCGTCAAGAATCAAAATCCCTTCCTGCTGCCACTGGGCCAGCATATCCCTGGCCTTCACATAGACCCGGGGATCATGTAAGTCCGTCTCATCATCAAAATGGGTTTCCGCCCGGTCAATAGCCAAAAAAGACCAGGGATTCTTCTTCACAGCCTCTTTTGCCTCTTTTCTGCTGTATACGTCATAAGGAAGCGCCGCCACTTTGGGCGCCGCTTCCCTGTTTGGACGGATACAGCGAAACGGTCTGACTTCCGCCATATCTTCTCTCCTTCATTTTTGATTTTAACCTTTTGCCTATGCAATCACCGAATCACCCGCACGCGCAAAATACCTTCCGTACTTGCCAGCTTTTGTATAATCGCCTCGTCCGGCTGCTTATCCAAATCCATAAGCGTGTAAGCGAATTTACCCTTGCTCTTATTGGTCATATCCGAAATGTTAATACCGTTGGCGGCCATAGTGCCTGTAGCCTGGCCGATCATGTTCGGTACGTTTAAATGCATAACTGCCACACGGCTAACCGTCTTGCATACGCCCATATCGCAGGCGGCAAAATTGACGGAATTGCGGATATTGCCGTTTTCCAAATAATCCATCATTTCCATCACCGCCATCTTGGCACAATTATCTTCCGACTCCTCTGTGGAGGCCCCCAGGTGAGGGATCACAATAGCATTTTTCATCTTCACCGATGTGGTGTTTGGAAAATCCGTTACATATTTTTTCACTTTACCAGAATCCAACGCCGCCGACATGGCCTTTTCGTCAACCAGCAAATCCCGGGCAAAATTCAATACCACAACACCGTCTTTCATCTGCCCGATGGTTTCCTGGTTAATCATCCCCTTCGTGGCATCCAGCAGCGGCACATGGATAGTAATAAAATCGCATTCCTGATAAATCGTGTCCACGTTGGTAATATGTTTTACATTTCTGGAAAGCATCCAGGCTGCATTGACAGAAATATAAGGATCATAGCCATAAACTTCCATGCCCAGGGATGCAGCCGCATTAGCTACCTCGGCGCCGATAGCGCCAAGACCGATCACACCTAAACGCTTGCCCTTGATCTCGCCGCCGGCAAATGCCTTTTTTTGCTTTTCCACCGATTTGGCAATATTCTCGTCATCCCGATTATCTTTACACCAGGCAATACCGCCCACAACATCTCTGGAAGCCAGCAAAAGCCCGGCCAAAACCAACTCCTTCACACCATTAGCATTGGCGCCGGGGGTATTAAACACCACGATGCCTTTTTGGGCACAATCTTCCAACGGAATATTATTGACTCCCGCTCCTGCTCTGGCAACAGCCAGCAAATTGGAAGAAAAATCCATCTCGTGCATGGAAGCGCTCCGCACCAGAATCCCCTCCGCCTCATTGATATCTTCCGTCAACGCATAATCTTCCGTCAAAAAACCAAGGCCATACTTGGAAATCGCATTTAAACAATGAATCCTTTTCATGCCTGATGCTCCTCCTCAAATTTTTTCATAAATTGTACCAGCTTTTCCACACCTTCTATCGGCATAGCATTGTAAATGCTGGCTCTCATGCCGCCCACACTTCTGTGGCCTTTCAAATTCACAAATCCTGCTGCCGTGGCTTCTTTGATAAACAGAGCATCCAAATCCGCATTGCCTGTCACAAACGGAGCATTCATCAGAGAGCGGTCCTCCTTCACTACGGTACCCTTAAAGAGTTTGCTCTCATCCAGGAAATCATAAAGGATTTTTGCTTTCTTCTCGTTATATTCCTTCATGGCCTGCAGGCCGCCTCTGGCTTTCAGCCATTTAAATACCTTGCCGCAGATATAAATGCCATATGCCGGAGGAGTATTGTACAAAGAACCTGCATCCGCATGAATCTTATACTGGCACATCGTCGGCGTGCCTTCCAGTACATCCTCACGGATCAAATCTTCGCGGATAATCACAATCACCACGCCTGCCGGACCAATATTCTTCTGAACTCCGCCATAAATCACACCATATTTTGTCACATCCACCGGCTCGGAAAGAAAACAGGAAGAAACATCTGCAACCAAAGTCTTACCCTTAGTGTTAGGCAAAGTCTTGAACTTAGTCCCGTAAATGGTATTATTTTCACAAATGTACACATAATCCGCATCTTCATCAATGGGCAAATCAGAACAATCCGGAATGTAGCTGAATGTTTTATCTTCGCTGGAAGCTACTGCCACAGCCTTGCCATATTTCTGAGCTTCCTTAAAAGCCTTTTTCGCCCACTGTCCGGTAATAATGTAATCTGCCACACCATTTTTCATCAGGTTTTGAGGAATCATAGAAAACTGCAGATGGGCGCCGCCCTGTAAAAACAGCACCTTATAATTATCCGGAATGTTCATCAGCTCTCTTAAATCGGCTTCCGCTTCATGGATAATGGTTTCAAAAGCTTTTGAACGATGGCTCATCTCCATTACGGACATCCCCGTACCTTTGTAATCCAACATCTCCGCGGCGGCTTCCTGCAAAACCTCCTCTGGCAGCACAGCAGGGCCTGCCGAAAAATTATACACTCTTCCCATTTTTCTTCCTCCTGTTATTATATGAT
This sequence comes from uncultured bacterium, assembly GCA_947383005.1. Lineage (GTDB taxonomy): Bacteria > Bacillota > Clostridia > Lachnospirales > Lachnospiraceae > Brotaphodocola. Next base: position 68,346 of record CANDBT010000017.1, on the reverse strand, counting down.
CATTAATGGATTTTTAAATCCGTCTCGTCAAAAGCATCCTGAATAGGCGCCCCCGGCGATACCATCGGGTACACTTTGTCATCACAATTAATCTGGCAGTCAATCACTACCGGCGCGTTTAATTCCATCGCCTTTTCCAAAGCCGCCTGTAACTCTTCCTTGCTGCCGGCCCTAAAAGCAGCAGCGCCCATAGCTTCTGCCAATTTCACAAAATCCACGGCATCATTTAATACGGTATGCGAATAACGTTTGCCGTAAAACAACGTTTGCCATTGACGAACCATGCCTAAAACATGGTTATTGACTACCACCTGGATAATGGGAATATTATAACGGACAGCCGTAGCAATCTCATTCATATTCATGCGGAAGCAGCCATCCCCGGCAATATTAATCACCGGCTTATCTGCCAGCCCCATATCCCTGCAGCCAAGCTTCGCACCAATAGCGGCGCCAAGGCCATAGCCCATAGTCCCCAGGCCCCCGGATGTCAACAGGGTTCTGGGAGTACTGTACTTATAGTACTGGGCAGCCCACATCTGATGCTGGCCAACCTCTGTGACAATTACCGCATTGCCTTGGGTCTTTTGATAAATCGTTTCCACCACATAAGGCCCTGTCAGCACGCTCTTGTCATAACGCAGAGGATACATATCCTTCATCCGCTCTACATGATTTACCCACTCGTCATGGTTGATCGGATCCAGGCGGGCATTTAACTTGCGCAGTACCACTTTTAAATCGCCGATAATGCTGGCATGAGTGCGGATGTTTTTATTAATCTCTGCCGGATCCACATCAATCTGAATAATTTTGGCATTCTTGGCAAATTGGGAAGCATTCCCTGTAACCCGATCACTAAAACGGGCGCCTGCCACTATCAGCAAATCGCACTCGGTAATTCCGTAATTGGAAGTCTTGGTCCCATGCATGCCCACCATGCCTGTATACAGCTCATCATTGCCGTCAAAAGCGCCTTTTCCCATCAGGGAATCCGCTACAGGCGCCTGGATCCGGTGAGCCAAAGTACGCAGTTCCTCGGAAGCGTTGGCCAATACGGCGCCGCCTCCTACAAAAATAAACGGTTTATGGGAGTTGCGGATCATTTCCAACGCCACATCCAAATCTTCCTCGCGGATAGAATCCGTCTGCCGGGTAATGGGAACCGGCTCCTCGGGCGTATATTCACAAACATCGGCAGTAACGTTTTTGGTAATATCAATCAGTACCGGCCCCGGCCGGCCGCTCTGGGCAATCGTAAATGCCCTGCGGATAACCGGCGCCAGTTTACGGATATCCTTAACAATAAAATTATATTTGGTAATCGGCATGGTTACGCCTAAAATATCAATTTCCTGAAAGCTGTCTTTCCCTAGCAGGTTTACCCCCACATTGCAGGTAATTGCCACAATCGGAATAGAATCCATATAGGCAGTTGCAATGCCGGTTACCAGATTTGTCGCCCCCGGACCGGAAGTAGCCATACATACACCCACTTTACCGGTAGCCCTGGCATAACCGTCGGCAGCGTGAGCTGCCCCTTGCTCATGTGAAGTCAATACATGGGTAATCTCGTCCTGATGTTTGTAGAGGGCATCATAAATGTTTAAAATAGAACCACCCGGATATCCGAAAATCGTTTTTACGCCCTGCTCTTTCAGGCATTCAATCACAATCTCGGAACCATTTAAGGTTCTCGTCCCGGCATCCGCCGGGGATTGCCTTTCCCTGGTATTGGTTTCTGACATTAATCAAACTCCCTTTCTGTAGTTTACTCTTAATTTTTCTTTAACTCTCCTTCAGCACGGCGCCTTTGTCCGCGCTGGTGACAAGCTGGGCATACCGTTTCAAATAACCGGAAACCGTCTTTGTTTTCGGTATCCAGACAGCCCGGCGCTTCGCCAGCTCCTCGTCGGATACTTTCATTTCAATCGTATTGGCATTGATATCGATAGCGATGATATCTCCCTCTTCCACCAGGCCAATCGGCCCGCCGGCAGCAGCCTCCGGACAAACATGGCCGATAGAAGCTCCGCGCGAAGCGCCGCTGAAACGGCCGTCCGTAATAAGCGCTACCGAAGCGCCAAGCCCCATGCCGGCAATAGCCGAGGTGGGATTGAGCATTTCCCTCATCCCCGGACCGCCCTTAGGGCCTTCATAACGGATCACTACCACGTCACCGGCCACGATACGGCCTCCTTTGATAGCCTCGATAGCTTCTTCCTCACTGTCAAACACTCTGGCCGGCCCCTCATGCTTGAGCATTTCCGGAACAACAGCCGACCGCTTAACTACACAAGAATCCGGAGCAAGGTTTCCGCGAAGCACGGCAATGCCGCCTGTCCGTGAATAAGGGTTCTCCACAGTACGGATAACCTGCGGGTTCTTATTTTCACAGTCTTTAATATTCTCCCCCACGGTCTTTCCGGTAACGGTCATGCAATCCAGATTCAAAAGCCCGAGCTTACTGATCTCTTTCATTACGGCATATACTCCGCCGGCCTCATTCAAATCTTCCATATACGTAGGCCCTGCCGGCGCCAGATGGCACAGATTCGGCGTTTTGGCACTGATCTCATTGGCGATATCCACATTCAGCTCCACTCCCGCCTCATGCGCTATAGCCGGCAGATGCAGCATACTGTTGGTACTGCAGCCCAAAGCCATATCCATGGTAAGGGCATTGATAAAAGCCGCCTCAGTCATGATATCCCGGGGACAAATATTTTTCTTCACCATATCCATCACCGCCATGCCGGCATGTTTCGCCAGGCGGATACGTTCCGAATAAACTGCAGGAATGGTGCCGTTGCCCTTAAGCCCCATACCCAGCACTTCTGTCAGGCAATTCATGCTATTGGCCGTATACATGCCGGAACATGAACCGCAGGTAGGACATACGTTATCCGCAAAATCCTCCACATCCTTCTCCGTCATCGCGCCGACCGCATAAGCGCCAACAGCCTCAAACATACTGGAAAGGCTTCTCTTCTGGCCTTTTACGTGACCGGCCAGCATAGGACCGCCGCTGACGAATACGGTGGGTATATTCAGACGGGCCGCCGCCATCAAAAGCCCCGGCACATTCTTATCGCAATTGGGAACCATCACCAGACCGTCGAACTGATGGGCCATAGCCATACATTCGGTAGAATCCGCAATCAGATCCCGGGTCACCAGGGAATATTTCATTCCCACATGCCCCATGGCAATCCCGTCGCAAACAGCAATAGCCGGAAAAACAATAGGTGTCCCTCCCGCCATGGCAACCCCCTGCTTGACCGCTTCGACAATCTTATCCAAGTTCATATGGCCGGGGACAATCTCATTATAAGAGCTGACCACACCGATCAGCGGCCTCGCCAGTTCCTCCTCCGTAAGTCCCAAAGCGCGAAACAGCGATCTGGCCGGAGCCTGCTGCATTCCTGATTTGGCATTGTCACTTCTCATCCTTTTTTCCTCCTTATTCCCTGAACGCAAGCGTTACTTTATGTTTTCCGCAATCAAATCTCCCATTTCAGAAGTGCCAACCTGTCTCCCTCCTGCCGTCATAATATCCGCTGTGCGGAAGCCGTCCGTCAGCACTTTCTGTACTGCCGCCTCAACAGCGTTGGCTTCCTTATCCAGATCAAAGGAATAGCGGAGCATCATAGCAGCCGAAAGAATCGTGGCAATGGGATTGGCAATGTCTTTTCCTGCAATATCCGGCGCAGATCCATGGCTCGGCTCATACAGGCCAAACTTCGTCTCATTCAGGCTTGCGGAAGACAACATGCCGATAGAGCCGGTAATCATACTGGCTTCATCAGACAAAATATCACCAAACATATTCTCTGTCAGCACCACATCAAACTGCCCTGGATTCATCACCAATTGCATAGCGCAATTATCTACCAGCATATGCCGCAGTTCTACTTCCGGATAATCTTTTGCGACCTCTTCAACAACCTTCCTCCACAAACGGGAAGAATCCAATACATTGGCTTTGTCCACACTGACTACCTGTTTTCTTCGCTTCATCGCAATGGAAAAAGCCTTGACAGCAATCCGGCGAATCTCGTTTTCATTGTACGTAAGCGTATCTGTCGCCTCCATAACCCCGTTCACTTCCCGGGTATGGCGCTCCCCGAAATAGAGGCCGCCCGTCAGCTCCCGCATAATCACCAGATCAAAACCGCTGCCTGTAATCTCCTTTTTCAGAGGACAGGCGTCCGCCAGCTCGCCATACAGGTAAGCCGGGCGAATATTGGCAAACAAATTGAGGCCTTTGCGAATGGCAAGTAAACCGGCTTCCGGCCTTAAATCAGGAGCAACGTCATACCAGCGGGAATTGCCCACATCACCACCCACTGCTCCCAAAAGCACCGCATCGCTTTTCCTTGCCGTCTCCAACGCTTCATCTGTCAGCGGCACACCGTATTCGTCAATGGAGCAGCCGCCCATCAGCACCGGCGTATACTGAAAAGAATGTCTATATACCTTGCCAATCTTATCTAATACCTTGCATGCTTCCCGGACAATTTCCGGACCAATCCCGTCCCCAGGAATCGTTACGATCTTACCATCCATATTTTCCTCCATTCTGTGCATGAAGCAGTCTCGGAAACTCAGCCTCAAAGATGAGTGCAAAAGAGTTTCCGAGACCGCTCCCATGCTTCGCCACATTGCATGCCCCCTTCTATCAGGCACAAACAGGCAAGAAAATACCCCATCTGAACTGTTTAACTTCAGCGTAGTTCTTTACATATTATCGCATTTGCTTCCTTTTTTCAACATTTGATGGGGAATTTATTTAGAAAAAATATACGAGATTGGAATTAATTCTATAACTTGGAGTTATTTTTTGTTAAACAAATACCATTCCACTGGCAATTTCCGCAGATTTCCGTCCGCTTTCCCGCACCGATAATTTTCTTTTGAACCCGGTCGGAAAAATCTCTCCAAGACAGCACCGTCCCGGAAGGCAAACCGCACATTTTCAATACCTGCCTGTCATATTCTATCACTTTCTCCTGCTGATGGCAGATCCCTCCCTGATTATTCGGACAATATCCACACACATCATCGGTTCCCTCCACAAGGCAAATCAACGGGTTTTCTTCCAAAACTTTTTTCATTTCACCCATATGCCTGATAAAACTGTCGCTGTATCCTTTTCCTTCAAAAAAAGCAAAGCACATCCCATGATGTGCCCGGATTTGATACTGACCCTTCCCGTTTTTTGAGGCTGTGGTATCTTCTCTCTGTTCGCTTTTCATTTTATTCCTTTCACTTCTCATCTGATAGTTATAACCGGATGGCCTTCTCCAGCCGTTTGGTAATTCCCAAAGCCAAAGCAACTTTCAAAAGATCCGGCAGTAAAAAGGGGATTACACACATTCCCAGAGCTGCGCCCAGACTGATCTGCCCGCCATTCCTGCCATAAACAATCATAAACCAGACTGTGCCAAACACATAGCAGGCGATTATTGCCGCTATCATGGCAAATGCCATCACCCAGGTTTTTCTTCCGGCAACCGCCTCTATCCCCCACATCACCAGCATAGAAAAGATAAAACCGATAATGTATCCGCCCGTCGGCCCCAACAGCACGCCTATACCGCTGCTGAACCCGGCAAATACCGGCAATCCTGCAGCGCCAAGCAAAATATATACCAAAATTACCATTATGCCGCGTTTCCCTCCAAGAATGCCGCCGCACAGGCAAACGCCAAGCGTCTGCAAGGTAAAAGGTATCGCCACAGGAATCGAAATCCAGGAGCAAATTGCCATCAATACGGCAAATACACCAATATAAACCATATCATACGTTTTACTGTTTTTCCTTACTGCCACTGTCGTCATGTTCTGTTCCTCCCTGTTTTCCGTTTTTATTTAAGGTAACAGCCCAGACGACGGGAAATTTCACATCGGATGAACTATTACATTTAAGAAATAGAAATAACAGGGATAAATATAACATTTTTGTCTTCTATTGTCAACCAAATATTCACATTTGGTTGACAATAGTTTATTCTTTGTAACAGTTCAGACGGCGGGCAAAAATCCCTCTATACTCCGTTTCGGTCCATCCTAAACAAGCGCCACTGGCGCTTAGAACCGCCGCAGGCGATTTTCATGGATTTTTGCCAGTCGCTGTGAACGCGCGTGAACAGTAACTATTCTTCTTTACAAAATCTTACCCGGGGACCCACGCTCCGTCCTTTCCCACCTTACGGCCGTCAATTTGCGTATCTACCGCCATCATAAACTTATTGTTATCACTCTTGTAAAAATAGTACCATTTTCCCTCAATCTCATTCCAATCCGTCACTGCGCATCCGTCAGCACCCACATAATAATAAATCCCGGCCGTCTCTACCCACTGGCTGACCGCCATCGTTCCGTCCTCATTTATCCAAAACTGGTTTCCGTTGCTGATCACCCATTGATTAGAGGCCAAAGTACCGTCTTTATAGTAATAATACCAGGAACTGTCCTTCGGCACCCAGCCGGATTCGGCAAAACTGACCGTCTGTCCGGACAAGGCCAGAACAAAGACGGCGGTTATCATAACTACTGCTTTTCCCCATCTCTTCATCGCCACTCCCCCTTGATTCGGCGCCGGCCATTCAGGCAAATCCTCTGCCGCTGCCTTCTTCATTTGTCAATTTCTCATCATTGTATCCACTTGCCGTCAGGCCCCACCCGATACCCGCCGGGTACCAGTGCGTCCGCCGCCATGGCGCCGCTTCCCAAAAAATAATAATAATCCCCGTTAATCAGCTTCCAGCTCTTTCTCACGGCAGAACCATCCTCCTGAAAATAATACCATCTTCCGTCCTCTGCCTGCTGCCAGCAATTGACTGCCATAACGCCATTTTCATCCAGCCAGTAAAGGCTCTTGTCGCTTTGTTCCAAAAGCTGGTTCGTCATCCGTTTTCCGTCAGCATCCACATAATAACGGGCCGTCCCATCCTCAACCCATTGGTTTACCGCCATAGTGCCGTCGCTTCCCACCCAATAAGGGCCGCCGTCCGTATCAATCCACTGGTTTTTCACCACCGTACCGTCATCCTGATAATAGTACCATTTCGTCCCTACTTTCCCCCATTGACTGGCAAATACGGTAATGGAAGAAAACACGGATATCGCCAAAACTGCTGCGGATACGGCTAAAAATCTACATTTCATATAAATCTCTCCTTTTCTCACTGAAACAAATCCCGTCTCTAATTTTCTTATCTTAATCATACGTTTTGCCCCCTCGTTTGTCAACACGTTTGCCCCATTACAAATCTGACAATTTTCTTGCGAAAATATAAACGCCAAAACGGAACCGCAACTGCGGCTCCGTCCGTCTTGTCTGCTTATTCTTTGCTGTCCTTTTTAAAGCTCGTCTTCACTGATCCATTCGTCATACTCCTGGCCATCCAGCCATGCATCAAAAGCTTCGGCTACTGCTTCATACTCTTCTTCATCGATCAGCGACAACACCGGGTTTTCATCTTCCCCTTCCGCATAGCTGTACAAATATACATCTCCTTCCTCATCCTCTTCACCATCCATAGGAAGCAGTGCTATGTATTCCTGCTCATTTACACGGAAAATCGTCAATACAACACACTCCACTTCACTGCCGTCATCCAGAGTCAGCGTGACGGTCATCTCTTCCTGATCCTGATCCCAATCTTGATCCATCATTGTGTTCTCCCTTAATTTAATACTGCCTACTGATAAAAACACTTTATCAGATAACCCATATAAAATCAAGGCTTCCCTGAAAACTTTCTTGGATGAGTTACCATTCAATTCCCTCCCGGGCCGCTATCCCTTTAGTAAAGGGATGGCGTTCCATCCGGATATCCGACACATAATCAGCCAACGCCAGCAACGCGCCGGATGGATCCCTGCCGGTCAGCACTACCTCCAGCTTTTCCGGCCGTTCCTTAATAAAACGGATCACATCCTCCTCCCTCACCATTCCATAATTGCAGGCCGCCACAATCTCGTCCAAAATCAGAACATCATATTTTCCCTCCCCGGCCTTTCTACACCCTTTTTCAAAACGCTCCTGGTTCCATGCAGCCGCCTGGGCTTTCTGTCTTTCATCCATGCGGGAAACAAAACCAAAAACCTTATCACATGGCATCACTTCTATCCCTGGTATATAACGCAGCGCCGCAACTTCACCGGAATCATCGGTTTTTAAAAACCTTACCAGCAAAATTTTCCGCTTTCTGCCAGCCGCCCTCACGGCCAGCCCCAGTGCCGCCGAGGTTTTTCCTTTGCCATCCCCACAGTAAATATGAACATACCCCATCATTATCCTCCTAACCGGAAATCATATATTCATCAATAAAACGTGAACGATCCTGAGCCTTTCCATAACGTTCCTTAGCATAGCATACATGCAGACGATCCTTAGCTCGGGTCATTGCCACATAAAACATCCTCCGTTCCTCCTCCAAATCCGCATCCAAAACGGCTTTATGATGGGGCGTCACCCGTTCATTGGCATCCAGGATATATACAACGGGGAACTCCAGCCCTTTTGCGCTGTGCATGGTCATCAAAGATACACAATCCGTATCTTTTTCCCGTTTCTGGGCCTGCTCTTTTAGCTGTTCTTTGTATTCCTCCATATGGACAAACCATTTAGGGAACGTTTCGAACCCGGCCGCACTTTCCTGAAGCTGATCCGCTACCTCCAAAAGTTCTTCCGTCTTCATTCTGCGGTATTCTGCATATTCACGCAAATATTCGTCATAGCCGATTCCTTTCCGTATGTAATTTACCGCTGCCACCGGCGCCATTTTGCCAACCATTTTCAGATCATATTCCAAAGCTTCAATCCGTTCTACCATCCATCCTTTATCCTGGTACCAGTTTTTTACCCCATTCCAGGAAATTTCGTCCCCTTCCAGGGCTTCCCGATTAACATAACGTTTCGGGCGGTTGATAATCCGCACCACGTCTTTGCGCTTCGCGCGCCCACGGGCAGCCAGTTCATCCCCGGCAATCCGGATATAGGCCAGAATATCCTGGACAATCCAATGTTCATACAAGTTCGGCAAGCTGTCCCTCATCCGAAACGGAATATTGTATTCCATCAACCTTTCCATTAGAAGACGCGGTTCCATGCTTGTCCGGTAAAGCACGGCTATGTCCGCCCACTTATATCCGGCCCGCATATAATCCTGCAGCTCTTCCACAATGCCTTTCGTCTCTGCCCGTGCATCTTCCCACACGGCAGTCATCACCGGCCTCCCTTTTCCCCGGCTGGCATGGATTTCCTTTGGATAACGGGTCTTATTATGGGCAATCAGCCTTCCTGCCGCCTCCACAATCTCCGTCGTGGAGCGGTAGTTTATTCCCAAAAGCGTCTGTTTTGCCTGGGGATAATCTTTCATAAAACCCAGCATAATTTCCGGTTTCGCCCCCCGGAAACGGTAAATTGACTGATCGTCGTCACCCACGATAAACAAATTTTCCTCCGGCGCCGCCATCATTCTCACAATCTCATATTGTACCCGGTTAATGTCCTGAAATTCATCCACCAAAATGTATTGATATTTCTGCTGCCACGCCGCCAGAATATCTTTTCTCTGGGAAAACAGCTCATAACACATAACCAGCATATCATCAAAATCCAGAAGCCGCTGCCGCACCAGCACATCCATATATCCCTGATACAGTTTTTTGAACAATTCTTCCGAACAATTTTTGGCATAATAATGCTCGAGATTCAGCATTTCCCCTTTAACCATGCTGATTTCCGCCAAAATACTGCCGGCAAATTCGGCTTCATCCTCCACATCCACATGATATCTCTCCATCAGCTCCCGGATAATCCGCATCCGCTGCTCTTCCCGAATGATATTGGATACATCATAATGGTAGGCATGCTTCAATATCCCGAAAAATATCGCATGAAATGTACCGAAACTGACCGGATAACGTTTTCCTCCCATCAACACCTGAAAACGCTGCTTCATCTCCTGGGCCGCCGCTTTGGTAAACGTAATGACCAGAATACTCCCCGGCTCCACTCCATGTTCTTCAACCAAATGGCGGATCCGGTGGGTGATCACCGTAGTTTTTCCGGAACCCGGGCCGGCCAGCACCAGCATCGGCCCATCCTTGTGCCGGATAGCCTGCATTTGCGATTCATGAAATTCCATTTTTGTATGATATCCTCCCGATTTCTTAACATGTACTATGAGAATACCGAATCCTCACGGTAGGTCTGCGCAGAGTCCCTTTGTTCTTCCGGGAATACGCCCAATATGCCATATCCACCGCGTCCCGAACGGTTATCCGGAATTATATCATATCCTCGCCTATCTGGCCAGACAAACTGGCAAAATACGTTATCCGCATGTTTAAGCGAATATCGCTATGAAAGTTCAGCGCTCCGGCGATGATTGCGGGTTGCCAAACGCTAGTACTGCATTGCGGAAATAGCGAGTGCCGAATTCACTGAAATTTCCGCAAGGTAGTACTAGCAGTGCATGCAGATTTACAGCAAAAAAGCCCGGCTTCCCATCAAAGCCCGGCTCTTTTGATTTGCCCCATAACTGTATCATCCCATATACTGGACATTACTGACGATACTGATCGTCGTATCTGCATTATATGTAGATTCCCATGAAGTCTCAGCCATACCGTCATTATTAATTTCGATCATCATATCTGTTGCCATACCAAAACTGCATTCCTCAGCAGCAGTCATTCCGGCAGGCGTCGTCAATCGGATAACATTTTCCGTCCGGCTCCTTCCAAGATTATAGGGGATAGCATACCGGTCAAACAACGTTTTCCAGGCAGCGCCTCTCTCCGAATTTTCAGCCCATATTTCAACTATTTTCTTCATAAGGGCTTCACCCTCCAGATCGCCGGTGCTTTCCCAGGCTCCCGTGGCACTCATACAGTTCCAATAATCCTGAAAATCAGCGTTAAATAAATCATAATTGCAGCTTCCGTCAGCATTAAGCATCCAGGTAAAATCACTTCCCGATGCCTGGCCATCCTGCCCGGAAGAACCTGTATCTGCTGCCGGCTGCGTCTCCACGGCTTTCGTCTGTACAGCCCCGTTTTCCGTCCACGCCCCATCTGCATTTACCGTACAGCCATCAGGAGTGGTTGTGCCTGCCAGCATCCAGCCTGACTGGTCAAAATAATAACACTCCGCAACGCCGTCATTATTCCCGTCAATCCATTGCCACCCGTTTTCCGCATAAGAACCGTTTTCAAAATCATACCACCATTTGCTTTGGTTCTCACCGGCGCCAGTCCTCCATGTCCCGGCAAAAGAAACCATAGTGCTGCCTGCGGCCAGCCCGGCAACAATCCCAGTAAAAAGAATTACCTTTAAACCTTTTCTCATTACTCCATCCTCCTGTAAAATGATTTGATTTTGTCCACTGGCTGGACAATCTGTCGCCTAAATGCCCCTTAAGCGACAGAAAAAAACGCCGGGAAAACTATCTGCCAAAAGGGCTGTCCTCTCCTTTATGGCGAAAAATAGAGCATATAGATTTCCGTCTATATGCTCCAACGCTATTGCTATATTTGGTTTTGATTGGCTTGATTGGTTATGCTAACTGCATAACCTCAGCTTCAATTTCTTTTAATTCATCAAGTGACAATAATGGAACACAATCCGCAATTTCATCAAGTGTCATTTTACCTTTTTTTATCAATTTTTTTGCTGTTTCCCTTGCGCTTTCCTGTGCCGCTTCATGTCGCTCACTTCTTATGAACGACTTCATAATCTGTTCATCATCAAACAAACTCATCATAATCGTCACAACCTCCTTTTCCCTGTCAAGCAGATATTCTCTTAAAACATTCCTGTCCTTGCATATGCGGATTGTTTCCGTAACTGCCTTTTGTGTCATTCCATGCTGTTTTGTCTGCTCGTTAAAAACTTTGCAGAAAATGATGTACTGATTGATAATGTCATCTGTATCGCTTTCATAGATAACCTTTGCTTTTACCTCAATATCTATATCCACTCCCTCGAAAAATTCTTTAGACAGAGATATTTTATCGGGTTTCCGCCCTTTGTTTCCCGTAAAAATCACATAAAATTCGGGCTTCGGCATTTTTACTTTCTTGCTTTTATAATAATTTTGGCAGGTACGCTGAAAATATTCGTGATAGCTTTGCGCCAGATACAGCAACACCCTTACCAGAATATTCGCTGTCCATGTAGATTGCGCTTCTACAAGTATCATCAGCTTATTATTAACAATAAAGCCTAAATCATTATACAGATTATCTGTCAATACATTTGTGATTGTCACATCTGTAAGGGAGTCCTCTGTTGCCGTAGTATCCTCTGGGTGGAGTGTTCTATACAGTTTTAGCAGATAACTCTTATTCCGAAAAAGATCAAGAAATACGCTGTCTTTTGCTTTACGTTTTGCCATGACCTCTTGCACTTGTTTTGTATCGCCCGGCACCTTATCACCTCAATTTCTTAAAATCCGTGGCACAAGATACAATATAGCTACTCATGCTACACCTCAATTATACAAAAAAACACCCGTCTTTACAATAAAATTCACATTCAATTTCTTCCTCTCTCCGTTTCAGTCTGCTTTGTTGCCTGTCATGCTGCCAGCTCTCATTCTGAAGTTCCCTCGCAAAATTCTTTTTGTTGTAGCTGATTATCTCTGCATATGCTTTATTCCCATAATGATATCCGCCCACGACTAATCATTCCACTGATTAGCCATGGGCGGATATCATTATGGGAGCAAAGCATATGCCCCATTGCCGAAGGCAATTGAAAATGGGCATATGCGGTTACGTTTACAGGGTACCTGTGAACAGTAACCGCGTCTTCAATTTTTACATATAACGAAAAAAATATTATTGATTAGAAAAAACAACTATGCTATAATAAAAAAGCTATAATTTCTGTTTCTTATAGAGGAACAAAACCGTCGCTTAAGGGGCATTTAAGCGACAGTTTTATCTTCTTCCGGCATACAAAAATCCCCATAGCCAAAAAACCGACCCATATGATTGTTTTCTATGATATGTTCATCCGTCCATATCGTTTCGCCAAAGCGCACAGCTCCTTCTGCAGTTCCTTTGTCAATTCCCCTTCTGTCAGCCTCCACTTCCAGTTAATGCCCACCGTAGAAGGCTTATTCATCCGACATTTATTCCCATAACCCAGATAATCCTGCATAGGAATCACACACAACCGGGCTTTGCTGCCCATAATCAGGCTAATCAGCGGCCGGTACAGATATTTCTTTGGCGTATAGTGGTCACACAGATACTCCCGCACCAATATCTGCTCCTCTTTGGTGATGCTGTCAAACCAGCCGACAATCGTTTCATTGTCATGAGTTCCTGTATAAGTCACACAGTCCTCCGTATAATTATGAGGCAAATAATCATTCGCACAACCGGAATCGCGGGAGTCAAAAGCAAACTCCAGCACCTTCATGCCCGGAAAACCGCTGTCTTTGACTAATTGGCGGACCGAATCGGTCACATACCCCAAATCTTCCGCGATAACCTGCCTCCGGCCCAGAACCTCTTCAACACGGCGAAACAGATCCATACCCGGGCCTTTTTCCCAATGCCCGCCTACGGCGGATTCTGCTCCGTAAGGAATGGAATAATATTCGTCAAAACCGCGAAAATGATCTATCCGCACAACGTCATACAGGCGGAAGCAGTATTCCAGCCGGGAAAGCCACCACTGATACCCGGTGGACTTGTGATAGTCCCAACGGTACAACGGATTCCCCCAAAGCTGTCCTGTAGCAGAAAACCCATCCGGCGGGCAGCCGGCCACCGCCAACGGCACATTATTTCCATCCAGTTGGAACAGCTCCGGATGCGCCCACGCATCCGCACTGTCCATAGCCACATAAATCGGAATATCGCCGATAATACGGATTCCCTTCCCATTCGCATAGGCTTTCAATTCGGCCCACTGGCGGTAAAACTGGAATTGAAGATACTGCTGAAACTCGATATCGAAATATAATTCCCGCTGGTAATAATCCATGGCATTCTGCCACCGCAGGCGGATATCCTCCGCCCACTCGGTCCATGGCACACCGTCAAATCTATCCTTGACCGCCATAAACAGCGCATAGTCGGAAAGCCACCAATTATTTTCCTCCACAAAACGGCGATATTCCTGATTTTCATGAATATTGCTGCGCTCATATGCCTTTCTCAACAGTGGATACCGATTTTTATACAACTTTTCATAATCAACCGAATCCGCCTCCGAACCGAAATCCGCTTTCTCACATTCCTTTTCAGTCAAAACACCTTCCTCTATCAGCTTTTCCAAGCTGATAAAGTAAGGATTGCCGGCAAAAGTCGAAAAAGACTGATAAGGAGAATCCCCGTAGCTGGTAGGCCCAAGAGGAAGAATCTGCCAATACCCCTGCCCTGCCTCCTTAAGCCAATCCACAAAATCATAAGCGCTTTGGGAAAAATCCCCAATACCATACTTTGACGGCAAACTGGTCACTGACAATAAAACCCCTGCCGCTCTGTCCATGTTTCATCCTCCTTTCTGTCTGATACAGGCGGGCAAGAAAATGCCCGCCAGAAGCTCACAGTAAATCCCCTTTCATTCATGATGGTGCCGGATAGCAGGCATGGAGATTTACTGTGCAGCAATTCCGTTTTATCAATCCTCTTCCTGTACCTGAACCATCACCCCATAATGATCGGATACCTTGGGATACTTCCTGCCATCACAAACCACCTGGGAGCTTTGCACGGCCGCCGGCCGGCTACACCAGATATAATCAATCCGCATAGCCTTCATTCCTTTTGCCTTCTGGCTACTAACGTCCCCCTGGCCGTTTCCCCCTTGATTTTCCCCATTTTCATCCTGGCTTTGGGCATCTTCTTTTTCATCTTCCCGCCAGCCGTCAATCTCTTCTTCCACCGTAGCCCCTCTGTCCTTTTGGGCTGCCAGCTCATAAGTATCCAGCCAACCGCTTTTTTTCACCAAATCATAGCCCTGGCCACGGATATTATCCGGACTGTTGAAGTCTCCCAGCAGCCATACTCTGATTCCCTGGCTTATATGTGCCTTCAAGCCGTCTTCCAGCCGTTTCCACTGAGCCTCAAAAGGCTCCTCGTCATCCTTCCACCAGCCCATGTGTACCGTATAAAACCACTCCGGGTCCGGCCCGTCTATGCGAATGCCCAGCACACGCCGTGTCTTCCAGTTATGATAATCGCTGCACCGGCTGATTTGGAAAGAATCGGCTTCAAGAATAGGATATCGGCTAAAAACCGCCAACCCCTCATCATACTTTTCATAGCCTAACTTTGCCGGAACCCAAGTCCAGTAATAGGGTATCCCGGCCTCCGACAGCATCCGGGCGAGCCTGGCCGCATGATTATCCTTTTTGAATGTCCCGCCAAAACCCGGACAAGGTACCAGTCCGGACAGGCTGTCCTGCCTAAGCGCCGACTCCCCTGCCGACTGGCTGACCTCCTGTAAGGCAAGGATATCCGGCCGTTCTTCCCATACCACCCGGACAAATTGTTTCAGCTTTTGTTCATAATTTTTCTCCACCAAACTGTGGGTATTCAATGTCATTATTTTCATAGACTTTCCGTACTTTCTTGTTAAATATTATATTTCATAACGGCTTGGTTGCCCAATATCCATGGCTTACCGCAAGCCAGCTTGCAGTCGCCATGGCTGCTGTGCAACGCTTTCATCATAAAATATCATTAATATCCGATTTTAGTACGTCTGCTTTTGGGCCGTAGACAGCTTGGATGCCATTATCTTTCTTCAAAAGCCCCAATGCTCCTTCAGCCTTCCACTCGGCAATTTCCGCCACTTTGGACGGGTCTTTCACGGTCACACGCAGACGGGTCATACAAGCGTCTACCAATGTGATATTCTCCCTGCCGCCCAACAAAGCAATGATACGCTCTGCCTGGCTGCCTTTACCCGAACCGCCGGAAGCCCCGGATGGCCGTGATGAACCGCTCTCATCTTCGGCATTCTCATCGGTATAATTCCCCAAGCGTCCGGGAGTCGCAAACTGCATTTTGCCGATCATCACATAAGCTACCAGGTATCCGATAGCGAAAAATGCCGCCACACAGATTACAAAACCGACCAGATCCCCTGCCAGTCCGGCCTTTAGCGACATAGGAATACGGGTGACAAATTCCAGGTTGCCGAAAGAATGAAGCCGCAGATGGATAATACCAGCCATAGCAAAAGCACAACCTTGGAGCAGCGCGTACACCACATAAAGAGGCAATGCACAGAACATAAACATAAATTCCAGAGGCTCGGTCACACCAGTCAAAAATACTGCGAGTACGGTTGATACAAACATGGAACGATATTGTGCCTTTTTATCCGCATCCACCCGGCGGTACATAGCCAAGGCAATACCTAAGAGCAGCCCTGTGGCGCCAATCATCTGCCCCACCTTAAAACGGGCGGGAGTTACCGTAGTCATCAGGTTTGTATAGGAAGCCATATCTCCTGCATCTTTAAAATTGATCAGGTCAGTAACCCAAGCCAGCCACAGCGGATCTTGCCCAAACACCTGGGAACCGGCGTTGATTCCCGTCTGAATTGTGTAAGTACCGCCAAAAGAAGTATAATTCATCGGGATAGTCAACATATGATGCAGGCCAAAAGGCAGAAGCAAACGTTCCAATGTACCGTAAATAAACGGAGCCAGCACCGGCGAGGTGGAAGAAGAGTTGGCAATCCACACACCAAAAGCGTTAATTCCAGACTGTACTACCGGCCATACTACAGCCAACACCATAGAAATCACCACCGACCAGGCGATAACCACCATAGGGACAAATCGTTTCCCGTTAAAAAACGCCAAAGCATCGGGAAGTTTTCTGAAATTATAGTACTTATTATAAACGATTCCGCCGGTAAATCCAGCGATAATTCCCACAAATACACCCATATTGAGCGCAGGAGCACCCATTACGGAAGTAAAATATCCGTTCACCAGAATTTCCTTCCCGAATAACGTATGGGTTACTGCATTTGCATCATTCAGCATATCTGCCGAAACACCGAAAATTGCTCCCGTAATACAGTTGATCAAAACAAAAGCAATCACTGCCGCAAAAGCGCCGCCTGCCCTTTCCTTAGCCCAGGAACCACCGATAGCCACAGCAAACAAAATATGCAGGTTATTGATTACCGCCCAGCCGATATTTTCCATCGTGCTGCCGACCATCATAATCATATGCACATCTACGCCGGCCATCTGCACCAATTTGCCCAAACTGATCATCAGCCCGGCCGCCGGCATAACAGCGATAACCACCATCAATACCTTACCCAGCTTTTGAAGGAAATCAAAATCAATCGGCAGTTTCTTTTTCTTTGCCGGCTCTTTTCCCCCACCCTCCTTCTTTTCCTCGCTCTCCTTTTTTTTCTGTTCTGAAGTTCCGGCAACACTTGCTTCTTTTTTGTCTCCGCTATTACCGGCCTCTTCTCCCGGAACTTCTTTCGCGTTTTCTGTCACTTGTATCAATGCATCCTGACCTGCTCTTACCGAACCTTCCCGGCCGTTCAAGCTTTTCCCTTCCATGCCGCCGCAGACCAGCACTGGAGTAATCGGGTTAATATTCTTCTCTGCCAGCGCCTGTAAATCAACTTCCGCAACCAAATCGCCGGCCTTCACCTTATCGCCGGCCTTCACATGGCTTTTAAAACATTCCCCTTTTAAAGCCACGGTTTCCAAACCTACATGCACCAACAGCTCCAGCCCATCCTCCGAACGGAAACCATAAGCATGAAGCGTATCCGCTACCGATGCTACCTCGCCGGTAATTGGGCTGAGAATTTTGCCATCTTCGGGAATTACTGCCATGCCGTCGCCGATAATTTTCTGCGAAAATACCGGATCGGGCACCTGTTCCAATGCAACCGCTTTCCCAGTGGCTGGCGACAAAATAGAAATCGAATTTCCTGTCTCTCTTTTACTGCTCATTTCATTACCTCCTCGCTATATTTCGTAATACATAAGATTTTCAGGCAATATGCTTTTTGTTGTGCACAACGTTCACAAATGCCGGGACGCAACCATGAAATAGTGAAATTCCCATATTTTTCGTTTTGTTTGCGCTTATTTTATGCAATCGATTGCATTAAATATATCTTATTTGCATAACTTTTTCAACCCAATTTTTCCCTGATTTTCCGTTTTCTCCATTTCACACAAAAAATTAAATCTGTTATTGTTACTTTTGCCGAAACATTTCGTCTATCTTCCGCATTTTCCTGTCAAGCAGCTCCTTATCTGTCTAGGTTGTTACTAATAAAGCCAAAATTCATGTAAAATTCCAGATTGAATGGACATCCGATGCTTTTTGTCCGGCGCAGACGGGCAAGAAGATATCCGTCTGAACTATTACTATTTTGCGCAAATATTGCATTAATATTTCATCTTTTTATTGACTTTTCCGCATACCCTTTCTACAATAGTAAGAAATATATGATACATGCAAAACACCAAAAGGCCGCCGTTTTTCTAAGGAATGAAAAGATATAAGGTGTTTTAGAACGGAGATTTTTATGGCAGTTACCATCAAAGACGTAGCCGCTCTGGCCGGCGTATCCCCATCTACCGTATCCCGGACTTGCAAAAACAACCCTTCCATCAGCGAGGAAACAAAAGAGCGGGTTCGCCATGCCATGGTTCAGTTAGGCTATGAACCAAACTTCCAGGCCAGCAACCTGGCCTCCCAAAATTCCCGGACGATTGGCATAGTTCTGCCTACTTCCACCCGTGAGGCATATGAAAACCCTTTTTACCTGGAAGCCATCCGCGGCATCAGCCAATTCTGCAATCAACGGCAGTATATCAATACGGTCATCACCGGGCAGGATGAAAATGAAGTCCTTCAGGCTATCCGCACCATGACACGCAGCGGTCAGGTGGATGGCTTTATCGTGCTTTATTCCAAACTCCAGGATCCCATTATTGATTATCTTTATAATGAAGGGCTTCTCTATGTGCTAATCGGAAAAGCCTACCAATTCGCCAATCAGACCATCTATATCGACAATGACAACCTGTTGGCCGGACAGGAAGCCACTGAATACCTGTATCGGCTTGGACACCGCAAAATCGCTTATTTGGGCAGCGACAGCAGTCTGATGTTTTCTGCCGACCGCAAATCCGGCTACCAGACCGCCCTGCTGCGCCACAATCTGCCGTTACGCCCGGAATATTGTCTGGAAGTGCCTTCCATCCCCAAAGACAGCGACGGTCCCATCCATCGGCTGCTTCAAGACAAAGACCGCCCTACAGCCATCATGGTCAGCGATGATATCCTGGCCGTGGCCCTAGAGCGGTCCTGCATTGAGACTGGCCTGTCCATCCCGGAAGACCTGTCCATTATTTCATTTAATAATTCTTTATTTGCCCGGCTTACCTCGCCCCAACTGACCTCCATCGATATCAATTCCTGTCAGCTTGGCATTGAAGCCGCATCACAGATGATTAATCATATTGAAAACCCGAATCTGCTGGCTACTAAAATCATCGTGCCCCACTACCTGATCGAAAGGGACAGTTGCCGGAAAATCATTACTGCCCGCACCACGGCTAATCCCCCCGCTGATTAGCCGTCAGCTTTTCCACACCATTGCGGATTCTGGCCAATGATTCTTCTTTTCCCAGCACCTCCATAATCTCCGTAGCCCCTGCCGGTGTCATCTGTTTGCCGGAAACGGCCGTACGGATAGGCCACATCACAAGGCCCGTTTTTACCCCTTCTTTTTCTATATATTGGGAAAGCACGGCATGAAGAGCTTCATGGGAAAAATCCTCCTGAGCCTCCAAAACGGGCAGCACATCCGTCAGCACACGTAAGGATGTTTCTGCATTTGATTTCATCTTCTTATGCGTATACATCGCCACATCATAATCCGGCATCTCCTCAAAAAAGTCGATATGACCAATAATATCCGGGAAAACCTCAATGCGGGTTTTCACCATGTTGGCAATCTTCCTCTCATCCAAATCCTTGGTAATTACCTGTCGGATGTACGGTCTGGCCATGGAATAAAACCGTTCATCATCCATCGCTTTCAAATATTCGCCGTTCATCCATTTTAATTTGGTCATATCAAAAACTGCCGGCGATTTGCTCAGATGGTGATAATCAAACACCTTTATCAGCTCCTCGAGCGAATAAATCTCACGGTTTTCTTCCGGCGACCACCCCAGCAGAGCCACGTAATTGACGACTGCCTCGGATACAAACCCTTGCTCAATCAAATCTTCATAGGAAGCATGGCCGCTCCGTTTGCTCAATTTCTTATGTTCCTCATTGGTAATCAGCGGACAGTGTACGTAAACCGGCACCTCCCACCCAAATGCCTCATAAAGGCGGTTGTATTTAGGAGAAGAGGACAAGTATTCATTTCCCCTCACCACATGTGTAATTCCCATCAAATGGTCATCGACCACATTGGCAAAATTATAAGTGGGATATCCGTCAGATTTAATCAGTACCATATCATCCAGCTCGGAATTATTTACCGTAATATCCCCATATATCTCATCATGAAAAGTCGTCGTCCCCTCCGTCGGATTGTTTTGCCGGATTACGTAAGGCTTTCCCGCTGCCAGGTTAGCCTCTATCTCCTCTTTTGACAGATGGAGGCAATGCTTGTCATAAACCATAATTTCCTCGCCGTTGACTGAGGATTTTAAAGAATCCAGCCTTTCCTGAGTACAAAAGCAATAATATGCCTCACCTTTTTCAATCAGCTTTTTGGCATACTCCAGATAAATCCCTGCTGCCTGGCGCTGGCTTTGAATATAGGGACCTACACCGCCATCCTTATCCGGCCCTTCATCATGAATCAGGCCGGTCTTCTCCAAAGTACGGTATATGATCTCTGTAGCCCCCTCTACAAAACGTTCCTGATCCGTATCTTCAATACGCAGCAAAAAGTCGCCGCCTTCATGCTTGGCAATCAGATAAGCATAAAGCGCTGTCCTTAAATTTCCCACATGCATGCGCCCGGTAGGGCTTGGCGCATATCTTGTCCTGATTCTGGTCATCGGTTTTCTCTCCTTATCTATTTGATGTACTCTCGGAACCTCTCCTGCACCTGCCTTTGTGGCTGATTTTCCGTCATATGCACCTAAATTTAATCAATGTACGTTCCACGTACGCCTCGCAAATTTATGGTAACAATTCATGTTAAATTCCACATCTGGCAAAAAATCATTTCACAAATTCAGGCACAGAGAGACTCCGAGAGTACATTTTGATCTGATATTCCCCATCTTCTGCTGCCCGGACAGATGAAGAGAACAATACCTGAGCAGCTTTCGCCAAATATACCGTATCCTTGCTGCCCGCAGTCTCATAGCAGGAGTGCATAGCCAACTGAGGCAGGCCGATATCTACGGTGTTTAACGCCACTTGCGAATTGGAAATATTCCCCAAAGTTGAGCCGCCCAGCATATCCGACCGGTTAAAAAATGTCTGATATGGCACTTCTGCCATCCGGCAAATGCTCTTAAACATAGCGCCGGATATGGCATCCGTAGTATACTTCTGATTAGCGCTGTATTTAATCACAATTCCCTCATTGATATAAGGCCGGTTCGTCGGATCTGCCTTATCCGGCTGATTGGGATGGATACTATGGGCATTGTCCGCCGACACCATAAAGCTGGAAGCCAGAGCCGTTAGATACTGCTCATCACTACGTCCGGCAGCATAATTGATCCTCTGCAGCACATCCCGTAAAAATGTGGATGCCGCTCCCTGCTTGGTACCGCTTCCCACCTCTTCGTTGTCCAGCACGCAATGAACTGCCACGCTGTCCCCCGGCACAGAAGCCAAAAAACCTTTTAAAGAAGCAAAAGCACACTGCAAATCATCCAGATGAGGTGCTGCAATGAATTCCTCATTCAAACCGACCATTGTCCCCTTCATCCGGTTATACAGAAACAAATCGGCATCCAAAATATCTTCTGCCTCTGCACCGGCTTCTGCCGCAATCAATTTTAACAGCCCTTCCTTAGCCTCCGAACCACCCAAAAGCGGCAGCAAATCTCTTTGGGCATTATACTCATAACCCTCATTGACCTTTCGGTTCATATGAATGGCCAGGCTGGGGATAATCAACAAGTCCCGGTCCAATTTCACTAATTTCGTAATTATTCCCGCCGATGTGCGGACTGCCACCCTCCCAGCCACCGACAAAGGCCGGTCCAGCCATGGCGCACAGAGAAGCCCGCCGTATTTTTCCACGTTCAGTTTTACATATTTTCCTTCAACCGCGATTTCTGCATTAGCTTTGATTTTCAAGGCCGGAGAATCGCTGTGACTGGCGATAACCTGGAATCCCGCAAAATCCCTTTTGGGAATCTTAAAAGCAATCAGCGCCGATCCATTTCGGGTAACATAATATCCCCTATTCTCCTCAAGTTTCCACAAATCACTTTCCGACAGTTTGCTAAAACCCGCCTCATCCAACATGGCTTTCATCTCCGCCACCGCATGAAAACTGGTAGGGCTTCCGTCCAAGAAGTCCAGAAGCTCCTGATTAATTTTTCTTTCCTCCATATCTGTCCTTTCCCCAGCCACAATTTTCATTATTCCTTTTCCTGCCCAGCCAGCCATTAATTCAACGTCATCAGTATTGCTTTCAATTTTTCCGTATCCCCGTCAGCAAAGCAATAACCATCCATGCCGCAAGCCTTCGCGCTGTCGATATTTACCTGAAGATCGTCAACAAAAAAACATTCTTCCGGAAGCAGGTGAAACCGTTCAAAAAAATACCTGTACATTTCTCTTTGTGGCTTCATACACTTTATCTGGGCGGAAAACAGTATCCCGTCAAAACACTCCGCCGCCGGCAGTACCTGCCGGTAACATTGAGGCAGACGTGCAGAAGCATTGGAACAAAGATATATGCCAAAACCTTTTCTTTTCAGCTCCCGGATTACTGGTTCCATCTCCCGAATGGTCCACATGTTATATTCTGTCCAATGCTCCATACACCAGACAGCCGCCTTATGAAGCCTTTCCGGCAAACGGGCACAAATCTGTTTTAGTGCTTGTTCCTCAGTCAGAAGCCCCATATCCAACATCAGCCATTCCGGCGATACAAATACGGCCGTACATACCCGCCTGCGGTCATGCAAATTCTCAATATAATACTCGCAAACCTTCATGGCATCATAATTAACCAGTACTTTCCCCATATCAAACACTATATTTTTGACCATAATCTTCCCTCATCTTCCGTCTTGGCATGTAATTGTAACTATCAGCCGTCTTGACTGATTATCAGGCAATTTCTCTCAATCAGGTAAGGAAAATCCCTCCTGCTCGCCGCGCGCCCCATGCGCCGCTTCTGTAGCATACTTCCCCTGTATGGGGCTGCGTCAGCAGCAAACTTCCATATGCGGGCCTGTGCATAGATGAGGGATGCCCGCAGCCGCAGACACCCCTATACTCCTGATATGCCCTTGGAATCTCTTTGTACCTAGTTTTGCGAGATGATTTTTTGTCAAATGTGCCTATGACGGAAAACCAACCACAAGGCAGGTGTAAGAGAGATTCCGAGAGTACATCCTGTTTTTCCGTCCCCCGCCTGCCCCCACAAAGGCAGTTCGCAGCCGCTCCGGCAGACATTTAGCGTTTAATATCGTAATTCATATTCATCAAATTGCGGATGCTCTGTACATCATCAGTAATATTGGCGTCACCATGAATCGTATGCTTGATCACGCTGCTGGCTACGGCAAAATTGAGCATATCCATCGCCCGGTAATCATGTATCATAGCATAAATCAAACCGCTGGCAAAGGCATCCCCGCCGCCCACCCGATCTAAAATATTAAAGGTAAAACGACGGCTCTCAAAGGTATGTCCGTCATACCACATATAAGCTTTCAGGCTGTTCTCGCTGCCGCTATGAGCATACCGGACATGACGGGCAATACATTTTAAATTGGGATAACGATCGATAAAAGCATGGAAAACCTCATCCTGCTGCTCATAGCTCGGCTGCAGCGGAACGCCATCTTTATAATCGCCCTTGCTGTGATCCTCCTCATCTCTCCACAGATGATAAGGCTCAATCCCCAACAATACATCCACATAAGGCAGGCACTGGGTACAGAAATCCCGCGCTTCCTCCCAGGTCCACAAAGCGCTGCGGAAATTGCCGTCAAAACTGACCGTCAGGCCCTTTTCCTTGGCCACCTTCAAACAATCCATAATCAATTTGGCACAGTTAGGCCCCAGAGCAGGCGTGATGCCGCTCAAATGCACCCAGTCAAAACCATCCAGCAATTCCCCCAAATCTACTTTGCTAAAGTCATATTCCGTCATTGCGCTATGTTTCCGGTCATAAATCACTTTACTGGCCCGGATGCCATATCCTGTCTCCAAATAATAAGTACCGATACGATGAGTAGGCGTCTCTTCCGGCGTGCTCAGAATGATAGGTGTGCAATGCACATCGTTGCTGCGCAGCATACGCACAGCGCTCTTTCCGATGCTGTTATTAGGCACCACGGAAAAAAAGGTACTGTCCACCCCAAGATTTGCCAAAGCCAAAGCTATATTAGCCTCACTTCCTCCATAGCTGGCCTCAAAATTACTGGCCATACGGATCTTTTCGTAATTAGGCGGGCTTAAGCGGAGCATAATCTCCCCGATCGCCAAAAATTTTGCCGGACTCTCATTTCCCTGCAATAATGGATTGTAATGCTGCATTTTTTCCCCCTTCTGCCATTTCTGCGGCATAAATACATTCATTGTTACATGAAATCCGCCTTAGGAAGCAAAACCAGCTTCCTAATAATCAGATTTGCGACGCAAACAGCGCGCCTCTTATCCGAATCAAAACCATAATTCGGATAGGCTTATTATAACAAAGAAACCCGGAAAAAACAAGGCACCTGCTCCTTCCTACCGTCCCCCGCTAAGCAAAATCCAAACTGCCGGCATATATCGCCGCAAAAATTTTCCCGACACCGTAGCAATAGCCAGCACCAAAAACGGCATTGCCAGGTACATCCCCAGCGGCACCGCCGGATAAGCAGGAAGCAAACGGGCGCCGGCTTTATTGATAAAACGCACCAACGCAAAATGAACACCATACAAGAAAAAATTGCCTTTCATAAACTCCCGCGCCTCAGGCAGGCAATCCCCCGGAACCACGATCCAAAGACCGGCAACCGCCGCCAGACGGCACAATACAAAGCAAGGAACAAATCCTGTCCTCAACCCGAAATAATAGGCAAACGGCGCCGCCGCCAAAAAAATCAGGCCGCATTTTGGGTTGATTTCCATTCTTTTCCCCGCAAGGGCCACAGATGCTGACGATGCATAATAAATCAAAGCATCTGCATTAACCAGAGGCAGGGTTTTCCCGGCCGCCACCACCCACCATAAAAAGAGCAAAAACACTCCCCGGCTCCAGGGACGTCTTAAAACCGGATACAACAACGGCGCTGACAAAATCAACAAAATCAATTGGAATAAATACCAAAACACATAATTATACGTATAATTAATTACCGCATCTACAGCCGTATACAAATCAAGGGGAATCACCCCCTTGCCCACCACGTCGCATAACCATGGCAGGCGGCTTGCTGTCACATAGCCCAGATAATAAAGAAAATTCCACAAAATATAGGGCGTCAGCACGCTGCGTATCCGCCGCTGCCATTTTTCTCCCAGTTTCTTCCAGGAAAAATCCCGATAGAAAAGATAACCGGATATCATAAAAAACCCCGGAACGGCAATCTGGCCTATACCATCACCCCAAAAATGCTCCAGCCGATATACCAATTCCATAGTCGGTGTCTTTCCCAAATACAGCTCGGCATTGTAAGAATGAACCCAGATCACCAACAAACTAAAACCAAAAGAAAACCATGTGACCTTGCGGCGAAATTGTTCTTCCTGCATGATATCCCTCCGATTTTGCCGGAATGCTTGTCGTTACCGTTCACGATGCTTCTTGTCCGTTGAAAACGGGCAAGAAGATGCCTCTGTGCGCTTCGCGCCCTAAAACACCTCAAATCCGCTCATTTTTCTGCGAAAAATGGCTGCTTTCTGGTATCATCATTTTATCATGAAGAAAAACGAATGTAAACGGAAAAAGAAAAGACGAACAGTAACTGGCCATGTTCACAGAGTTCTTGTAAACAGTAACCAGCCTTCTGCCCCCACGCATATAGTGTATTAAAACCGACTTAAAATAAGGACTCTTTATGCTGGATCTAACTGCGACTTTAACTACTGTCCACTTCCTGTACCTCATTGGAGTGATTGTCATATTATCCGTAATGGTATTTCGCCGGGATACTCCTATGGTTTGTATTATTTTTCTGTTTTTATTGGGTCTGGCCGCCACCGGCACATTGGCTGGCGCCATTCAGACCGTATTCAATTCAACTCTTTATGCAGCAAAGGAATTTATGGAAATCATCGCCACCATTGCCTTGATTACCGCCCTGTCCCGCTGTCTTTCTGATTTGGGCAGCGATTACCTGATGATGAAACCCATGTCCCGGATTATGTGTACCCCGTCTCTCACCTGGTGGATTTTGGGTGGTATTATGCTTTTGTTTTCCCTGTTTCTCTGGCCTTCTCCGTCGGTAGCGCTAGTCGGAGCAATCATGCTCCCTCTCGTTATCCATGAAGGATTGACCCCTCTGGCTGCAGCTATGGCTATCAATCTGTTCGGTCATGGCATTGCCCTCAGTTATGATTTTGTCATCCAAGGCGCGCCTGCTATTTCGGCGGCTGCAGCAGGAATTGACACCATAGAGATTATTTCCGCCGGATCACCGCTGTTTATCACCATGGGCGCCGTCACCGTAATTACCGCTTTTTTCATGAACCGGAAAACCATGGCCGTACCGGCAATCAATCCGCCGCATGACAAAGCAAAAAATGCCTCTCCTTCCCCTGCCTCGACAAAAAACGCTGCCGCCCGCCCCTCAAACGCTTCCCCCTCCTCATCCGGACATCCAAAAGCGGCTTTATTTATCGCTGTTTTTACCCCTTTGGCCTTTCTTGGCGATATTTTATTGATGTTCGGCTACGGCCTCAAAGGCGGTGATGCCACCAGCCTGGTATCCGGCACAGCCACGCTTTTAATGACACTCGGCGCAATTCTCGGCTTTGGCGCCCAGGCGCCGGAAAAAGTCACTGACTATCTGATCCATGGCTTTTTATTTGCCATCAAAATTTTTGCCCCTGTTATCCTGATCGGCGCCTTTTTCTTTCTGGGCGGAGAAGGAATCAAAACCATCTGGGGAGACACTTATGAGACGGGAATTATGAATGACTGGGCCATCTGGCTGGCAGGAAGAGTCCCCATGAACCAATATGCTGCTGCTGGCCTGCAAATGGTTATCGGCGCTTTAACCGGCCTGGACGGTTCCGGTTTCTCCGGGCTTCCTCTAACAGGCGCCCTGGCAAAGACTTTCTCCCTGATTACCGGCGGTTCCGTCCCGATCTTCGCCGCCCTCGGCCAGATCACGGCAATTTTTGTCGGCGGAGGAACCATCGTTCCCTGGGGGATTATTCCGGTAGCTGCCATCTGCAATGTAAGCCCTATAGAACTGGCGCGAAAAAACCTGGTACCTGTTGCAATCGGTTTTATCTGCACCTTTATCCTGGCCTGCTTCCTCCTTGGATAAAAAATGTACTCTCGGAATCTCTCCTGTACCTGCTTTTATGGTTGGTTTTCCGTCATATGCACCTAAATTTAATCAACGTACGTTCCACGTACGCCTTATAAATTTATGCACATCTGACAAAAAATCATCTCACAAAATCAGGCGCAGAAAGACTCCGAGAGTACATAAAACAAAGCTTTCAAAGTACCCCCATGCCTGCCATCAGGCGCCACCATATATAAAGTGCCCCATTCAAAGAAAGAGAGGATAACTATGTGCGGCATCAGCGGATTTTGCGATTTTCATAAAGATTATACCATCAACCCCGAACCTTATTCCCGCCTCCTGAAACAAATGCACCAGCTTTTGTCCCATCGCGGGCCGGACGATCAGGGCATTTACCTTGCCCCTCATGTCGGCTTCTCTCATGCCAGGCTTTCCATTATTGACCTGGCTGGCGGGCGGCAGCCTATGCTTCATACCATAAACGGGCATACATGGGCTATTGTATACAACGGAGAACTATACAATACAAAAGAGCTTCGGGAGGACTTGATTTTACGAGGCTGCCTCTTTGATACTGCCAGCGATACGGAAACCCTTTTGCTATCTTATCTGGAATACGGCCCGGAATTTGTAACAAGACTCAATGGGATATTTGCTTTTGCCGTCTGGGACCCCATAAAAGAGCAGCTTTTCCTTTGCCGTGACCGCAGCGGCATCAAACCTCTGTTCTATACCCTTCAAGATACCGGTTCCGGGCAAAAGCAACTAATTTTTGCCTCTGAGCCCAAAAGCATCCTGGCCTGTCCCGGCGTAAAAGCCCAGGTAAACCGCGAATGCCTGAATGAAATCTTCAGCATAGGGCCGGCACGCACCAGCGGCTGCGGCATCTTCCAGGGAATCAACGAGCTGCTTCCCGGTCATTACGGAATTTTCCGCCACGATTATTTTGTTCAAAAATCCTATTGGAAGCTGGAAAGCCATCCTCATGAGGATGACTATGAAACCACAGTGGAAAAAACATCTGCGCTGGTATTAGATTCCATCCGCAGACAAATGGTTTCCGATGTACCTGTCTGCACCTTTTTATCCGGCGGCATAGATTCCAGCCTGGTATCTGCTGTCTGCGCGGCGGAACTCAAGAAAAAAGGGGAACGGTTATGTACTTTTTCTTTTGATTTTGTCGGCAACGACAAAAACTTTAAAGCCAACGCTTTTCAGCCTTCCCAAGACCGCCCCTATGTGGAAAAAATGGTCGAATATCTGGAATCGGAACATCGTTACCTGGAATGTACCACCCGGGAACAGACAGACTTACTGAAGGAATCCGTGGATGCCCACGATTTGCCCGCCATGGCCGATGTCGATTCTTCCTTGCTTTGCTTCTGTCGTCAGGTGCATCAGACGCACAAAGTCGCCCTGACCGGCGAATGTGCCGACGAAATTTTTGGCGGTTATCCCTGGTTTCACAAAAAAGAATGCTTTCAGGTCCATACTTTTCCCTGGACCATGGATTTGAAAGCCCGACAGGTTCTGCTCAATGAAGATTTCCTGGATTACCTGAACATGGAACAGTATGTAAAAGAACGTTACGAGGCATCGGTAGCCGAGACTCCCCGTCTGGCCTCCGATTCGCCGGAAGAGGCCCGCCGCCGGGAAATTTCCTGGCTGAATCAAAAATGGTTCATGCAGACCTTGCTTAACCGCATGGATCGTACCAGTATGTTTTCCGGCCTGGAAGCCCGGGTCCCCTTTGCCGATCACCGGATCCTGGAATATGTATGGAATATTCCCTGGGAAATGAAAGCCCGGGATGGTGTAGCCAAAGCCCTCTTGAGGGAATGCGGACGGGATTATCTGCCGGAACTTGTCCGGCTGCGCCGCAAATCCCCCTATCCCAAAACCTATGATACGGGTTACGAATCTCTGCTGACGGAAAAAATCCGGATGATTATGGCCGATTCCTCCTCGCCCGTTTTGCCTTTTTTAGACCGGAAAAAAGTAGAGCAGTTCCTGTCCTCCCCCTCCGATTACGGAAAACCCTGGTATGGCCAGCTTATGGCCGGACCACAAATGCTGGCCTATATCTGGCAGATCAATTACTGGATGAAAAAATTCCGGGTAGCTTTGGCCTAAACTTTTTCCTTAATATGCCGATATAATCTATAAACGGTATTATAACTGTAAACAAGGATGTTGAACAGTTACCATTTTTACAAAAAGGAGGATTATACCATGCAAGTAAATCAGGATTTTGCTGTACGGCAATATGCACAGCCCCAACAAGCCAAAGCTGTATCTGGCGCTTCCTCCGCAAAAGCTTCAGAAAAGGCTGCGGAGACTTCCTATACCACACCGGATACCGATCGGGTTGAATTGAGCAGCAATGCTAAAGATATTACCAAAATGAGTGATTCTGACCGGGCTTCCCTGGTTGACAGCCTGAAAAGGGATTTGGATAACCAGATGAGCAGCTTCACCAACATGATGATGAAGACCTTCCAGAAGCAGGGCATTACCGCCGCTTCCCTTCAGGGTGATAATTTCTGGAAATTCATGGCCAGCGGAAATTATACCGTAGATGCCAAGACCAAGGCTGACGCGCAGGCTGCCATTTCCGAAGACGGTTTTTGGGGTGTTAAGCAGACTTCCCAAAGGATCTTTGATTTTGCCGCCGCCGTTGCCGGAGATGATGTCGAGACGATGAAAAAGATGCAGGAAGCTGTTGAAAAGGGCTTTAAAGAAGCCGGCGTAGCCTGGGGAGGAGATCTTCCTTCTATTTGCGGCGATACCCATACGGCAGTCAATAAGCTTTTTGACGACTACTATGCCAGCCACTAAGATAAACCAACCGTCCAGCCGGCAAAGGATTTGATGGATATTCATACTTTTGCCCGTGTAAGCGGGCAAGAAGACGCCCCCTATGAACGGTGACAGCACAGACTAAAACAGAATAATACGGTTACACGAAACAAGGCTCAAGGGGCTGTCGCAGTTCGGCAGCCTCTTTTCCTACTCTAAGGAGAACTCATCAATGCGACAAAAAAATGGAAAAAAGAAATTTATCCTGTTGCTGGCAGCTTTACTGCTGACTGCCTGTCAGAGTAAAAATGGCTCCGGCGGCCTTAAAAACAGCTTTCAGGAAGCTGTCAGGGAGTATGTCGAACAGGTATCAGAAGAAGATGCGCAAAATAACCTTTCTGGCAGCCCTGACGGTTCCGGCAATCCGTCTCCTGCCCCTCAGGCCCCTTCTTTGGAAGTTAAAGTCAATACGGAGTATATGTCCGATTTTGACGATGGCCTGCACTTGTGCCAGTCCCAATACGACACTCTGGAAATCAACGGCCAGGACTATCCCGAGCTTGCCCGCGCACTGGAAACTTATAATGCAGACACGGCAAAATCAATCACGGACACATACAATGAACTGGATGCTTCAGCAAAAGAAATTGCCCGGAATGGTTCTTTCACCGGCCCAAATAGCTGCAGCGAGGATATTTTTCTTTGCCGGGCCGATTCCGTCGCTTTCAGCTTCCTGAGTCAGTATTCTGACTACTCCGGCGGCGCCCACGGCTCTTATTACTACAGCGGGCATAATTACCGCACTGATACCGGTGAAGCTCTCAAGCTGGAAGACGTGGTTACTGATCTTTCCCGCCTTCCTGACTTAATCACGGAAAAACTCATCGCCCACTACAGCAGGGATGCCTTTTTCGGCGGTTTTGAAGATACCGTCACCGAAAGCATCATCCCGGCCAACCCGGATTACCCGGCATCGGCAGAATGGCTTTTGAAACCCACAGGGCTAACGTTTTATTACAGCCCCTATGAACTGGGGCCCTACGCCTCCGGTTCACAGAATGTGACGCTTTTCTTTGCCGAATATCCCGATCTGTTCCAAGAACCCTACTCCGCCGAACTTGAACAATTCGCCGTTTCCCTGATGCCTTACGAAGAAGCCTATTTGGATGTCAATGGCGATAAAATCCCGGAACAAATCTCCATAAGCGCCTCGCGGGAATTCACCGACTCCAACGAACTGGCCGTATCGTTAAGCGGCCAATCCGTCTCCAATCGTTTTGAAGGTTCCCTTGACGGCGCCTACATCGTAAAAACATCCGATAACCGCTATTATCTGTATGCGGATACCACGGGTTACAATGACTATCAGATGATCTATGTCTATAACCTTACCGGAAACTCGCTTTACTATGTGGGGGAGATGAGCGGCGGTTTTTCAGATATCTGCCTCACCAATCCTGAACACTTTAAAATCGCCGATTATGTCCATGCCCTCAGCTCCTATGGCGCGTACAAATATTACCATGTCGGCAACAACGGCATGCCGGAAAGCGATGAGGAAAGCTACACGATCGAGCTTTTCCAGGATGACTCCGAACGCCACCTGACCACAAAAATCCCTGTTTCCGTATGGATGATTTCCGAAGACGGCACCGTAGATGCCGAACCCACACAAATCCCGGCTGGAACCGTGCTCTATTTCCGCAAAACGGATGTCGATTCCTATGTTGAAATGGAGTTGCAGGACGGCAGGCATTGCCAGGTCCGCTTTGAATTTCAGGACTGGCAGCGTACCATCGGCGGCATAGATGAAAACGACTGTTTTGATGGAATCGCATACGCCGGATAATCACCCATGCCTCCATGGAAACTAACTGCCAAGCGCATTCCGGCCGGCCGCGCTTATCCGCAAAAAACTGCCCCAGTCAACGGCCGCTTTATCCGCGGGAACCTTCCCTGGCTAACGGCCGCTTATCTGCCGGAAATGAACGGCTTATGGTTGCGGTTTACCCCATAGCTAATCTCCCCGATAGGCGGTTAGCCATGGGCAAATACCGTTATGGAAAGCATATGCGGTTCCAACAGCCCCAACCGCTTCCCTACCCAATCTCTCCCCGATCCATAAGCTCTGCCAGCTCCGGCGCGAAATAAGTCAAATACACGGAAGCCCCTGCCCGAAACGCTCCTATCGCCATCTCGGCAATTACCCTCTCCTCCTCCACATAGCCCAGCTTTGCCCCGGCTTTCACCATGGCATACTCTCCGCTGACGCTATAAGCAGCTACCGGCACTTCCACCAAATCAGCTACCTCGCGAACAATATCCTGATAAGCAAGAGCCGGTTTCACCATCACGATATCCGCGCCCTCATCCACATCCAATAACGCCTCCTTCCTTCCTTCCTTTCGGTTATGAAAATCCATTTGATAAGATTTGCGATCTCCAAAAGCCGGCGCCGACCCGGCCGCTTCACGAAACGGCCCGTAAAAACCGGACGCATACTTGACGGCATAAGACATGATCGGTATTTGGGTAAATCCGTGCCCATCCAGCTCGTTTCTGATAGCCAGCACCCTCCCGTCCATCATATCCGAAGGCGCCACCATATCCGCTCCTGCCTGAACATGGGAAAGAGCGGTCTTCGCCAGGAGCTCAAGCGTCGGGTCATTATCTACTTCCTCACCGCACAGCAGCCCGCAATGACCATGGGAAGTATATTCGCACATACACACATCGGTAATCAGATACAACTCCTTGCCAAACTGCCGTCTGGCCTCCCTCAAAGCTTTCTGCACTATCCCATCTTGAGCGTACGCACCACTCCCCGCCTCGTCTTTATAATCAGGAATTCCAAAAAACATTACGCTGTCAACGCCGGAATTTTTCAGTTGCTCCAACTTATGGCTCATTTGGTCTATACTATAGCGATACTGTCCGGGCATAGTGGCAATCTCCTCGCAAATGCCCTTGCCTTCCCGGACAAACAGCGGATAAATCAAAGACGATTTATCCACCCTGGTTTCCCGTACCATTTTCCGCAAAATTCCGTTTCCGCGCAATCTCCTTGGCCGTTGTATCATATTCTCCTTTACAACTGTCTGGCATTCCATCGTTCCTGTCCCTCCTTCTGATATTTGGTAGTTCGAGAGTATATATTTACATTGTTTCTGTCTACGCCGCCACTTCCCCGCGTTTTTTTCTCAACGCTTCCACCGGAATCTGTGCCAAAATAATCCCGATAAAAACGAGCCCGCATCCGGCAAACTCCCTGGCTGTCAGGCCCTGTCCCAGCAATATCCATCCCGCCAGCACGGAAAATACCGATTCTAAGCTCATTAGCAGCGAAGCCAACGTCGGCGCGACATTTTTCTGCGCCACCACCTGCAAGGTATACGCTACCCCGCATGACATGACCCCCGCATAGATTACCGGCAGCCAGGCTTTTGTCAACGCACTCCAGGATGGTTTCTCAAAAATCAGCATCAGCACACCGGAAACCAGACCCGCGGTAAAAAACTGCACGCAGGAAATTACCACTCCATTGGCCCTCGGCGAAAAATAATCGATAATCAAAATATGCATTGTAAATCCTATGGAACACAAAAACATAAGAAAATCGCCGCGCCCTACGGAAAATCCCTCCTTAATACAGAGAAGATACATTCCCGCCGCCGCAACCATCACGCTGACCCATACATTTTTACTTACCTTCTTCCTCAACAGCAGCCCTGCGACCGGCACCAAGATAATATAAAGAGCCGTGATAAAACCGGCCTTTCCCACAGTAGTCTGGGCTATGCCAAACTGCTGCAGGGAACTAGCCATGCAAAGAGCCGCCCCACAGCACATTCCCCCCGCAACCGAGTCCCTGGCCCGCCGCTTTTTCTCCTCCCCGGACAGCTTTCGCTGCTTATCCCCATTAATTTTATCCAGCAAAAAAATACAGGGGATCAATACTGCTCCGCCAATCAAAAAACGGGCGGCATTGAACGTAAAACCGCCTAAATAATTCATGCCTTCACTCTGTGCCACAAAAGCAATTCCCCAAATCAACGCAGTCATCACCAGCATCACGCTGCTGCCCCATGCCTTTCCTTTCATCAATACCATCCTTTCGTCCTTCGTTTTTACACCAACAAAGACCACCGCCCCAACCGGGTACGGCGGCCTTTGTGGCCTGCATATAGCTTATTATTCCGTTTTCTCAAATCCCACGCTCTGCAAAAATCTCCCGAATGCTTCCCGTCCTTCAGGTGTGCATTTGTAAACTCCGGCATCCTCCAAAACCCGGGCAAATACCTTGCCCACCTCATCCTGCAAAATCTTTTCTACATTATCCCTGGTAATCTTTTCATACTTTGGCAAAAACTCCTCTACCCAATCGCCATGCTTTTCCAACTGTTCGTTGCTGCGGACATCTTTCCCTTCCACCAGATAATCCCCCAGCAAAGCCAGCTCATTTTTCAGACGAGAAGGCAGCACGGCCAGACCCATTACTTCAATCAAGCCAATATTTTCTTTCTTGATATGATGCAGTTCCTGATGAGGGTGGTACACGCCCAGAGGGAACTCCTCCGTAGTGATATTATTTCTCAGCACCAGATCCAACTCATACATTTCGCCATTTTTTCTGGCAATCGGTGTAATCGTATTATGCGGTTCACCGTCTGTCTCCGCGTAGATAAATGCAGCCTCGTCCGTATATGCTCTCCAGGCTCCCAGTACTTTATCTCCCAAATCAATCAGCCTGTCCGTATCCCTACCCCGCAGCCGCAGCACGGACATCGGCCAATGAACAATCCCTGCCTCCACATCTTCAAAACCTGTAGCCGTAAAATGCTGCTCAATCGGAGCCTTGGCCATGGCAAAACTGTAATGTCCTCCCTGGAAATGGTCATGACTTAAAATAGAACCGCCTACAATCGGCAAATCCGCGTTGGAACCCAAAAAATAGTGGGGGAATTGCTTAACAAAATCAAAAAGTTTAATAAAAGCCGCCCGCTCAATCTTCATCGGCGTATGCTGTCCATTAAATACAATACAATGCTCATTGTAATACACATAAGGCGAGTATTGGAACCCCCATTGGCTGTCATTGATTGTCACCCGGATGATCCGGTGATTATTCCTGGCCGGATGGTTCAGCCTCCCTGCATAACCCTCGTTTTCCATGCACAGCAGGCATTTGGGATATCCGCTCTGTTTGGCCAGCTTAGCTGCTGCAATAGCCTTTGGATCTTTCTCCGGCTTGGAAAGATTGATCGTGATATCCAAATCCCCATAAGGAGTTTTCGCCACCCATTTCTGATCCTTACATACCCGGTATCTGCGAATATAATCCGAATCCTGGCTCAACTGATAAAAATAATCTGTAGCCGCCTGCGCGCCTTGTTCTTGATAAATCTTCCAAAAACGTGCAGTTACCTCAGAAGGCCGGGGCATCAGACAATCCATGAGTTTTGTATCAAACAAATCACGATAACCGATACTGTCCTCAATAATCCCCTGTTCACAGGCATAGTCCAAAAGCGCCTTGAGCGTTTCCTCAAGATTTACCGGCAAGCACTCGCCTTCCGGCTCCTCATACTCATCCAGATGCAGCGCCGCCAAAAGACGGTTTGTCGCATAAATCCGATCCTCCTCGCCAATCAATCCCGTTTCCAGGCCATACTGCACTAATTTCCTGATTTCTTCAAATACCATGTTGAGCCTCCTGTTTATTTATAATTAAGCTGCTTTCCCCTCTGCATCTGTTCAGCAGCCAAAATTTTTCGCCACTGGCCTGATTCGCTCGATAACCAAGCCGCCCAGCAGGCCGATTATCATCCCGGTAATTACTCCTGCCGCCAAAAGCACAGGCAAATACGAAAAGACGCCGGTTGTCCTGACCACAAACGCTGCGATACCCAACTGACCGATATTATGGAAAATCCCACCCAATATGCTGACACCAACCGTCCCAAAACACGGGCACTTTTTCCCCGCAATCATAGCCGCCAGGCTTACCACGCCTCCTGCCAGCCCATACAGCATACTAAACATATTGCCAAAGGTAAATCCCACCAGCACAATGCGAACCAAAGCTATCACCACTGTCCCCGCCAAACCTATGGTATACAAACCAACCACATTGACCAGATTGGCCAGCCCCAGCTTCACCCCGGGCACAGGAATCGGCATGGGAATCATCGCCTCCACATAACTAAATATAAAGGCCAGTCCAATCAGCATTCCGTACAGCGCCGTCTTCCTCCCTTTATTTCGTCCTTCATCTCTTTTTCCCATCTATAATGCCCTGTCTGTTTCTTGCTGCCGCAGCCATTTTTCACAAAACTGAACGAACTACATTACATTATAACGCAGAATACAATGCTTGTAAATTTCTTTTTGGCGTTAAAGCAACGTAAAAATTGTAAGTTACTGTTCACAGGTACCCTGTGAACGTAACCGCATATGCCCATGTTAAATTGCCTTCGGGTTCTAAGCGCCAGTGGCGCTTGTTTAGAACCGACCGGAACGGAGTGTAGACGGGGGCATATGCCTTGCTCCCATAATGTTATCTGTCCATGGCTAATCAGCGGAGTGATTAGCCATAGTGTGAACAGTAACAATTGTAACAGTTCAGACGGGTATCTTCTTGCCCGTCTGAACTGTCACGTTTTATTTTTCCTGTGCCCTCCACCGGAAATCAGGAATCACATCACTCCATTTTTCAATCCCGATTATCGATTTGGCGAACT
The DNA here is from genome assembly GCA_947383005.1 of uncultured bacterium. Classification (GTDB taxonomy): domain Bacteria; phylum Bacillota; class Clostridia; order Lachnospirales; family Lachnospiraceae; genus Brotaphodocola. The sequence goes on along the minus strand of CANDBT010000017.1, from coordinate 31,127 downwards.
CCGTCGCCTCCAACGTCATTTTGCGGTTATCAATATTTTTGTATACCGACCAGGACTTTTTACGCATTGTAGGCACAATGTCATTGGGCTGATTCATATCGCATCTCCAGAGCCCAAAGGTCTGGGAAGCAGCCGCTTCCGATGGTGCATCCACCTGCCGGCTCATAATGAAAGCATCAATATAGGGATTGCTGTCCGCAACATAATAAGCATAAGCGATGGCAGCCGCCTGTAAATCATTATTCTCGCCACGGGTAGCGCTGGTAGAAGTAAAACCCTGCTCCGACAGGATAATATGCCTCACTTGTCCATTCCTTCCCAATAGTGCGCCGTTTTGCATATAATCCGTCAAAACCTGCAGATTTTTTAAATTTACAACCGGAGAACTGCTATCAAAAGTAATCAGCCCGGTCTGATCATCATCCCAAAATTCCGGCTCTGTCAAAGGAATGGAATACGGATGGTACGCCAATCCCCAGTCCATAGGGCCTCCTGCCCCCGTCTTATCCGCAAAGCGGTCTACAATGTCTTTAGCATTATATTTTGTCGTACCGTTGGCCTCATGGTTCCAATTATAATCGGTGGAGAAAAACAAGCGGTCATTTTGATTTGTGCTGCGAATCGCCGTGTAAAATACCCGGAAAGCGCGCTCGTATTCCTGTATATACTGGTCAATCCCCATCGGCCCCATATAATTCCACTGTTGGTTGTTGATTTCATTGCCGATAATCCAATTCGACACTTTTCCATAGGGCGAAGCCAGGCTGCTGTACCGTTCTGCCAAAAAAGAAGCTATGGCTTTGATGGTTTCATAGCCTTCTTTTGTCGAGGCATTAAAGCCATAATAAAACACCTGATTATCCGGCTGTCTGGTCACTCCCGGATAAAACAACTGTGGTGTCTGGTCATTCCACCCATTCAAAATCACCGCCGTAACCGTCATGCTTTTTTCCGACATTCTCCGGATGGTATAATCCAGATTCTCCATCAATTCTTTATTAAAGCTATAATTTTTGCCATCATAAACATAGTCGATGCCTTGACCCAAAATATGATGGAACGGAATATTCACAATCACATGATTCACACCCAGCTCAAAAGCATCCGATACCATACTGTCCGTATTTTGAATCAGCAGGCCTTTTTTGTTTACTGCCTGCCTGTAAGGTTCGGTATGTTTAGCCAGGGATTCCGGATTGGTCACATAAGCAGTATTGCTGACCTGCGTATATTTCTCCCCGTCAAACACCGCCACAACAAATCGGGAATAAAGCCGGTTTTGCTCCGTACCCAAATTCAGAGGAATCGTAAAAGACAACTCCTCTCCCTTGGTGATCCATCCGCAATAATCACTTCTGCCCGTTAAATCATCCTGATAGGGCTGCAGTTCAAACAGATACAAATAATTGTCATAAACGGAGGCATCCGACCAGGTCCCCTCCATCTGTCCGCGAATGGCAATCTGATTTCCTCCTTCGATAGCACAGCTTAGTATGTGGGCAAATTCTGTCGGAGCCGGCCTGCTGCCCCCATCAGGCACATTTTCTGTCGCAGGCGCAGCCAACGCTCCTACGCTATTTATCCCTGCCATCAATACCACCATGGCCATCACCATCACCGTTTTAATCATCCGGTTCTTCTTAATCAACTCTTTCTGCCTCCTTTTTTCGTCTCATATCCTCTCGGAGTCTCTCCATAAGCATTTTTAATCTGTACCATATTTTTTATGATATTCCTAATTATATCCATTTATCCCTCAAATGCAAGTCTGCTCCATCTTACGTTCTCTTACGTTTTCCTTAATCGTTGCTTAAAGCTAACTTTTATCGCTGCAGACAAGCTGCAACAGTAGCCATCTTCCTTTCCGACGCAATGCGATCTACGTTCCACTTCGGTCGTTATTAAACGAGTGCCACTAGTACTGCCTTACGGAACGTTTTTATGTCATAGGACACAATTTCCCATGACACAAAAAAGAATCCCCGAACCGTGTTGCACCACAGCCCGGAGATTCTCCTTTCCTTTTATACCGGTAAATCATCTGTCAAGCCATTTTCTGTCCTGCTCATTCCTGTTTTCATAATATTTGTAACAGCTCACGGGGCGGGGAAAACGGATGAAAACAGGCGTCAAGTTTGCTTATAAGACTGTTTTCATCCAGTTTTCCCCATCGAGCGAACGCCTGATGCTTCTTGTTCGGCGTAGCCGGACAAGAAAATGCGCCCCGTGAACAATAATTTATGTTTTCGCACAGTCAGCACATCAAACGCGCAAAATTGTACGAACTTTACAAATATTTCTTCAGAATTTCCACCTTATCCAATCGCTCCCAAGGGAAATCCACATCGGTTCTTCCAAAATGCCCGTAAGCAGATGTCTGCCGGTAAATCGGCCGCCGCAAATCCAGCATTTTGATTATCCCTGCCGGACGCAGATCAAAATTTTCACGAATAATTTCCACCAATTTCTCGTTGCTTAGTTTCCCTGTACCGAAGGTATCCACCATAATCGATGTGGGATGAGCCACACCGATAGCGTAAGAAAGCTGAATCTCACATTTGTCCGCCAGGCCCGCTGCCACCAGGTTCTTCGCCGCATACCGTGCCGCATAAGCAGCAGAACGATCTACTTTTGTGCAGTCCTTTCCGGAAAACGCACCGCCGCCATGACGGGCATAACCGCCATAGGTATCCACAATAATCTTCCTGCCTGTCAGGCCGCTGTCCCCATGAGGGCCGCCAATGACGAACCGTCCCGTAGGATTAATAAAAAATTTCGTATCCTTATCAATCAAATGAGGCGGCAGCACCTCGTCAAAGACATATTTCTTCACATCCCGGTGAATCTGCTCCTGCTCCACATCCGCATCATGCTGGGTAGAAAGCACAACCGCCTCTAACCGAAGAGGCTTGCCATCCTCGTCATACTCCACCGTCACCTGGCTCTTCCCATCCGGGCGTAAATAAGGCAGCGTGCCGTTTTTGCGCACCTCGGTCAGACGGCGTACCAGCTTATGGGCCAACGCAATCGGATAAGGCATATATTCCTCCGTCTCATTGCTGGCAAAACCAAACATCATCCCCTGGTCGCCGGCGCCGATAGATGCCAATTCACTGTCGCTCATCCGGTTTTCCTTCGCCTCCAGCGCTTTATCCACACCCATGGCGATATCCCCGGACTGCTCATCCAAGGCCACAATCACGCCGCAGGTATTGCAGTCAAATCCATAAGACGCGTTATCATAGCCGATTTCCCTCACCGTATCCCGAACAATCTTTTGGATATCCACATAACCTTTAGTCGTAATTTCTCCCATAACCAGCACCAAGCCTGTCGTTGTGCATGTCTCACAGGCCACACGGCTCATCGGATCCTGTTCGATCAACGCATCCAGCACGGCATCCGAAATCGCATCGCACATCTTATCCGGATGTCCTTCAGTCACCGACTCCGATGTAAACAATAACTTTTCCACTGATTCTTCCTCCTTTAAGTCTTAAATTGTAACAGTTCAGCCGGGTATCTTCCTGCCCGTCTATACGGACAAGAAGCATCAGATTTCCGGGTGGACGGAAATCCGAACAAAAGAAAAGCCCGAAGCAATCATACTGCGGACTTGATATTCTTTGCACATCAAATCCTCTTATTGCTCGATTTCTCGCTCAGGTTGGCACCTTCCGCACACTCTTGCCGCTTTCTTGACTCTTTTAGCTGACCAGGTTTCGATATCCATTCCCTGATATCTTGTCCGATCCTACAAAAAGCATCTCAGCGCACTTCTGCCCGGGGTTGCCGTGACTTCACAGATCCTTTGTATCTCCATCACTCTGAATAAGGGATTACGCACTTTTCAATTGTTATTTTTTGTTACAAAGCTATAGTATCAGATTCTGCCATTGGTGTCAAGATATGGATTTTTTTAACTTCCTCTAAAACTCCTCATCCCACATATTTGATGGAAGCCACAGCCAGAATATCTCCTCTTCAGACGGATTGTCTGCATTGGTAAGCACGACCTGCAGATAACCGTCCCCCATATTTTTCATTCTGCATGTCTCCCGCCTGCCGGTTTCTCCGTTTTTCAGATATTCCCAATATTCTTTCGAATCTCCCATTTTCTCCACCGACCCTGCCATAATCTGTTTCGTCTCCCAATCTATCCACAAACAGGCTCCGCCATCCCTGACCGTAATCAAGCTCCCCGGCAGTTCGCCTACTTTTTCCTCTTCCGTAAAATCCGGCTTCATCCGCATAAGCGGTTTGGGAAAAGCTCCTTCGTTGCTCCATCCTTCATAATAAAGATAACCATCCGCGTAACACAGCCCATCTGCCGTCCCATAGCGGACATCTCCTACCCGCCTGTCGCTGCCGTCCATACGGATACTCACCGGCAGAGTACGTTTCACCGCAATCACGGTTGCCTCCGCAAATCCCTGGTAAATCAGCCGCTCTTCTGTCAATACCATTTTCTGCCGATTTCTTTTCTCTATATACACCAGATTATCCAGCAGTTCCTCTTTGCCTTCCCCGCTTTTTGCCAGTTCCATCCGCCCATACGGGCTATGATACAATCTCTGCGCCACATTTCCTGACTGTTCAAACGGCAGGGGGCTTCTTGGCGTCCTTATATAATAGTCAAACCCGTCCCGTTCGAACAGCCATCTGCTCTCGCTGATTTCCCCTTGCGGATTCTCAATCTCCTTCCCGTCCCCCATAAACAAAAATACCTGCCTCATCTCTTGTTCCTGGGGATCATAATAGCCGTAATACAAGTCAATCAGACGGCCCTCCCCTTCCTCCGGCGCCCATGTCCCCAGCACGGCTATCCGCCCATCTGCCATTTTATTCACGCCACACTCGATATTCCGGCTGCTTTCTTCATGCGAAGAATGTCCCTTCATAGCATCCTCCAGATGAATCCCTTCCGCTCCCATCACCTTATCCTGACAGATTATCCGGGCCATTTCTTCCCCTGCCTGGGCATCCGCCACAAAAATCTGCTGCTCCCATCTGCCGTCTTCTCCTTTTTCAAAGGAAAAAAAACCGAAATCGCCATGGAAAATCAGGCTGTCTTCAGAAGCGAAATCAAGAACCGCCGGATTCTTCAGGCTTACCGAAGCCAGCCATTGGGAATCGGGCCTTTCTTTTTGCCAGCCTCCGCCTTCCTCATCCCCCAACTTTCCCGCCACAAAAATACTGGTCGGCCCGTCTGCACCTCCAATGATCGAAACAGATGCCGGGGTTTCCTCCGTGGCCTTCTCCTCCTGTCCGGCATCCGCTTTACTTGGATTCCCTGCCCCTTCCTTCTGCCCCGGGCTGGTCACAAGCCCTATACCGATGCCCCCCAGTATCACGGCAACCACGGTCATCAAGACGGCCCCTCGCCTGTGATAAGCCAAAATATTCCGAATCCGGCGATAAGTGAAATTTTTCCCAAAAGCAAGCGGAAGCAGCCCGCTTCTTTTCTCCGCTTCAGCCAACAACGCGCGTGAATATGCGCCTCGCTCATCCTGATGCGACTCTCTCAGCACCCTCTCGTCACAAGACATTTCCATATCCGCGCATAACAGCCGGAAACTAATCCAGGAAAGGGGATTAAACCAATGAACAGCTACAGACAAAAGCCCCAGCATCTTCACCAGATAATCCTTTCGGCGAATGTGCTCTATCTCATGACGCAAAACATATTCCCGGTTTTCCTCGTCCATCCCGGCAGGCAGATAGATCGCCGGATGAACAATCCCCATCACAAACGCGCCGTCAATCTGGTCCGATTCTCTCACCAAAACTTTCTGCTTCTTGCCAACACGTACTCCCTTTTTTTCAATTGCCGCTGTCAGCTTCCGGCGCAGATACAACATACGCAGCAAATAATAACCCACAAATACCGATACGCCGGCCACCCACACCATAAAACCGATGGCGAGCCATACTTGAACCGGATTTATGGAATTCGCCGCATCCTGTACTGCCAACCGCTCTCCCACAACACCGTTTACCGCCCGGTCAATCCAAATCACGCCTGTTTCAATCTCCGGCTCCTCCTGATACACGATCTCCTGCTTCACCGGCTCTGCATTCATCGGCAGCAAAGAAAATGGCGAGGGAATCACCACCGGGCACAAAAAACGGAACAATACGCACATCCACAAGGCATAAGAATATCCTTTGGGCAGCCGCCGCAAAAACAGGCGCAAAAACATCACCACCATAGCAGTACACCCTGCCGCAAAACTCATATTCAAAAGCCGAATCATCATCCCTTCCATTTATCTCACCGCTTTCTCAATCATTTCACGAATTTCATCCGCCTCTTTTTTCGTCAATTTTCTCCCTGACAAAAAAGCTGTCACAAAGGCCGGAAGCGATCCGCCAAAGTTCTTGTCCACTACTATCTCGCTTTCCCTTTTTTGCACCTCTTCACGCTTAATAAGCGCCGTTACTACTGCTTCCTGGTTTCTCACAAGGTTTCTCTGGGACAGCTTTTTCAGAACGGTAAAGCAAGTAGATTTCTTCCAGCCAAGCCGTTTTTCACATAACCGCACCAGCTCCATTGAGCGTATAGGCTCATTATCCCAAATTAAATCCATCAGCCTGTACTCACCGTCAAACAACTTCCCTCCCTCCCACTCCTTTTGTCCACCCTCTGCCTGCCGCCCTGCATTTTCCTCCATCCCCATCTTTGCCTCCCTCCGTTTTAGGTCTATTATAATAGTCCTTGCTGTAAGTTTATCACAATAGACCACTTTTTGTCAACCCTTTCCCTGCTCCCCGCGCGGCCCGCGTGCTGCGTCAGCAGCAAACTTCCATACGCGGGCCTGTGCATACAAAAACGGAGAAGATTTCTCTTCTCCGCCATTTTCCGATATATCTTCCGCTTAGGGAACCCAAACTCCATTGCCGTCTACACGCAGCCCGTCAGGTGTTGTCGTATTGGTCAGCATTGCACCCAATCCGCTGCCTTCCCTCGTATCGCAATAATACCATTTTCCGTCTGCGGTTGGTATCCATCCTGTCCGCATATAACCGGATGCATCGAAACAATACCATGATCCATTGATCTGCTGCCAGGAATTCGTAGGATAAGTGCCATTGCTATATCTGTACCACCAGCCGACGTTGTCTTTCTGCCATGCGCCTTGGGTAGCCCCCGGTGAATTGGTCGGTGTCGTATTATTCCCGGAATTGTTCCCAGGGGTAGTTCCCGAATAACCGCCTCTCTGAATCTCGGCCAGTTTCTCATCATCTACATAAAGAGGATCGGATTCATACCAATCGCCTTTTTTAGAATTGCTGTCAACGGCACGGATCTTAAAATAATATTCGCCGGTCCGGGTAATACTGCTGCTGAAATTGTAACTTTGTCCCGTAACGGTCTGGGCAGATCCTACAGAACTGCTCTCCCTGTATAAACGGATCTGATAACTTTTGGCTCCGTCCGCATAATCCCATATTGCAACGGGATACTGTCCGTTCTCCCACTCTACACCCTCGATCTCCAGGCTGCCTTCCAGCGCATCCAGCTTAATCGTCATCACCAAGGTGGAATTTTTCTCGCTGCGGTGGGAAGTCACATAAGTAGCATCCCCTTTTATCTTTACCTTGCTTTTACTCATGGCGCCGAAATAATAATCATCATCCGCCTCCAACGTCACCTCTACCCTGGGCACATCGCCGCTGAGCCATTCTCCCTCATCGTTGACCACCGTAACCTCCGACACCATGTAACCTTCCTTGTCATTCGATGTCACCGATACATTGTTGTTATCATCACCGGCTTCGATAGAAGAGCTTACGGATAAACTGATATTAGTAATCTTTGTCCTCTCCTCTGCTGCCCATGCACTACCGGCAAAAACCGTAGCCAGCAAACCAACGCCTAAAACTGCTGACAATCCCTTCTTCCATAATTTCATCTGACCTTCCTCCTTTACCTTTTGACGTACTCTCGGAGTCTCTCTGTGCCTGAATTTGTGAGAAGATTTTTTGTCGGATGTGCATAAATTTATGAGGCGTACGCGGAACGTACGTTGATTAAATTTAGGTGCATATGACGGAAAATCAGCCACAAAGGCAGGTGCAGGAGAGATTCCGAGCGTACATTTTGATGTACTCACAAAATCAGGCGCAAAAAACCTGAGTACATGTTAAGCGCTCCCGCCTCTCTTGCCAAAAAGCGCGCTCATACCATTTAAAAAGTTATACTTATGTACAACAGAGCTTGCAGGATACAAGCTTATCCTTACCGAATAATAATACAAATACCATCGATAAATGTAATGATACAGGAAAAAAATGTACAAACTGTGAAAAATAACTAACAAATACCAGTCAAAAATCCTACAAAACCCTTACCTTAACCAACCTTCAGCCGGAATTTATTGGCTTTCTTTTCCGAATCCACCATTTCAATAACCGCTCCCAGCTTCTGCAGTTTCTCCTCAAATGTCTCATATCCCCGCTGGATATAGCCGATTTCGTCTACTACGGTAAAACCTTCCGCGGCCAGGCCTGCCAGCACCAGCGCCGCACCAGCCCGCAAATCAGGAGACTCCACCATAGCGCCGGTAAAGCCTCTGACGCCATTGATAACCGCCACATTCCCCTCTACCTTGATATTGCTGCCCATCCGGGCCAGCTCATCTACATATTTAAAACGATTCTCAAAAATACTCTCGGTAATCATGCTGGTTCCGTCCGTAAGCGCCAACGTTACCGCCATCTGCGGCTGCATGTCCGTAGGGAACCCCGGATACGGCAGCGTTTTAATATTGGTGGAGTGCTGCCGGGGCTTACCTACTACACGTACCTCATCATCTCCCTCTATCACTTCACAGCCAATCTCCAAAAGTTTGGCAGAAATCGCCTCCAAGTGCTTGGGAATCACATTTTTCACCGTAATATCCCCCCGGGTAACGGCTGCCGCACACATAAACGTACCGGCTTCAATCTGATCCGGAATAACGGAATACTCCGTCCCGTGGAATTTCCGCACACCACGAATACGGATGATATCCGTCCCTGCCCCTTTGATATTGGCGCCCATACTGTTGAGGAAATTAGCCACATCAACTACATGAGGCTCTTTGGCAGCATTTTCCAAAATCGTCTGCCCTTCCGCCAGCGCTGCCGCCATCATAATATTGATCGTCGCACCCACCGACACCACATCCAGATAAATATGCCCTCCTACCAGATCAATCGCATGGGCCAGAACCGCCCCCCGCTCGATCTCCAGCTTTGCGCCAAGTGCCCGAAACCCCTTCAAATGCTGGTCAATGGGCCTGCTGCCGATATTGCAGCCTCCCGGCAAAGGAACTTCCGCACTCTTGTATTTCCCCAACAACGCCCCGATAAAATAATAGGACGCACGAATCTTACGAATATAATCATCATCTACAGAAACTTCATGGACCGTAGAACCATTGATCCGAACCGTATGGCTATCTATATGCTCCACCTGAGCGCCAATCTCCTGAATAGCCTCCAACATCACATTGATATCTCTGACATTTGGCAAATTCTCTATCACTACATTTTCATCCGTCATAATAGAAGCCGCAAGAATCCCCAATGCAGCATTCTTCGCCCCGCTGATTTGTACTTCGCCAACCAACGGATTGCCACCTTTCATGATATATTGATTCATTTCATCCCTCTATCTGTTTCTTAATCAGAATATCTTTCCCTTTAATCTCTTACTCCAACCATCTTTTTTGGCTACTTGGCACGCCTGACATTTTCTCACAGCCAGTATAGCAACAGGGTAAACGCCATAAACATCATAAACGTAACCAGCAAGATAAACTCGCAAATCTTGACAAAGTTTTACAAAATCATTAAAAATTCATTTAATCTTCTTAATGATTATACCACAGAATTGAAATTTGTAAAGACTAAGAAAAAATAGCAATTTTTTCCATTTTCCCACATATTTTTTGAATAACAAAAAGAGCGTCAAAATCCGATAAAATCCGATTTTAACGCTCTTTTCTTCGCTGGGCTACAAGGATTCGAACCTTGAACTGACGGAGTCAGAGTCCGTTGCCTTACCGTTTGGCGATAGCCCATTGCTGCAACGACTATTATTATATATGAAAAGTTTCTTTTGGTCAAGCCCTTTTTTCATTTTTTTCAATAATGCAGGTTACCGTCCACGGGGCGGGGAAAACCGGATGAAAACAGGCGTCAAGTTTGCTTGTAAGACTATTTTTATCCGGCTTTCCCCATTGGGCGAACGCCCGATGCTTCTTGTTCGGCATAGCCGGACAAGAAGATGCGCCCTGTGAACGTAACTGAAACCGTTGCAAAATTCAGCATTTCTACAATATATGGCAGGTATTTGCCTATGGCCAATCAGGCCAATAACTATTCCTTTTTATGGAAATAAGGATATTCCGCAACAATCCCCCCGCCTAACGAAACAGCCATCAATATCATCCACAGCAACCGGTTGCCCTCTTCGCCGGTCTTGGGAAGCTGATTCATCCAGGCAAGCGGCACTTCATCCTCCAGCATATAGACAAATTCCTGTGTTTCCGGATTCCATACCTTGAGATAAGTCTTAGGTACACCGTTTTCCACTACCGTTATCCGTTCCGGGCTGGTCGGATCATTGGGGTCCGGAAGGCCAGGAGAAGGTGTTTCCGGTTCGGCAGGTGGTTCCGGCGTCGGATCAGGGGTTGGGGAGGGATTCGGTGTAGGGCCGGGATCCTTTCCGCCTCCGCCGCCGCCTCCCGGACGATGAGGTTTATCCGGTTCAGGCGGGTTATCATTCGGATTTTCTTCACGGATATAGCGCAGGATAATGATTTCTTCGCCGCTCTCTAATGCAGCCGCCCACTGTTTATCCTTAATGCACACATATCCGTCCCCTTCCTTACGTCCATACCCGACATCATAATACGTATATGAATAAGTTTTATCGCTACCTTCGGGGACATGGGTTTTCTTTTCCTCGACATTTTCTTTTGTATAGTGATTTTCTTTAGGAGCGGGAATATTTTCAATATCCGTCATTCCCTCAAAAGTGTATACATAGTCGTCATTTTCCGTCAGCGTGCCGTCAAACGATTCTTCGCCGTCAACACTGTCTGAAAGTACACCCCCGTCATCCGGAGCATTATCATTCAGCAAAAGAGGAATGCTTCCGCCTGCGGAAGAACCCGCCCCATCGTCGGAATCAACTTGCTCATCGCCAACAACCTCGCCCTTTTCCCGATAATAATATTCATGGACAACATTGTAAGAAGCCTCGTCCGGCGTCACTCCCCGGTAATAACGCAGAATGATAATCTGGTCGCCGTCCTCCGTTGCGTAAGCCGCTTTCATTTTCGTATCCGCTTTATAAACCCATCCGTTTCCGGCATTTCCTTCGCCGGTATAATTGCCTTGGCTGCCGCTTTTCTCCACTTTGCCATAGACCGCATAATCATAAGTATACTGATATTTTTTCCCGTCAACGCTAAAATTCTGAGGATTATAAATTTTATCAATCTCATCTGCCATGTGCGGCTTTTTCTTCTCATCCAGAGTCAGCGGATTAACGGTGATCGTATCCAGCTCACTGGAACCCTCCCAGCGGTCGCCGTCCTGGCCCCGGAAATAATATACATGGATGACCTTGTAAGCCCCGCCTTCCGGCTGACGTTCCCGATAATAGCGCATGATGATGATTTGCTCGCCGTTCTCGGTCATAACCACATGATCCATGTCCTCATCTGCCTGGTATGTATACGAATTTTTCTCTACATCTTCCGCGGTATTTCCAACCACGATTCCTGTATCCTTATCCGTCGCCATCTTTCCATTGCCGGAAATTACCGCGTTCGCCAATAAATCATCTGCCTTCTCACGGCTGCGTCTCTCAAAAAGCTCATCCTCATCGAGAATCTCGTCTTCATCAAGAAGCTCATCTTCATCAAGAATTTCGTCTTCATCGAAAGTACGGACCGTCTGATGTGACGATACGGCATTCCCTGGCGTCGCCGTTTCCTGCTGTCCTCCGGAAAAACGGAGCAACCTGTCAAACAGGGAAACATTGCTGGGAGATGCTTTTTCCTGCCGGCCGTCCTGCCTTTGGCTATTGGCGGGCGAAGCGTTGCTGGGTGTCGACAGCCTGGCGAAAACGGCCGTTTCCTCTCCTTCTTTCTGCACCATACCATAGCCATGCTGCATGGGTTTATATTCCCTGCCCCCATACATCGGCATCAGAGCAACATCTTGATAGAAATACTCCTCGCCGTCATCTGGTTTCCCATAAATCGTATTAACCTCGCTGGCTCCTTCGTAATCGTATGTGCCGTCCGCGTTTTTAAAATAATATTCATGGATAATATGGTAAGAACCCTCCACTTTTGTAAGCGTATTCGAAAATACTACGCTTGCCGATGAAGTGGAAGTTATTTGCACGGTACTGCTGTCGCGGAAAGTCAGGGAAAAACCATCGTCCTGGTCATCTATTGCTTTCACGATATATTTACCCGTCTCGAGCATAATCTCCTGATTACTTTCCCCTGCCTTGAGGGATACCTTTTTAATCAGGTTATCTTCATTTTCCTTGTATACGGCAAATGTATAAATCCGCTCCGTATCATCGTTGTCTGATTTCCATTTATTGATAACCAGATTCCGCTCCCCTAAAACATTAACCTCGAAAGAACCCTTTGCCGATGTTACGTCTTTCTCGTCATCCTCCACAACTATCCGGAAACCCGCCGGCGTGTCCTTACGGATCGTTTCCTTCACATCATAAGTCCCTTCTGCAAGACCGTTAATTGTTACGGTCTGCCCGGCTTTGAGCATTACCGAAGTCCCTTCCTTGTCTGTGACGGCGTTTCCGGAAAGCTGCCCGCCGTTTGCATCCGTAACCGTATATCCCGTAATTGGATTGCCGTCCTTATCCGTTACCGTAAAATAATAAACCACCTCTCCCGCGGCAACATCGCTGTCCTGCGGTTTGCTTATCGTCATCCATCCGCGCCCGTCCACCGTTTGCGAGCATTGTTCTGTTATATCTTTCCAACCGGACTCTTTAATTCTCTCCGTATACATGCGCAATGTTACCCTGGCACCGTCCACAACCGGATCTTGAGACCGGAATTTTACCGAAACAGGGCTGCCTGGAAGCATATTATACTTTTCCACCATCCAACCGGCAGACGTTCCAACCGTCCTTGTAAACCCCCATCCTTTATTAATTGTTGGTTCACCGGCAAAATATCCTCCAACATAAACTTTACCCTCCGTACCACGTGGGATAGAACCATCGGTAAAATAAGGCAGTTCGACTTTTAACTTGGCATATTTAACGGTCTTCGGAATGGTGTAATACTTAACATATTGATCTACGTTTTTCTTTGTACCGCTTGCATACCTGACAATTACAAGTTTCTCATCTTTATATGTTGTCTGCGGCACCGTCACTGTATATTCCTGATTGCCGCTGTAAAGATATTCCTTCACACTATACTTGCCCTTGGGCAAATGTTCCATCTTATAGGACTCGCCGGCATTGACCACGATATCTCTTTCATATTCCTTGTCATCCCGCTCCACAACATAATAATATTTTTCCGGGCCTCCCAAAGCGCCGGGCGCCGTAATCGTCAGTTTCCCGGACTCACCGTTAATATAGACCTCGCCTTTCTGTCCGCCAGCAATCTCCGCCGTCCGCGGGCCGGCAATAACCGAAAAGCCTTCCGATTTCACTTCTTCGACAGTATACTCGCCCCGTTTAAGATTTTTCAGTATTACCTCTTCACCGGGTCCGATTTTCAACGGGCCGTTCTCATAAATGATATTTTCGCTTTTAAAAGCTTTTCCCGTAATCCGGAAGTATGTATCTGCCTGTATCTCTTGTTCTTTTAGCGGCCGTTCAATCTTAATCTGACCGTTGTCCCTGCTGATACTTATTGTGGAAGCCCGCCCTGGTACAAACATATTGCTTTCATGCTGGATATTGCTCACATTCCATTCCGTACCATCGCTTACAATCGATCCGCTGTCTGTCAATTCTATGGCTGTAATTTCCGTTGGGCCGTCAAAACCGACAGTTATCGTCCCTTCGCCTGTGATCTTCACTTTTCTTTCCACGGGTGTTTTTTTGCCATCTCTGTCACGGGTAATGCCTTCCACCCTAAATATATAATCTTTATTTTGCGCTTTTTTGAGAACATCTTCAGGGATACCGTCTTTGTTGGCAATCAGCTTCTGAATCGTAAAACTATAGGAACCTCCGCCTTCCTCTGCAAAAATAATCGTTCCCACAGTTAAAATAAACATCAATACCATCATGATCGTGATAAAGAAACGTTTCCCCTTCTTTTCAACATTCATCTTCTCTCTCCTTTCCCTGGTTAATGTTTATTTTGATATCACCGTCCACAGCTAATCACTATGCTGATTAATCATGGGCTAGTATAGCATTGCGGTAATTCTGTTACAAAAATAAAAAAAAGCAGTTTTTCTGCTCTTAAATATAACATATTTCCCCTGTATTTTCAATATACGCGCAAAAAAAACACCACTCACCGTAACTTAAAAGTTACAATCCCAATGAGTATTTTTGCCTGTCTATGCCAGGCAAAAACCGGGAATGACCATCCGATAGGGAATTTGATATAAAATTGAGGCTTTCCTCTTTTCCGTTGTACAACATACAAATACTGCATTGCGGAAATAACGGTGAATTGGGCACCCGCTATTTCCGCAAGACAGTACTAATTCCGTAAACCTGCAAAATCCCATCTATGTTATGCGCAAAATAAATCAGCCAACCGGGCAGCTATCCGCATCTGCCTCTTCAGCCTTAATCGTCTCCTTACTGTTCCTGCAGTTTTGTCCCATCTTGCGGCTTTGTCTCCTGCGACAATTCCTCCGTCGGCTTTGCCTCCTGCCCTTTTTGCGTCTCCGTCATCCCCTCACCGCTTTCCTGGGAATTTTCACTTTCCTGTTCCTTATCTTCCGTACCTGAAGATGCGGCCGTTTCCTCTTCATCCTCATCCGGGTCGGCTGACGTATCGCCCTCAAGTTCCTCCGCGATCTCCGGCTTCTCAAAAAAACCTCTGACGGTCACATTTTCGCTGCTGCCAGACAGAGCCAGGCCGCCAAGCACAAAGGTATAGCTTTTGCCGCCCTCCAAACCGCCGACCTCAAAAACACAATCCTTTCTGGATGTATCGACAATCATGGCGGCATAAGAATTGCCATCGTCGTCCCGGACAATCACCGAAGGCTTTTTCCAATTAACGCTGCCCGCAAAATATACATATACCAGGCCGTCATCATAATCCACATAGTCAATCTCTATCTGCTCATCCTGGCTTTCTTCCTCTGTCTCTGCCGGAACCGTCGTCTCCGGCTCCCGGACAGCCGTTTCGGTTGTCGTTTCCGGCAGCGTATCCGCCGTCGTCTCCGGCTGGGTATTCTCCTGGCTTACCGGCTGGGTATCCGTAAAAGGCTCCGTCTCCGTCGGGGGAAGCGTTTCCTGTGCTGTCGTCTCCGTTGCACGGTCAGCCAATTCGCCCAAGATATAAGAATCCTCCGCAATCTTCCGCACAATCTCCTCCATGGTCAAAGAAGACAGCTCCTTCATATCTTCCATGGACAAGCCTTTATTTTGGTCAATCAGCTCTTTCAAAAAATAAGCTTTACCATAAGAAATATCATACTCCGCAGCAAGCTCTTTCATCTGCTCGTCCTCTATCACTTGCTGGTCATATACCACGGCTTCCACCTGGTTTTCCTTTAAGGTCTGCTCGATATCGCCGACCACGCTGGTTCGCAGCTCCCTGGCTTTACGTACACTGTCATTGCTGACCGTAACTAAAATGGCATTATCCAAATTGTCCAGATAGCCATGAGTCACCATCGAACCTACCACGGCATTGACTGCCACATTCAAATCCACGCCCTTTAAATCCATGTCTTCCATAATAGCCCGGGCATCTTCATTCAGTCCCCTTGCTTCCAGCACCCGTTCCTTCCGGTTAATCGAAAGCTCCACACTGGGATTCACATCAATTCCGATTATCGACTCCACCCGTCTATTGGCCAAATGATATTGAAATGCCCCGCCTCCGATGAACGTTATGCAAACACAAGCCGCCGCGGCCGCGGCAAAAACACGCATGCGGCGACGCAGCCGCAAAAGCACAGCCTGACCTGACTCTTGCCTCAGTACCGCCTCCTGGGGCAGGGAAAGATCGATTTTATGATAAATATCAGGGGTAAGCGTATCTACAGCCGACTTCAAGTGCATTTCCAATTGCTTTGTACTAAATGGAATTCCATCTGCCTTTTGCTCCATTTCGCTCACTCCTTTCTTTATCTTTTTTGCTCTCTTTATCTTTTTGGATATAAGGATATATTCTGATCAATCCTTCAAATGCCGCTTCATTTTTTTGATCGCCCGGTTGTACTTGGACAATACCGTGGCCAATGGTATCTGCAGGCTGGAGGCAATCTCCCTGTGTTTCAATCCGGCCGACGCATGAAGCAGTACGATCTGGCGTTCATCCTCTTTCAGGATTTCCAAAGCTGCTTTTAATACCATGGCATCCGCCAAATTTTCCAGAGGAAGGCATATTTCCCCCGCTTCTTCCCCATCCAGGTCATCCAGGCCAATATCCGCCTGTTTTTTCTGCTCACGGAATTTCATATAACATAAATTCCGGGCAATGGTAAACATCCACGCTAAAGGCTTTCCCTGCGATTGATAAGACGCGGCAGAAGTCCATATTTTCAAATAAGTTTCCTGCATCACTTCTTCTGCATCCTGGGGATTTTTAAGAATAGACAATATAAAACTGTAAACTGTTCGATCCGTGTTTTGGTATAGCTGCTGAAAAGCTTCCGCATCTCCCATACCAACCCGTTTTAAAAGTCCCTCGTCGTTCAACCGAATTCCCTTTCTGATAGTTTAATGCAACAGACCCGGTTCTTATTGCATCTTCTGGCAAATTTTTATACCCAAATTTTACCAGCCGCAATATGTCCCTTCTGTTGTTATCACACAATTATAGCGTTCATCCTGCTCTTTTAGTCTTTGGCAGATTTGCTGTTTTAATGCACTTTGCATAGATTTTGTATATTCCCGCGGCACTACCAGATCAAAAATCAGGTTTATCCGCTTTTCTCCGTCTACCACCCGGAAATCATGAAGGGTCAGCCGCTGATCTAATCCCTGGACGATCTCCTGCACAGCCTGCTGTATCTCTTGTATGCGGGTATTTTTCACTTCCACCGGATCCATATGAATCACCAGAAAAATCCCCAGAGTCCTGGCGGCATCCCGCTCAATCCTGTCCACAATCTCATGAGACGTTTGAATCTCCACATCGCAAGGCACCTCCGCATGGATAGAAGCCATGCTGCGGTTTGGCCCGTAATTATGGACGATCAAATCATGGCTGCCCACAATCCCGTCATATTGATTGACAAATTCCGTAATCCGCCGGTAAATTTCCGGATCTATAGGCGCACCGATCAGCGGTTCCAAAGTATCTTTGGCAATGCTGATCCCGGCAGCCATAACCAGCACCGAAACGATCAAACCGACAAAACCGTCAATATTAATCTGCCAAATTCCAAACACTGCAAGGGAAAAAATCGTAGCCGATGTAGCCGCTACGTCTCCCAGGGAATCCGCAGATGTGGCCGCCATCACAGAAGAATGTATCCGCCGCCCCAGCTTACGGTTAAACAAAGCCATCCACAACTTTACCGCCACGGAAAAGAGCAATATTCCCAAAGACAGCAGACTAAAAGACAACTCCTCCGGGTGCAGGATCTTCCCCGCCGAAGTCTTAAACAGCGAGAATCCCACCTCGATTACAATAAACGCCACAATAAACGCAGCAATATATTCAATACGGCCATGACCAAAAGGATGGTGGTCATCTGCCGGCTTTTGTGCCATTTTTACCCCGACAAAGCCGATAATCGAGGAAGCGGCGTCCGACAGGTTATTGAAGGCATCTGCCATAACAGAAATACTTCTTACTGCCATCCCTGTAGTTAGCTTTGCCAAAAACAAAAGCAGATTACAGCAAATCCCCACCACACTGGCCATCAGGCCATAAGCCGTACGCACCTGGGGTAT
Organism: uncultured bacterium; assembly: GCA_947383005.1. Classification (GTDB taxonomy): domain Bacteria; phylum Bacillota; class Clostridia; order Lachnospirales; family Lachnospiraceae; genus Brotaphodocola. Next base: position 13,024 of record CANDBT010000017.1, on the reverse strand, counting down.
TTCCGTCTGTTCATAGTTTTTTACAAACTTCCTGACTAAAAAATCGGTCATACATTTCTCCTAGCATTTACTTCCGCTAACCATTCAGACGACAGAGAGCTTCTTGTCCGAACGGTTAATATTTCTGTTCATTTTGCCAAAAATCAACGGTTATTATTCGTTGCCATTCATTCCGGGCCAATCATATCCACATCTCTGCATTCCGCATTCCCCAGCCGTTTTCCGCCGCGCTCATCGGCAAGCCATCCTCGCAATCCCTTCGGTAATCAGGCTCTTAAACCAAGGCGCCACCCGATCTGCCGTTTCTTTCACCTCTTCATGGCTCAAAGGCTGACCGGTTATCCCGCAGGCCATATTGGAAATACAGGAAATGCCACAAATCTTCATCCCCATATGGTTGGCGGCAACAGCCTCACAGGCCGTACTCATCCCCACTGCGTCAGCGCCCAGAATCCTGCACATCTGCACCTCATGAGGCGACTCGTAGTTCGGACCGCTAAGCTGTATATATGTTCCCTCCTGCAGGCCAATCCCCAGATCCTTCGCTGCTCCCCTCAATATACTGCACAATTCCTTATCATAAATCTCACTCATATCCGGGAATCGTACTCCCAATTCTTCAATATTCGGGCCGATAAGCGGCGATGGCACAAAGTTGGCAATCTGGTCGGTAATCATCATAAAATCACCGGCCTTAAACCGGTCGTTTATCCCACCGGCAGCATTAGTCAAAAACAAAATCTGCGCCCCCATCATTTTCATCAGGCGAATCGGCAGCACCACATCTTCCATGGGGTATCCTTCATAATAATGAACCCGCCCCTGCATAATCACTACCGGAACATCTTTCACATAACCAAATACAAATCTCCCCTTATGTCCGCTGACGGTAGAAACCGGAAATCCCTTTAACTCTTTATAATCCAAAACAGCTTCCGTCCGAATGCTTTCTGCGTAATCGCCCAGCCCTGAACCAAGCACAAGCGCTATCTTAGGCTGAAAATGAATCTTCTCCTGTAAACTTCCGTAAATCTCCTGTAACCGTTTATAAGCCGCAGTCATCGCAATCCCTCCCTCTAAATCTTTTTGCCATTATACCACTACTGTAAAAGGATAGCAATGACGTTTGGCAAAGGAACAGGCCAAAAACCGATTCCCCGGTTCCTGGCCTGTTTTCTCCTGGACAATTTTTAGTTTTTTGTAACAGTTTTTTATTCCTTTACCGCTCCCGCTGCTACCCCGGCCAGAATATATTTCTGGAAAAATACATAAATCACAATTGTCGGCAGCATAATCACAATAATTCCCGCAGCCAGTTTTTGCCATGACCCTTGCTGGGCATTAGCAAAATTCATTAAAAACGTAGTCAGCGTCCGCAGTTTATTTTTAGGCATGTACAGATAAGGAATGTACATATCGTTAATAATGGTAATCGCTTTAATAATAATTACCGTAGCCGTGGCCGGCGCCAGAAGCGGCAGAATAATCCGCACAAACAAACCAAAATAGCTGCACCCATCCAGCAAAGCGCTCTCATCCAAAGAACGGGGGATCGTTGATATAAACTGCCGGTAAATATAAAGCTGCATCAAATCCGAAGCCACGTAAATCACAATCGGCGCCCCCAGAGTATTGTAAAGCCCAAGGCCATTAATAATCTTAAAACGCGCAATTTCCGTTACAAAGCTGGGAATCAGCATCCCCAGGAAAAACAAAGCCAAAATCACAGGTTTTAAGCGAAATTCAAATCGTTCCAAAATAAAAGCGGTAATAGTTCCGAACATGACATTGAAAAAAATACTCACAATCAGGATTGCTCCCGTATTTTTAAACCCGACCATCAGATATTTGTCCCCCAGCACCTTCTGAAAATTCTCGAGGGTAATCCGGCCAAACGGCGGCAGAAGCAGAGGAGAAGTATTAACCATATCTGCCTTGGTCTTAAATGCGGCAAACAACGTCAAAAGGATAGGAGCAAGCACCACCAGCACCATAGCTATGCAAACAAGCTGCTTGACTGCCTGAAGCAACGTACTCTTTTTCATTCCTTATCCCTCCTTAAAACTAATCCGTGTATAATCTTATCCTGCACCACGTAAATAACCACAATCATTACCATAATCGCCACGGCCATGGTGGACGCAAGGCCAAAATTGCTGTATTTAAATGCCGTATCAATCGTATAAAGAGTAAATGTGGAAGAAGCATATCCGGGACCGCCGCTAGTCATGACATAAGGAATATCAAACACCTGAAGCGCCCCGCGGATATTGTCAAACAGCACAAAATCCACCATCAGCATAATTGACGGAATCTGAATATATTTGAATAACTGCCAGGAGTCTGCCCCGTCTACCTGAGCTGCCTCCTGCACATCCTGAGGCAGGGATTGAAGCGCCGCCATAAATAAAATCACATGATAGCCGGAAAACCGCCAAAGAGAAACCGCCGTCAGCACAAAGTTGACCAGTTTCGGGTCCGACAGCCAATTGTGAATCAACGCTTCCAGATGGACTGCCGACAATATCGCGTCAAATGCACCGTTAATCGGTGAAAAGAAATAAGAAAATGCGTAAGATATGGCAACCCCGTTGATAATATAAGGCATAAACACCATGGTTTTATAAAATTTAGCCGCTCTGAGTTTTGATGTCAATAAAACCGCAAACATCAATTCTATAGGGATGAACAGCAAATGCCCAAAAAAGTAAACGGCATTATTTTTCAAAGACTGCCACAAATTTTCGTTATGAAACATTGAGATATAATTATCAAGACGGATAAAATTCCAAGTTGCCGAATAACCATCCCAATCGGTAAAGCTCATCCGGAACAAATCAAAGGCCGGAAACACCACAAACCCGACTAGCAGGGCCATGGGAATAACCAGCGATAAAAAGATGAAAATTCGTTTCTGTTTTTCCAGTGATTTCATTGTCTCCCCTTCCCGCAATCCTGCAACAATTGCCTAAAATTGTAATCGAGTAGGGAAGAGCCAATCTTCCCCTACTCACCGCGCGGCCCGCACGCCGCTTTAGCAGCATATTCCTCTGTGCGGGCCTGTGCAATCGAGTAGGGAAGAACCAATCTTCCCTACTCACCGCGCGGCCCGCGTGCTGCGTCAGCAGCAAACTTCCATACGCGGGCCTGTGCATAAAAGGCGGCAGACAAGATATTTTCTTGTCTGCCTGAACAACTGCATCTGCAAAGCAGGTATGATGGTTTACTGAATTCCCAGCTTGGTCCTTGCCTCGGCCCATTTCGTATTTAAGCTGTCGAGTTCGGCTGAAAGGTCAAAACCGTCTGTGAACATTTGAGAACCCAGTTTCTTATAGTCGAAAGCAATGTCATTTTGAATCGCCTGGAAATCATCCCCACCGCCGTCATACATCACCAATTCCATGTCTGGCTGAAGAGCGTCTGCCTCTGCCAGAATCGGGTCCTTCTCCTTAGGGAAGTTGCTCATGGAAGAAGCGCTTGATACATAATTGATATAACCAGGATACCAGGCTTCGCTATAAAACCACTCGACAAATGCCTTTGCCAGCTCCGGATTCTCACTGTGGGTAGTAACTCCCATAAAGGAATCTCCCTGAACGATGACACGGAATGGATCGGACTCACTGTCACGAACCGGCAGATAAAATGTTCCCAGCTCCGAATAGTCATCGGTGCCGTTTTGGATATTTTGCAATCCCCAGTCTCCCAAAGCCAGGATGGCAGCCTGTTTCTGTGCAAACAAAGTCGTCACCTGGTCATTGCCCATGCCCAAAGGATCTTTGCCAAACACATCCATAGTAAACAAATCATTTACTTTATTATATGCTTTGCGGATATCTGTCCCTTCCGCAAACGGGGCATCCGTCTTGGCCATATCATTCCAGTTCTGGCCGTTTCCGCCTTCCAATGCAGGCATAAACTCCATATATGGATAATCCGGCCATTCGTCTTTGGCTCCCAAAGCGATAGCCATGAAATCCGGGTTGTCCTTTCCGTAATAATCCTGAAGAGTCTGAGCCGCGGCTTTTAACTCCTCCCAGGTATCAGGAACTTCGACTCCGGCTTCCTTAAACATATCTTTCCAATAGAACACATACTCATAACCCGCAGTCATCGGTATACCTAAAATTTTTCCGTCCATGGCATACCCTGACGCCAGTTCGTTGTTTTTTGCTGCTTCAAGATCGGATAAATCCAACAGATAATCTTTGAATCGGGACAGCGTAAACGGTTTGTTGAACATAACATCCGGAAGCTGGTTTGCCGATGTCCTCATTTTCATCGCATTCCAGTATTCGGAATCATCTTTGATTTTCTCCACCTCAATATCCGCATTGGGATATACTTCCTGGAATTTTCCTACCATGTCATTGGCATCGATATAATCCATCAAATTATTATCCCAAATGGCAAACACCAACGTCCCTTCCAAGTCTTCGGATGCCGCCGGCGCCGCTGGCGCCTCCTGCCCGCCGCCATCCTGCGATCCCGCAGCAGCTTCCTGCCCGGCTGTTGTCCCGTTTGAACCTTCCTGTGCGCCTGAAGAACACCCTGCTATGGTTCCTGCTGCCATCATTACGCTTAACCCTAATGCTGCAATTCTTTTTTTCATCGGTTATGGCCTCCCTTTTTTTGATAAAAAAAGAATACCATTTTTAACCGGAAATCTCTATGAACTTAAGTTGGATTTCTTGATATATCGTCAGGTCTTACTATTCCTCCCCCTTTACGGGAGCATCTTCCCGCCCGGCTCTGCAAAAACACGTACTACATTGCGGAAATAGCGAGTGCCGAATGCATCTTGAACCGTAACGTTCAGTCTTCCTGCTTTCGGTAATTCCCCGGACTCACCTTACAAATTTTTTTAAATACCCGGGTAAAATGCTCCACGCTATTATAACCTACACTCTGACTGACCTCATAAATTTTTAAATTAGTCTGATCCATCAGCTCTTTAGCTTTATGTATGCGCACCTCCGTAAGAAAATTGCTGAAAGTCATCCCCTCCTCTTTCGTAAATTTAGAACTGAAATATTTTTCATTTAATCCCACATAATCAGCCACGCTTCCCAACGTCAGCTCCGGATTGACATAATTATCAAGAATAAACCGGCGGGCACGGATCATCAAATCCTCTTGATATCGATCCGGCTTATGTTTTTGATAATCTAAAATCCAACGAAAATAATTATTCAGCCAAAGTTCTAATTCCCTTACTTCAAGAAAACGCCCCAATTTTTCGTAATAATCGATTTCATCGGAAAATAAATTCCTGAGATCATCCTGATTCTCTTCCAGCTTCCATGCCAGTGCGCCGATCAAACCCAGGCTGATACGAACAGCCTCAGAAATCCCCTTTTCATGAAGCTCGGCAAACAGGCTGTTTTTCTCCTCCTCCACCATCATTTCGTCGCTGAAAAACAATCCCTGCAGCAGTTTCTGGTAGCGTCCTTCTATTTCTTTGACCTGGCGGCAGCCGATCCGTTTCTTTTCCCATGCACAGCTAAGTTGTCCCTTTCCCTTCAAATAGCGCAAGCGAAGCTGTTCTCCGGCCTCCTCCATCTTCTCCCAAAAAGCCTCTGGCTGCGTATCTTTTTCGCTGATTCCTGCAGCTACCGGCAAATTCATATAATTCTTCCATACACGGCAGAGCTGACGACAGGTAGAAACCATCCCCTCCTGATAAACCCGCCCGTCGTCCACCTTATACAACATCAAATACCGTGACGGGGAAATGCTCCCCAACACACACCTTACCGCCACCCGCGGTATCTGCCGGGCAAAGCTTAAAACCGGTTTCACCAGCTCCTCGGCAAGATTATGAGAAAATCGCGCCACATGCTGCACCGTATCTTCCAGTTCAAATTGAACCACCACATATTCTCCCGAAAACAGAGAAAGCTCCAAAGGCCGTCTGCCCATAGCCATATCCGCAAGCACCTGTCCCTTATAAAATGCCTCTTCTTCCCGCACCTTGTCGCCACTTTCCCCAGAATACTTTTCCCCTGCGGCTTCCTCCATTTTCAACAACACCTTTTCCAAAAGTCCGGAGGTCAAATCCGATTTTAGCAAATAGTCCACAGCTCCCATCCGAAATGCTTCCCGAACCAGCTTAAAATCATCATACCCGCTAAGTACTAAAATTTTAGGATTCCATCCCTGTTTATGAATTTCCTCAATCAGCCCCAGTCCATCCATCACTGGCATCTTCATATCGGTAATAACCAAATCAATCGGTCCGGCTTCCAAATACCGCAGCGCTTGTTTTCCATGAATCGCATCTCCTGCTATCTGATAGCCAAAATCTTCCCAGCGAATAAGCGAACGCAAAGTAATGCGTACTATTGTATCATCGTCTACGATTAACACCCGTTTCATGATTCTTCCTCCCTGGCCTTTTCCATAAGTACCCTCACCGGAATCCGCATTATTGTCCGTGTATAACGCCCTGGTTCACTTTCTATCTTCAACCGGGACTGTTCCCCAAAATTCAAAATCAACCGGCTGTTTACATTCGATACGCCAACGCTTTTTCTTCCCCTGGCTCTCTGATCCTGTTCCGCTACGGTCTCCTCCTCCGTCAGAATCTGGCAAATTTCCTGCTGGCTCATACCTTTTCCATCGTCTTCCACTAAAACAAGTAAAAATCCGTCCTCATACCAGGCTTTTAGCAAAATATGGCCAATCCTGTCCTCTAATTCGGCAAATCCATGAACAATGGAATTTTCCACTATCGGCTGAAGGATCAATCGGGGGACCAGACAGCTTTTACATTCTTCCTCCACTTCATAAGTAATCTCAAATCCGTCAGAATGACGAATTTTCATCAGATAAATAAATCCGTCCAACACATCCAGCTCTTCGCCAAAGGAATAGAAACTCGAATTGCTGCGAAAAGAGCAAGACAAAATTTTCATCAGTGCTTCCGCCATCTTCCCGATAGACTCATAATGAGATACCTGGGCGATAAATCGGATAGAACTCAGGGAATTGACCAAAAAATGCGGATTAATCTGCGACTGAAGCGCCCGAATCTCCGCTTCCATTTTTTTCTTTTGATGTTCTTCATTCTCACAGATCAGAGCTTTTAACTGGCGGACCATGTGGTTGAAAGAATGAACCATCGTCCTCAGTTCCTCCTGCCCTTCCGGCATTACATGAACCTCAAGGCTCCCTTCTTCCACCTGTTTCATCCCTTCTACCACTTTATGAACCGGCTTGATAATATTTTTCAAAAAATAACTGGAAAACCGGTAAAACAGCAGAAACAACACTATCGTTACCGCCAATACCGCTGCTCCCACATGACTGAAATTCCTGCTCATCACCTCCGCCGGCACAATACTCACAAAATAGCAGCCGCTCACCGGCTCACGAGTCACAATATAAGCATACTTCCGTCCGTCTACCCGTCTCCAAAACTGTCCCTGCCTTATCCAATCCATTCCTTCTTCCTGAGGCAAAAGCTTTTCACCCCCATCACTGTCCAGCAGTACTTTACCTTCTTGATCCAGCAAAACCGTAATCCCCAAAAACGGGTCATGATTGTACCGTTTCATCAGCTTTTCCACTTCTGAACTGACAAACAGTGATACCATTTCTACTTTGCCGTCTCTGTCCACATCCCTTCCGGGCGCCAGAGCTGCTACAATAGTAAAAGTATGTGCTTTCCGACCGGAAGCCACGATCCCGATATCATAATATCCGATTTTCACAATATTAGGATCGGAAAGGGCTTCTTGATACCATGCGGAAGAACGAATCTCCCCGTCTCCCAGAATCACATCATCTTTCAGATAGGTAGAGATTCCATCTTTCATATAGAATACTGCCGAAATGATATCCTGTACCGGAACCATGGCATAATTAAACGATTCCGTCAAAACCCCTGTATAATGATAGCGCTCTGAAAAATCCGTGGTATCCGTCTTTACCGCCATCTTTATTATCTCATTGTTATTGACATACACAAAATGAGAAAGACGCAACGACACATCCTGCACTTCTCTGCCCAGCACGGATACCAGGTTATCCTGCGCCTTTTTAATGTTATCTACAGAAGAATCTGCCAGAGTCGCCCGGATGACCATTACAGAAACTAAAATAACTGCCAGGATTGGAATCACAATCAGAGCAAAAAAACTACGGTAATACGCATATTTTAAACCGATCTTTTTCTTGGCTTCCATCTCTCCTCCCCCTTCACTTTTCCTATAAATATAACATATCTGATAAATATTGAAAACCTATTTAGAAACCCCACCGCTATTACATGCCTCTTGACAGATACCCAAAAGCTATGTATAATAATTTTCAATTGTAACAGTTCAGGCGGGTATCTTCTTGCCCGTCTACGCCGGATAAAAACTGAGATGTCCATCCGACGTAAAATTTAACATGAATTTTGGCTTACAAGCAAGCTTGACGCCAAAATTCATGTTAAATTCCCCGCCGTCTGAACTGTTACCTTCAATTCAATAAATCTTCAGGGCAGGGTGCAAGTCCCTACCGGTGGTATAGCCCACAAGCCGCAAGGCATGATTCGGTGAAACTCCGAGGCCGACAGTATAGTCTGGATGGAAGAAGATGGAAAATTGCCAAATACAGGATGATCTCTGTTTTTGCATATATCAGCTTTCTGACGCCGCCCTGGTTTTTCCATGGCGGCGTTTTCCTATGTACACGGGCGCCCAAAGGGAGAAGCCAGCTAAAGCTGACGAGTGCCCGCGCGGCGAATAGGGGAAGTAACCTTTCCCCTACTCGATTGCACATGCCCGCATAGGGAAGTTTGCTGCTTATAATCATTTCATTTTTTATGCCCTGGATTTATTATCCGGGGCATTTTATTTTTCGAAAAATCCCCAAAAACTATAGGAAAATAATTACAAGAAGAAGGAGAAATACAATGGATGACGGCAAATATATGGACATAGCCTTACAACTTGCCCGAAAAGGCCAGGGCTATACCGCACCAAATCCCATGGTCGGGGCGGTTCTGGTAAAAGATGGGAAAATCATCGGGCAAGGATGGCACGAGCAATACGGAAAAGCCCACGCTGAACGCAATGCTCTGCTTTCCTGCACAGAATCCCCTCAAGGCGCCACTCTCTATGTCACTTTGGAACCATGCTGCCACCAGGGCAGACAGCCTCCCTGCACGGACGCGATTTTAGAAGCAGGCATCAGCCGCGTGGTAATAGGGTCTGCCGATCCCAACCCCTTAGTCAGCGGCAAAGGCGTCCGGATTTTACGGGAACACAACATAGCTGTGACCGAAAACATTCTGCAAAAAGAATGTGATCGGCTCAATCAGGTTTTTTTCCATTACATTCGCACCAAACGTCCTTTTGTCGTAATGAAATACGCAATGACAATGGACGGAAAAATCGCCGCCTGCACCGGAAAATCCCGGTGGATTACCGGGGAATGTGCCAGAAACCATGTGCATCAGCTACGCCACCGCTATACAGGAATTATGGTGGGAATCGGAACGGTTTTGGCCGATGACCCGCTGCTGACCTGCCGCATACCCGAAGGGAAAAATCCAGTCCGCATTGTCTGTGACACTCATTTGCGCACTCCTTTGACTGCACGGATAGTAGCTACTGCCAGACTATCGCCGGTCATTCTGGCCACCTGCTGCACTGACAGGGAAAAATGGCATGTCTATGAAGAAGCAGGCTGCCATATCGTACTTACCGCCCAAAAGGAAAATCATGTAGATCTGAATCAGCTTATGGAAATCCTGGGGCAAAAACAAATTGACAGTATTTTACTGGAAGGCGGCGGTGCGTTAAACTGGGCTGCATTAGAAAGCGGTATCGTTCAAAAAGTATTTGCCTATATCGCTCCCAAATTGCTGGGAGGACAAACAGCCAAAACCCCTGTTGAAGGTACAGGTGCACCTTCCCCTTCTCATGCGGCCATGCTCACCAATTGCACAATTACTCCTTTAGGTGAAGATTTTCTTATTGAAAGCGAGGTAATCCCCCCATGTTCACAGGAATTATTGAAGAAATAGGAACCGTACGGCAAATCAAGCATGGACTCCGTTCTGCCCTGCTGACCATAGGCGCTTCCACAGTTTTAGACGGTACAAAAATCGGCGACAGCATCGCCATAAACGGCATCTGCCTGACCGTAACTGCTCTGTCTACCGGTGCCTTTTCAGCCGACGTCATGCACGAAACCTTAGATCGTTCCTCACTTGCCTGCCTGACCCGCCAGAGTCATGTCAATCTGGAACGCGCCATGACAGCTAACGGGCGATTTGGAGGACACATCGTTGCCGGCCACGCCGACGGCACGGGAAAAATCATTCGTATACGCCGCGATGATACTGCTGTCTGGTTTACCATACAAACCACGCCGCAAATTCTTCGTTATATCGTAGAAAAAGGCTCTGTCGCTATTGATGGCATCAGCCTGACTGTAGCACAGGTATCACCCCAGGATTTTTCCGTTTCTGTTATTCCTCATACGACCCGGCAGACCATTTTGAACGAACGGACAGAAGGTGACTTGGTCAATCTGGAAACAGATATTGTCGGAAAATATGTAGAAAAGCTTTTATCCGCCAGATTTGCACCAGTATCAGCATCGTCGGGAAAAAGTTCTCTTACAAAGGAATTTTTATCTTGCCATGGCTTTTCATAAGAAGAAAAGAATCAACGGCATACCATAATCAAGTAGGGAAAATTCCCCCCACTCGCCGCGTGGCCCACGTGCTGCGTCAGCAGCAAACTTCCATACGCGTGCCTATGCATAAGAAAGGAAAAATTCATGAACCAGTTTAACACGATAGAAGAGGCACTCAATGATTTGAAAGAGGGAAAAATCATCATGGCAACCGATGATCCGGAACGAGAAAACGAAGGCGACTTTATCTGCGCTGCAGAATTCGCTACCACCGCCAATATCAATTTTATGGCTACTTACGGCAAGGGGCTGATCTGTATGCCTATGTCTGAAAAATATGTGCAAAAACTAAAAATCCCGCAGATGGTTCAACAAAACACAGACAATCATGAAACAGCCTTCACTGTATCTATCGACCATATAAACACCACGACCGGAATTTCCGCCGCTGAGCGTTCCATTACTGCCTTCGGTTGTATAGCTGATAATGCAAAACCCGAGGACTTTCGCAGGCCAGGCCATATGTTTCCGCTTTTAGCCAAGAAAAACGGCGTGTTAGAACGAAATGGCCACACAGAAGCAACGGTAGATCTCTGTCGGCTGGCCGGCCTGAAAGAATGCGGCCTTTGCTGCGAAATTATGCGCGAAGACGGAACTATGATGCGTACTCCTGAACTGATGAAAATGGCCAGGAAATTTGATTTAAAATTTATCACTATTCGTGATTTGCAAAATTACCGCAAATGCCATGATCAGCTTATTGAACGGCACGCCATTGTAAAAATGCCAACAAAATATGGCGATTTTATGGCTTATGGTTTTGTAAACCGCCTCAATGGAGAACATCATGTGGCTTTAGTGAAAGGCAAAATCGGCAACGGAGAAAATGTACTGTGCCGGGTACACTCCGAATGCCTTACCGGAGATACTTTCGGTTCCCTCCGTTGTGACTGCGGCCAGCAATTTTCCGCAGCCATGACGCAAATCGAAAAAGAAGGACGCGGCATTCTTCTTTATATGCGTCAAGAAGGTCGAGGTATTGGACTGATGAACAAACTTCGTGCCTACGAGCTGCAAGAACAAGGGATGGATACCTTGGAAGCCAATCTGGCTTTGGGCTTTGCCGGCGATGAACGTGAATATTACATTGGCGCACAAATCCTTCGGGAATTGGGCGTAAAAAGTATTCGCCTATTAACGAACAACCCTGACAAAGTCTATCAACTCTCTGAATTCGGCCTCGAAATCACCCAACGGGTACCGATTCAAATGGATGCCACCGCCTATGATTTATTTTATTTGAAAACAAAACAAAAGAGAATGGGACACCTGTTGAGATATTCTTAAGGTTACTGTTCACCGGTACCCTGTGAACGTAACCGCATATGCCCATTTTAAATTGCCTTCGGGTTCTAAGCGCCAGTGGCGCTTGTTTAGAACCGACCGGAACGGAGTGTAGACGGGGGCATATGCTTTGCTCCCATAATGATATCTGCCCATGGCTAATCAGCGGAGTAATTAGCCATAGTGTGAACAGTAACTTCTTAAGCAACATTCGCAAATTATGCTTGTAAACATTATTAACATTATAACAGAAAGGATAATAAAATCATGATAAAATGGGAAGGAAAATTATTGCCGCAAAAGATGAGAGTGGGAATTGTCGCTGCCCGCTTTAATGAATTTATTACTTCGAAACTATTGAGCGGAGCCATAGACGGATTGCTTCGTCATGATATAAAGGAGGAAGATATTGATGTGGCATGGGTACCTGGTGCTTTTGAAATACCTCTGATTGCTTCAAAAATGGCCAAAAGCGGCAAATACGACGCAATTATTTGCCTGGGTGCAGTAATCCGCGGCTCAACAAGCCATTATGATTATGTCTGTAACGAAGTATCCAAAGGTATTGCCTCTGTTTCCCTTAACTATGGCATCCCCGTAATGTTTGGTGTTCTCACCACTGAAAATATCGAACAAGCTATTGAACGCGCCGGAACAAAAGCAGGTAATAAAGGCTATGATTGTGCCTTAGGCGCTATTGAAATGGTTAATCTGATTCGGGAAATTGAATCGGCATAGTAAATTCTCATGCCTGCCATCAGGCACCACGAAACCTGAAAAAACACCTTTTGACCGCAACATCATTAAATAAAATTAATAGAAAGAGCTGCGAATTTAAAATTTTATAAAAAATTCTAAATTCACAGCTCTTTCTATAAAAGCGACAGACGGGACTCGAACCCGCGACCCCGACCTTGGCAAGGTCGTACTCCACCAACTGAGCCACTGTCGCTTATCTGTCATTTAAATCTTTAAGGAAACATTGTCACATGTACCCTCAAAACCACATATTGAAAACCATCCGAAGAATCCCTCCGACCTT
>CANDBT010000016.1 GCA_947383005.1 uncultured bacterium | reverse complement strand
CCGGCTATCGTGTTCCCAAAAACAACACTTTAATGGAAATGGCAAAGATACTGAATGTCAATTATATCCATTTTATCGGTGTTACCCCCGGTTGCGCCGAAGATATTATGCTCACACTCCTTTGGCTTGACGAAGATGACCGCAGTACGATCCACTTATTTCAGCTTGTCCGTAATCCCGGCAAATGCAACGCTTCTGATGATAAATCGGTACGTTACTATGACAATGACGACTGGCCTACTCATGCCCCAGTGGGTATGTGGCTAGAGTATGGGTTAGTTAATGATTTCATGCGTGAATGGTGTCGGCGGAAAGAGCAGTTAAAAAATGGGGAGATTTCAGAGGACGAGTATTTTGAATGGAAAATCAACTGGCCTGCTACGAGTAGTAGTGTTGATGAAAAAGGAAATGATAAGAAAAATAATAGTTATGATTGGAGAACGCATAATGGATTATAATAATATTTACAACTTTAAAAATCCCATTCGACATTTTATAAATATAGATCATCTAAGTTTTCCAACAAATCCTTCTTCTATTGATATTGATGATACTTGTTGGACAAAACCATTTAAATTTACTATACGAAAAACTGAGAATAGTTTTCGGACTTTGAAAATGCCCAATATTCTTTCCCTTGTTTGTGCATATGAGCATTTCAAAAATTTCCCATATTTTAATGATCCTCAACAACTTGATACGGAACATAAACGTTTATCTGCAAAATTAGATACGGGGATTTTGCAATTGGAGAATATGACATCCAATTAGAAAATGATTTTGAGGAATTATGTGTCTATGATAATCTTATCAAATTAGACATAAAAGAATTTTATGGACGATTGTACACGCATTATTTGGATTTTAATGGCTTAAGTGATCGATATATTACAAATTTAAATTTGGGAGCAACAAATGGCTTAATTATGGGCAACTACCTATCTCTATACTTTGCAGAACAGCATTTAACAAAAATAAGCCATGCTCTTGAAAATGAATTATCTATACAAAATATAAATTGTGATTTCACGTATTTTTCTGATGATTTTTATTTTTTTTGTAATAAATCAGATAATAGCAAAGTACTGCAAATATTTTATTCTGTTTTAGATAAATTTGATTTGCAGGGAAATGAGGAGAAATACGAAATATGGGATTATGAAAAATTTAATTCTTATAATGTCATTGCAAGATATTGGAAAAAATTAATTGCACACTGTAATACACATTACAGCAATGAAAGTTCTCAAAACAAATTGGTCTTTATTAATCAAATTGTTTACCGCGTATCCCAATTGCATGATAAGAAACAAAAAAAAGTTTTTATTAATAACTTCTTTAAAACTAAGTATTTCCAAAAGCTAAATTTGGAAACATTTATTGTCAAAAAATATGACTATCATCAGTTGTGTTTTATTTTTAGAACATCTCCCGAAGCACTTTTAAACTGCATTGATAAATTTAAATATATGAGTAATTTTGACAAACAGAAAGTTCATAAATTCTTTAAGATACGATATAACGAATCTCTAAAGACTCCATTCTTTGAGGAACAATTATATTATTTCTATGCAATAAATGAACTAAATTATACAGATATACTATCAGAAAACATTGATAATGTAATATGTTCAAAAAATCAAGTTCTGATTTCGTACTATCTGAATGCTCATTTGTTCTCTGAACAGGATATTAATTGCTTAAAGGCCATGACAGATGAAGAACTCTGGTTCCAAAATTATCATCTAATTTTATACACATTTGATTTATTTGCAGATTTAGAAAATAGTATATTAACATACCTAATTCCAAAAAAATGCTGCCCAATGCCAAATGAAAAACCATCAGTTACTAAACGTAGAGAAACATATATGAATTTTTATAAAGAAAACCTGTCCAGCACCAATGCACTTATCCAAAGTATAGATGACGTAGAGCTTGCTATTCATGAATATCTTGATTTGAGATTTGAGGAAGAAGAAAATCTTTTCATTCAGTAAGCAGGTATCAACAAGGTATCACGCTCCACATCAAAAGCCGGAAAGGCCGCTGTTTATACGGCTTCCCGGCTTTCTGTTTACTATTCGAACTCGATTTTGACAACTATATATTGCGTCTATTTCATCTTGCAACAACCTTATCTTGTATAATTATTCTAAGTATTCCACACATTATTTCTCTTTTGGGAACTTTTTGCAAGCATTTTGCAATCACACTTGTCTATAATTTCTTTTTATCAACACTTTTCAAAAAGGTTTTCTTTAACTCTTGCGGCTTATAGAAAAAATGTTCTTCCGATTTACTCAATCGTTTTTCATCTCGCTTAATCCTCAACAATTCCATAGAACAAATAAAATCTGCAGCCTGTAATAGCCGATATTTCTGCGGTTCAGCTTTTCTAAATTCTACATTCGAGAATTGTATTGAAAATACCGCATTTAGAACTGTGCTAAGTTCAACCTGCCCATTATCATAATAAACAATAATCCTGTCAAAACCCGAAAAAAACTCAATATGTTCGCTTAACGTTCTATTAATTGCCTTTGCCAATTTACCAGACAAGGCAACCTTATCTGTTGCCTCTCTTCTATCCACAATAACTGTCAAATAGGAAATCGGACATTGATTCACAAAGTTAAGCATTTTATACAGCAACTTCCTTCGCTCATCTATAGAATATCTTGCAAATACTTCCTCTCGTCGAATGACCGGACCTGTATGTATATATTCTACATCAAATCCTGAACTATGGACACTTTCTTCCAACTTTGAAACCTGTTCTTCTATGCAATCGTCCTGATTATGAAAAACAAACGTTACCAAATAATATGCCGGTCTCTTTTTTATTTCTCCAAAATCTCCTGATTCATCAATAAATACACTCAGTTCTTTCATCATATTATCCTTTATAAATAATAAAAATGGCGGGAAATTCTTCCCGCCTACGGTGGTCCAAAGAGCTTTCGCCCAGACCAAAACTGTAACTCGTTACAGTTTTATTCTATTCATACCATACCACATCTATACATGATTTGCAAGTATTTTTTCCACTAAGGGCGTTACTTTTTCTTCCTAATGCATTACCTCTGGTTCTGATAATGAGCAGACAACCGCTATTTCTCTGGAAAAACAACTCACAAAAATGTTTAAAGGGAAAAAATTCATTTATTGTGCAGATGCCGGCCTTGGTTCTTTAAATATTAGGAACTTTAATTCCATGGGTGGCAGAGCTTTTATTGTCACCCAATCCATAAAGAAGCTTTCTGGCACTTTACAGCAGGCAGTATTTAACGATACGGATTACCGGTTACTTTCAACGGATGAACCAGCAACGATTCAGGATATGAAGGCTTTCGATAAATACGGCCTTGAAAATAAAGAATTATACAATGACCGGATTTATAAGGTCATTCCAGCTGATAAAGCTTTTGATCTGGGATTATACGAAGAAAAGGTATGTAAAAATGGCACTGTCCGAAAAGTAAAATCAAAAGCGATTATTCCTCAAAAGATTATCGTTTCCTTTTCAAGAAAAATGATGGAATACCAGCGGCACATCCGCGACCGCCAGATAGAGCGGGCAAAAAAGCTTTTGAAAAACCCGGATCCAAATACTTACAAAAAAGGACCACATGACGTGACACGTTTCATCAAACGCACTTCTTCCACAAAAACAGGGGAATCTGTTACCGATAACTATGAACTTGATCTGGATGTGATCAAAGAGGAAGAAAAATATGACGGCTTTTATGCTGTCGCTACAAACCTTGATGATCCGGCAAAAGATATTTTAGAAATCAGCGCGAACCGTTACAAAATCGAAGATTGTTTTAGGGTAATGAAAACAAATTTCTCTGCACGTCCAGTTTTCCATCAAAAACGTGAGCGTATTATTGCACATTTTATGATCTGTTATACAGCGCTCCTTATCTATCGATTATTAGAGAAGAAACTTGACATATATGGTACACATTTGACAGTGAATAACATTATCGAAACCTTGAACAGTATGGAGATTGCAAATATTGAAGATATGTGTTATATGTCAACTTATACCAGTTCCAAGGTCTGTACTGCTTTGAATGCGGTTACAGGACTTGGGTTAGATAAAAAATACTACCAGCCAAAAGAATTGAATAAAAAATTGAAAAAAATTTTGAAATAACATATCCATAGGTAGTGTAAAATAGTTTGTGTCTTTGGAAAAAAATGGCTCCTTTTTGGTAAGAATTCAGATATGACAATTCTTATCGAAAAGGAGTATTTTTATGGCGGTAGCTAAGGAGCAAATTCGACAGATTATTTCAGAAAACAACATTTCCAGCGTTGCGGATGTCTATTCCCTTCTCAGGAAAAGTTTTAAAGACATCCTGCAGGAACTCATGGAGGCGGAACTGGATGCTTCCCTGGGATATAAAAAAAATCAGAAGGGAAATCTGGCCACCACCAATAAACGAAACGGCCATTCCCCCAAGACCCTCAAAAGCCAGTATGGAGAATTCCAGGTTGATGTGCCCAGGGACCGCAACGGGGAGTTTGAACCAAAGCTCATTCCGAAATACCAGCGGGATGTTTCCGGTATTGAGGAACAGGTTATCTCCCTGTATGCCCGTGGAATGAGTACCAGGGATATCCATGACCAGCTAAAGGATCTCTATGGGATCGAATTATCGGCAGAGATGGTCAGCAAAATTACGGATAAGATCCTGCCCCAGGTTAAAGAGTGGCATAGCGAAGCATACAGAGTAATCCCGTCCCCTGGCTCCTGTCTACCCCTTTGTATTTATGGACTGCATTCATGATAAAGTAAGGGAAGATGGAAGGATTCTCAGCCGGGCTGCTTATGTGGTTCTGGGTGTTACAACGGAAGGATATAAGGAGATCCTAAGCATCATGGTAGGCGCCCACGAGAGCAGCAAGTTCTGGCTTGGGATGCTAAATGACCTGAAAAACCGCGGATTAAAGGATGTCCTGTTCTTTTGTGTCGATGGGCTGGCCGGTTTTAAGGAAGCCATCAGCGCCGTCTATCCCCAGGCCCTGGCTTCCCGTAATTTTTAACTAAAAATACTTTTTACTCATCATTACCTTGTTGAATGCCAATACCCTTTACATCAGCGTAAAAATTATTTGTATAATTATTTATAACCTGTGTGCTTGATGCAATCTCTCTTTCTTTTTCAGTAAAGGTCATATTTTCTCCCAATATCTCATTCTCTTCAAGCAATAATGCCCAGTCCAATATTTTATTTCTAACCGTACTCATAATCCTATACATTTCACTTTTAGAAACAAAAATGCATATTTTGTCGGCATAAAATCTGTTGAATTATTAAAAAACTCTGTCAAAGTAGCATTTACCGTTAAACACACTGAGCCGTCACTCGAATTATATGAATCCGATATTGCAGAGATAGAAGTCCCAACGGTATACATGAAACTTCGTCTGCTATATCTGCTGATAAAATCATTGGTATCCAACCATTATATGGATTCCATGCTTTTATTTCCCCTCTAACATTGCGATACTCCGGCAGATGGTTTTCATATCCATTTTGTTCTTGATTTATCCACTCCTCTAAATCTCTAAGTTTCAGCTTTTTTGCCACTAAATAAGCTTTTCTAAGCAAAGATTCTATAGAAACAGTCTCATCTAATGCTCCCTTTTGTAATTCTAAAACTATACCGCCCATACTTATCTCCTGTTTTATTATTTTTTATAATAGACTCAAAATACCAGACGCAATAAGATTTCCCCCTACACCCATGGCAAGATTTTTTATATCTCCTAACAAAACTTGTATTTTGCTAGGATTCTCTTGTCTTTGGACTAACACTGAGATTTCTTCCATTTTTTCTCTCAATTCACTTGCACTCTCTCCAAATTCCGAATCCAACATTTCATCATATTTCATTATTTGTTCAATAATTTTTCCTACTGCATCATAATCAAATTCATTATTTACATTCTTGATTTGTATAGAATTTTTCGTTCCTTATTGAATCTGAATATCGGATACATCTCCATTAAAAATATTTGTATAACTGCTTGTTTTTTGTTCTTGATTCATTGCGTTCTCCTTATCTTGAAAATATGATAATATACTTGGCAAAATACTTATTTCCCAGATGCCAGATATGTAGTAAGCATACTGCGAAATCAAGCCATACTGTTTAAGCTTTTCAAATTCAAATTGCAAATCACGTTCCAAATACTCAGGAATTCTAATATCATTATTTGTCAGTTTAAAATCATTCCTTTTATAACCATCACAAATATTAGCTACTAACTCTTCTGCTGTAGAATCAATAATTTTCAGCCCGCCGACAGTTAGCTGTCCATTTACG
Organism: uncultured bacterium; assembly: GCA_947383005.1. Lineage (GTDB taxonomy): Bacteria > Bacillota > Clostridia > Lachnospirales > Lachnospiraceae > Brotaphodocola. The sequence continues at coordinate 88,523 of CANDBT010000016.1, read as the reverse complement.
ATAGAAGCTGCCCTCTCTCTTCTTGCATCTATTTGAGCCTGTCTATTAGCTTCTCTTCGCTGTTTATCTGCTAATCTTTTATCTGCTTGGATTTTTTTCTTGACGTTCTTAGCTGCCTCTTTTTGATATTTTTCTAAGGCTTTTTCCAATGGACTTTTTGGCATACATACACCTCCATCCTATGTTTCTACAAGCATTGTTTTAAGTAACTCGATTGCGGACTTTTCATCTGGTTCATTTGTTCCTAATTCCCCCCGGAATGCGTTAGCAAGAATTGATTTTCTTATACCTTCAATATTCTCCAAAGTAGTTTCAATTGAATCAATAATAGAATTTTCCTTATTCATTAAATTATCTATTATCTTAACAATCTCATTTTGTTCCTCCAATGGCGGGATAATAAAATCCAATTCTCTTACCCGCTGGCAATTTAACGCTTGAGGACCTGAGCCAGCTCCCTTCTCTCTATTCCTCTTATACTGTTTTTGTAGCCAGTACCAAAGGAACTTAGAATTTATCTGTCCATGTTCTACAACAATTGCGGCAATATTTTGGTTAGTAGTTGCCTCAATATTCAGAATGGCACTCTGTCCTCTTGTCTTTCCCTCCCCAATCATCGCAATTAATACTGTACCTATTGGAAGTAATTTCACAGATGAATTATCATATCCCTCCTGCGTAATTCGTTCCTCTGTATATTCAATAATATTGTTTCTTACCTCTCCCGAACTAACCCATGGAATATCACCATTCCAATAATCATCACATTTTCTTGATGGAGTACTGCCATTTGTAACAATCGAAACTGCACCTACATTCCCCTTATACCAGCAAACATTAGAACTCATCATTATTTCTTTAAGTTTATTTTGACCATCTTCTATGAACTTTTTATTTTTCTTTGATACATTCAACGAATATTTTTCAATATTTTCTATCACACAATTTTTTATGTTTAAATGATCCCGTCTCCATTTCTCTGTCAATGTTCCTGAATATGCTTTTTGCAAAATAGAATTTCGTCTTTCATTACAAATCCTTAAAGAATCTTCTAACTTCTCTTTTGCTTCATCCAATTTAGCAAACAAGCTCTCTATCTTCTCCACAATTCGTTGCTGTTCAGCAAGCGGTGGCAATGGAAATTCCAAACTGAAAAATAACTTTTTATTTAAATGTGGTATTGCAGAACCAGTTTTACTATTTCTTAATAAATCTCCTTTGGAATCCATAAAATACAATAAATACTTCTCATCTATTCCACATGAAATATTAAGTACCTTGAATGTACTTCCCATATAGCCATCCTCAGATACTTCAAATACCTCACCAGAATTTTCCCCATCAACTAAAATAATTTTTGTGCCTTCTTCAATATATTTCCCTGTCCTTTTTATATCAGCTTCCTTATGCCCTCTTAAATATTTAACCTCCAAATACGGATGCTCCTCATCATTTCTTTTTTCTCCATCACCTAATTGACAAACCACATTTTGGTATATCCAGCACCAATTCCCCGGCACCTCATACGGCTGTTCCTCCACCGGCACTAATGCCCGCTCCAGCTTCTCCTCTAAGGTCAATTCCTCTTTCTTCTTTCCTCTTGCCATGCTACACCTCTGTACTTTCCAGAGACTTCAGCTCCCTTACCACACTCTTTAACAAATCTACTGCTTCCTCCAACTGGGCAATACATTCCTCCCCGCTTTCAATCGGATCCGGCAAATCCTCATAATCCAGTACAGAATCATCCCGAATCAATCCTTTATCCAAGGTATTGCCAAGTTCCTCTCTGGTAAAGACATTCCATCTTTCATCTTCTATGGCATGACGGTCTTCTGCGGTATATGCCGCTATAAAATCCTTGAAATGCTCGTATTTCAGCGGATTTGTCTTGCCAAAAGATGGCATATTGGTTCTGAGGTCATAAAACCATACTTCCTCTGTATTATTGTGGTCAGTCCTTCCTCTTCTAAAAAACAGTACGTTTGTCTTGACTCCCTGTGCATAGAAAATACCTGTTGGCAGGCGAAGCACCGTATGAAGATTACATTTATCCATAAGGTCGGCACGAATCCGCTCCCCCTCACCGTCTGCAAACAAAACATTATCCGGCAACACAACCGCTGCCCTTGCTTTCCCGTCCGTTTTTAAGGAACGGTAAATGTGCTGTAAAAAATTAAGCTGCTTATTGCTCGTCTGATAGGTAAAGTCATCCCGATTTGCCCGCTCTCCCCCTTTTTTTGTCCCAAAAGGCGGATTGGTCAGCACAACGTCAAATCCATGCATGACCTTCCCTTGATTCGATAGTGTATCACACAGATAAATTTTTCCCTCTATATCGTGAAGCATTGCATTCATCAACGCCAGCCGGTGTGTTTCATGCACCAGCTCTGCTCCGGTAAATGCTTCCTTCTGTTCAAATTCCGCTTCTTCCTCTGTCAAATCCATCCAATCATTGGTATGCTCCTTTACATAGCGGTCAGCCGCAATCATAAAGCCAAATGTACCACATGCCGGGTCGTTACACCGTTCCCCTGGCTGTGGCGCAATCAGTTCTGTCATCACATCTATGAGCACCCTCGGCGTAAAATACTGTCCCGCTCCGGACTTCTTTTCGTTTGCGTTCTTCTCCAACAAGCCCTCGTACAGATTCCCCAGCCCTTCTTCCTTTGCCGAATACCAGTCCAGTTCATCAATGTTCGTAATGATTTTCTTTAAATTTGCCGGCTCCTCAATATTGCTTCTTGCCCCCTGATAAATTTCCTGCACACGTCCGTTGCAGTTTTCCCCAAGCTCCCGAAGCAGTTCTTCATAAAAACGCTTTAACTCCATGCCCTCTTTAATTTTTAATGCATCCCAGCGGTAATCTTCCGGAATATTCTTTTCCGACCCCGTTTCCTTTGCCATTTTCAAAAACAAAATATAGGTCAGCTCCGTCACATACTGATGATAGGTAATTCCATCATCACGAAGTACATTACAAAGATTCCATAATTTTGATACAATTTCTGCATTTGTCATAGTCATCCTCCATGCCGCTTTCACCAGCTCTTGTATTAACCGAAAAATGCGTTAGCATTTTTCCAGTGTGAGGCTTAGATGTTCTTCGGCAAAGCATCCATAATGCTTTGTCGATCTTATAACATCTTCTCACACCTTTATGCGGTATACATATGGCTGTTGATTTCATCAATAATCGCATCCAGCTTATTTCCAAATGCCTTATCAACTGCTGCATATCCGCCTTTAATTTTAAACTGTGGTGCTTCAAAGGATTCCTTATTTAACACCACCTCTTTTAGCAGATATGCCTCTATCCGTTCCAGCCAGTTCAGCTGTACCTTACTTAATTCCGGGTGTGCTTTCTTTGTCTTAACAATCGCAGAATGAATCCGTTCCTCTTTGCCAATTAAGGCATCGCCAAGACTTTTCTGGCGAATAAAGCTGATAATATCTGCAGTAATATCCTCATTTGTCATCTGTTTCCAAGCTGTCTGAAGCATGGTTTCACTGAAATGATTCCGGTCAAGAATCAATTTCAGTTCCCTTAATGACTGTTTGGTTAATTCTTTCGGTCTGGTCGCTACGATATTCAATGCTGCAATCTCATTGATATGGCTGTCAATAAAAGCATGAAACTCCCTCAGATAATCTTCGGGTCTTGTGGCATCACCATACCCTCTTTCATGGCTGCTTATCTCATCCGGTGAATCACTGATAAATTTGGGTCTTTCCTGCGGAATCCCCCTCACATAAGCAAATGCATCCCGACACTTTTTCACAGTTTCTACTGCCTGATCCGTCGGCATATTGCGAAGTGTATCTGCAAGGCTTTCCGGTGATTCCCCGCCTGACAGAAACCTAAATTGCTCCCTGTATTCCTCTGGCATTTTATTTTTGTTCCGCAAAATTTTAGCAATAATGAGATCTATCTGATTCCCTCTTGCCCTGTCACTTTCCAGATTATCGATACCATCTATTAAATCCTCAAAAGTTTCCTTCGGATTGACCACAACCGGTTTCATCGTAGATATTGGATCTAACGCCTGATATACCCCGACGGCATCATAGATTTCAAAATGTGTTTTTCCAATGTCCGGACATAGTCTGGTGGCACGTCCAAGCATCTGCTCAAAAAGAATACGGGAACGGATTCTGCGCAGGAATACCAGATTAACGATTTCCTCAACATCAATGCCTGTAGTCAATAAATCAACAGTCACAACAATATTGGGAAATGTCTCATTCTTGAACCGTCGGATGGCTTCTTTGATTTTCACCGGATTGCCATTTTCAATCGAACCGGTAATCTTCATAACGGCTTCTTCACTGATTCCCTGCTCAGAATAATAATCTTTCAGAATTTTTGTAACCATATCAGCATGGGCATCATCCACTGCAAAAATCAAGGTTTTCCCTTTTTCATTTGGATCAATGTCTCCCGCAATTTCAGCTAATACGGTTTCATTAAAACCTTTTGTAACAACCTTCCTGTTAAAATCCTCTATCTCAAACTTCAAATCATCTTCCAGTTCATCGCTGTTCGTCACCGTATTTGTCACAGGGTCATAGATGGGGGCAATGCTTCCCGCCTCAAATACAATCCCTTCCTCACTCAACTTTGTCTTGATAATATGAGGTGCGTCATGGTCTACCAGATAACCGTCTACCACAGCAGTCCGATAATCATAGGAATATACCGGTTTCCCGAAGATTTGTGTCGTATGAAGGGCAGGTGTAGCAGTAAGGGCAATCTTAACCGCATCAAAATAATCAATGACTGCCCGGTACTTGCTACGGAAGTCATCCTGATTCCGGTACAGTACCTCATCTTCGCCCATTTCCTTATCCAAGATGTACCCCCGGTGCGCCTCATCCACAATAATGCAATCGTAGTCTGACACACCTATGCTGACATCCGACTCATTGTAAAGAATGCGTTTTACCAGACTTTGAACCGTTGCAATATGGACACGAGTATCCTTTTCAAACTCCTTTTCACCAAGGTCTTTGATGTCATATAATTGGTTCAGTGTTTTTAAATCTTCCAGCTTTACCTCCTTGAAGGTGTCCATAGTTTGATCGCCAAGTGCTGTTCTGTCAACCAGATATAAGATTCTTTTAAACCGCTTCGCAGACAAAAAGCGGTATATCATGCCAAGAACCGTTCTTGTCTTTCCGGTTCCCGTTGCCATAGCAAGCAATACTGTATTTTTGTGCTCTGCAATGGCTTTCTCGGCTGCTTTAACCGCTTCCACCTGATAGTAGCGCAGACCCAAGCCATTGGAATCCTCTAACAGTTCATATCCCGTAGCTGCAAGCCTTTTATCCGCCTCCGCAATATCCCTTTCCAAATCCTGTTCCAAACCCTCCGGACTTGGCCAGCCTGACAAAGCCTTCGAGGTATTAAACTGCTGTCTGGTATCCAAAAACCATATTCCCGACATTTCTTCATACTGTTTTATGTAATCCCTTCCATTCGTAGCAAAAAGGAATGGCACTTTATATTCCCCATACTGCTTTAGTACATATTTTTCATGCTCTGCTTTAATCCTTTTTGCATACTCTTTGCACTGCCCATCCAATACAGAAGAAATATTCGTATGTTTTTTCTTCGCCTCAATAATCCCAACCATTGTTTCGCCAATAAAGAGTGCATAATCCGCATACCCTCCATTGCCTGTACTGGAATCTGTCGGCCACTCTGCAATTGCAAGATTCTTACCCTTGACTGGACGAATCCCTTTGGAATAACGGATTTCTGCTGTATCCGCATCCCATCCAACTTTGCGAAGCTGCTCGTCAATCAGTTCTCTCGTCTGTGCCTCGGAAAGCTTTACATTCAGCGCTTTTTTGTAAGCAATTGCCCTTCTTGCACTGTCCGATTTTCCATCTTTTTGAATTCTCTGCAATTCAATGAGCAATGCTTTGTTACGCTCCTCCAGTTCCCGATTTTCCCTTTCCAATTCATCCAGACTAACCGCAATATCCACCGGCTGAACATACTCCACAGGACTGTAACTGTAATCCCCATAAGTCTGCATATACCATATGCAGAGTTCATATAAAAGAGGAAGATTGTTTAATGCCTTTTCCCCCTCATCTGCCCCTTCATGAGCTGCATCATTGCGGGCTTTCCGCAAAATATATAAGGTGTTATCAATCTCATGCGGCAACAAGTCATTTCTCTTTAACAGACGAATACGATTGGCATGGGTGTTGTCATAATCCGGTTCTTTAATCCCGTCATAAGCAAGCATATACTTTACCATGACTTCTGCTAACATTCCCTGTTTGATAATGGATGTATTCGGATCTGAATAAACGTATTTTTCAGACAAGTCACCCAGCTTTGCTAAGTCACTCCATCTATTTTCCAAAAAAGTAAAATTACCCATTCTCATGCCTCCTACGTGTATATTTATTTTATCCGGCTTTGGATTGTTTTCTTGGCTCTCTATATATCATTATACAAATTTTTTCTGTATGATAATTGTACCATTTCTAACCATGCTGTGACAAGCAAAAACTGCAAGCACAGCAAACGGGAAGCCGCATAAATACTGGCTTCCCGCTGTTTTTCGCTCACTCAAATTCAATCGTAGCCGGCGGCTTCGGACTCATATCATAACAAACCCTGCACACATGCTCCACCTCTGCCAAAATTCTCTCCGTAATCCTTGCCAACACATCCCAATCCAGCCGTTCAACAGTCGCACTCATAGCATCCACAGTGTTAATGGCCCGAATAATCACCATATAGTCAAAACATCTGGCATTATTCTTGACACCCACGGACTTAAAATCTGGCACTACAGTAAAATACTGCCACACCTTTTTATTCAAACCAGCCTTCTCAAACTCTTCTCTCAGAATTGCATCCGACTCTCGAACTGCATTCAGCCTCTCTTTTGTAATAGCCCCCAGGCATCTCACACCCAATCCCGGGCCAGGAAATGGCTGACGATACACCATGCTCTCCGGCAGCCCCAACTCTATGCCGCATGCTCTGACTTCATCTTTAAACAACTGCTTCAGGGGTTCTACCAGTTCAAATTTTAAATCCTCCGGCAAACCGCCTACATTATGATGCGACTTAACCATTTTCGCTGTCTTTGTTCCGCTCTCAATAATATCCGGATAAATTGTACCTTGTCCAAGGAAATCAATTCCCTCAAGCTTTCTGGCTTCTTCTTCAAACACCCGGATAAACTCACCGCCAATAATTTTACGCTTTTGTTCCGGATCAGCGATATTTTCCAATTTGTCAAGAAATCTCTCTGTTGCGTCAACATAAATCAGATTAGCGTGGAGTTGATTTTTAAATACCTCGATCACGCTATCCGATTCATTCTTGCGCATCAAGCCGTGATTTACATGTACACAGACCAGTTGTTGCCCGATGGCTTTAATCAACATTGCCGCGACTACGGAAGAATCCACGCCACCCGAAAGAGCCAGAAGCACTTTCTTTTCTCCTACCTGGCTGCGAATCAGTTCAATCTGATCCTCAATAAAATTTTTCATATTCCAGTTCGCCTGTGCCTGGCAAACTCCGAAAACAAACTCTCGCAAATCCGCTTCATCCGGCAGCACACTCCATTGCTTTTTGCACTTTGCTGTGGGATGATCAATCGCAGCCATAGGATATCCGCATTCATATAACGCCGGGAGAATGTCTACAGCAGCACCGTCCACGATCCGATTTTCACCGCCATTTAAGATAATTCCTTTTACATTTTTCAGCTCTGCCAACTGCTCAGGAGTAATATCATGTGCATGGATCTCACTATATACTCCCATTTCACGAATTTTGCGGGCAATTGTTGTATTTTCTGTACTCCCCAAATCTAAAATCACAATCATATCCTGCTTCATCTTCAACCCTCCATCTTAAAATCATGAGATACTCTCAGAAATTTTCCTGTCTCCGTCTTCATCATCAGTTATCCGTTAAAATTCCCATTCTCGCTATAATATCTGCCCAGGCTTCCTCATCAATTTCTTCCTTCCCAAATAGTTTTCTTTTGTCTTCATCGGTAATTTTACGAATCACCTGGCAAGGATTGCCAACAGCAACAGACCAATCAGGGATAGACTTTGTCACCACACTTCCCGCGCCGATAACCACATTATTCCCTATACATACCCCTGGACAAATCACCACATTCCCGCCAATCCAGACATTATCACCAATAGTCACTTCTTTCCCATATTCATATCCGGAATTACGGCTGACCGGATGAATGGGATGACCTGCTGTGTAGATGGATACGTTCGGAGCCATCTGACAGTTATCACCGATTTTCACTTTAGCTACATCTAAAATCATACAATTATAATTGGCAAAAAAATTCTTTCCAACTTCAATATGTGTACCATAATCACAATAAAACGGTGGATTAATAAACGCGTTATCCGATTTCCCCAACAGTTCTTTTACCACTCTTCCAATGCCTTCAAAATCGGAACGATCCATAAAATTGAGTTTCTGTAATTTTCTTCTGCAAACTTTTTGTTCTTCCATAACACTGTCGTCAGAAATATACGCCATCTGGGCATCCCTGCGTTCCTTATTTGTCATGTCATCCCTCCCTTTTTATTTTATGTATTCTCGAAATCTCTCCTGCACCTGCCTTTGTGGCTGATTTTCCATCATATGCACATAAATTTAATCAACGTACGTTCCACATACGCCGTATAAATTTATGCACATCTGACAAAAAATCATCTCACAAAATCAGGCACAAAGAGACTTTGAGAGTACATTTTTATGTAAGATGTTGAGGTCAAAAGGTATTTTGACCCCTTTGATACCACGGATTGCTCTGCATTTCATGCTCTCGCGTCTCCGCTTTGCTACGGTCGGCGCTGAACAAATTCCACTGGACGTTTAGTGCCCTAAAACGTCTTAAAATTCGGCGCTCGTTATTTCATCCGACAAATATCGGCGAAATACGGCCCGGAACGGCCGCTCAACACGGCACAGGAATCATCTAAAAAGATTATCCCCCATAAATCAGCTTTTCTTCTGTGTGCAAAAAGAAACAGATCCCCGGGTAATGTTCTTTTTCATAAAGTCTCACGACAATCTTTCTCATGCGCTTGTCAAGCTGATGATAAACCACTTTATTTTCCCAGGGAAGCCCTAAAATATACTCTTGATGAGGCTTTTCCAAAACTTCCAGACGCCTTTTAAGCCAATCCTCGTCTTTCTCTTTCCACACTCCAAAATCGCAGGAAACATAAGCCTTTTCCCCACCGTTTCTGTCTGCTGCCGCTTCAAGAAAAATCCCAAAATCCCCCTGCTCGTGCCGGGAATAATACTCTTCCTTCCATAAAATTGTTCGGGGGCCAGTTTCTGTTGATGCGATTTTACGGAAACTGGCCCTGCCATAGGCATCGTATTCCCGGACAAATATCGGTTTTTCCCGAAAGGCTCCCTTTCCTGGCTCTTCTAAAAGAATAACCCTTTTGTCCAGGAAATGTTCCCAAACCGTTTTCTGCACTTGCTCATAAGATGCAGGAAACGTTAGCTGCCGCATAATTTGCTCTATGGTATATCCCGCATCAGCCAAATGACGTATCGCATCTTTGCATGCCACTTCAAAGGCAAAGTCCAGCAATGCACGATTAAAATATTCCTGATTTGCCATGTTCCCCCCTATACCAATAACCATTATACTTTTTCTGTCTGCAATTCAATTTCAATCAGATCCAGAGAGGTATCCGCAATCAGCTCATATTCACCTTCTGCAGCAATCGTCAAAGAATCTCCCGCCGCCAGTTTTCGTTTTGTCCCCTCCGTCACTAACCAGCCCTTACCAGCAACAACCGTCCATATTCTTTTACGCGCATTCAAAATTTGTCCTGTCCTTTTTTGCCCGGCATAGATATGAATTTTAGCCGTAAGGGCGCCGGGTTGCGTATCAATTACCGTATATGTGCCCCATGGCTTTTTCCCGGAAACAAAAGCAGCTTCCAGCCTGTCAACATAAGGCTTAATCTGGCCGCTTCGTTCCTTATCGGCAATCAGTATGCCATTCTTCCCGGCGGCAATCACCATATTTTGGCAGCCCATACATAAAATCGGCAATTCCAGTTCATTGACAACCTGAGTATGGACACAAGTATCATCCAGAATAGCATCTCCGTTTACCGGCTTAGCCATCGTTTCCGCCATCACATTCCATGTCCCTACATCCCTCCATTCCCCATAATGTCTAAGCACACCAATATCGTTTTCTTTCTCCACTACCGCATAATCAAAACTGATTTTTTCAAGAGATGAATACCGGCTGTATAATTCCTGATAGCCGGAAATATTCAAAGCCTGAAACGCCAGTTCCATCAAATAACCAACCTTATAAGAGAATACTCCCGCATTCCACAACCCATTTTGTTTCATATATTCAGCGGCTTTCTCTGTATTTGGCTTTTCTTTAAATTCCTTAACCGGACTTACTTCCTGGCTGTTTACTGGAATAATATAGCCGTATTTATCGCTTGGAGCCGATGGGGCAACACCCATCAGCATAATTTTAGCTGTCCCTGCTTCAGCCAGATGGTGAAGCTTTTGCATACTAAAAAAATAAGAATCGTCAACAAAAGCATCAGCCGGACACACAGTTACACAATCGTCGGCAGAAACTCCCATCCGGTCACGCAGATAAGCCGTAGCCAAAGCAATGGCAGGGAAAGTATCCCTTCTTTCCGGTTCAATGCAGACGGGAACTTCTCCCAATTGTTCCCGGATTAATCCTTCCTGCTGCCTGCCTGTAGCAATAACGACATTCGCATCAGGCAGCAAAACCGTAATCTGACGATATAACCTTTGCAGTATGGATTCTTTGTTTCCTTCAGGATCAGAAAATAACCGGATGAACTGCTTCGAACTGATCGGGCCGGATAACGGCCATAAACGTTGTCCGCCGCCGCCCGACAACAAAATAATATTCATTGGCAAAACTCCATAATTGTAAATAATGATGTTATGATACTGCAATTAATCTTTTCTTTCAAGAGGACAGGATAAATTTATGCTTACAAGCAATCTTAACGTTACTGTTCACAGGTACCCTGTGAACGTAACCGCATATGCCCATAAATAAGAATCCTACTTTGCAGGATTCTCCGCCTGCGGCGGGTTGCTTTAGCAACATAATTCCTCTCCGCCACAGTGCGATCCTCGCGGAGCGTTTTATATCATAGGACGCAACTTCCTATGATATTAGAAATCGCCTGACGGTGATGGGCAATTGACATCTGCAAAACTTCTTTCTATAATAAATGTGTTGCTCAGAGAGCTATCTTCTTTCCCGTCTGCATCAAACAAAAACTGGGATGCTCATCTGAGAAAAGTTTAAAGAAAGGATTATCAAATGCAATGAAAAGGAAAAACCATCATCCGGCTCCTGGCCATATTGCTTACCGGACAGGAACACTTATCCCTGCTGCCTTTATCTCTGCCTTATTAATTTCCGGCTGCGCCAAACAAACGCCGCCGACCGCTTCTTTTGCCCCTGCTTCTCTTGAAACCGCCGTTTCCGGGGAGGCTGGGTCCGTTTCGGCGCCGGCTACTGCGGCGGCGGGAGTCTCTGCTGCGGGAAACGCTAATGCAACAGTCCCTGCTGAGGGAACTGCTGCCGCAACAGACTACGCTGAGGGAAGCGCTGCCACAACAGACTACGCTGAGGGAACCGCTGCCACAACAGCTTCCGCTGAAGGAACTGCCGCTGCAGCAGTCTCTGCTGCGGAAACTTCCGCCATCCCCGGCGCCTCTTTCCCTACTGCACCTTCTCCTTCAGGCACTGATCCTTCCCAAACATCAAACAGAAATGGGGAAATTGATTCAAATGCTGCTCTTGATGTTGCCTTAGGCCATGCAGGACTTACCGAACAGGATATTCGTTTCCAGGAAGTAAAAACGGATATCGAACATGGGCAAAAGGTTTTTGAGGTAGAACTGATTACATCCGATGGCGTCGAATATGATTACGAATTGGACCCTCTGGGCTCTATCCTCAGTTTCAGTTTTGATGCAGAGGCCCTGTTCCAGCAGCCTCACGAAGCAAATGCAAAAACCATCTCCGAAGAACAGGCACGGCAGATTGTGTTAAACCGGGTTCCCGGTGCAGATGCCGGGAACCTGGTTATCCGGATGGAAAGAGACGATGGAAGAAGCGAATACGAAGGAAAATTAATTCATGATGGCATGGAATACGAATTCAAACTGGATGCCTGCAGCGGCGGCCTGATTGAATGGGAAGTTAAATCTTTCGCTTCATTTTCAGCCGACTGAAAAAACAATAATAGACAAAGAAAAGAACCGTCGTCACCACCCAGGTCAGAGGATAACTAAACATAATCGTATAGATGTCTCTTTGCAGCGGAACGGCTATCAGAACCCACATTACCCGGAGGACGCATACCCCTCCGCAGCACAAAAGCATAGGCACCCAACAATCTCCGACTCCCCGTAATGCGCCGGATAAAATCTCAATCGACACATAAGTGACATAAAACGGCGCCAAATAGCGCATCATCGCCACACCGATTATCTCCACTTCCGGGTCCGAGGTAAAAAGCTGAAACCCATAAATGCCCCAGTTAAAAATCAACACGGACATAACTGCTGAGGAAACCAGGGTCATCACCATACAGTTTCGGACTCCGCTTCTGACCCGGTCTATCCTCCCAGCTCCGAAATTCTGTCCGACAAAAGTGGTGGCTGCTATGCCAAAAGCACTGACGACCATCCAAAACACACTGTCTAACTTACTGTAAGCCGCCCAGGCAGCCACCGAATCCGTTCCCAGAGAATTGATGGCTGACTGGATGATTACATTGGAGACACCATACATTACCGATTGGAGCCCGGAGGGAAAACCAATACGAATCATCCTCTGCAGCATTCTCCTGTCCATTCTCATCCGGCTCCATTCCAGATGATGCATATCTTTTGTCCTCATCAGCGCCACAATAACCATTCCTGCGCTTAATGCCTGGCATATCACCGTAGCCAGCGCCGCTCCCAATACGCCCAGGCCACACACCACCACAAAAATCACATCCAGCAAAATATTGATCAGGCAACTGCTAATCAGAAAATACAGCGGACGCTTGGAATCTCCCACCGCCCGCAAAATTGCCGCTCCAGAATTATATATCAAATTCCCGATAATTCCTCCGAAATAAACCCTCAGATACAGGATGGACATATCCGTAACCTCTTTCGGTGTCCCCATGGCCTTTAACATCCAGGGAGTCATCATAATGCCCAGAACCATCATAACCACTCCTGCCACAATACTAAACGCCATAAAGGTATGGACCGCATATCCCACCAATTCTCCCCGTCTGGCTCCGTAATATTGAGAAACCAGCACCGCTGCGCCGGAAGATAATCCGACAAAAAAGCCCACTACCATTTGCGTAAGCATACCCGTAGAACCGGCTACCGCCGACAAAGCTTCTTTGCCCACAAATCGGCCCACAATCATAGCATCTGCCGCATTATACAACTGCTGAAAAAAGGTTCCAAACAAAATCGGAAAAAAGAACAGTAAAAGCTGCTGCCAGATTATTCCTTCCGTAATCCCATTCTCTCTTTTTTCTACCTGACGTTCCATACCCCCCAAACCTTTCTCCCATTATTCCCTATGGATTGCAGCGGCTGCATGGTATATATCCATCTGCAATCAACGCTTCACGGCTGCCGGAAAATATTTCCTTATTTTTTTCCTCCATACTTGAGACACTGGTACAGGACGGAAGATGGAAACGCATCGTACTGACATTCAGCACATACTCGATTTCTTCTCCCGGCTGGGCTTCCCCCGCCAGCCAGGCTTCATCGAGCTTGCTCTCCCCCGTTCTGTAATCAATCACAATTCCCGGCTGTACATTATAACAATACACATTAAAACAAACCCCCGCCCCCTGATCTTCCACGGAATAAGCCTCCATCTGTACGCCATAAGCTACCAGATTTTCTTCTTCGAAATAAGGAGTAACACGATACAGCACATGATTTCCCGTTTCTCTCACATAATCAGCCACCATATTCTCCCAGGGAAGCATTCCTTCTACATTGAGATACCGGGTCCCGGTAATCAAATTTTTCTTATTGGCATTTTCACCGGCAAGCTGATAACCGATAAGATGGCATCGATTATACAAATACCGGTTGGCCAGCATATCATATTTTGCCGTATGCCAGCCGCTCGGTCTGATATTGCTGATATTTCCCCGCTCCTCCGTCGGCATAATCTCCCGGCATACATTGGCAAACGCCGTTCCACAGCGTCCTAAACTGTCCAGATCGCTGTACGTTTCAAAAATTTCTGTCGTAATCTCCTTTTCGGTAAAATAAGGTACGTTATTATTGACCACAAAACTGGCTTCGCCATCATAAGCCCCCGGCTGATAACTTTCCGGGTCATTCTCTCCCTGCCCGGCCTGTCCGCCGGTTGGAGCCGCCGAAGAAGCTGACGGCGCCAGCGGGGTAAGCGGAATTTCCGCGCAAGCGCTGATTGTCAGTAAAAAGAGAAGCCATATTCCCAGAATAATTTTTTTCTGTCCCGTCCTTTTCTGTGTTACTTTCTTTTGTCTAAACATTCGACTGCCTCCCGCATTTTCGTATGTTGCTGTACTGTCGGCGGCCGTCCCTGTGCTCCGGCAATCTGCCTTTGGCGCCAAGTCCATCAACCGCATATGCCCATTTACAATTGCCTGCGGCAATGAAGCATATTCTATGCCGCCATAATCTTATCCGCCCAATCCGCCCATAGTTATACCCGCAAACCAATATGGTTCCCCTATTTCTGCAAAATCCCCATCATTTGGCAAATCCGTATGCCCGTGGATATAATCAGCGAGGGAATTTTTGCCCTTTGGCCAAGTTTATCTTACGGTCAGTGCAGTAAATACCCTCGCTTCGCTGGGGCAGGCTCTGCGCAGACCTACTGAATAGTACCATCCGTCTATAAAAATTCCCTCGCGTTTTCAATAAAGGCATTAAAAATCCTCCGGCTGCTCTCCTCCTTTTGATAATTAAACTCGGGATGCCATTGAACGGCCCACACAAAAGGTTTCCCCGGCGCGTAGACAGCTTCTGTCAGCCCATCCGGCGAATATGCCATCGGGCTCAACCGCTCAGACAATACACGAATCGCCTGATGGTGACAGCTATTAACGGGAATCTCCTTCATTCCCAGCAATACATGCAGCGGGCTTCCCTCCACAATATCCGCCATATGGGCAGGCATGTCATAAGGGGGTGACTGGCGGTGCGAAACCGGGGACGGATGTTCGGTCGCTAAATCCTGATACAATGTACCGCCAAGCGCCACATTAATCAATTGGATCCCCCGGCAAATGCCCAAAACCGGCTTGCCTTGTTCATATACCTGCAAAAACAGCTCCGTTTCCATCTGATCCCGTTCCTGGCTGCACTCCTCACACTTCTCAATCCGTCCCATCCCATAAATTTCCGGCGATACATCCTGTCCTCCGGTAAACAAAAATCCATCCGCCATTTTGGCAATCTGGGCAATATCGCTTTTCTCCCCTGTCAGGGGCAGCATAACCGGAATACCCCCTGCCTGCTCAATCCCTTTCATATACCCTGGCAGCATCCAATAACTATCCCTCCCAATATCAACCAGGGGCAATACGCCAATCAGTGGTTTATCCATCTCCTGCACCTCCTGTAAACGCAATCTAACTTAATAATGGGAATGATTTCTCCCTGCCCGCCGCGCGCCCCTTGTGCCGCTTCTGCGGCATACTTTCTCCGCATGGGGCTGCGCATATAAAACAGGACAAAGGAATCGGATTGACTGCTTTGTCCTGTACTCATCATACCACAAAAAACCAATTTTGGGGGAAATTTTTACTGGCAATAAAAAATTATCTGCTCATTCATCCGGTCGTAGGACTCCCAATCCTCATCCTTTACGTTAATCCCCGCCTTCCTGGTCAAATATTGAATAAGGGAAAAGATCTCCTTTGCGCTTTTGCCCGTCTTTTCCCGAAACCATTCATCCGTCACCGACACAATCTCGTGAGCCGCCATATTCCGCGCCCTGCTTTCCGCATACACGATATCCTCCACCTTCTGCCTTAAAACCCTGTCGCTGCATTTCCGGCGGATCAAACAGGCAAGATGCCCGGAATA
This sequence comes from uncultured bacterium, assembly GCA_947383005.1. GTDB lineage: Bacteria > Bacillota > Clostridia > Lachnospirales > Lachnospiraceae > Brotaphodocola. Next base: position 72,343 of record CANDBT010000016.1, on the reverse strand, counting down.
AACCGAGCCACAGCGAAATCCACCCTGATATTCTTCATCCAACAGCTTCTTCAAACCGGATCTCTGCAGCTTTTTTTCATCCCACTTAAGTATTTTATCTTTGTCGGATTTGCAGTAATCCGCCAAAACAATATTACATTGATTCTTCAATATATTTTCCAGCAAATCCACCACAATCGGCGTAATGCCGCGGATGAAATCCGCATATTCCTCGCGCTTGAGCTTGATCTGCAAAACAAGGGCATATTCAAATATCTTCTGTTTTCCGCTTTCCTGTATCGGATAGATGTCATACTCTTTCTCGCGCATCCATGCATGGATCTTATTCCGGCTTAATTTTACCCTCGCATCGGCAATCTGCAGCATCCTGTACGCATCCGCAGGGATATCCCTGCGGATTTCTTCGGCAACTGCCAATGCCGCCCGGTAGTCATAAGCTGCCAGATGCTTTTTGATTATCTCGATTTTGAGCAAGGTCATTAAATGCAGGCATTTTACCTCCGTACACCGGTTTGGCGCCTCCTCCTGGTTATCCTCATCCAACTCCCAATTCACATCAATCTCATAATTTTTTCTCTCCTCATATTCGGAATTCATGCGTTTTTGCGGAGTGGAAACCTGTATCGGCAAAAAGCGGTACTCTGCCAGAGTTGCCATGACCATCAACGCGCTTTTCATCGCTGGGGTTCCGGAAGCCATATTGAGCAGCAGTTCATCCTCCTCCCCCATGCTTTCTTCAATTTTCCTGATTTCCTGTCGGAAATCCTGATAGAAAATATCATATTGCTGCACATCGATAAGTGCATCCCGTTCAATAACATGTACTTCAAAATTATGATGCAAATGCTTTCCCAGCAGCTCGATTGTTGCCACGTAGCGGTTATCCTGCCTGTGAATCTGCATCATTTCATGAGACAAATACAAATACACGATATCCGGGCGATAGTGGCGGCAAATATGAAGCAGGGAACCATCCCTCAAATATCTTATCGGATCTGTGCCGCCTACCGGGCTGAATAGAATCTTTTTTCCCATTTGTGTCCTCCTCCCTTATATGACAATGATATCGTCTTCCCCGTCGTTTTCCATCGGCTTTCCAAAGGAAACGACCTGACCTTTTCCAATAATTTTATATACCCGTATGCTGTCTTCCGCCGATGTATATGACGGGAGACGCTCCAAAAGCTCCTTATATTTTTTCTTGGAAATCACCGCCTCAAAAGCGGATTTCTGAATGCGGAAACCGTATGACAAGAAGACAACTTTTCCCGACATATCCTCATCATTTTTAATTGCTCACCAACATCTATCCCTTTACTCTTTTCGTATCTTCTGAGAACAACTATCTGATTTTTCAACTTGCCGCTGACAATCTGCCTTGAAAGTTCCACAGCAAAATCCGAATCATATAAAGCCGCCTGTTTCCTCTGTCTTTCCGCGTTTATATGTCCCGTAGACTGCAATCTTCCAAAATAACTCCCTCCTTTTGAAAAATATGTGATAGGAATCCCTCGCTTAAGGCACTCCTGCACACATTGAGTCGTTATCTGTGCATGTTCCATAATGGTAATGCTTTCTAAAGTTTCTATCGGCACCATTCTTTTCATGCCATCCGAGTACTTTACAAAACACCGATTAGCTTCTACACCAATCACCGCACCATTTTCATTCACAGTAACAGTTCAGACAACCCCTGAACTGTTACGCATCCGGCCATAAAAATCGCTCCGCGATGGGCCGGATGCCCGCGACCACTAGGTTTTCGTACGGTCAGCGCGGTGAACGCGCAGACCTATCTGAACTGTTAGCATTCACATACAGTAAACTCATTGTTCTTCTCCTTACACCTGTATATTGCGCGAAAAATCCCCTTACGGAGTTATCAGGTTTTCCTTCGACATAGATGGAACAATCGCCAATTTATAACTTCCGTCCCCTTGCGGGGAATTTGATTTTTAAAGAGCCCGATGAGACACCCGAACCCGATGAGACATTTCCGTCCCCTTACGGGGTTTCCTAATTTCTAAAGTAGCCCGATGAAACACCTGAAGAAACACCCGAGTTTCCGTCCCCTCGCGGGGTTCCCAATACCTAACTGACAAACAAAACTGAATATGCTATAACAAATAATTTCCGCCCCCTCACGGGATTCTCTAATTTCTAATGGTAAGATTGCAATGTACAGCGTTGAGCAAAGCGTTTCCGTCCCCTCACGGGGTTCTCTAATTTCTAATCCTCTCCCTCATCCCCCGCCATACACGCCTATTCCCGGCAGCATTTGCGGGGGAAAACGGTTTTCTCCATCATCCGACGCTTATTCAACTCCAAAATCCCCCGCAATCCCGCTTCCTGTGCGGCACGCGGCAAAATCGCTTTCTCTCTTCTTCTTTCTCCCTGCTCCTTTCTCTCTGCTTCTTCCCCCTTTCCTCCATCCTCATCTTCATTCCCCGCATTTACACCACCTCTATTTTTTCCAGCCGGCATACCCCCATCTGCACGGTTTTCCCCTGATACCAGGTACATTTCATAATATGCGGGGAAGCTCCGTACGCCTTGTCTTTGTTATGTTTATGTATTCTGGGTGTTGTCATTTCCAGTATCTTTTGCGTCACTTCTACCCCCTCTGCTTTTCCAAACAGCGGATAAATCACCGTCTTTGACACAAATCCGCATCCGCCACCCAACAATACTTCATTATCCTGCAGCCTGTCCATATATTTAAATGAGCTACCGAAACTCCGGTAATAATTATTCCCAAAATCATTTACCGCCTGGATAATCTGCTTATCCGTCAGCTTACAAATGTGTTTGTCAATCGTAATCATGTACGTAATCGTTGTCCCCGGTTTTATACATTCCCGCAGGATAGGAAGGCTCTTTTCCGTTCTGTCCGTATGCAGCTCCACCCTCTGGCACAAAATCAGGTCATCCACCGACAGCGGCTCACTGTCGCTGAAAATCACTCCCTGCAAAACATCATTCACCGCGTCTCCCGCTTTTGTTCCCATCCGGTTCAACGTCCTGAACGCCGCTCCTTCGATGCCGGAAATATCTCTTTTCAGATAAGCGTTCCTGAATGCCCGCACATCTGCGTTCCTTTTTAGATTTTCCTTCATCCTCTGGTATTTCCGCGGGTCATCCATAACCTCCGCCCCCAGAAAAATCGTACGGAACATCCCTTTCAGGGAACTGCCCGGCACATAAGGATTGCCGTAAGCATCCTTCATACAAGCCAGCACCTGCAGGGTATTTTTCCTCTCCACTACCATATTTTCACAATCCAGGCTATAACGGATAAACGGCCGGATATCCGACAGCATAATATTCTGCCTTCTCAGCCAATCCGCAAGGTTATTCCTGTTGTTATACAGCAGATACTCCTCAAACGCCCCAGATTTCCCCCGTTTTTTCAGCCCGCTGTAAAGCTTTTGGATATCGAGAATCGCTGCTTTCTTATTGTTTAAAAACACATATTCTTTTTTGCTGATTTCCTTTCCGCTTCCAATAAATACCGGCCCGACTGCTTTCATTTCCACCCGATAGCTGACCAAACTTCTGTTCATGTGCCCACCTCTATAAATATTGGTTTTGCATACCGGTATACCGGATGTTTCCCCATCCGTCCGGATACATCATAAATGTCGCCTTTATACTTATTCCGAAAACAGGAACCTGCTTTTAATACATATAAATCCTTTTTTCTCATCTGCTCCGGGGCATAGTTTTCCGATGCCACAAACCCGCTCCTTTTGCACACCAAATACTCCGCGCCCAGCAGCGCCTGTTCCAATTCTTCATCCGCCGGCAAAGACACGGATAAAGACATATACGTACTCCCTTCTCCTTCCAGCCGCTTTTTCAAATGGGAAGAAACATTCCGGGAATAAAACGTAAAACGCCCCATCCCTGCGGCTCTTTTCCCACCGATTCCGCTGAAAGAAAGATTCTCCAGCAGCTCTTCCAACAATATTTTTTGCGGTTCGTCATAACGGGCAATCAGATAGATTCCGTTCCCCGGATGATAATAATAAGTCCCTACACGATAAGGAAGGGTTTCCTCCTGTCCCCGCACAAAAGCCGAGACTTTCATTTCGAAGCTCCCCAATTTGCCGATGTCCGGAGCCTGCATGTTCAGCACGTCAAAATCCCCCCGCAAATATTCATCCAAAGCTTCCATCGGAATATAACTCAGCTTTTTCCATGCTTTTTTTGCGGCGGAATCTCCCTTGCCGTCTGTTGTATCCAAATGTTTTATCGGTTTCGGCAGATAATAGGTATCGCCTATATAGGGAAAAGCATCTGACAGCAACAGCTTCCCTTCTTTGGCATATGTATAAAAAGCCTGCAGTTTATCTTCGCCCAGTTTCAGGGCCTCCTGGCAGAGAGCCGAAAAAAGAGTATCTGCGCAAAAAGTAAATTCTCCGTCTTCTAATGACTGCTTGCCCAAATGGACGGCGCCTTGAAACACCATTTTGTAAATTTTGTAATCCATGGCTCTCCTCTCAGGCTCTTTCCACTTTTTTCATCAATTCACCACAGGCATCCATAATCTGGCTGTCTACCTCCCCCACCACGCTCTCTACCTGTATATCTTTAAAAACTACTTTCCCATATCCGCGGGAACCGCTCCCCCCAAGGTAATCATATTGGAGAAGCTTCATCCCTTCTGCCAGGATTTCCATATCCTCCAATATCTCCTCTTCTTTTTTTACCTCGTAAATCATATCCAATTCGAAAACCGTTCCCCGGATCGCCCGTTCAATCTGTCTCGGATTGGCAACTGCCGTCGCCCGGTTGATGGTATTTTCAAACTTGATTTCCGTCATGCTTTGCAGTCCCTGATCACGAAGTTCTTTTTCATTAGCCATAAACATATCCGAAATTAAGATCCGGCTCTGCCTGCCTTTTTTCTCTTTGGCGGAGCCAAACAGCCGTGTCAGACGCTCATGGTCATCATCCGGCCTGGGCGCCAGCTCCTGGTTGTATTCCCTGGCCAAGAGCGTCCTTATTTTTCCCTTTAAGGAACTTCCTGGGATCATGGGAAGATTCGTCCGGATATCTTTGATCACCGGGGAGTCTACCGCCCCGATAGCGGCAAAAGCCGATGACCCGCCAATATGCATACCTGTTTTCAGTTCTATCTTCCCTGTAATCTGAATTTTCGCGTACATACCTTTCTCCCTCCTAACTGTCGTTCCTGTCGTAATATTTCCGGAAAGAAACCAAAGCTTCCATGTAACGGCTGAATAACATATACTGTTTCTTGCTTCCCTTAATCTGCTTTAATAAGTCGATAATTCCCGCTTCTTCAACCAAATCCCTGACCGCCGGCTCCCGGCCTGCCTCATATAGGAACCGCACCCGCAAATACTCGATCCTGCCGCAAATGTCTTCGTTCAGGCGGTCTTCATGCTGGTTTAATATCTGATTATAAATATCCGCCGCCATCGCCAGCAGATTGCGCAGTTTTGATGTGGTGACCAGGGGGACAGGCTTATTGTCCCGCCCCTTCTTCTCTTTCAGTTTCAATATTACTTGTTCCGCCGTATCGACATAATTCTGCTCATTCAATTTCATCTTCCCCTATCTCCTTCGCCCTTTTTTCGTACACATACAGGCTGATTGCCGTCCGCAACTGCCTGTTTTCTTCTTCGTCTTTCATCCATTGATACATTTTTTGCGCAAATTTCTGATAAGCGTCTTTCTGGCTTTTATCCGCGTCCTTTTCCGGCTCCAAACGGGATAAAATATAGACATAACGGGCAAAATTAATTTTCTCTTTTTTATTTCTCAATAATTCCAGCAAACGGTAAAGAAAACTCATTCCCCGCTCCTCGGATACGGAAAAAAATTCTTTGATTGCCTGGTATTTTTCCTGCAAAACCTTTTGCTCAAACGCTCCCCAGCTATAGCTTCCTGCCATCGGTTCGCTATCTTCCGGCAGCAAAGTCACCGCGTTTTTTCCCGGATATTTCTTCGATTCATCTTCCAAACCAGCCGTTTCCCTGGCAATGGCGCTGATGGGATAGGATGGTTCATATATGCCGATACCCGCCGAAAGAGTCAACGTCCCCTGGGTATATTTCTCAAAATTCCTCCGTATATCAATGGCCAACCCGATCACATCATCCCACGCCCCGACAATAAACAGATCGTCGCCTCCCGAATAGACGATCGTCGCATTTCTTGATTTCTGCTCTCTCGGTTCCAGGAAAAAGGAACCTTCCGCCAGCATTTTGTTGATATGATATTTAAAAAACAGTGACAATTGCCGGGAAAGCGTTGCCGTTCTTGATAAAGTGACATATCGGTTGTGGTTATCCGGATTTTCAAACCCGGATACAAAAGCTTGTCCCAGATTATCCACATCCGCCCGGATAACCCCTATCCGCTCAATTCCCTGAGCCTGGGCGGCGTATTCCTCAAATGTCTTTTTGGTGGTATAATCCCCGACCCACAGCTTTGTCGCCATATGCTTTCCTGTATACATCTTATTTTTACTGTATGTCCGCACAAAATCATCATCCTGCTGCATCTTTTTCACCAGGCTTTCCTGGTCATCCGCTACAAGGTAATAATCTCCCGGCAAAGGAAGCGCATATCTGCTTTTTTCCAAAGTAACCGTAAAAAAACTGCTGTAAAGAATATTGTTCGAAAAATTTTCTATCGCCCGGCAGACGCTGCACGCGCCCTCATCGTCTGTCTTGCCGATACGTCTGCACACTTTGCATTCCCTCGTATAGCTGCCATATTCCCGCATATTCAATCTGCGGATATCCGACGCCGGATATCTGTGGCTTTTCCTTCGGGAAATAGCCGCGCCGACATTCTTAAACAGTTGGGAATAACTGCCTTCCGGAAAATTTTTCAGTGTATTGCAACTGCAGGCCGCATATCCGAAAGCCACGTATAAAGAAATGGAAAACTGCTCCATAAGCCAATGGTTAAGCTTATCCATATATTGCTCCGCTTTTTTTAACGCCGCCGATGTGTTGGCCATCAAGATATAGCAATGCCCTCCGCCGCAATACAGCAGGTTCGCCCTCGTCAAATGCTGATCCTCCAGAAAACAGTCAATGATATGCTCCATCATAATTTCCAGATAAAAGGAGCGCGCCCGCAAGGTTTTCAGCGCATTTTTGCTCGCGATCGTATAAATAAAATCCTGTATCCCGGAGATATCCATAGAACACAAAAGAAAAGCTTCTTCCTGATAAAATTCTTTCGCGCGAAGAAACAGTTTATCACGGTAATCCTTAACCCCTTTTTCCTCCAAATAGCCATAAAGGCACGCGGCAACCGCCGCCGTCAGTTTCATATGGTCATACAGGGAAATATCCACCCGTTCATCTTTGGCTGTCGAAGAAGGCACATAAGATAAATTTGCCTCCAACGTCTCCAGCAAGGAATGGATATATTCCTGCGACCATTCAATCCCCTTAAGATTGCCAAAAAGATTCTCTTTTATCCGGACATAAAAATGTTCGTCAAAACGCTTCTTTTCCGCAATCGGATAATTGACGGCATCCCTTTCATCCAATGTCTTTGGCTCATAAAATAAATGTTGATGATTTCCGTTCAGAATGTTAAATACGCTTTGTAAAGGCATGGAAATTTCAAAATCGGCATCCTCAGAGTCATTTTTCCGCCTGTCCGCGGCAGAAGCAATATTATCCGCTATATAGACAATATAAGCCAATGAATCCCTGGCAATCGAAGCATGTTTTATCCCGTCAGCATGATGATATAATACGGCATCCAATACATCCTGATTAGTCAAACCCACCTGTTCCTTAAGAAATTCATAGCCGATCTGGCTATGCTTTTTCCTCTCGCTCCCCTGCCTGTAAATCACTTTGCCGATATCATGGAGCAACCCTCCCAAGACAAGGCTTACTTCCTTATCCGTCATGATTTTTCCTCCTTATTCCTCCCATTCCCATCGCCGTTTTTATCCCGATTCCCGAATATTCCCCAAAACCTGCCAACAGCCGGGCATACCTGGCCATCGTCTCGCTTCCGCCTACTCTCATCGTCAGCTCTCCTTTGAAAGAAGGAATCTTAACTCCCTCCAACGGGAAAAAAACGCTTTGCAGCCGGTAACGGACAATACTGCTGTTTCCCGCCAACTGCTCTAAGGTTTCTTCATCATACATTTCCAACTCATCGGATGACGCGCTGTATTTATTCATCAGGCTCTGGAAAATATATCTCACATCCGGCATGATGACATACCTTCCTCTGCTTTTAAACGCCGTCGGCGTCAAAAACTCCAAATCGATATACCGGCAACTGCCTCCCCGGTAAAATTCATCCATCAGTTCCTGCTTTCTGACAATTTTCAATTCCTTTTTGCTTATCTTTACCTGGATATTCTTTTTTGCAATGGTAAATCCGGAAAAATCCTCTTCCATCAGCGGCTTTATCATGTATTGGTATGCTTCCTTGGTAAGAGTTTTCACTACCCATTCTTTCGTCCGCCCACCTATCATATATTGGCTATATGGGTTAAGCCCCTGTCTGTGCAAGTCTTCCGCATAAGCGCTGTCTATGGTCTCCATCAATACCCCCTGCATATTGGAAGACTGATAACAGCCCAATGCCGGGCTGTCCGCCTCCAATTCCATCCTCAATTCCGCAAGCATACGGCATCCTCTCTTTTTCCTGGGTGATTTTAGTAGAAATATGGTATAAGCTCAACAGAGATTATACCTGCGCCGGTTCGGTGTCTCGCGAAGCGGGACAAAAACCAAACCGAACCGTGCGCATCCCCCGGAGGGAACATGTGCGGAGCACATGATATAATCTCGACAGAGATTATACCTGCGCCGGTTCGGTGTCTCGCAAAGCGGGACAATATTCCAAACCGAACCGTGCGCATCCCCCGGAGGGAACATGTGCGGAGCACATGGTACAATGTTTCAGATATTATATCATATTTGCCTGTATTTTGATGTATTTTTTCTAAATTTTTCCAATTTTCGCAACAGTTCAGACGGGGCATCTTCTTGCCCGTCTACGCCGGACAAGAAGCATCGTGCGTTCGCAGGTACCAGCAAATTTTTATTCACTTTGAATAGCAATTATTGTATAATACAACTTATTAACTTATCGGAAATTGACTAAGGAGGATTTCATTATGTCCGGCATTTTTAACGAAAAAACTATGACGCAGGCTTTGGAAAAATATCTTCCCGACGGCGAATCGCTGACAGCAGGTATACATGGCGTCGGAATTGAAACACATATCCGGCAGGTTTTCGGAAACTGTACCCTCAAGGGAGACAATCTTATCCCTAACCCAAGCGGCGCTGCCCTGGAAATCAATAAGAGCAAATTCGCAAGATATGATGTATACATCAGCATCACCCAACACTACTTAATTCTCGCGGAATGCGAAGTATACAAACATCTCTACGAATTCAATGAATCTCCGGAATTAGACGGAACAGATATTGAAGAAATCCACACCTGCATTCCCATAAGCGATATCGGTACTCGCTTCCCTTTAGCGCAGATTCAAAAATGCGAAATCAAAAAAGGATGGATGGGCTCTGTGAACTGTGTCATTACCATGAAAAACGGCAGTTCCCTAAAGCTCATGCTGCCAAAACGCGGCGGGCTGGGAGGCGGTATGCCGCACCATGCCGAATACCGTGAAGCTATCTTCGCACGGCTGAGCGCAATCAGCTCATAATAATACATACAACACAGGGGGGCTCTGATATGAAAAATGATATTGATCATGACCGCGCATTAAAACGATGGCTGTTTATGGCTGTTTGCTGGCCTTTGTCGTGTTTGATATTTGCAGGAATCATCATCTGCCAGCCTGGCAGAGGCGGAGAAGAGCGTATAGCCGATGTGGGATTTACCTTGTTCCCCCTGATATTTTTTGCTATCGGCATGACTATGCAACATCGGCTGCTTCAAGAGCGGAGGGATGCGACCGTTTTGACCATTGCTACCGTCGTTTCTGTCAGACGTACCCTGCATATAGGAGAAGGGAATAAACGAACTTACTTTCCCGAATACGAATTCCAGGTGGATGGAATCATTTATCACGTCAAATCCCCAAGTGGGTTTAGCCGCTCTTATGTGAAAGAGGGAGAAAGGGTGGAACTGTATTATTCGCCGGCAAATCCGACTGTCTTTTATGTGCCGGTTATGCAGAAACACGACAAACGCTGGAGCGTGCTTTTGCGCGCCATAGGCATAACCTATCCCTTGATTGGTCTGTTTGCCCCATTAGCCCGGACAATATTTTCATCACTTTAGTAAGATTTTTTTTCAAATTCTTTTCAAGATTGTCACTTTTCACCATCTAATCATGAAAATGTTGCTGGACAAATCATAGAAACTTGTGGTATAATCGAAACACTTTATCTTGCTAAAACACTGATAAAGCATTTAAAAAAGGAGGAGACAAGTAATGAAAAAAAGATTACTTAGCTTGACGCTGGCAACAGCAATGATGTTTTCCCTGGCTGGTTGCCGTGGGGCTGAACCGGCGGCAACTACCGCAGCACCGGAATCTACCACCACCGCGGCGGCGGATACCGATACCCCAGAGAGCGATTCTGCCGAAACCGAAGCTCCTGCCGCAGCAGCAGGGAATTTCAAGATCGGTATTATCACCGGTACGGCTTCCCAGGGTGACGAGGAAATTACGCAGGCCAACAAGATGAAAGAAAAATACGGCGACATGATCGTGACTTCTACGTATCCGGACAATTTTACTACCGAGACGGAGACGGTTATTTCCAATACCGTCGCTATGGCCTCTGACCCCGATGTGAAAGCCATCATCTGGTGCCAGGCTATTCCGGGCACGGCAGCCGCTATCGACAAAGTACGGGAAACCCGCCCGGACATGATCTTTATCGTAGGTACTCCCGGCGAAGACCCAGGCGTTATCAACCCGAAAGCAGATATCGTGCTGCAGGTAGACGAGCCAGGATGCGGCATCGTGATCCCGCCCCAGGCGAAAAAGCAGGGCGCTAAGACCATGATCCACTATTCCTTCCCGCGCCATATGAGTTATGCCCTGATTGTAGCCCGTCACGAGAATCTGAAGAAATACTGTGCCGAGGAAGGTATTGAATTGGTAGACGTTACCGCTCCCGACCCGACCGGCGATTCCGGTATCACCGGCGCACAGCAGTTTATCTTAGAGGATGTGCCGCGCCAGATTGAAAAATATGGCAAAGATACCGTATTTTTCACCACCAACTGTGGTATGCAGGAGCCGCTGATCCGTTCCGTATTTGAAAACGGCGCTATCTATACCTTACAGTGCTGCCCGTCTCCGTTCCACGCATTCCCGGCTGCCTTGAATATCGACATGGCTGGCCATGAGGCGGATGTGGATTACATGATGGAACAACTGCAGGCCAAAGTCACCGAAGCCGGCATGGGCGGCCGTGTATCTACCTGGGGCGTACCCTGCAACATGCTGTTTATCAGCGCCGGCGTTGAATATGCCAAGAAAGTCCTGGAGGGCGAGACCGACGGCGTTGTCCTTGACGAACAGGTTCTGCGCGACACCGTCCAGGCTTGTGCGGAAGAATTTACTCCTGGCGCGAAGATGACACTTGACTACTATGTAGATGATGACGGCAATGCCAAAGAAAATCATTTCCTGGTAATGTCTGACTTCGTTACTTTTGAGTAATCCGAAATTCACAAACAAACATCTGAAAACGAAATAATGTGATGGTATCTGGAGTTCTGCCAACAGGGGTCTTTGGGACATCAGTTGGCAGAACTTTCTGCATGTTCATCATCTGATCCATAAGCAAGAATTTTAAATTTTCACTCAAAAGTCTCAACAGCTTTTGCGTGGATTTATGTTCCGACAAGGTATGGGACATGGCTGAGTTGCGAAAAATATGTGTAGAAAGAGGTTGGTGACTTGGATAAGACAAAGGAAACCTATGTCCTGAAAATGGACAACATTGCCAAAGAGTATTATGGCAACCGGGTGTTGAAAGGAGTAAAGCTCCACATCCGCCCCGGCGAGATCCATGCGCTGATGGGCGAAAACGGCGCAGGCAAATCTACGCTGATGAATATTCTTTTCGGAATGCCAGTTATCCATAGTACTGGCGGCTTTGAGGGGACAGTAGAGGTAAATGGGGAACCTGTACAGATTGACACCCCGCTAAAAGCTATGGAAATGGGAATTGGTATGGTACATCAGGAATTTATGTTAATTCCGGGATTTACCGTGACGGAAAACATCAAAGTCGGCCGTGAAATCAGTACGCCCAATCTGGCCAGCCGTCTGTTTGGACGTTCGATGGAATCATTGGATTTCAAGCAAATGCGGCGTGATGCAAGAAAAGCATTAAAGACAATCGGACTGCAGATTGAAGAGTATGTCAAGATAGCCGGGCTGCCAGTAGGTTATATGCAGTTTATCGAAATTGCCAGAGAACTGGATAAAACCGGTATTCGAATCCTGGTCTTTGACGAACCGACAGCGGTACTTACCGAATCGGAAGCCGAACGGCTTTTGGAAGCCATGCGTGTAATTTCTTCGCAGGGAATCGCGATTATCTTCATTACCCATCGTCTGGACGAGGTAATGGCTGTAGCGGATTCCATGACCATCCTGCGGGACGGGGAATTCGTCGCCAGAAAGGAAATCAAGGATACCAACGTGGTAGAAATCGCCGAGCTGATGATCGGCCGGAAAATGGAAAAACTGGTTGATGATGGTATCCCCGATACCCGCACGATCAAAGATGATGATATTGCCATCAGCCTTAGAAACTATAAAGTCGATATGCCTGGGGAAAAGGTCACAGGAATTGACCTGGATATCCGAAAAGGCGAAATTTTTGGAATCGGCGGCCTGGCCGGACAGGGCAAATTAGGCATTCCCAACGGAATCATGGGACTTTATAAAGCCGAAGGCCAAGTTAAAATCAACGGCCAGACACTAAATTTAGATAAATTGGGGGATGCGCTCGATCACAAAGTGGCTTTCGTATCCGAGGACCGACGCGGCGTGGGCCTTTTGCTGGACGAAAGCATAGAACAAAATATCATTTTTTCCGCCATGCAGACCAACGGTAAATTCTTGAAAAAATTTGCCTGGATAAACCTCTATGATGCGGCGGCAGCCCAAAAACACGCGGAGGAAATGGTAAAGACCCTCGATATCCGCTGCACGGGAATCCGCCAACCGGCAGGCGCCCTCTCCGGCGGCAACCAGCAGAAGGTATGCCTGGCCCGGGCGCTGACTTTGGAACCGGATGTCCTTTTCGTCTCGGAACCGACGCGAGGTATTGATATCGGCGCCAAAAAACTGGTATTGGAATATCTGGCAAAGCTCAACCGCGAGCAGGGAATGACCGTAGTCATTGTGTCCTCGGAGCTGATGGAACTCCGTTCCGTTTCCGACCGCATCGCGATTATTTCCGACGGCAAGCTGGCATGTATTTTGAAGCCGGATGATTCAGACGCCGCCTTCGGTCTTGCCATGTCCGGCGCCTGGAAGGGAGGACAAGAAAATGCGTAATCCATTTAAACCTTTGATAGCCAAATTCGGGCTGCCCCGTGTAATTATTGTATCATTCTTTCTTTTTCTGGTAGCCGCGGCAGGCGGGTTCCACATGAATCTGATGCAGCTTTTAAGCGACTGCCTCCGGCGGTGGGGAATGTTTGGCATCCTGGCCCTGGCCATGGTACCGGCCGTACAATGTGGAATTGGATTGAATTTCGGTATCTCTATGGGGATCGTCGGCGGGCTTTTGGGCGGGTTAATCGTCATTCAGCTTCAAATCGCACAAAAACCTGCTTTGGTAGCTATCCATCCTTTATTTGCCATGTGGGTGGCCATACTGGTCGCTATCCTCATCGGTGTGGCCTTAGCCACGGTAATCGGCTATCTGTATGGCCAACTTCTCAACCGGGTAAAAGGCTCCGAGATGACTGTTACCACCTATGTAGGCTTTTCCATCATTGCTTTTATGAATATGTGGTGGATGCTGTTGCCCTTCAGCGACGGCGAACTCATCTGGCCAAATGCCGGAAAGGGCCTCAGAAACACCATTTCCCTAGCCTCCTCCTACAGCAATGTCATGAACAAGACGTTGGCTTTCAATATCGGAAACCTGACTATTCCCACGGGTCTTTTGCTCTTCTTCTTCTTCATGTGCTTTTTGGTATGGCTGTTTATGCGTTCCAAGACGGGAATAGCCATGAGCGCGGCAGGGGCAAACCCGATGTTTGCCAAAGCGGCGGGAATCAATGTGAATAAAATGCGCCTGATCGGGACCACCCTCTCCACCGTGCTGGCTGCCGTCGGTATTTTGGTCTATGCCCAGGGTTTTGGATTCATGCAGTTATACAACGGCCCGATGATGATGGGCTTCACCTCTGTGGCAGCCGTATTAATCGGCGGGGCCAGCCCCAAACGGGCACGGATCCCCCATGTGCTGATTGGTACTTTCTTATTCCAGGGAATCCTGGCCCTGGGCCTTCCGGTGGCTAACCAGTTTATCCCGGAGAGCAACCTGTCGGAGGTCGCGCGTCTGATTATCTCCAACGGAATTATCATTTACGCGCTGAGCCAGGTGAAAGGAGGAAACGGACGTGAATAAAAAAATATCCAATTTTCTGTTTCAAAATATGGTGGTGTTCCTGTTCATCATTCTCTGTGTGCTGGCAACCTATTTTTCCAAGCAACCGCTGACCTTTGTCGTTTCAGAATTATTCACCCGTATCGCCCGGAACTCCTTCATCGTACTGTCTCTGATTATCCCGGTTATCGCTGGTATGGGACTGAATTTTGGCATTGTCATCGGCGCTATGGCGGCACAGTTGGCGATCTTTCTGACTACCTACTGGGGCTTTACCGGTATCTCCGGATTTTTATTTACCGTCGCACTGGCCACTCCCTTCGCCGTATTTTTTGGTTTTTTGGTCGGCAAACTGTTTAACTACATGAAGGGTAACGAAATGATCGGCGGACTGGTTTTGGGATATTTCGCTGATGGTATCTATCAGTTAGTATTTTTGTTCATCTTCGGCGGTGTAATCAAAATGAACAATTCAACCTTGATGATACCCACCGGCATAGGCGTCAAAAACACCATAGACTTAAAGGATACGGTAAAATACGCGTTAGACACAGTGCCAATGCTGACCATTGTAGAACTGGGCTTTTATTTGACGCTGATTATCCTGGCCTGCTCAGTCATTTTTAAATTGGCAAAAAAACAGCCGGTAGACTGGAAATCTTCCGCAATCAAGGCTATAGCCGCGGTGACCATCTATGGACTGACCTTTATTAAACCGGTAGAACAATTCTTATCCGCCGACCGGCTGCTGCTATTGTGGGCTGTAGAACTGGGCTGCCTGGGTACTGCCCTCTGGCAGGCTTTCGGTTTTATCAAATGGAAACTGCGTGCCCAAAAAGATGGCGAGGATTCCGGGCCAAATTCCTTTGTTCCCATGAAGGCCCTCGTCAACCTTGCATTGGCGGCAATGATTTACGGGCTGACTTACGTACCGGCAATCTATAATATACTGATTGTCGTCCGCCTGCCTGTGATGACTTATCTCTGCATCGGCGCACTCTGCATCTTTAATAATATCCTGATGAAAACTCGTCTGGGACAAAATATGCGGACGGTAGGCCAAAGCCGTACAGTCGCAAACGCCGCCGGTATTGATGTTGATAAAACACGTATTATCGCTATGATTTTCTCCACGGTACTGGCAAGCTGGGGACAATTGATTTTCCTGCAGAATGTAGGGACCATCTCAACCTATGGCGCCCATACCCAGGTCGGGCAATTCGCTATTGCTGCCCTTTTGGTCGGCGGCGCATCCGTACAGAAGGCTACCAACAAACAAGCGCTTCTGGGGATTGTGCTGTTCCATACCTTGTTTATCGTTTCGCCGTTAGCCGGCAAAGAACTGTTCGGCGATCCGGTAATCGGCGAATATTTCCGCGTATTTGTGTCTTACGGCGTTATCGCCCTGGCTCTGGCTATGCATGCATGGAAAAAGCCGGAAAAACCCAAAGCGGAAACGGCTGCTCCCAGGGAAGAAAAACCGAAGGCGGCGTAAAGAGCAATCTAAAGACGGTGCATTGAGGATCTGACCCTTTAATAATAACAAAAAATTCATAAATTACCCACAAATTAACGTGTAAAGCCTATTGATTGCCAACGGCTTTACACGTTTTATTTAAAGCGTTTATAAGTGCCCTGAAAACTTTGTTCTATATCGTTTGCTCCCTCAAAAGCATTCAAGGCCGCCCGATCCGGCTGCTTTTTAATCCTCTCCTATGTCTCTTTTCGATGGCAAACTGCCTTTTTCACCGCGTTTTTTTCTTTCATATGCAGCCAGTTTTTCCCCCCAGTGAAAACAATCCCACATCCATTTGAAAATCAGCCCGCCGGTAAAAACCCAAAACAGCCCCGCAAAAACAATAACCGAACCGAATACATATAAAAAACCGAATTCCCTATGAGATGCATTGTAAAAAACACATCCGACGAGACTGACAACCGTCCCAAGCGGCATATGGATAAGCGCGCTGCTGGTTGGCTTATGTAAGTGTTTGTCCCAGAAAGACGTGATTGGCGCTCCCTGGTATTTCGTGTAAAAATACGGTATTCCCATTGTGGCTGAATCCCTCCGTTTTTTATATGATGTATTCCTGTAATCTCGTTTGCATCTACATGGATTTATTAGGCATTCTTATTGCAGTTGTCTGGACGGTTACGGTTTATTCATAATCCCAGCCTGTCCCGGAGCCACTGATAATGTATTGCTGGCGGTTGGCAGCGGTATTATCGACAAAATGCAGTTGGGGATATGGTTTAATGTAAGTATTGTATGCCTGCTCAAAGGCTGCTTCTTCGTTATAACGTTCAGATTCGCCACCATCAAAATAAAAATCAATATATTCTAAATCTTTTCCCTCAAAATTATAACGGCTAATACCACAATATCTATTCCCATAATCACAAATACCCAACTCTTTGCTCTGCAAATTAACTGCTACTGTATCTGCTTCAATGCCATCCCAAATCTTTTTTACTGAATTTTCATACCGGAAATAATCTGTCTCGCAATGAGATCCCACTGGACTGATGTATTGAACAAACAATTCATTAACCCCATCCCCATCGATATCCTGGCAGGCAAACTGCATATACTGAAGGCGTTCCCGGTTGTCATTGAGTCCCGTCGGCACATAGGTTTCCAAGAACGACGCGTATGCCTGCATTGCCGCATCCCGGCGCAGGGAGGCAGAGTTAAAAATTTCCCGGCGGTTGCTTCCGTCCAGGCCGCTGGCTGTAATCAGCGGCCAGTCGGAATAATCCTTGGTATAAACCTCCCCGTCAAGGATCTCCAGATAACCAGAGGACGGGCCGACCACGGCTGGCTCTCCTCCGGTTATGCCCATTCGGTACACCTGCTGGTCATTCCCTGTATAATAACAATAGCCGTCCTGCACAATGAAATTTTGCCCTCCGTCTCCGATGCCGGTAGCCAGGACAGTATCCTCTGTGCCATCCAGTTTCATCCGGTGGAGTTCAAAACCGCTTTGCCGATAAGCGATATAATAAATCCATCCTTTGTAAATACGGAATTTGTTGCTTTCCGTCCACCATCCAGCATCCTCCTGCAGGCACCCGGCTTCGCTGCCATCCGGTTTCTGCCGCCAGAAAGAATAACCATCCGTGGAATAATCATAATCTACATAATACAGATACCCGCCGGCTGAGACGATGCGCTGGGGATTTCTTCCGGAAAAATCCTGGCCTTGCCCAGAAACAGGCAGCGCAGCAATACTGCCTTTAACTTCCGGCGCCCAGTAATAGTAAAGCGTCCCGTCTTTATATCCCTCAACCCGAAGGCCCATACTCCCTCCATCACCATAGGCTTCTTCCGAAATCTGGGGGACGGTGGCCAGTATCTCGCGGTTTGAACCGTCGGTATTCACCCTGGCTACAAAATCCTGGCTGCCATATGCCGTATAATAAATCTGGTCATCCGCCAACACAATCCGTGTATTCAAAGCCCGGTCATCGCAGAATTTTGTCAGCTCACTCCCATCCTTCCGGCAATAATACAATTTATTCTCATCAGCAGTATTCACGAAATACAGCCATTCCCCATCTGACTGGATCCAACTGGCCCTGCTCTGGTCTTCAGTGATATAAGCCATCTGTTTATCTTCTGTCCACCAGTTTTTCCCTTCAACATTCCCATACACTTCCTGAATCGGGATAGCCTGCTGATCCCTCAGCTCAAATACCTCCCATACCGTCCCTTTTTTGTCCGGCACAGCGAAAGTTTTCACCAACACGCCGTCTTTGTACAAAGATACTTTCGCACGCGAAGAAGCCATACGGGAAGAAAAAAGGTTGTCTTGCTGGATGTCGCTGTAATTGGTCACATAATATTTATAGCTGCCCTTTTGAGGCGTGGAAAGTATGATGTATTCGCAAACTTTGCTCCCCTGGCCGTCATAAAGGTAACTGGCTCCGGCCCCGTCGCTGCGGTTTAAGGTATTGATACAATTGCGGTCGCCCAAAGCTGCTTTATCCGGGGTAAAAAGAGAACTGTCCAGGTCAAAGGCTTCGTCTTCCCCACACTCCCATGTCAGCAGGATAAACCACGAAGGCAATTGGGGACGGCCATATAATGGATCCCTTTGGATAGCGGCGTTTTGATCGAAAGCATAAATGGCCTGTTCGCTGTCCGTACCGTCGGCAAAAAATATCTGTTGGGTACTGCTAAAGCCTTCCTTCCTGATTTCCGCTGTATATACGCCGGGACGCAAATCTAGTTTGAGGCGGCCGTCGCCGTCGGTTTTTCCTTCCGCTACAGGCTCCCCAAACTGATAGTTGATGCCGCCATAAACGGCAATATCCGCATCTGCCAAAGGCATTGGGCCGCCGTCACCCCGCGCAGGGAGCCAGCCCTCACTTGTTCCCCCCTCAATTTGCGGTTCGAACTGGCAAGCCTTAATGATTACCGGATAAGTTTTTTCTTTTCGCTCAGCCATTAAAACCACATCTTCCTGGGGTGCCTGGACAAAAGCTTCCTCAGCCAAGGACGGTTCCATCACTGTCTGTATCCATCCCTCTTTTTGGAAAACGAGAAAATACCGCGCACCCGGCTCCTCTGCCGCCCAGGCATAGGAGCCATCTTTGTCTGTAAGCAGTTTAACCGCCGGATTCTCCAGGACGCCATCCCCGATTTTTCCGATTCCTATTTCTACCCCTTCCAAGGGATTTCCCCCTTCATCCGTCACCCGCCCTTCAATCAGCATCACCTGGGGGTTCTCCTGGATTGCCCGATAGGTGTTGCAGGCTTCATTGAGGATCTGCCGTTCCTTTTCGTCGTACAAAGCCCTCTCGCTGTCGGTAATCGCCCCATAAGCCCACTGGGTATACCAGGTATCCTCCAGTTCCAAAATCCATTGTTTGACTACTGACGGCTCATAAATCCAACGCCATTTGGTCATCTGCCTGCCGGAGAAATAATACCGTTCCCCTACCTTGTCAATGGAAGCGTAAGACGGCGTATAAACACTGTCATTGCGCCGGAACACAAAATTCGGCTGCCCGTCCTGGTAGTAGTAATCGGTAAGCTCCAAAGTCCCATCATCCAAAGTTTCTATCGAAACAATCTTAACGATCTCTTCTGAAGAAGGCTCCCGGTATACTTCATATTCCAGCATTTTCCCGTTATCCTCACGGGTTAATCCCATGCGCGTCAAAAGGCAGTCCGCAATATGATTGTCATCTCCTTCACCCACGTCTTCCAGCCAGTAAAAAAGCTGGCTGTCCCAGCGGGCAGAAGTATCCCGCGGGGATGGCTGGATATCCATAGCCGTAAGATTGACCGAACCGCTGCCGGAAGGATGGATATAATTCTCCACAAGCTCCGCTTCTGCCAAATCAAACTCCTTCTTTCCCCCCGCGTATTTCTTCAGGATAAAAATTAATCCCATGCTAAGGGAAAGAATCAGGACAATACCGACAGCAATACCGCCGCCTATCAGAAGTTTTTTCCTTCCTTTCTTATTTTTCAGTTCCTGCGCCTGAATCAGCGGATCCCTATTTTCCGGCTCCTGGGCCTGAACCAGCGAATCCCCGCTTTCCGGCCCCTGGATCTGGACCGACGCATCCTCTCTTTTTGCCCCCTGCGCCTGAACCGGCAAATCCTCGCACTTTTGGCCGCAATACCGGCAAAAAACAGCCTCATCCGGCAACTGGTTTTGGCAATGCCTGCATACTTTCATACTCAAACTCCCTTTGTCCTATGTTTTTTGTTATGATACCCGGATCAAAATATCTTTTAGCCCCAACATCTTATTTCCGGATAATCTTTATTATAGGTAACAGTTCAGACGGCGGGGAATTTGGCACGAATTTTCGGTGTCAAGCTTGCTTGTAAGCCAAAATTCATGCCAAATTCCACATCGGATGGACATCCGATGCTTCTTGCCCGGCGTAGACGGGCAAGAAGATACCCGTCTGAACTGTTACTATTATAATCAATCCAAATAATGTTTTCAACCAAAAAAGCTTTTCACCTTTTTAAATTTATTGTATGATAATAACAGGTTACTACCCACTTTAAAATACCGGAAATCCTGGACACCCAGAAAGGAAATCAAATGGAACACCATGTAACATTACCGGAAATGCTCGATGCGCGGGAACGGAGGGCTTTCCGTCAGCAAGAACTGCTTGCCCGCTATCAGATCCCCATGATATGCTTCACGATGAATATTGCCGGACCGATAAAAAACAGCCCGCTAATCCGGGATGGTTTTAACCTGGGAAAACGCTATTTAAAAGAACAGTTGGATTCTTTAAAAATCCGGCCAGCCTGCTTTACCGAAATCAACGAGCCTACGGGGAATGAAGCCTACTATCTTATTGACGGAGATCTGCTTCTTATCAAAGAAATTGCCTGTTCCGTTGAGGATGGTTCCGAGCTTGGCAGGCTGTTCGACATGGACGTCCTGAAACCATCCGGAGAGAAAACAGACCGTTCCGAAATCGGCCTTATGCCCCGCACGTGCCTGATATGCGGTAAACCGGCAAAGGAATGTGCCCGCAGCAGGACTCACACAGTAGAACAGCTCCAGGAAAAAACCACGGAAATATTAAACCAAGCCATAGAAAAGGAAGACGCCTCCCATATTGCCAGTCTGGCATGCCGCGCCCTTCTGTATGAAGTCTGTACCACGCCAAAACCGGGACTGGTAGACCGGGAAAACAACGGCAGCCATAAGGATATGGATATCTTTACTTTTATGGACAGCGCCAGCGCCCTATGGCCTTATTTTGAACGATGTACGCAAATCGGAAGGCAGACCGCCAGCCAACCGGCCAGGCAGACTTTCCTGCAAATCCGCTCCGCCGGCAGAAAAGCGGAAGCCGATATGTTTTCGGCAACGAAAGGAATCAATACCCATAAAGGCGCTGTCTTTTCCATGGGAGTCCTCTGCGCCGCCATCGGCCGGCTGAGCAGGGAACAATGGAAATATCCCGATATTATCTTAAAAGAATGCTCCGCCATGGCCAAAGGGCTGGTTGCCGCCGATTTTGCCAGCCTTACGGAAAAAAACGCCGTTACCACAGGCCAGAAATTATATCTCCGCTATCATATTTCTGGAATCCGCGGGCAAATGGAAGAAGGGCTTCCCGCAGTCCGCGACGCAGGGCTCCCCGCGTTAAAAGCCGGAATTGCCCGGGGGCTTGACATCAATGACGCCGGCTGCGGCGCCCTCCTCGCGCTAATGGCCGCCGCAACCGACACCAATCTCATCGCCCGGAGCAGCCTTGCCACCCAGCAGGAAACAGCCGCCAAAATAAAAATGCTGCTGGCCCGGCACCCCTTCCCGGACAGGCAGGTTTTACGGCACCTGGATACTGAATTTATCAAAAAAAATCTTTCTCCCGGCGGAAGCGCCGACTTGCTGGCCGCCTGCTACCTGTTGTATTTTTTAGAAAATGAAGACTAAAAAGATTGAAAACGAAGACTGAAAAGAAAGGAAAGGTAATATGCCGGAATATACGATTTCACCGATCCGCCCTTCAGACAAACGCAGCCTCTCCCAAGTTGACGCCCTCTTAAAACAAGAAGGCATCCAAAGAGACGCCCATCTGGATTATATCTGTGCCATGTACGATGAAAATTATCAAATCATCGCTACCGGAAGCTGTTTTGCCAATACTCTGCGCTGCTTCGCCGTCAGCAGCGCACATCAGGGAGAAGGGCTTTTAAACCAGGTTATTACCCATTTGATAGATGTCCAATATCAGAGAGGGAATATCCATCTTTTCCTCTACACAAAAATAAATTCGGCAAAATTCTTCCAGGACTTGGGGTTTTACGAAATAGCGCGGGTTGACGGCACTCTTGTTTTTATGGAAAACCGCAAAAACGGTTTCCAGGAATACCTCGCCAGCCTTGCCAAAACAAAAACCAACGGATTATCTGCCGCATTGGTTATGAATGCCAATCCCTTCACCTTGGGACATCAATATCTGGCAGAAAAAGCTGCCTCCGAATGTGATACCCTTCATTTGTTTATTGTCAGTGAAGATGCCAGCCTGGTACCTTTTTCCGTCCGGAAAAAACTCGTTCTTGCCGGCACCGCCCACCTGCCCAATGTAATCTGCCATGACAGCGGGCCGTATATCATCAGTAATGCTACCTTTCCCAGTTATTTTTTAAAGGATGATGAGTCAGTAATCAAAGGACATGCCAAATTGGATCTGATCATATTTACCAAGATTGCAGAAGCATTGGCTGTCACACGCCGATATGTAGGCGAAGAACCTGCCAGCCAGGTAACGGGCATCTACAATCAAATGTTGTCTTCCCGTCTTCCTCTATCCGGGATTGACTGCATCATTGTCCCCCGCAAACAAGCAATGGACAAGCCAATCAGCGCTTCCACCGTACGCCAGCTTCTCCAAAAAAGAGATTTCCCTGCATTGGAAAAGCTTGTGCCATCCACTACGCTTGACTATTTCAAAAGCGAAGAAGCTGCCGTTGTTATTGCCAAGATTTGCCAGGCAGGCGATGTCGTGCATTATTAAAATAAAACCGATCAAACACAAAAGCCCGCAATACGGATTTATCTCAGCGATCCCGCCTTATATAAGGAGAAAACCAATTGGATACGGAATATATTGATAAAATAATCAGTCTTTTTCAAATTATCTATATCAATGCGGATAAGGACATACGGATAAGCAAAAAACATTCTGTTCACACATACTGCCAAAATATAATCAACAGAATCGTAGAATCAGCAGACAATAAACCTTGTTCCCTGGAAGAAAAAATTCAAACCATAAAAACAGAATTAAAAAAACAAATCATCAAATTCCTGGCCATGTACAAAAAAGAAGAAATCAATACAGGGCTCTTTTGCCTAAATGCCTTTTTTAAAGTAATGGTCAGCGACACAACTCAGGAAAAAAATGATTTTGAATACAGTATGCGCATGGAAGAACTTTTATGTTTGCTGCTGATAGAAAACAGCATTGACACAACCGGAAAAAACAGTATTCTGGATGAATGCAAACCCATGATGATTGCCTTTCGTCTGGCTTACTATTATTGTGTTTTCATCGATAATATCGAACACTATCTGATACAGAAAGAGAACTGCCATGCACTGCTGGAAACTGATCTGATGCTGATTTTTAGAGAAGGTTTTTTTACCAATCCTGATTATTCCCTCTTTATGGACAGTTATCTCTTTATGGGATTATATGAGATCCCGGAAGACAGCGAAATCAAAACTGAAGCGATCAGAAATCGAATAGAAAGAGAAAAACTTTCTATAGAGGATATCCGGTATCAACAAGGAAACATCATCAAAAAATATTTAGGATTTTCCTTTGAAGAATTAAGGTGGTTTTCAAACTTTTTGTTTGAACATCAGCATAACCCCGTCTACTTCTTTATGAAAAGAAGTGATGCCGTAGCCAAAATCGAACAGGAATATGGTATCGGCACCGAGGCCGAAAAAATCATTGATTATTTTTCCCTGAATTTCCAAACAATAAATAATACTAAAAAGTTAAACAAAATCCGGTTATCAGAATTAAAAAGCATACTGAAAATCAACGACTCCATTTTTATCTGTCCTATGGGATTTATGTATACTTTTAATTGTTTTGAAAAAATGGTCTTAAAAAAGCACTTTTTTGAATATTTTGCCGGACATCTGGAAGAACTTCCAAGAAAAGAATTAGAAAAACAATTAGACAAGCATGTAGAAAAAATGTCAAGTTTTTTGGCATATGTCTTGCTGGACGCATTCTGTATAAACCATTATACCGTTCCCCAATGTGACGGCGAACCTATAGCAGAAATTAAGAGTATTATTAAAACAACAGGCAACAAACAACAGAAAAACATCTTAAAAGACGAGAAAAATTCTCTGGGAGATATTGATGTTCTGGCAGCAGATAAAGAGAAAAAAGAAATTTTCAATATCGAAATCAAATACTATAAACCACTAGAAAAAGTAAAAGAAATATACGCAAAAGCGAAAGAACAGGAAAGGGACAAAAACGTTATCTCCCCCTTGCACCGAGCGGAAATACTTTATGAAAACAGGGAAGATGTTCTGCGCTTTCTCGGTTTGGATTCCCATGAAGCAAAAAATTATAGAGTCAGAACTATTTTTGTGACACCGCGGCCGGATTTTTGGCTGGAAAAAGACAGCCGCGGTATTGAATACTATAAATGGGTTGAAATTCTCGATGCAATCAACAAAAAAGCGTTATAAGAAATTAATGGTAACAGATAGGTCTGCGCGTTTACCGCGCTGACCGTACGAAAACATGGTGGCTGCGGGCATACGGCCCATCGCGAAGCGATTTCAAACGGCCGTATGCCGTAACAGTTCAAGGGTTATCTGTTACAATTAATGCCCTTCTATATTATCGGCAAAGGGGGCCGGCGTATTGATATAAATGGTGTAACATCCTTCGTCTGTTTTATCTATATAACAGCTCCATCCATCAAACACATAGTATTTCGACATGCGGCCTTCGATTTCCGTTTCCTGCATTTCTGTTGAAAATATGATAGAGGACAGGCAATCAACATGATTTCCCGTTCCTGATGTATTCCCCGTTTCCGAATAAACATCGATGATCTCAATATCAGAAATTTCACTTTCCAAGTTCATCCGCAGTGTATTGGTTTGTTTCCGGGTTGCCATATGGTTCATAAACATGCCAAAGATTTCATATGCTATCCAAATTACTATCAGCACAATCGGCAGAAATACAATCACAATCCCTAATCTTTTTAACCATTTCATCAATCGTCTCCAAAATCCGGCTTTTATCGTCTTTTCTATTTCCTCCGATAAGACAATGCCCGAATCGCATTCAAAATAGCAATCACCGACACACCCACATCACCGAACACCGCCGCCCACATTGTGGCATAACCGGCGGCAACCAGCACCAGCACCAGCACTTTAACTCCGATGGCAAAAAGTATATTTTGCTTGACAATTGCCATCGTTTTGCGGGCAATCTGTATGGTATCTACAATTTTCGAGGGCGCATCATCCATAATCACTACATCTGCCGCTTCCACCGCCGCATCCGAACCAATTCCGCCCATGGCAATGCCGACATCCGCCCGTGCTAAAACCGGCGCGTCGTTAATTCCGTCGCCGACAAAAGCCAATGTTTTTCCCGACGCCCTTCTTTTGAGCAGCTCTTCCACCTTAAGCACCTTATCGGCAGGGAGCAGATTGCCATAAACCAGATTTATCCCCAGTTTTTGGGCTACAGCCTTACCTACTTCTTCCTTATCTCCGGTCAGCATAACCAAGTCTCTGACGCCTTTTTTTCTTAAGCCTGCCAGCGCCTCCGGCACATCCGTGCGCACCGTATCCGAAATAACAATCGCGCCCAGATAGCCAGTCTCATCCGCTAAATATAAAGTCGTACCCATTACCGAAACCGGATCTTGTATGGCAATCTGCTGGCGGTCCATCAATTTTTGACTGCCAATATAGAGTTCATGCCATTTTCCGTCAACCTCTACCTGAGCCTGTATCCCGTAACCGGAAATCTCTTTTACCTGCCCTATCCGTCCTGTATCCACCGGTTTTTGATAAGCCGCTTTCACCGACTGGGCAATCGGATGGTTGGAATTATATTCGCCCAATACCGCCAATTCCAAGAGCGCTTCTTTCGTTCCTCTGCAGGCTTCTACCTGGCTAACCTGAAATTCTCCGGTAGTCAATGTTCCGGTTTTATCAAATACCACCGTATCCAGGGAAGCCATGGCTTCCAGATAATTGCTGCCTTTCAGTAATATCCCTCTTCTTGACGCCGCGCCTAAACCTCCGAAGAAACTCAGCGGCACAGAAATTACCAATGCACACGGACAGGATACCACCAGAAAGCTGCATGCCCGGTAAACCCACGTTCCCCAACCGCCTCCCAGGACAAGGGGCGGCACAATGGCCAGCATAAGCGCCAATCCTACGACAATCGGCGTATACACGCGGGCAAATTTTGTAATAAACATTTCTGCTTTCGCCTTGCGGGAGCTGGCATTTTCTACCAGCTCCAGAATTTTGGCTACCGTAGAATCGTCGAACAGTTTGGTGGTTTGTACTTTCAGCACCCCGTTAAGGTTAATGGAACCGCTGACAACATTTTGACCAGCTTCAACTTCCATCGGCATCGGTTCTCCGGTCAATGCTTTTGTATCCAGGCTGGAAGCTCCCTCAATGATCACTCCGTCCAGGGGAACCCGCTCTCCCGGACGGATAATAATGGTATCCCCCATCTCCACTTCATACGGATCCACCTGTTCTTCTTTGTCCTCGCGGATCACATTTGCATACTCCGGATTGATATCCAAAAGCTCTTTAATGGATTTTCGGGATTTATTCACCGCGTAATCATTAAACAGCTCTCCTACCTGATAAAACAACATGACGGCTACCGCTTCTTCCAGGGAGCCGATAGCAATGGCGCCGAAAGTAGCTACGGTCATCAAAAAATTTTCGTCAAACACCTGCCCCCTGATAATATTTCTGCATGCCTTCAGCGGAATATCATACCCGGCAGACAAATAAGCAACGGCAAAAAGAAGCCAGGCATAAGTAATTTTCTCCTCCGAAACCATAGCCGCCACGAAGAAAACCGCACTTACAGCCAGACGGGCAGTCATTTTTTTTTGTTTTTTTGTCATCTCAGCATCTCTCCTTCACAAACCGGACAGCCTTCCCTGTCAGCGCAATACCTTAAAAACCGCTTCCGGTTCGATTTTATCCGCTACTTTCCTGGCCGCCTCCACGACAGCTTCTTCCTTGCCATCTTCTGCCTGAATCGTCAGCCTCTGTGTCATAAAGCTCAGGGAAGCTTCTTTCACTCCCGGGATTTTTTTTACGCCTTCTTCAATTTTCGCCGCACAGTTGGCACAACATAATCCTTCTAATTTGATAATCTTTTTCATGGTTTATTCCCCTTTTTCTCTTTTTTATTTTTCCTTTTTTCTTTTTTATTGCTCTGTTTTGGCAGCGTTCCCGACGGCCATCCTTTTATCTGCCTGCGCCCGCTACGTTTTGCCCTAAGGGCACGATGTTATACGGTCAGTGCGGTGAACGCGCATGCCTATCTGAACTGCTGCCGTTGTCCCACACGGGTTACTCGCTGATATGTTCCATTCCTTGAGCCAGTATCATTTGAATGTGGGAGTCAGCCAATTGATAAAATACTGTTTTGCCCTCCCGCCTGAAAGATACCAGGCGCATCTGTTTCAACAGCCGAAGCTGATGGGATATCGCCGACTGGCCCATCTGCAGCAATTTGGCAATATCACATACACACATTTCGGACTGGCTCAGCACATACAATATCTTGATCCTGGTTGAATCGCCAAATATTTTAAAAAACTCGGACAAATCCAAAAGCTGCTGCTCATTGGGCATCGCTTTCTCCACTTTCCCCACAATCTCGTCATGGACATGGATAAATTCACAGGTGCCTTCCGTCACTTCTTGTTCAATCTTTATCCTCTCGGCTTCAGTCATAAATTCCCTCCATTTCGTACGTACATGCACTTGCGAAATCCGGCAGCCGGTCAGAAGAAAACTCCCTGCTCGCCCACGCGGTCCGCAAGTTTTCAATAACTATTCATATAAACATATGAGCATTTATTCATATGTTTATAATACCATAACTTAGTCTGTATTTCAATACTTTTTTACAAAAAAGCAATCGAATAGGGGAAAATAGATGACAATTCAGTTAGATGACAAACAGTAGATAGCCGTTAGCACATAGAAAAGGGAATTTGCAAGATATGGCCTGAAACTGCCAACAAAAACCATGGCAAACATGGAAGGAGCCGTAGAGGATGCCATCCGTTTGAGTTTCTGGGGGACGGATCCAAGGCTACCTGATCCATGAGAAAAACGCAAAAAAGAAATATATGATTTGCCAAATGATTGTGTGATTCTTTGGAAATATGAGAAGCATATTTGCTTATATCAACCTATCAACCACCTCTCGGATAACTCCTTCACCCCCTTTTGCTTTTGTTATATAATTAACCACATTCTTTATCTCCGGCATTGCATCTGATGGGCAGCACCCAAAACCGACAGCCTTGAGCGCTTCAATATCATTGATATCATCGCCGATATAGCATACATTTTCAAGAGAAATCCCTCTGTCCGCACAGATACACCTGATTGCTGCCAACTTATCTTTGCATCCCGCTTCCAAAATATCCAGCCTTAACTTATCTGCACGCCGTTGGTTTAAATTATTGTTTTCACTTGTGATGATTCCTGTTAAAATTCCTTTTTCTTTTAATAATGCGAATCCCATGCCGTCCCGCGTATTGAATTTTTTCATTTCATCGCCATATTCTGAATAATACATGCCTCCATCAGTAAGGCAGCCATCACAATCCGTAAGAAATAACTTAATATCAGCAATATTTGAATCCGCAATATGATTATTTTTCTTCATAAGACTTTCAACAATCACCCAATCATTTGGTTCATCAATTTCAAAAAATGTATCTTCATTCATCTCTACAGCTATTATATTTCCAGAAACGCGATTTTGGCACCTAATAAGATCTGCTTTTGAGGTGATATAGAAAGCTCCATTCTCTACCAAATAACCCTCGAATTCCTGACGGCGCAAGCGATGAAAGACATCATAATTTGCTGGATGAGCAAAGCCGTTTTCATCATTCTCCCACCGGAAGCGTTTTTGTCTGACAACCGAAAGAACGCTGTCCACTCCCTCCCTGCCAAATGCTTCAAATCCACGATTAAGGTCAGAAGCTTGCAGTAATGGTGATGTTGCTTGGATAAGCGCTATATTATCAAACTTATATTTGTTTGCAAATTCCAACATCGCAAATTCCGTAGAGGCATTGTCCGATGCTGATTCTGCAGAACGATCAATAACCATAGCCTTAGTAAACTGTTCTGCCTCTGTACCTGTCTTAAACCCTTCGGCAACCTTCCTAATCTCATTACTATCGGTAGCTATATACACCTTATCTATGTACCTGCATCTGCACGCGGCTTTTACAGTCCAGTAAACCAGCGGCTTTCCGTTAATCATTTTGATATTTTTCAGAGGTATGGATTTACTCCCACCTCTAACGGGAATAAACGCAACATTCATACTTATCTTCCTTTCCAAACACAAATAAGACATCGTGCATATTGTTTGCTTTTTTTAATATCTCTAAGTACTTCAATCCTTCCGGGAATACATTTGGCAGATTAATGTTTCCGGTACTTCAATTTATCACGTTGAACCCGCTCAATTGGCAAAATATCCTCCGTCTTGTATGTCAATGCCTGATGTACCGCATTCAAATTACGCACAAGCTTTCTGATACCATCTGGTTCCAAAGAAGCCGCGTGGTCGGTTCCCTTCCATGTCCGATCTAACGTATAATGGCGTTCGATATACTCAGCTCCAAGTGTATAAGCCGCAACATCAATCGCAATGCCAAGATGATGGCCAGAAAAGCCGATAGCTTTGACGCGGTTCTTATATTGTTCCTTCATACGGGTAATTTCCAGAAGACAAGCATCCTTAAATGGTACAGGATAACCAGAAGTACAATTATATAGGATCAAATCTTTAGCCCTTCCATTCTTCTCAAACAGTTGTACTACCTGCTCCTCTTCGCTCTTTGTTGTCATACCAAAAGAAAGCTGAATTTCTCCATCATAATTGTCACACAGCCACTGGAGCATTTCAAAATGTGTATTGCACGCTGATGGAATCTTTATAAACCGCGGATGAAGAGAAGCAATCTCTTTGGCACTTGTCAGATCCCAAACAGATGTAGAATAAATAATACCGGCTTCTTCACACCATTTTTTCAATTGAGCATGCTGATAAACATCAAACTCCAAAAACTCACGATGTGCCCCATAAGTATCGCCGTAAGAATTAACAGGATTAGGATGCGGGGCATTATATTGTTCAGGGGTAAGAAGTTCTTTGGGGCAGCGCTTTTGAAACTTGATTGCATCAGCCTTACAGAAATGTGCAGCAGTTTCAATCAAATCTTTTGCAATCTCCATTTGCCCCATGGCATTGCATCCAGCCTCGGCAATGATAAACGGTTTTTTATACATTAGTGATATTCTCCTTATTCAGTTAAGTGCTTTTTGTCATCAATAATGCTCATGCGCAATACGTCCACATAATGATTGCCCAGATCCAATGCTTCTTGCTTTAACACCGCCTCTTCATTTAGGCCAGACCTTTTCATAAGAGCAATTTCATCCTGATTGGAAGCGAAAACATATGTATAAATTTTGTGCATGCCATACTCAGTAAATGCCTTATTCAAAAGAAGACTAATGGCAATACTTTGACTTTCCGTGTTCCACTCCTGGTCATCGCTTGTAAAGATACACAGTTCACATCTGCGGTTGATCGGATCCATATCTTTCAGATAAACTGTTGCGATTGGATAGGAAGAAACCCCAAAATCTTCATCGATTCTTTCAACAATGAACTGCTTGTACTTTCCTGTTTCTATATATGACTTGTAAAATCGCTCATTAGACTCAAGGGTAATTGGTGTCTTATCAAAACAATGACTTGCTACTGACAGCGAATTACGCCATTTGACAATATTGCCCCCATCTTCTAATGTAATTGGTCTTAAATAGATTCTCATCGTATTCCTCCGTTAATAAACCATATGCTATGTTTTATCACACATACTTGTTGACCTGTTCAATAATTAATCCAACATCCTCATTAGTCAGCCACATATGTAAAGGCATGGTAATAAGATGATGGCTGATTTCGCGGGCTCTCGGAGCCTGTCCATCACCATAGGAAAATACACGGTATTCTGTATTATCACGGTAATGAACGCCACAGTTAATGCCAGCCTCGGACAGTTTGTCCAGCAAGTTCTCGCGATCCGGAACTGCAAGCTCATAAAGATGGTAGGAACACTCATCAGCATAAGGCGCCGGAATAATCCGGATTTTTGGATTATCTTTGAATCCTTCATTATACATTTCAACAATTTCACGGCGACGGATATTCTCTTCATCCAAATATTTAAGTTGAACTAAAGCGATCGCCGCCATGATAGCATTTCCGTTATATTTATAGCCAATATAGTCCACATCGTATTTCCATGCGTAGGCGCCCTTGTTGGAACGAGCATATGTATCCTTATTGATACCGCACCACGCAAGCATACGAGTCAGCTCAGCAGACTTTTGATTCGCCCAGCAAATACAGCCACTATCACCGGTAGGCAAATTTTTTACGGCTTGGAAAGAATATACCGCAACATCTATACCATCCCAGGTACCCGGACAAACGCCATTGACTTTCGTCCCTGACATATGAGCCGCATCAAGAATAAGCCTCAGATTATATTTCTTGCAGATTTTAATAACCTCATCCAATTGTCCAACACGCCCACCATAGCCCACGAATAAAACTGCTCTGGTTCTATCAGTAATTTTCCTCTCAACATCAATCGGATCAATACAAAGATACTCATCCACATCAGCAAAAACCGGACGCAGATTCTCATACTCAATTGCAAGATTTGTAGAAATAAAAGTAATGGGAGAAGAAATAATTTCATCACCCTCTGACCATCCCTTTTCCATCTTCAAAATTTTTACAGCAAGATGAAGTCCTACAGTATTGGAGTTGAGATAATAAGCATACTTGTGTCCTGTATAGTTCTTCCATGCTTCCTCAAACTCAACAGTCTTAAATCCCATGCCCGTCCATCCTTTTTCCAGACACTCCCGGACAGCGTCAAGACATTCATCCACATGGAATTTCGGTTTCAAAACCTGAATAGACATAATATTTCCTCCTAATGTATTGAATGTGCTCTTCGATAAATGTTTCTTTTAATTAAAATATCCTTCTCATTTTTCTCATAAGTAAATTCGTGATTACCTTGAAATACCGATCCCCAATTATGATCATAAATACGCAATACATTATTGAAGCCGCAATAATCGTTACCATCAGCCTTACTAAAATATCTGAAACTATCAATTTAATTATTAAAGAAACCCCCACAACCAACATAGAGCCCAAAAGAGCATTGCACATAGTTCTGATAACCTTCTTCTTTTCCAAATAATTATTTTTGTCAGGAATACGAACATAACAAAACAACATAACGAATGCTTCCGCAATTAATGTGGTTAAAGCTGCTCCGTTATAAGAAAACAAAGGGATAAGGAAAAGATTTATAATAAAGTTAATTAGCGCGCTCAGAATAGCGGCAAACATATTATCCCTTTCTCTTCCTATCGAAATATTAAGGCAGTCGCATACCAGCCCGCCATAAATTGCAAACAATAAGGCAAATGATAGTATTTGTAAAGCTTTGGCAGCCTGCATATATTCTGTTCCGCCCAGCAGAACAAGGGCAGCATCCGAAATCATGAACAATCCAACTGTTGCCGGAATGAGCAGGACTGAAATAAATCCAAACATATCTGTCAGCAATTCCTTAAATTTGTCATACTGTTTATTACCCCAATAATAAGAAAGCCTGGGTATGGAGACATTATACATAGCCGTTATCAGACTTTTAACGGCAACATATATCTTAACCGCTAATGAATAAACGCCTACATCATAAGCCCCCTTAATCCAGCCAAGCATTGTAGTATCAATATTGACATAGATTGAAATTGCAATCTCATTTGCAAAAAATATCAGAATCGGCTTAATATGTATATTAAAATTCATATGAAATACAGGTCTAAGCTGAATATATCGCCGGCAATATATTAAATTTGTTAAACATACTACGCCATCAGATACTACCGTTAATAACGCATACAAATAGTAATCCTCGGGTTTATGTACAAACAAAAACAGAAGGGCCAAAAAGAGGATATGGGAAAATATACTTCTAACTGTAATGATTAAGAAATCTTCATTAACTGTATTTACCCAATCTATGCTTAGAGTCGTTAATAAAATAGAAACGCTTTGGAGCAGAAGCAAATAAGAACACTTCTTAAACTGCGGAATAAAAATGATACAAATAAATAGAGCTAAGTAAGCAATTGTCGTAAATACTAAATTAATTGAAAATACTTCATTTACGAATTTAGCAAATTCTTGTTTACTTTCTTTCTTTTTCGCACCTTCTCTAATTGCATATTTTGATATTCCTAACATTGCCACTAATGCAAAATAGGAAATAATAGAATGGCTATAATTAATTTTACCTATATTTTCTACCCCAAGCGCCCGGATAGTATAAGGAAGAGTTATTATCGGAAATAAAACGGACAAGCTTTTTCTTAACATATTTAGAACAACATTTATTCCGATTTTTTTTTGACTACTCATATATATGCAACCTGCTCCATTCTACCCTCTAAAGTCCTCTATGACTAATTTCCCGTCTGACATCCTCAATAAAATTTGAAGGAGAAAATTCTCCTTTATAATGATAATTAATATTTTCTTTTCTTTTTAGCCATTCAACATCTATATCATCCGGGCTATTAATAATTTTCATATAGTCCGGATTAAAAAATGGAAGGGAAGCGGCTTCCTGATTATTTGTTAATAATTTCTTATTAAAAACTATTGCCTCAAAGTATCTCAAAGATGCCGA
The DNA here is from genome assembly GCA_947383005.1 of uncultured bacterium. Classification (GTDB taxonomy): domain Bacteria; phylum Bacillota; class Clostridia; order Lachnospirales; family Lachnospiraceae; genus Brotaphodocola. The sequence goes on along the minus strand of CANDBT010000016.1, from coordinate 38,161 downwards.
ATTGTTATATGATAATATTTCTAATATACAATTCGATCGGCTGATTCCATTGATTATTTCCCTATAAGGGACTTTATCTGCCCGATATTTAATTCCTTCCCTACTTTCAACCTTTTCTTGCTGAATAATAGTGAAATCATATTTTATCTCATCACGATCCAATCTACAGGCTATATCCTTGCAAAATTTTATTCTGTCTTTCCCTCTTCCCAGAAAATAGAGATCATTATCACATTGCAAATCTGGCAATTCCTTATTATTGTATGGAAATGGATCCATATGATAATAAAGATTATATTTTTTAGCATCCTCCGGAGTATCGCTGATTACCAAATCAAATATGGGAAACCATGATACAACTTCTCCATAATTCATCTGAGGGGATTCAATTGCGTCGACACAAAATAAGACCAATACGACTCCTGACTTTTTCAACTCAAGCAACTCATCTTTGGTAGTTAAGTTGCTATACTGGCTGGCTAAATTCACAATGACTATAGAATCCTTTTCCGTATTCTTGATTTTTTCAAATGCATTATATTTTTTAAAATATCTGGCAAAAAATGGGAACTTCTTATAAAGCCCCCATTTACGTTTATAATATGCTCTTCTTAAGAAGTTTATCAATACGTTTTCTATATTCCACAAATAATAGTACTCGGCACATGTGACCTTATTCTCAATTACGTCTCTGAAAATGTCGTCAGAAACTGAATTCGTATAGCCATTACCTACTATTATAACTTTTCGTAATACATTTCCATTATCTACAGTCTTCATTCTTACTGCCTCCACCCAAACATCTATTTTTTAATTTTTTCTAAAATAAATTAATACTATATTGCGGAAATCAAATACGGATATAATGGATTTTCAAAATGATAAAAATTATTTACCGTAAATACAATCCAGTATAAAACTAAATAAATAGACATTCCTGTACAAAATAAAAATTTCATTGCTCTACTTCTTAATGATTTATACAATGCGGCAAAAAGTATAAGTTCACATATTCCTGTTAAAATAGATATTCGGTTAAAATTTGCGTCGACGCTCCCAATGACCGTCAAAATGACATGAAAAACACAAATACAATAATAACCTTTTGTATGGTTATCATTTAAAGAGATCTTTTTATAAAAAACAGTAAACAATATAAATTGCGGCAATGCCATAATTAATTCCGAAATATGGATATTATAACCTGTTGCATCATAAAATCGTCTTGAATATTTTAAAATTGTTGATGCACGTATGCCTATTTTAGAGAGAAAACATAACAATAAGAATATTGTTTGAGGACCAGCACAAATCAAAAGGAACGACATGGATATTATCACAATAATCTGCCAGGATTTTAGCTTTTCACTAAAACTAATGACAAAATAAAAAGCGGCAAACAATAAGGAGCTGATATGTATGCTGGCCGCAAAAAATAAACAAACCAGAAAACTCTTAAATTTACGCTGGTCTATATATCTAAGAGAATACCACAGAATCGAAACCGCCAGCCCTTGTCTCTGGTAATTCATAAAAGGGCAAAAATAAACAAACAAATATATGGCAACCATCAAGGTCAGTGAATATTCTTCTTTTTTTGAAAAATATTTTGCTCCCTCAAAAAAGAAGCAAAACGTAAGAAAACATAATACAAACTCAAAAACTGCAAAGCTATTGGTAAATTTTGAGACAATCCATATAAATATCATAAAGCCAGTTTCCAATGACTCATTTATTGCATAATTGATTTCTGAAAAAACATAATCATCGAAAGTCTTGCCGCAGGCGGCTGCAAACCTGTTCATATAAGCCGCCGTATCCGTTCCCACACGAATATCCCTAAGTGCAAATAATAAAGAGGGAATACATAATATAACCAGGATAATAAATTTTTTTATCCATTTATCCGGGCCTTTATCTGTACTATGCTCGGTAATCCATGTCAATGCTATCACCGTTAAAAATGTAATCAAATATTCCATGTTTAATCCCGCCCATTTACTAAATCCGTTAATCTGCCAATATTTCTGTAAAGATTACCATACATTACATTTTTCAACGTCTCATACAATTCAGGATCACTTAAATCGTCTATTAGTACAGGTAAATTATTATAATACGCCTCAGAAATAACCGTTGAATATATGGAAACGATATATTTACAGTTTCCCAATGATTTTTCAATAGGGATATCTGTACTCTCAATATCTATCCCTCTCAAGCCTTTAAATACAGACAGAAATGTCTTCATATCTGTAGCACGTTTATGTGGCCTGACTTTGCATTTATACCCCATATCAACTATTTTCAACAGATTATCTCTTATTGCTTCCAATTGTTTCCCGTTAAATTCCTGAAGATAATATCCCACATAATAGGTTAAGCGGTCTCTTTCGATTTTCATATTATATCTATCCGGCGTATATAATTTAAACATATCCTGCGGGCTTCTGGTTCTCACAAATTGATCAATATAAATCTTTTCCCACACATAAAATTCAGAGAATCTGACAAATGCGTGATATGGTGAAAGAAAATATTCCCCATGCATAATACATATGTATTTAATATTCATACTCTCACAAAAACCGGTAAGGACAGAAGAAGTAAAATCATTCTCTCCGCCTACAGTCACAATCGCTTCTGGATGGAATATTTCTATATATCTGTTTACTGTACAAAGCTGTATAAATATACGATATATAAATAAAAATTTTAGAGGATAACGTATAATTATTTTTATCAAAATTTTAATTATTTCATAGGATATTACTCCTGTAAAGATTAATGATCTTCTTTTCTCCCTTTCAAAAACTTTTATATTTTTATATCTATTCGTAATATCTTTTGGCAAAATCGAATCCAGAGATGGATAATTCGTATATTTGGCTCCTGCAGGCAAAATCAAACAATCCACTTTATCGCTTTCATCTTTTTTCAAAAATAACTTAGATACCATTGTCGATACAAAAGATATCGGTATTAAAACAGCCGATTGTACATTCCTTTTTAGCCTATGCAAAGAGTCCTCAAAAGATCTTGTACATTTAAATTGATTCCATGATCTCTCCCAATCACCTAACGGCTCTCTAAATGAATCAATGTATGAAAGCCATTCCTCCGATGATTTGGCAACTTTTAAAAATAACGTATCAGTTCTCATTCTCATTTACCATCACGGTATGCCCGTTTTTTAGGAGGTAATTATTACAGGTTTTCCTTATACCACTCTATTGCTTCCCTTATCCCACGATCAAAGTTCCAGTCAGGATCATAACCAAGCATTCTTTTTGCTCTGCTGATATCAGCATTACTGTGCTTAATATCACCGGCACGATCCGGGCCAAAGTTCGGCTCCACATCTACACCAAGCGCTTGGGAAAGTCCATAGTAGATATCCAAAAGATATTCTCTCCCCCCATAGGCAATGTTGTATGCCTGCCCCGCTGCCTCTGTTCCAGCCAGGCAAGCTTTAAAATTCGCTTCTATAACATTCTCAATATAGGTAAAATCCCGGCTTTGGAGGCCATCGCCATTGATAGTCGGAATCTCATTCCTAAGGAACTGACGAATAAACTTTGGAATAACTGCCGCATATGCACCTTCAGGATCCTGACGGCGGCCGAAAACATTAAAATAACGAAGGCCATAGGTATCAAGGCCATAATGAATCGTATATTGCCTGCCCCACTCCTCATCGCACATTTTTGAAACTGCATAAGGACTCAACAAGTTACCTTCCCTCCCCTCCTTTTTGGGAAGATTGGGTTCGTCACCATAAACGCTGCTGCTAGACGCATACACAAACTTTTTTACCCCGTTCCGGCGTGCCGCTTCCATCATGTTCAGCGTCCCCATAATATTATTCGCGCAATAGAATAATGGCATTTCGACAGATCTTGGCACAGATCCCCATGCAGCCTGGTTCAAAACGTAATCTACACCATCGCAGGCTCCCATACATGTATCCAGATCTTTAATATCTCCCTTAATAAACTCATAGTCTGTATTTCCCATAAACATATCAATATTGGCCTGTTTTCCCGTGGAAAGATCATCTAAACATCGTACCTTATAGCCCAGTTTTAGAATGGCTTCGCAAAGATTTGAACCAATAAACCCAGCTCCGCCAGTAACCAAGAACACACTGTCCTTAGGAAATTTCACATCTTGATAGCCCAATTTATGTATCCTCCAATTATCCTGTTTATAATCTCCAATAGCTATATCCGGCTTCTTCGTATTCTTTACGATTGAAAAGCCCTTTAATATCAAGGAGAACTTTCTTTCCTTCGCCAAATAACTTATCCATGTCCGTGATTGCGAAATACCTAAATTTCACATGAGCAACCGCAAGGATAACTGCATCCATTTCTTTGATCGCGTTCATATCCACAAACTCTACATCATAAAGTTTTTTTGCTTCATCTGCATCTGCTTCCGGATCAGCAATTATAGGAGTAATACCGTACTCCTCAAGTTCGCGTACAATATCGATAATCTTTGTATTTCTCGTGTCCGGACAGTTTTCCTTAAAGGTAAATCCCAGAATAGCGACCTTCGCACTTTTGACCGCTTTGTTACATGCGATCAGATTTTTTACGCAGTTCTCTGCTACATATTTGCCCATATCATCATTAATACGCCGGCCCGATAAGATGATTTGGCTGTGATAACCGAGCATTTCCGCCTTGTAGGTCAGATAGTAGGGGTCAACGCCGATACAGTGTCCGCCCACAAGTCCCGGATAAAATTTAAGAAAATTCCATTTCGTTCCCGCTGCCTCCAAAACAGATTTCGTGTCAATCCCCAGCTTATTAAAAATAATAGAAAGCTCATTCATAAAAGCAATATTAATATCCCGCTGACTGTTTTCAATAACCTTTGCCGCTTCCGCAACTTTAATACTTTCTGCACGGTACACACCGGCTTCAACCACTAACTCATATACCTTTGCTATACAGTCAAGGGTCTCCTCATCCATACCAGAAACAATCTTTGTAACAGTCGCCAGGCGGTGTACCTTGTCGCCAGGATTAATCCGCTCAGGGCTATATCCGATTTTAAAATCCACACCACATTTCAATCCAGATTCATGCTCAAGAATTGGCACGCAGATATCCTCCGTTACGCCAGGGTAAACCGTGGACTCAAACACAACTACGGATCCTTTGGACAGATTTCGACCAAGAATTTGGGATGCCGTTTCAACGGGGGTCAGATCAGGAGTATGATCATCATTCACAGGAGTAGGGACAGCAACGATGTGAAACTTTGCCTCTCGCAAACGGATTTCGTCTGTTGTAAATTCCACTGTACTTCTTCTAATAACATCATTTCCAACCTCATGAGTCGGATCAATACCGCTCCTATACATCTCTATCTTTTTAACATTAAGATCGAAACCGATAACTTTGAGCTTCTTGGCAAATGCTACGGCAATCGGCATTCCCACATAGCCAAGGCCTATGATGGAAAGCTTTTCTGTTTTCTCAACAAGCGCATCATATAACTTCATTTTTTCTCCTTATATTTTACTTACTAATTTCACATAAATTTTTGAATTAGATATTCTAATCCAAATATAATTCCAATACTTATCTATAGTAAAACCTACTAAACCAATCCCCAATAATTCGATAATGCATATAAAAGGATAATAAATACTTGTTTCGGACAAGGCGCTAAAATCAATGATCCCCCATACATACTGTCTGAAAACTCTATGTGTTTGCATTAAATAAATTCCAAAAGCCGCAGCGGCAATAGAATTAATAAATTGATTATATTTGATGGGTAAAAATGCCATATATATAAACAAACATAAAGCGCTTAAGAAACATAAGGGGGAATACATCTCTCTAATAGTATAAATATGGGAGATGGAAAAAATTGCATACATCGATATAAAAAGCGCAAAAAATATTATCAGATATATTGATACATTCTTTATCTCTCGCTTTTCTATAAAATTATGAAGTTCAATCATACATATCATAATAAAGATAAACCAAACTGGCCCAATAAACAGTCCCTTAGAAAATAATTTGATCAATACGAAATCAGGCCATACAAATCCCATAGTAGTGACTATTGAGGCAATACTTCCCCCAATTAGTATTATTATCTGATTAGTTTTTGAAGATAATCTTTCTATAAACGGAGTCGCAATCAGCATGGCCACATAGCCAAACGGGAACCAATATACAAAACCGCTGAGTGCAGTTTTTATTTCAAATTTTGATCCTAATAAAAACGAAAATACATCCAATAAAATACCATAAAAGACCATCTGCCCTATAATCCTTATTATCCTTTCAGGTTTAAATCTGTCTCTGGATAAGAACCATGCCCCTAAAATAACGAAAATATTTACTCCAAATCCCTCAAGAATAATATTAAAATTATGTATGAGTTTATTTATCTTAAGAGCGCTTTCAGAACACGGGACATGGCTGAGAGTAATCGTTATTGCTCCAAGAATCCTTATTAACTCGTATTTGCTATCCCTTACCTTATTCTGTGCCATAGTAAAACCTTCCTACAAAGAATTGATTTCAGAGATATAGGCATTAACTACTATATTTCTGTCAAACTCTTTGATCATCTTTTCTCTGCCACGTCTTCCCATTTCTTCTCGCTGCCAATCAGAAAGCTCCATGAATTTTTTTATAGCAGCAACCAGGCTATCCACATTCATTGCTTCACATCCAAAACCAGTTACTCCCTCTTCAAATGTCTCTTTACACCCTGGTACAGTAGTGGTAATAACCGGCCTGCCCGATGCTGAAGCTTCAAGCATAACATTTGCAGTGCCTTCATGGTAAGATGCAAGGATTACACAATGTGCTTTTTCATAAAAGGGGTGTACATCTGTTTTTTCTCCATGATATTGAATAAAACCATTTTTTTGCTTTTCTCTCAAATAATCTTTATAATCGTCATCCATATCCCCGACAATATCCAAGACAATATTGGGTGTTTCCCGATGAATATTTTCTATAGCACTTATGGTTTCTTCAATTCCCTTTTCTTTCATTATCCGTCCTACAAAGAGAAATCTTATCATGCTATCCTCACATGGATAGTTGATATAAAAAAAATCGTCAAGATTTACACCAGATCCTGGAATTACTCGCGATCTGCCTGAATAAATTTTATTGGATTTAAATAAATTGGCATTGCTGCTATTTTGGAAGAATACACATGAGGCATGTTTAATTCCGATTTTGTATAATCCCTTTGCTATCCTTCCAATAATTCCGCCATTTTCTATTGAACTTCCCAGTCCTGTTACATTAGGAATATATTTTATTCCTTTATTCCTGCATACCAGCCCTCCATAAACATTAGGCTTTATTGTATATGTGAGTACAACATCGGGAGTTTCTCTGGAAATTATCCTTTTATAATTTAATAAGAGTTTTAAATCTTTAATAAGATTAGTTCCTCGCCTATCAATATCAATGGGTATATAATCACACCCGATCTCTAAAAATTTATCTTTAATCTCTTCGTCAGGGAAAACCAGAACAAGTTTATGATTTTTAACCAATTCTCTAACAAGTTCCCACCTAAACTTATAAAATCCAAGAGCTTTATTTGATAAAATTAATATTTTCATCAACCTCACCTATTGCTGTTCCTTGATGCGATTTTTTTACCAGGTATACCCACATAAACGGAATCATATTCCGTAGACTTAGTCATAACTGTTCCTGCACCGACAACACATCCACTTTCTATTCTGACCCCTGACAAAATACAGCAGTTCGCTCCTATCCACACATTACTTCCGATGAAGATCGGATCTGCCTCTATAGGCTGCTCCTTAATGTTTGTATTGAGATCGTCATACCTATGATTAAAAGAGATAATAGAACAACGATGCGCAATAGAAACATCATTTTCTATTATTACCCCCCCCACAGCATCGATATAGCACATCGGATGCACACTTACATTGTTTCCAATAGATAATTTACTTTCATTTAAAATATAGACATCCGGGTGTATGGATACATTGTCACCTATACTTTTACATAATGTTTTTAAAAGAATATATCGTATGACCATCCCTTTCCTGCCGCCGCTTTTCCGATAATGTGCTAACAGGCTCCTTCTAACCCTTTGGGGAAGCATAGCCGTAAATTTTGTAAGGAGATTAATGACTGGTTTATATTTTCTAAATAAGTCTCTTCCTCTCACCATACACCTCATATATATTCTCCAGCCGTCAGTCTGAATGTAGATCCTGTCATCATTGAGCTGGCATCAGACATCAGATAAATCAATCCTTCCATATAATCATTGCGTTCGCACATACGTCCCATTGGAAGAATATCTGCTGCACGCTTTCTTAGTTCCGCTTCGCTTTCGCCTTGGCTGTTTCTTAAGGCAACTTCCCCCTCTGTAGGCGTCCACCCCAAAGTCAGATAATTGCAGCGAATCTGCTCTGCAGCATACTGATGAGCAATATGTTCCATAAGAATTCGGAGTACTCCTTTTGAGCAGGCATAAGCCGCCCTATCCTTCTGCCCTCCCCAGGCATGCGCAGAGCCTGTCAGGACAATACTCCCTTTACCATTCATACGCATATATTTCACCGCCTGTTGGCAACAAAAAAATGCCGCTTTAAAGTTGACATCCATTACCCAGTCGAATGTTTCTTCATCACAAGTGTCTAACGGGCTCACAGGCGTCACGCCGGCATAATTAAAAAAATTGTCAATCTTACCATATTTCTCATAGGCAGCATCAAAAAGATGTTTACAGTCGTCAACCTTGAGAAGGTCGCAATGAACAAACAGGCCGTCAGAGCCAAGGATCCGGATATTCCTGACAGTTTCTTTACCCGCCCTCTCATCGCGCCCTCCAATAACAACCTTTGCGCCCTCTTTGCCAGCTACCTCGGCAAAAGCACGGCCTACACCTTTGGTTCCGCCTGATATAACAATAACTTTATCTTTCAAACGTCTGGGTTCCATATTCTCTCCCCTTTTTCTTCAAGCTGCAGCTTCAATTCCAGAACAGAAACTACTCCAGTTGAAGAGCCTTATTCACATCAAAACCTTCCAGAAGAAGACTATGGCCTTCTTCATCCAGGACTTTAACTGTGTTCATATAATATTTGAGGGCATCCGCCAATGCTATCTTACTGTTACAGACAAGATACATTCTGGTTAAGACCTGTTTTTCATTTCCAATCCATTCAGGAAGCACCGTATCACCTTCATGCAGGCGTTGAATATTGGCAACAACCCGGCTATCCTTGTGAATCTCGTCAAGCCCTTCAATCTTTGCAATTTTGCCTTCCTTGAGCAGGAACCAAAGTGTAGCTGCCCACTTGCCACGGAGCCTTGCGTCATCCTCGACTCTTAAATCCACATCACCTTCTGACCCTGTCAGAGCGAAACGAATCAACATTTCACGCTGGTCAAAATTATGAATGGCCTTCATGAGAATATGGGGGGCTTCACCTTGAAGGCGGAATCCAGTGTCATAGACATAGAACTCACCGTCCTTATAGAATCCGGAGAGCATCAGTACGCCATTTTCAATGCCAATCTCTTTAAAAAGCCGCAGAACATTAAGATGCATCCGTTCAAAGTATTCGTCACAATATTTAGAAGGATATGTACCGCCAAGACAGACTCGTGAAAATCCAGGCTGTTCGTCAGTTGTATAACGGTCGTAGATACAGGAGGCAGAACAATAGCCATCCTTAAAAGTGTAGTACATTCCCATATCGTCACATTGCATGTACTTTTCAACAATGAAACGTTTCTTGCAACTATTTTCCAGGGCGAGAGCTACACCGGCCTTAAGCTCTTCTTCATTATAGGCTACAGTCATACCTACACCCCCTCCATTGTCAACGGGTTTCACCATGACCGGGTACACGATTTTATCCAGATCCTCCTGTCTCAATTCAGCATCTAAATAAAACTCCGGAATCCCATGGATACCATATCTTTCACATGTCGCCTTAAACACATCCTTGAAGGCGAACACGTCTACTATTTGCTGTGTAGCATAACAGGGTAATCCCAATGCTTCACAGACTTTGCAATAGGCTGGAACAAGGATATCGGCAACACCCACAAGAACGCCATCTACCTGTTCCTTATGTGCAAGAGCAACGAGCCCCGGAACATCCATTCCATCTACATCATAAGCCTTCCATGCGGCTTTCTTTGCCGGATCTTCATGGCGGGCGGACGACACAATGGTCTTCATGCCCATATTATTTGCTATCTCTACCAAGGGAGTCGTTTCCGGGTTACCACCAAGAATCAAAAGTTTCTTACCTTCAAACTCTTTACTCATTCCACTTCTCCTCCTGCTCCTTTAGAGCGTATATTGTTCACCTTGCTGCATAATCAGGAATGGTAACGCCTTTTCATTCATAACATCATAAAACTTTCCTATATCACCGTGATGTAGAGCAAACATCCCATAATGGCAGGGAATAGTAAGCTTTGGGTTCAATGCCTCTGATAAAGCTGCGCACTCTGATTCATTCAAGTTCCCATATGTTCCATTGATGGGAGCGATAAGAATATCAAGCGGCTGGGAAACCTCTCCAATTCGGTCAAGCCGCAAACATGTATCTCCAGTCTCATAAATTCGTTTCCCATCAACGGTAATTACCACTCCAACGGCATCCGGCGCTCCCATACCATGATCACAATTTACAAAATCAATATGGAAATCTCCCATTTCATAACTTTCCAGCGGTTTTACATAATTGATTTGCGGATTATGATATTCCATTTGAAACTTCATTACCAATTCCTTGCAATTAACCGAACAGAATAGCCTTGTCTTTCCGTTGCTGATGATTTCCGGAACTGCATTTATATCAAAATGATCCAGATGGGGATGCGTACAAATAACCGCATCATATTCCAATGCAAGAGGAGAAAGAAGCTGCGGAAGAAGGCGTTTAAAACCGGCGTTCCCCTCCAGCCTCTCCACACAATTTGACAGATAGAGATCTATCGCCAAAAGTTGTCCATTAGCCGATTTGATAATGTAACCTGCCTGTCCTACCGCAAATAAATGCGTCTTCCCCAGCCTTGCCGACAAAACTTTCGTTGCAAAATCAAGCATGTGATGACACTCCTTGTTTTCTTCTTTTCTCTTCCTCTGCTCTAATAATATCAATATTCAAAAAATCGTTGATAAGCGTCGCCCGATTCTTTGGAACTTTCACTAAGAGTATCTTTCCCTCGCTAACCCCAAGATTTAGAAGCCGTTCTTTTACATGTTCCGCTATGAGTGCATTGACAGTGGCTATCAAAACAAAATCATATTGAAGCTTTGTGATCGTTTCCACCGGATCAACATCCATACAACATCGTCTGTATTCCCAATAATCATCATCAATCCAGGAAATTATATTACAACGCTTGGTCTCCCTGAACCGTTTGTTCATCTGCTGGCCAAAAGTTCCCGCGCTATAGATGACTACATCCTTGCCGTAATAAGCTGTGCCGAATATGGGAAAAGTATCTTTTGGAATACAGCCGCCAGAGCGCATAATACAGATAGACAAAATATAATCCGTTATTTGTTTTTTCATCTCATACGCATCTGATGTTGTTTCAGCCCAATGGATCATATAATCATAAAGATACTTTAACTTTTGAGCCTCATCAGAAAAACTGGCGCTCTGTTTAAGCATGCTGTCCTCACGCTGCCGATAGTGGTACGCAACATTATCAACGACAATAACCTTTTTACAATTCAAAAGAGCCGGATATGTCACCGCACCGTCCTCACCAATAGATATTCTGCTGTCTACCATTGACTGCGGACACAAAAGTATCTCTCTCTTAAACAGCTTATTCCAGACATATGTAGTGATTCCCGGCCGGTAAAAGGGGCCAAAAGAAATCATATTCTTCCATACTTCTTTAAGCTTTTCATCTTCATATACACCAGAAGAAATCGGATTGACAAAATGTACGGATTGGGAAAACAAATCTCTGGTTTGGCCTGCGCAAACCATATCAGCGCCCGATGTACCCGCAGCAGTATACAAAGATTCAATAAATCCTGGCCCTACCCAATCATCTCCATCAATATAGCTGATATAAGCTCCTTCTGACTGCTGGAGTCCCGCTTTTCTGGCTGATACAAGCCCGCCATTTGTTTTATGAATAACTTTAATGCGGCTATCCTTTTTCGCATACAAATCACATATCTCCGGACATCTATCTTTTCCTCCGTCATCCACAAGGATAATTTCAAGATTCTTGTATGTCTGATTGATAATGCTTTCGATGCAGATGCCAACATATCTGTCTATCATATAAATGGGAACGATTACACTGATAAGTGGGTTTTCCATTTCTATCTTTTCTCCCAATTTATTTTCTCTCTGGAACTCTTCCATTGCTTATACAGTAGTCTCGAAAATCCCCCATTGTTGATGAGGTTTCAGAACTAATTCCTTCCCGCCTGAATACTTTTCCCATTGTTTCCAATATAATTTTTACATCACCTACAAATGTGATATGGGACATATATTTTAAATCCATTTCAAATTTTTCATCCCAATTGACTGTATTCCGCCCATGGATCTGAGCATAACCGGTCAGGCCAGGACGAATGTTATGACGTTTATGTTCTTCTTCCGAATACCAAGGCAGATATTTTTTAAGCAACGGCCTTGGTCCCACTACTGACATATCGCCTTTTATAATATTGATTAACTCAGGCAGTTCATCAAGTGAAGTAGAGCGTAAAATTTTTCCAAAGTTTGTTAATCTAACCTCATCTGAAAGCAACTCTCCACTTTCATCTTTTTCATCTGTCATTGTCCTAAACTTATATATTTTAAAAATTTTTTCATTCTTTCCTGTCCGCTCCTGTAAAAAAAAGACTGGTGAGCCCAATTTGATTCTCACCAGTAAAGCTGTTATACCTATAATCGGAGAAAGGACGAATAACGCACACATTGCAAGGAAACAGTCTAGTGGGCGTTTAATAAAATGTTCATACGGCCCATAAGGTTTATGATGCATATTGGCTACTCCTCTAGCTTAGGTCAACTCTTCTATTTAAAACACCTGTGTATAATGTCGATGATCACATTCTGTTGCTCCCGAGTCATCTTGTTATCGCTGGGCAAACACAAACCACGCCTGAAAATATCTGCACTGACATCGATTTCTCCTACCGCTTTTATGTACGCATTGCTTTGCGCTCTGCCGTTTCCATTCTTGGTAATAAATGGATTCATCCAATAAACAGGCTGCATATGCATAGGCTTCCAGATCGGACGGCCTTCGGCATGAAATGCTGTAATTGCTTCAAGAATCTCCATTGGACAGCTTTTTCCGCTTTCACTCACATATAAGGCATCACGCTGTCCTTGAACAGTCTCGCACATAGCCTCTTCATCTATAATCATGCAGCTTATCCAGAAATTAGGTTTGCTTTTTTCCGGATTGAATGAATTCATCTTTATAGGGAGATCTGCCATTCCTTCTTTATACCGCTCATAAATCTCCTTCTTCTGAGCTATGTGATCTTTAAGATGCGGAATCTGCCCTCTGACAACACCAGCAATAATATTACTCATGCGATAATTGTAGCCCAGTTCTTCATGCTGATACCAAGGAGCTGCTTCCCGGGATTGCGTAGACCACTTCCGTACTTTTTCTGCATCTTCTTTTGAATTACTTAGAAACATCCCGCCACTAGACCCCGTTATAATCTTATTACCGTTAAACGATATGCAATTATATGATCCTAGTGTCCCTGTTTCGACCCATCGGCCATTTAATTTATATTTTGTCCCAAGAGACTCTGCAGCATCTTCTACGATAAAAGCACCATGTCTATCAGCAATAGCTTTAATCTCCTCCATCTTTCCTGGGGTTCCATACAGGTGAGCAATAACAATAAGCCGTACATCTGGATATAATTCAAAAGCTTTCTCCAATGCTTTAGGGCACATATTCCAAGTCTCATACTCTGTATCAATAAACACAGCTTCCCCATTCTCATAAGAAATAGGATTGATTGATGCAGCGAATGTAGTATCGCTGCAAAACACTTTATGCCCCTGTAGTGTTCCTTGATTCGGATGTGCCCTCCCATACAGCTTTTCTCCCGCAAGCTTTGTAGCAAGATGAAGAGCAGCAGTACCTGATGAAAGGGCTACGGCATATTTAACGCCAATATATTCAGCGATCTGTTCTTCTACTTTATTTATATTTTCTCCTATGGTAGACACCCAATTGGTTTCTATAGCATGATCCACCCATTTCTGTTCATCACCATGCATGGTTGGAGAAGATAACCAGATTTTTGATTCAAACGGTTCGATACCTGCAAATCTTGTATCAGTTAAAAAATTGTTCATCTATACATTTTCCTCGCCGCATTTACAGAATTTTTATCTCTTCAAATCTCTTTTTCCACTACCTCCACCCCCATAAATAACTCTACCGGCCTCCCCATAAATTCCACCCGCACCACCACTTCCCTCTTATGCAGATTCACCTTCACCACATCCCCCACATAATCTTTCAAAGGACCTTCTATAACCCGGATCTTCTTTCCCTCATCAATCTCTATTTTAGACATCCCGGTTTTATGGTTTACATCTCCAATCCCCCGAACCAGCCGTTCCTCCGCCTTATTCAGCGGAAAGAAATTCGCACCCTCTCTCCCCAATACTTTTGTTAATCTGGGGATCTTCGTCAGCTCCCGATACAGTTCCCCCGGCCGTTCAGAATCCACAAACACATAACCATGAAACAAGATTTCCTCCACCTTATTCCAAATGCCATGGAATTTCTTCATTCTCTCCCTCTTAGGAATAAAACATTCTCCAATATAAAAAGAAGGGATCTGGCGCCGAATCATATCCGCCGTCCGCTCTTCCTCCCCGCCAAAGGTCTGTATCACATACCACATGCCTGTCTCTCCCATCTCCGGCAGCCTTACAGCCTGTCAAATTCAAAGTGCATTTTGAGCATGCTTCGCCATACCGCAGTCTCAATACATACTGCGGTCTCCGCCTGCCCATATGACCATAAGAAACGAACCACTGTGCCAATGCTTCAGTGATTCTGTCCTCAATCCTGTTTATATACCCGTGAGCTAACGATTTGCCAATATAGTTCTCCTATTTCCGTAAAATCGCCCAATCATTTGGCAAATAAGTATGCTCATAAATTAACTTATCGGAAATTGTGAAGTAATTTCCGATAAAAGGCGCGTTCTTTGCGCCGTAAATCCGATTACAGGGTTCGCGAAGCGTATAACTCTCCGCAATTATTCTTATACTTTAACTATTGATAACCGTTATGTTTTCTCATAGATCTCCAAGCCCACTATGACCTGCATCTTCTGATCCGCAAAAGGGATCTCGATCTGTGCAGTCCGTTTATGACGGTCGATCCTTTTGATCAGATCTTCCCGGCCTTTTAGGGGACCGCTTGTGACCACAACCTTGCCCCCCCGAATGACTCCTCTGGACATGCTGATGAGGTTGCCCTCCTGACATAATGCTCTCATGCCAGGCGCCTCGCAGGGAATCAGCATGACATCCTTTTTCTTGGGTCTCACCGCTTTTACCCCTGATAAGAAAATCCAGCCTGGCATAAGAGGCCGCCTCTCCAGATGCCACTTCCCTCCGTAGCGCAGCATTCGCTGATACTCGAAGCACACTGCCTCCTTAATGCCGTTTTCTTCGGCGCGGCTCTGATAAAATTCTGCACAACCCGCTTCATTTCCTTCAGGACATTTCAGCAAATACCAGATTTTCTTCATCCCCTTTACCGTTCTGCCGCAAGAAACCCCAGCAGTATTCATGACAAATGACTTTGTTGAATGAAATATGACGCTTAACAGGCAGTTAAGCGACTCTTTTCAACAGCCTTTCATGCTTCCTATGTACATTAGGGAAATGTTTATATGAAAATCATATCTATATGAACAGGAAAATGTGGAGAAAACCATCTGAAATGGAAATTCAACGCAGTTGACATCCCATAGAAATGATGTTATAATCGAGAACGTTAAAGAAATACAGAGTTTTTAGTATTTGTGTAAAATAAAAGTGTCGCTTAACTGCCTGTTAAGCGACTCTTTTTGGGTACTTTTGAGCTCCCGCTTACCCTGCACCTTCCAACCTGGCATTTGCCTGCTCCACTTTCAGTTTTGACAACAGCAAAGTAATTACCAGATTAATAATCATCGGAACCCAAAGGTACATAAAATACAGCATTTGTATACAAGAATCTGCCTGCATGGGCTGATTAGCGACATAACCGCTCGCTGCCAGCAGCCATCCTGCCAGAGCCGTGCCGATACCTCCGCCGATTTTCACCCCCAGTGAAGTACAAGAATACATCGTCCCGTCAATCCTTTTCTTCTTCGTAAGAAACGTATACTCCGAACAGGCAGCTATCAGCGCATTCAAATCGCCCTGAAGCGGACTCATGCCGACGGCAGCTATTCCGGAAAAAACAAGCATTATGGGTATATTGCCCATATAGGCACCTGCAATCACGATCAAACGGGCCACGGTAGCCAGGGCATAACCAGCAAGATTGATTTTGTACATACCCTTCATCTTTTTAACGAGCATAGGTGTCATGATCAGCCCGATAATCAGAGGGACATTGATTGCCACAGAAAACACTCCCAGTAAAGACGCATCCCCCAAAATATAAGTCATAAAATAGATACCCATGTTCAAGGTGGCCGTATAAATCTGAGTCAGAATATAAACACAGCAGATGATAATATAAAACTTATTGGCAGCCAGCAACTGAGCCGCATCTCCCAGACCATACTTTTCCCGTTTCTCCACCTCTTTTTTATTGGTTGTTTCCTCCAATTCTTCCGGAGTGAGCTCTTTTACGGACCATACCGAAATGGAATTGACTGCCAGCCCAACAAGTGCATAAATGATGGCCACCGCACGCCAGCCGGCAGCGCCGCCGCCCATGGCACGGACAAAATTTACGGTTACGGCCTGGATAAAAAGACTCGTGGCAAAAGCAAACATAAACCGGATGGAGCCCATCTGCACACGTTCGCTGCCGTTTTTGGTAATGAGCGCGGTCAATGCAGAATAAGCAATGTTATTAGCCGTATAAAATACTGCATTCAGCAAACTGTAAGCAATGAAAAACCAGGCATATTTAGCCCCCTCGCCCAAACTCGAAGGAATCATAAAAATAGAAGCCAGGGTTACTGCACAGCCAAAATATCCCCAAAACATCCAGGGACGGGCCTTTCCCATCCTGCTTTTCGTTTTGTCTATCATAGAACCGAAAAAAATATCGGTTACTCCGTCAAAGAGCTTGGAAAACATCATCAATGTCCCGACAATACCTGCGTTAAGACCTACGGTATCCGTCAGATAAATCATCACAAAGGAGGACAGCAGCGCGTACACTACATTTCCGGCAATATCCCCGGAACCGTACCCGATTTTGTTATACCATCTTAAATATCTTTTTTCTTCCATAAATTTTCTCCTTATCTTCAGCTATTCCGTTTCCGGTCAAACCTGCCCGGCAATTGATTGCCAGCATTCAGGCGGGTATTGATTGATTAACTATCAGCCTTATCTCAAAAATAAAACTTTCCTCATTTAGGCGGTATTCTTCTTTCAGACGCGGCCCGCAGCTATGAGATCCGATACCGTTCTGAGCATAATCCAGACATAAAACAGTGCTGCCTGAGGGAATCAGTTCATAATTGTGAGATTTTTGCGTCAATTCCTCCTGTGTGTAGGAAGATGCGTTAAAACTGAATTCCCGAAGCGAAACAGCAGTTACGCTTCGGCCTCCCCCGGCCAAAACAACATAATCGCAGCCACAGCGGCTTCCGTTTTCCTGGGGGCGCAAATAATCCTCATGAAGCTCGGAAAGCTTCTGACAAAAAATGCCATAATAAGCAGCCCTTTGTTTATCCTGATAGCTTTCCTGTGGACCCAGGCCGCAATAGATTACCTGATCCATCTCCCGAGGCAAAAATATCCTTAAGCCAAACCGGGGAAGCTCGGGAAATTCCTGATTTTTCTTTACTTTTGCCGACAAATCCATTGTGCCGTCAGCCAAAACCCTCCAAACAACTTCCATTGTCAAAATCCGTTGTATTGTCGGAGCGGACATTGATATAGACGTATAGATAAAAACATCTCCCCCGATTTGCTCATAAACCGTCTCGTATGCCCTGCAGGCTGCCCAGTCATAGTGGGCCCGCAGCCATTCCTCCTTAATCAGCCGGTCGTTATCCGTAGGCGCCCGCCATATATTAAATTCCATCGGATGATCCAGCAATTCTTTATCTTCATAAATAAGGCTGCAAAACAGTCCTGTCCGCTTGTCATATTTGTATTGAAAATCCTTCCCTTGCAAAAAGATGCCGGTTTCGTCTTCCTCTGTCACAATCCTCTCTGCCATCAGCGGTCTGTGATCCATCAGTTGTGCCGATGTCTGATTTTCTCTTTGCCCTCCATCGAGACGGATTTCGTCAAAACCTGCAACATCGTTTGCCGACAGCATCCCATAACCTTGCCCCTGAATCCTGCCATGACGACTGCCTGTCTTCCGCCGGTAAATCAGCCGAAAATAAGCTTTTCCTTTTTGGGGAATGGTGAAATCAATTTTGATTTTCCCATTCTCATGGGGAAGAATCGAAGGACATTCTGCCTGCCCCGATTCCCACAACCTCCCATCATACAAAATTTCATATTCAATATCCAAATACTCCTGCAAATCCGTAAAATCCAGATAATTGTGAAGGATAAACTCTTTCGCACTCACATCAAAGGCAATTATTCTTGCCGGGCGATGTACATTTTTATATTCCAGCAACCCAGTATGAATTCTTCTGTCCGGATAAACTAAACCATCCATGCAAAAATTCCCGTCATGAACCTTTTCTCCATGGTCTCCGCCGTAAAAATACTTTTCCGTCCCGTTTTCCGCCTTCCCGTGACTGATTCCGTGGTCACACCACTCCCAGACGAAACCGCCGCACATCAATGCGTGCTGATAAAATTTTTGAAAATAATCTTCCAGATCCCCCGGCCCGTTACCCATGGCATGACAATACTCGCACAGAATAAACGGCTTATCTGGCTTATCTTCCAAATATTCGTCTATTTCTTCAAAGGAAGGATACATTCTGCTGTAGAGATCAAGATTGCTAAAATCATATTTTTTCTTGTCGCTATGATATAATGCACTTTCATAATGGGTCAGGCGATCGGGGTCAAAATCCTTTGTCCATTTCAGCGCCGTCTCAAAAGCACATCCATAAGCGCTTTCGTTTCCCATAGACCAAATCAGTACGCAGGGACGGTTTTTATCCCGCTGGACGCATTTTTTTACTCTGTCCAACACCGCCGGGATAAAATCGGGATTGTCGGCAATCGGCTCATTCCAATGCTTGCTTTTTTCGCTGAAATCATCATTTTTGCTGAACAGTTCCACCGGCCCATGGCTTTCTACATCCGCCTCATCGATAACCATCAGCCCATATTTGTCACAAAGCTGATAAAATACGGGAGAGTTCGGATAATGGCTGGTTCGGACTGCATTAATATTGTACTGTTTCATCATGAGCAGATCCTTTTTCATCTGTCCGACATCGACGCAAAAACCCGTTACCGGATCGGAATCATGGCGGTTTACTCCCCTGAATTTAATCGCTTTGCCATTAAAACAAAGAATTTTATCTTCGATAGTAATTTCTCGGATACCAATGCGGTCGGTAATCGTTTCCTGATTTGTCTCAATCATCAAAATGTACAAATACGGTTTTTCCGCATTCCAAAGTACCGGTGAATCAATCGTCAGCTCAATGTCATATCGGGCGCCCATCGGCAAATCTTCTGCCGTCTCCTCTTCCTGCCGCATACCTTCGGTATCCTTTATACCAAAATCCTCTTTTCCCATCCATCGGCTGTCAATAAGTTTTCGGGAATGGTCAAAAATACTGATTCTGGTTAGAACCGGTTGGTTAAAATAATCAACGCGGACATTAACCGAAGCCTTATCATCATGTATGCTTGTGCGTACAAAATAGTCAAATACCCCTTCTTTCGGGCGCTTCAATAAATACACATCGCGAAATATCCCGCTCATGCGAAACTTATCCTGATCCTCCAAATAGCTTCCGTCACACCACTTTAAGACCAATACCGCCAGCCTGTTTTCCCCTTCTGTCAGATACTCCGTCACCGGAAATTCCGCTGTGGAGTGAGATACCTGACTATACCCCACATATCTGCCATTCATCCATACATAAAAACAGGAATCCACCCCCTCAAAATTCAAATATGCCGTCGGTGCCTCCGCTTCCTTACGGTAATGAAAATCCAGGATATAAGCGCCACAGGGATTATCCTGCGGCACATAAGGCGGGTCAAAGGGAAATGGATAACGAATATTGGTATACTGATGGCTGTCACAGCCATAATTCTGCCACACTCCCGGCACCGTCACCTGTTCAAAAGAATCGGCAGAAAAATCATTCTCATAGAAAAACTCCTTTAAATAGTAGATACTGTCATAATACTTAAATCTCCATTTCCCGGAAAGCATCTGCACACGATCGGATCGTTCCCTGTGCTCATCCAGACCATCCATATAGCATGAAGCTGGGATAAAGTAAGACCTGTCCGGCATAATGTTCTCATGGAGCATCTGTAAATCTTCATAATATCTCGGTACAATCATCAATACACCCTCCTTTGCTGTATTACGTATTCCCGGGATCTCCCGCGGCTGTTCTTGTGGTTGTTTTTGCGGCTGTTCTTGCGGCTTGTTCTTGCGGCTTGTTCTTGCGGCTTGTTAAGGGAAGCTCATATTACTGTTCACAAATACCTAATTGCTGTTACCATTATATATAGCAAAATAACAGATTTCCATTGCTTTCATTGGACAAAACATACACAAAATGATACAATAACCTTGTGTTGATCACTCATGTTTTATGTATTTCTTATAATGATACCCATGTGTTCTTTATCCGGCATTTACAGGCCACCAAAAACGAACGGAGAAGCTTATGTATATTAATTGCGCTTACTGGAACAATACCCGCCAGGATTTCAAAAACAAAAAAGTCCCTCTCTTTGTAGGAAGCTGCGGCACTTACCGCCTGCTCACCAGGCATTTGCTTCCTACTCACCGGCCCCGCGGACGGCTGGATTTTCAGCTTTTATATGTGGCCTCGGGAAAAACCCATTTTTTCTTCAACGGTGTGGAAAAAATCGTTACCGCTGGTCACATGGTCATTTACCGTCCGAAAGAAGAGCAAAAATACCGGTATTACGGCATTGACCAACCGGAAGTGTTTTGGGTTCATTTTACGGGAAATAATGTAAAAAATATTATGCGGCAGTACCATATAGCCGATTCTTTTCAAGTCATTTATACTGGTACTTCCCTGGAATACAAGCGGATATTTACTCAAATGATTCAAGAATTACAGATGCAAAAAGAAAATTACGAAGAATTTTTGGTGCTTTTGCTACGCCAGATTTTTATCCTGATCCAACGGCGGATCGACAGCCGCCCTCAAATAAAAAACAGTTTTCTGGAAAAAGAAATAGAAGCAGCCATAAGCTACTTCCATGAACATTACAACACTATGATGAATATTGAAGATTACGCTGCCTCCCGGGGCATGAGCACCAGTTGGTTTATCCGGAGCTTCAAGGAATACATCGGGGTTACTCCCATGCAGTACGTACTCTCCATCCGCATTACCATCGCCCAAAACCTGCTGGAAACCACCGAATATAACATCACGGAAATCAGCAGCATAGTCGGATATGAAAATCCGCTTTACTTCAGCCGCCTGTTTAAAAAACAAAGCGGCATATCCCCTTCTGCGTTCCGCAAACAGGTACAGAGCCGGGAAGAAACGGACGGATAGATGCCTTGGGTGCGTAACTGTCCAAATATTTCCTGGACGGTTACGCTTTAGTGCCCGGTCGGCACGGACGGCAGGAACATCCTATCCCCAGGCCGCCAAATCCGATGTGGCAGGATACCCCCAGGGACAAATCATCGCACATCACATCCATATTGGGAAACGCATCCCTGATCTCTTTCACCCATTCCACCGTATCCTCCACAAGGGCGCTGGATGCTGCCAGCAAATACACTTCCCCTTTCTCATACCATTTCTTAAAGCGGGTTTCCAAATCATAACGCATTGCTTCCAGCATAATCTTTTTCATTTTTGCCAATCCCCGGCACTTACGGAAAAGATCCAGGGTTCCCACATCAAACTGAAGAATGGGCTTAATATTAAGCAAGGTGCCCAAGACTGCCACGGCAGGGCTGATCCGCCCGCCATCCTTTAAGTGCTTTAATGTCTGCACGCCCACATAAATCACCATCTTGTCTCTGGACTCTTCCAGGATATCCCGGATTTCCCCGGCCAAATACCCTTCCTCAATCAGCTCCAGTGCATCCAAAACCATCCGGTGCAGAGGCGTAGAGACCCGTCCGCTGTCCACCACAAACACCCGCCCTTTATAAGGCTCCTCAAGCGCCATAGCCGAAGCCGTGGCATAAGAACCGCTTAGCCCGCTGCTTATCGGAATATAGAGCACTTGTTCGCACTCGCTGAGCGCCTCATCCCACAACGCCGTCACCTGCGCAGGAACCGGCTGGGACGTAGCGATTTTCAGCCCGGAATCCAGTTTTTCAAAAAAATCCTCCCGTGACAGAGAAACATCCTCATAATAACACTGTTCCCCAATATAAAAAGGCATAGGAAGCACAAATATTCCCAACTCCTTTGCCTGTTCCCGGCCAATACTGCTATGGCTGTCAGTAATCACTCCTATCCGCTTCATACACATCCACATCCTCAATATAATTTTATACCGTCCGGACGGTTACGCTTATATTACAGGAACCGCTTCGCGAATCCTGTAATCGGATTTACGGCGCAAAAGACGCGCCTTTTATCGGAAATTACTTCGCAATTTCCGATAAGTTATATTACAGGAACCGCTTCGCGAATCCTGTAATCGGATTTACGGCGCAAAAGACGCGCCTTTTATCGGAAATTACTTCGCAATTTCCGATAAGTTATATTACAGGAACCGCTTCGCGAATCCTGTAATCGGATTTACGGCACGAAAAGCTGTGCCTTTTATCCTATTATAGAACAACAGTAAAAAATATTCAAGAAAATGTTAAGTTTTTGTTAAGAAGCATTCTGTTACGGTTCACATCTACCCTATGAATAGTAACGGCTTTCTTAAAAAATTCTGGAGCCACTATGGAAATCCTCTGTCCTATATGTTAAAATGAGAAATAGACCGCCAAAAGTTTTGCAACCAACTGGAAAGATGCAGGTGCATTTGAACCACATCAGCTTCATCGACGGGACAATACCGACCACGAGGGTTCTCATTGAGCAGAAGGAGCTGAGCAAGAATTTGAACAATCCCATCAAACAAGAGGGTCAATCATGAGCGAAAGATTGGATATAAAAAGCAAACTTAAATTTGATG
This sequence comes from uncultured bacterium, assembly GCA_947383005.1. Lineage (GTDB taxonomy): Bacteria > Bacillota > Clostridia > Lachnospirales > Lachnospiraceae > Brotaphodocola. The sequence goes on along the minus strand of CANDBT010000016.1, from coordinate 14,634 downwards.
TTTCAGCTTTAACGAACCCGGATATTACTATCGCCGAAATAGGAACTCAACTCGAATCCGTTACAAATGGCCTTGTGAAAGGGATTGTAAACGAATATGATAGTCCAATAGAATCTTATAATACTTTAAACGGAATGGCATCTTTAGTTGCAGCTCTTGGAACATCACAAAAGTATGATATTCAAAATGACCTTAGAGAAATCGGTTATCAACTATTTAAATTTGAATTCTACTTAACATCGTCTAAGCTTCCTAACTATAAATTTAGGATAATGTTTTTTGAATATGGATTAGGGGGCTATCCTGTAAAAATTGTTCTTGAACAAGGGCTTGCAGATGAGATATTTAAGAAAGAAAATGCGGAGTACGTTTTTGAAATACAAACTAAAAACGAATTGGAAGATACGGTGACCAATATCTTAGCGTCAAAAAGGGCGCTTAAAGTAATTCAAGGACTGATTAATATATCTTTGAACAATCGGGGGAAAATAGAAAATTCTACACAATCTGAAAAAGTTGGGTGAGGATTGGTATTTGCAATTTCTTTCTGTTCAACTACTGATGGATAACTTAGCTTAATTTTTATTTCCAAACTTTCTTACTGTTCGTCACAGCAGAAAAACAACAGGCTGTTTCCCAATGTGGAAACAATGAACGTTGTTCTACATTTGCGGCTACGTCAATATCAGCTTCGTCCATGCCCATGCAAACCCAAAGGGGATATGTTTGCAAATTTACAATATATGACATGCCATGTGTTTTTTAAGAATGTGAAAATGAATTACAAAAAGGAGAACCGAACAATGAAAAAACACTTACCACTTGCCGCCATAATCCTGCTCGCTTTTTCCCTTACGGGATGTTCAGGAAGCAGCGCCCCGACGAAAGAGTCCCCATCCCAGACCCAGGCCCTTCTCCCGGAAAGCGATGCGCCGCTACTGGCAGAAGGGGAGACAGTAACGATTGACGGTGAATGCCAGTTCCATGTGGACTATGTGACCATATCCGATCACCCGGAACTTTATTATGAAGCCGATGCGGGCAAGACATACGCGGAGTTTTGTATCACCTTCCAGAACCTTACCGATTATACCGTCAATGCAAGTAATGTCATGGGGGGAAAGCTGATTTATTCCGGGATGTATGAATATGGCGGCAATGACACGGTGACAGACGAGGATGGCCTGTTTTCATCTCCGGCACACTGGTTTGACATGGAACCTTCGGACAGCATGCAGATCCATTACTTTTTCCTTGTGCCGAGAGAGGTGCAGGATAGCAGCCGTATGGTGGAACTGAATATGAACATACGTGAAAACGAATACCGCGTTATTGTAAGGGAAGGCGAGAAGGGGGTTGTCCCTGCCAGCGGGAGCGCCAGTGTTTCTGACGAGACATCCGGGGAGGTCGGACCCGAAGATGTGGTGGTCACGGACAATGCGGAATTCTATGTGGAACATGCGGTATTCACGAAAAAGGTAGCGCCACTGTCACCAGGCACCGCCTATAACTTTTATGAAGCTGAGGACGGAAAGACCTTCCTGGATTTCTGCGTTGCCTATACGAACAGAGCATCACAGAAGATAGATGCCGGCAAAGCTGTCTCTGCCGATCTGGATCAGGCAGAAGCAGCAGTCAGTGTGACAGAACTGAGCAACAGAAGTATGTTTGAGGATTATTCCAATGTGGCAGTTGTCCTCCCGCTGTGTACGGAATATATCCACTACATCTTCCAGGTTCCCGAGGAACTGGAAACGAACGGTGAACAGGTGACGGTTTCTTTTAAAATAGATGGCAACCGCTATACATATTCCGTGAAGTAAGGGTGCCTCCTGGCGCAAGCTAAAACTGCCGTCCGGGCGGTTACCAATCCAGGGAAACTTTTTCCGGAACGTACCCTTTGGCCCCCAAAAGAACAGAGCCATGCTCTTCTGTATTTCCAGCAGAACATGGCTTTGTTTATTAGTTAGGCGGTAATGTAGCTTATCAAAATTTGCGAAGCAAATTTTGATAAAAGGCGCGTCCTTTGCGCCGCAAATCGATTACAGGGTTCACGCAGTGGTTCCTGTAATATAACTTATCGGAAATTGCACAGCGATTTCCGATAAAAGGCGCGTCCTTTGCGCCGTAAATCCGATTACAGGGTTCACGCAGTGGTTCCTGTAATATATTTCTTCAAAACTGCCCTCACCGCTCCGGGGCCGGCAATTTCTTCCACAAACATTTCCTCAATCTTCTCCCCAATACCGGCTTCATACAAATCAATCCCAAAAATATTGGCATTGGAAAGAATCTCTTTTAATTGGCCTTTATACGTTTCCGGTTTTCCGACTTCAATCCCTTCCAGCTTTTTGGTCAATTCCGGAATCATCGGATCTGCGGAAAGCTCAAACGCTTCTCCCTTATCATCTACAGCCAGAAGATACCTGCACCATCCGGCAATAGCCAGCGGAATCGCTTTCAGTTTTTTCGCGTCACCGTATTTTGCCACATAAGCTTTGATCGTCTCCCCATAGCGGATACCTACCTTCTGGGAAGTATCGGTTGCGATACGCTGAGGCGCATCCGGCATAAAGGGATTGGGAATCCTCACCTGAATCACTTCATCTACAAACGCCTGAGGTGAAAGAATACCTGGGTCGGTTACTACCGGCATTCCTTCCACAGGCCCGATCTCGTGAACCAACCTGTTCAGCTCAGGATCTTTCATCTCATCAGCGATTAAAGTATAACCCAGCACACATCCGTATACAGCAAGAGCCGTATGCAGCGGATTCAAGCAAGTCGTCACTTTCATCCGTTCCACCTTATTGACGGTATCTCGGTCGGTCATATAGACCCCGGCTTTTTCGAGAGCCGGACGCCCATTGGGGAATTTATTTTCAATCACCAGATACTGAGGACCTTCTGCGTTGACGAAAGGAGCAATATAGGTTCTTTTGGATGTAATCACCGGATCCATATCCTCCACGCCCAGCTTTTTCAGCTCCGCGCAGACAGAATCTGCAGGTCTTGGTGTAATCTTATCAATCATGGACCAGGGGAAGGATACCTGCTCCTCGTCTTTCAGATAATCGATAAAGCCTGCTTCCACAAAACCTTTCTTTTCCCATTCCTCCGCCATGGTAAGGATAGAGCTTTGAAGCTTTTCTCCGTTATGGGAACAATTGTCCATAGAAACCACCGCCAGCGGAAGCTTGCCGGCACGATAGCGTTCCCAAAGCAGGGAGCAGACAACCGCCATAGCCGACACAGCCTTACCCGGGCCATTGTCAATATCCGCCTGGATGAAGGGGAAGAATGCCCCGTCAGCGCCCCTAAGCGCATATCCCTTTTCCGTAATCGTAAAAGAAATCATCTGGAGACCAGGATAAGTGAATATTTCTTTCAAACGCCCCCACTCCGCATCATCGGCAGAAATAGCCTTGATCGCTTCGGTCAGGGAACCGATAACCTGTTTTTCCGTGGAAGCATCAGCTTTTAATGTAACAGCTAACACCAGATTGTCATAAGGCTTATAAATCTTGTCAATTACGTCAAAATCAAAAGTTTCTACACAGGTAATACCCTTGTCCATTTCACCCTGGCTGATAAGCCGGTCCGCCAGTCCGCCGATAAATATACGGAAAATATTTCCAGCACCGAAATGCACCCACACAGGAGCCTCTTTTGTATCAGCCGCAATTTTTTCCACATCATAAGAAGGAAGAGTAATATCTGCCGCCTTCCAGGCAGCCGCATCTTGTATTCCCTTTAATGTCAGTTTCATTTTTTCCCTCCAAATTCTTATAACCATTCAGACGGGGAGTCTCCTTGCCCGTCTGAGCCGAAATCGGGCAGGGAAGAACCATCTTCCCCTATTCGCCGCACGCTCCATGCGCCGCTTCTGCAACATACTTCCTCTGCATAGGGCTGCGCAATTGAGTAGGGGAAGCTTCCCTCCCTACCCCGCCGCGCCAGGCGCCCTCCCCAGCTATAGCTGGCATCTTCCTTTGGGCGCCCGTGTGCAATTGAGTAAGGAAAAGCCATCTCCCCTGCTCGCCGCGCGGCCCGCACGCCGCTTTAACGGCATATTCCTCTGTGCGGGCCTGTGCATGAAAAGAGTCCGACTTGACGCCCAAAATCCATGCCAAAATCCATGCCGAATTCCCCGCCATCTGAACAGTTATCCATTATTTGCAACAGTTACCATTATTTCGATAGCCGGTCAATAGCTTCCCATAAGCCGTTCAAATACGTTGCACCAAGAGCCCGGTCATAAAGGCCATAGCCAGGACGTCCAACCTCGTCCCAAATCATTCTTCCATGGTCAGGACGGACATAAGCATCCGGACAGGTTTCATAGATTGCCTGCATAATCGCAAACATATCCAAATCGCCATCCTTGGAAAGATGGCTGGCCTCACGGAAATGATGATAGCCTTCAAGGAATTTCACATTGCGCACATGAAGGGCAGCAATACGGTCCTTTTCTCCAAAATGACGGATAATCTCCGGGACATTGTTGTTTTCATTGGAACCAAGGGAACCCGTGCAGAGGCAAAGGGCGTTGGCAGGCGAATCATGGAGGCCGCAAATCAGGTCAAACTGCTCTTTGCTGTGGGCAATCCGCGGAAGCCCGAAAATCGGCCATGCCGGATCGTCCGGATGGCAGGCCATGCGGATACCAACCTCTTCGCATACCGGAATAACCGCATCCAGGAAATATTTGTAATTCTCCCGAAGCTTATCCGGGGTCATCCCCTCATACTGCTTTAACGTATTTTCAAGCTCTGCCAGACGCTCCGGTTCCCAGCCCGGAAGGCTGAAGCCATTGCTGTCAGCCGCGGTCTTCCTCACAATCTCCAAAGGTCCCATCGTCCCTAAATCCTTCTCGTCAAAGTAAAGGCTGTTGGAACCGTCCTCGGGAATGGGATGAGCCAGATCCGTACGAAGCCAGTCAAATACCGGCATAAAATTGTAAATGATCACCTTTACCCCATATTTCGCCAAGTTGCGGATCGTAATATTGTAATTTTCAATATACTGGTCACGGGTAGGAAGACCCATTTTAATGTCTTCGTGTACGTTTACGCTCTCAATAACTTCACACTCAAGCCCAGCCGCATGCACCTGGTCAATATAGCTTTTGATTTCCTCTTCCGTCCACACTTCTCCTGCGGCTTTGTAATCCAAAAAGCCCATCAGGCCAGTCATACCGGGAATTTGCTTGATCTGGCTTAACTTCACGGAATCGCTGTTTTCACCAAACCAACGGAATGTCATTTTCATTATAATTTCCTCCATATATAAAGATAAAAGCAATTATCGGGTAACCAGATTTATGACGCGCCTAAAATCAGGTCGGCAATACCTGATGTGAGGAACGGGACATACGTCACCAGGAACAATACGGCAAAATTAGAAATCAGGTAAGGCACCAGCTCTTTCACCACGCCGGTCAGCTTGGTTTCGCCGATATTGGTAGCAGCGAAAAGACAGACGCCCACAGGAGGAGTACACAGGCCAAGCACCAGGTTCAGCACGCACATAACGCCAAACTGAATCGGGCTTACCCCTACCTGGACAACCAAACCTAAAAGCACCGGGAACAAAATCAGAATAGCAGCGATGGTTTCCATAAACATTCCCACGAAAATCAGCAAAATGTTGATCAGAAGGAGAATGATATATTTATTCGTCGTCAGAGCCAGCATCGCGTCGGCAACCATCTGCGGGATCTGTTCCTTGGTCAGGATATAAGCAAATACATTAGCCATACCTACCAGGACCATGATAGCCGCGCTGGAAGTAACGGTAGATTTCATGCACTCAAGCAGGCGTTTGAAGGTCAGTTCCTTGTATATGAAAAATCCAACAAAAATCCCGTAAACCACGGCCAGGATGGAAGCCTCAGTAGGAGTTACGATACCGCCCATGATGCTGGACAGGATAATCAAAGTCATCAAAATAGCGAAGAACGATTCTTTGGCGGACGACAAAATTTCTTTCAATGTGGCACGCCTCTCCGCTTTCGGATAGTTCCGCTTCTTGGAGATATACCAGGACACGAAAATCATGCCCAGGCCCATCAGGATGCCGGGGACAAGACCGGCCACAAACATCTTCGCTACGGAAAGCCCGGTCATGGTAGCCGCCATAATCATGGGGACGGATGGCGGGATGATGGGGCCGATACAGGAAGAAGCCGCTGTTACGGCACAGGAGAAATCCGCATCGTATCCGTCTTTTTTCATCGCCGGAATCAGCACGCCGCCCACGCTGACCGTATCTGCCAGGGCTGTCCCGGAAATACCGGCAAACAGCATGGAAGCCACTACATTAGCAATGGAAAGGCCACCGGTAATATGGCCTACAATCTTGTTACAAAAGCCAATCAGACGTTCAGTAATGCCGCCCTGGTTCATCAGGGAGCCGGCGAACACGAATCCGGGGATACACAGCAGGGTAAACGAATTCAAGCCCGCAAAAAACCTCTGTGCAAACATATACAGGGACATGCCTTCCCCGACAAAATAAACCAGAGAGGAAATACCCAGGCTGAAAGCAACGGGAACACCGGCCGCCAAACATACTGCGAAAGTGATAAATAACAATGCTACCATATTCTACCCCTCTTTCTTCTTAGACAGTATCATGTATATCCGCATGATAAAGCTGATCACATAGCATCCAAACAAAAAGATTTCTGAAGCATAGATATACTTCATGGGAATGGTCAAGGCGGTAGATACCATCGCCGGCGGAGTCACCGCAAGCAATCCCTTGGGACCAACAACGCAATTAATAAATATAAATCCTGAAAAGATACACAAAACAACCATAATAACCAGGCTTATCCCCTTTCGCAAAAATTCGGGGAATTTTTCTACCAACATATCCACGCCCACATATTCATCATTCAATACCGCGGCATTCCCGGCAAAAGCAACCATGTAAATAAACAGATATCTGGCTGCCTCTTCCGTCCAGTTGGGAGCCGTCGGAAGGAAAGTACGGGAAACGACTTGAATCAGGACGCTGGCAATAAAGCCAATCAGGCCGATAATGCCTATACCGGTCATGACCTCTTTATAAATTTTGATGATCTTGTCCATTTTTCCTCCTAAATATCTTGATGCCTCCCGGAGCCCCTCTTGCCCCTGCCTTTGCGGCCGATTTCCGGATACGCTCAAAATTAATAAACGTAACACACATACCTGAACGCCCCGCAATTTTGCGCATATCTGGCAAAATTCATCTCACAAATCCAGGCACAGGGAGAATTCGGGATCACATCTTGAAAAGCTCTCTTTACGAGTTCTTAACACTAGTACTTCGTACTGAAAACCCTTGTGTAAATATTTCGGTCTATTTTCCCGATTGCACAAGTCCAGAATACTCAGCGTAGCCCGCTACGCCTCCGTTTCTGAACTTGCACACTCGAAAAAATATCCTCGAAAATTTACACAGGAACTTCAAGTACGGAGTACTAGTACTGCATTGCGGAAATAATGGTGAATACAGTGCTTGATATTTTCGTCATCTGTGCGTCTGCAAAGCGACGTTCTACACTCCGTTTCGGTCCTTGCTGAACAAGCGCCACTGGCGCTTAGCAACGTAGTGGTGCCTACGTCTAGCTTTGCAGGCGTGCAGAGGGCGGAAATAGCGAGTGCCGAATTCACCGGAATTTCCGCAAGGCAGTACTAGCTTATATGGGAAAACCGCCAATGGCGGTTTTCTTTTGCATCAGACATTTTACGCTGCCGGATCTGCTGCCACGATCTTGTCATAAATAGCTTTCTGTCTGTCGGTAAGCACGCTCAGGACGCCGGAAACTGCCTTTTCTTTGAAAGGCACCTGGTCAACTTCGATAAAGGTCATCCCTTTCTCTTCCAGCGTGGTTTTCAAGGTTGCCTCTTCCTCAAGGAACAGCTCATGCTCATAAGCAATAGCCTCGGAAGCGCACTCTTCAATCATAGCCTGGGCTTCAGGAGAGAAGGAGCTGAATCTTGCCTCGGAAATAGCCATGTAAACCCACGCCCGCAGATGCTCGCTCTCGATAACGTAATCCTGCACTTCATATAAGGAAGCGTCGTAAATATTGGCCAGCGGGTTCTCCTGCCCATGAATAACGCCCTGCTGCAAAGAGGTGAAAATCTCGGAAAAGGCCATTGGAGTCGGCTTAGCGCCCATTGCTTCAAATGCCGCCATCGTCATGCTGGACTCTGGTGTACGGATGATAAAGCCCTGCAGGTCATCCGGAGAATGGATTTCTTTATTGGAAGTAATATTACGCGGCCCACGTTTAATTGCGCCCAGATTTCTAAGTCCTGCGGAGAGCATCAGGGAATCCAGCTCCTCGCCTACCTCGCCATTCAATACCGCATCCATATGCTCATCGCTGGTAATGGCATAAGGCATGCCGATAATACCAAGCTCTTCCACATAAGTCTGCATGGACTCACCAGTAAGGACGATATCGCAATCTCCCATGCCCGCAATAGCAGACTGAACAGTCTCAATTTCGGAACCAAGCTGGTTGTTCGGATAAATCGTAACGGTAATATTGCCACCAGATTTTTCTTCGATTAATTCCTTAAACTTCAATGCCATTTTGTGCCAGGTATGGGTTTCTGCATTAATATGGCTGAAAACCAGATCAATCTTTTCCACTCCGCCTTCTGAGCCGCCCGCTGCCCCGCCGCCTGCTGCCTCACCGCCGCCTGCCGCCGTGGTAGCCGTAGAAGAACCGGAAGAGCCTCCGCACCCGGCCATCATACCTGCCGCAAGTACTACCGCTGTTCCGAGCGCTGCAAGCCTTTTCATTTTTTTCATGTTGTAATCCTCCTTTTGATTTTGTGTTTGACCAGCCACATGCCTGTTTCTTATGGCCAGTCATAATAAAAACTCTATTTGTATGGTACCATACAAGTCAAAAATAATAAATACGCAATAGTTTACAAAATTTCAATAAATTAATTGTCAATCTTTCACAAAGTTGATTTTTTTTAACCTGTGTTATTGACATTTTTAAAGAAAAGTGCGAGATTATCTTGTATGGCAGATAAAATATCTTTCTGCAAATTATCTTAAAAAGGAGCGTGTTAAGTATGAAAGCTGTACAAATTGCTGCCCCCAACCAGTTAAAAATCATTGATTTGGAGAAACCATCTATTGATGAGAAGAACAATGTACTGGTTAAATTAACCGCGGCTGGTATCTGCGGTTCCGATGTCGGCATCTATCACGGCACGAATGCCGCTGCTACCTATCCGAGAATCATCGGACATGAGATGGTAGGACGCGTAGAATCCGTCGGGGAAAACGCAACAAAATTCAAAGCCGGCGACCGGGTAATCATCAATCAGGTCACAAGCTGCGGCCACTGTTATCCGTGCCGTATCGGAAGAGGAAACGTTTGTGACAACTTAGCCGTACGGGGCGTGCACATTGACGGCGGCTACCGGGAATACATGGCCGTACCGGAAGAAGATTGCTATTTGCTCCCCGACTCCCTTTCCGATGAAGATGCCGTAATGATCGAGCCCACTACCATCGCCATTCAGGCTTGTTCCCGCGCCCAGCTCGTCCAGGATGACATGTTGCTGATTTTAGGCGCCGGAGCCTTAGGAAGCTCTATCCTCAAAATCGCCCGGCAGATATGCGGTCACATCATCGTAGCCGATATCGTAGATGCCAAGCTTGAAGCGGCAAAAGCGAACGGCGCATCTTATACCATCAATGTATTGACCGAAAATCTGGAGGAAAAAGTCAAAGAATATACGGACGGCCATGGCTCTACCGTATCCATCGATGCCTCGGGCACAAAAGACTCTTTGTTGACATTATTAAAAGCTACGGGCAATGCCGGAAGAGTCATGGTTATGGGCTTCTCCACCGCACCTATCGAAGTAAATCAGTTTTTGATTACCTCCAAAGAATTGGATGTCCGTGGTTCCCGTCTCCAAAACAAGATGTTTGGAAAAGCAATCGAACTGATTGAAGCCGGAAAACTGGATCTTAACGGCTCTATCTCCCATCGGTTCCCTATGACCCATGCACAGGAAGCCTTTGACTTTGTAGACACCCATGATCCGTCCATTCGCAAAATCGTCTTGACTTTTGAAAATTTATAAAAACATGCGAAAACCTTAAATTTTTGCTGTTAATCATATCTAAAAAGGAGGAAAAAAATGAAAGCTGTTTATTTATCCAAACCCTGGGAAGTTTCCATTATGGAAAGAGAAAAACCCACTCCTCAGCCGGGAGAAGCCCTGATCCGCATTATGAGCGCCGGTATCTGCGGCAGCGATATTGGCGCCTTCCGTGGTACCAACACCCTGGTTTCCTATCCCCGGACCATCGGCCATGAACTCGCCGGCATCATCGAAGAGATCCCCGAGAATAACCCCAAAGGCCTGAAAGCCGGAGATAAAGTCATCGTTGACCCTTATCTTTACTGCGGTGACTGCTACCCCTGCAGTATCGGCCGTACCAACTGCTGTACCAGCCTTCGGGTGTTGGGTGTCCACAGCGAAGGCGGCATGGCTGAGTATTTCTGCCATCCGGCAGACATGCTGATCAAAATGCCGGAAGATATGAGCTGGACTGATGCCGCTATGGCCGAACCGCTGACCATCTCCCTCCACGGCATCCACCGGGGCGGCCTTACTGCCGGAGAGTACTGCGTAATCATCGGCGCAGGCCCTATCGGCCTTGTAGCTGGTATGGTAGCCGAAGCCTACGGCGCGCACGCAATTCTTCTTGATTTAGTACAGGAACGTCTCGACTTTGCCAAAGAATTGGGTATTGAATATATCATCAACTCCAAAGAAGAAGATCCCGTGGAACGCATTCGGGAAATCACCAACGGAGTGATGGCCCAGCAGGTTATGGAATGCAGCGGCGCCAATTCGGCTATCCGCTCTACCTTCGACTACGTAAGCCACGCAGGACGTATCACTTTAACCGGCTGGCCAAAAACCGAAACATCTCTGCCGACCGATGTCATCACCCGTAAGGAAATCGACATCCGGGGGGCGCGTACCAGCGCCAGGGAATTTGAGGAAGCCATCGATATCATCTGCTCAAAAAAAGTAGACATGGCAAAAATCCTGACAAAAACCATCTCGATTGACGAGGCGCCGGAAATCATCCGCGATATTGAAAAACATCCCAACCAGTATATGAAAGTAGTCGTTACCATGTACTAATAATTTATGGGGCCGCTGCAAAATATACCATTTTGCAGCGGCCCCATTTCTTTTGTTTTGCCCGCCTGCCCGCATTTCTCTTTTTGTTCATATCTTCACCGTAATTCCATGCCCTGCGTTTCACAGCCTGTTTCCCCACGGTTCAGCGCCAAAACTTTGGATTCTTACAAGAAGTACTCCGGATAAAGGCTGTCCAGCTCCTTTTTTTCCACTTGATGCCTCGTCAGATGACGCGCCATCACCATCTCGCCCAATTCATAATCCCTTCTTATCAATGCATACAAAATATTTTCGTGATCCTTCAGCGTCACACTATTCTTTTCGCCCTTCAGCGCCTTATAAGCCAACGTCCGCAGCCGGTCAAAATGGACCATCTGTGTCTGCAGCAGCTCATAAGTCCGTATCTTATCTACCGCTTCAAACAGCAGGCGATGAAAAGAGTTGTCTAATCCGATTACCGTGCTGTACGCTTCCTCCGATAAGGTATACATACTCTGCTGTTCCAGATTTTCTTTAAGCTGATTCAAAATATGCTCGGAAACCCCTTGTTCACACCCCAAACGCAAAACGGCATTTTCCAAAGCCAGGCGCATAAATTTTGCTTCCTCAATCAGCTCATAATCAATCTTTGTCACGAAACTTCCCTTCTGGGGAATAATTTCAACCAATCCCATCCGCCTCATCTCAATCAATGCTTCCCGCACCGGAGTACGGGACAGGTTCAATAAACCGGACAATTCGTTTTCACTAAGCCCGGATCCCGGCGGCAGCTCCAAGTTGATAATATTGTCCAATATCACACGGCTGGCATACATCCTGGCGTTCTCGTCAGTTTTTTTTTCGGATAATCTCATGTTCGCGCCTCCTACAGTCACATTTAAGCCATCCAGGCAGACCTGAAAACTAAAGTCAGCGTTAAAGTGGCTTAGAAAAACGTCACATATCAAGTTTATCACGAAATAAGGGAAATGTTCAATAGATTTTTTCAATTTATTGTTCTTTTTAATTTCCACAAAATCACCCGATTATTGGGCCAATAAGCATGTTCTTGAGTATAAACTTACCATGGCCGAAGTAAGAACAATAATCGTCATTCCGTAGAAAATCCCTTCCCATGACCCCCGCAACATCTGCGCAGCCAAAATCACCAAATCAAAACAGACCATCGAAACCCCGACAGGAATATGTTTAACCTTTTGCAGGATACAAGGGGGGATATCCATACCGCCTGTGGAACCGCCGGCCCGCAGCACCAGGCCAATGCCGCCTCCCATAAACACCCCGGCCAAAACCGCAGACAACATAAGATTCCCGCCGAACCACTGGCCCAAAGGCAGCTTTTCCATCACACCCATTACCATCGGATAAATAACCGTCGAACACAGAGAAGCCGCAGCAAATTTCTTTCCCAGGCAGACAAACCCCAATACAAACAAAGAAGTATTCACCACAGCAGTAATCGCAGATAAGGGAAGGGGTATCCACGAATGCAGCGCCAAAGCTACTCCTGTAGAGCCTCCTGCCATAAAATGATTGGGAACCACAAACGCACAGACAGCAAAAGCCAGCAACAGATTCCCCGCCACAATATACATCAATGTCTTTCCCTGTTTCATCTTCTTTCCTCCCTCGTTTATCGTGGCAATCCAGGCGGAACATCTTCTCGCCCGTCTGAACTATCGCCACTTATACATTTTTCAGAAACTCTCTTTCTGATTTTCATTATAACGTAAGGCCGAAAAAACATTGTTGTATATGTAACAATTCTAAGATTTTTACTGATTTTTTTGCTGCTCCACCATTTCTTCCAGAGCTTTCCGATTGATAACCTTTACTTGCTGATATCCGCTGGACACCCATCCTTCCTTCTCAAATTTTTTCAGTACCATAGTCACCGTAGAACGGTTAAGCCCCAGGGATACCGCCAGATCTTCATGTGTGTAGGGAAGCACGCCTCCCACTGTCCCTTTCTCCTCCGAATCCATCCTGGTCTCGTTCAAAAGATAATTCGCTACCTTACCATATCGGTCAAGCAGGCATTGATCCTCCATCCTCTCCGTCAGATAATCCATTGTGTACGAGCAGAGCTGGAGAAAATGCAGCGCCAGATCCGGTTCCTGCCGGAAATATGGCAGCAGATCACTCACCCGCATGGAAATCAGAGTGACTGCATTGACCGCCTGTACGCAAGTCGGCCGCAAATTTCCCCCCACAAAAGCGGATTCACCAAAAATCCGGCCTGCCTCCACCACGTCCAGCGTCATTTCCCGGCCGGAAGAAATATTTTCATAAACCCGAACACGCCCTTTTATCACATAATAAACCCGTTCCGCCACATCGCCTTTCATATAGACGGGATGTCCCGGCTGAACCTGAATTACCGTTCCGATAGTCTTAAGCAATTTCTCTTCGTTGTCTGTAAATATCCGATTTTTCATATTCATCCCCTGTTCTTTGACAAACTGTAAGTGTTATAAAAATTCAAATAATGTTATAAATATCTTCATTTTTTTCCGCTCTTTTATTGCTATAATAGCAAAAAGGAGGCATTTGTTATGTACTGGGAAAAAATATCCATTCTCCTGATCACAGGAGCTTTGCTGTTCTGCGGCTGTGCCGGTTCTCCCGACGGCTCCCCCTCCCAGGAGTCCCCCTCTTCACCATGCAGCCAGTCGGAAGAATCAGCTTCCGCGGAGGACGAAATAATCAAATTCAACGGCATATCCAAAAAAAAGAGCGAATTGTCAGAAGATACACAAAAGTGGCTGGACTGGTATTATACTTTGGCTGATGAAGAACGTGATTCCCTCAGCTTTATCCCTTCTGAATTTATCGTTTACGGTTCTAACTATACCGTTGAAACCGATCAAAGCCAAGACGCTCCCGCCTATGCCGCATCCCTGACAGACGAAGAACTGGCGGCGACAGAGGAACTGGCCCGATATTATTTTACGGAAAAATCCCCTGGTTTTGGCGGCGTAGAAGAAATCCTGCCGGCAGAGGACGACTTCCCTATGTACAAGAATACAGGTATCGAATCCGAATACCCGCCAGGCAATATCATCATCTACCTGGTACTGACCGGAAAAGACAAAAGCGCCGGAAACCCCATGCGTTCCATCAGCATTGCCCGCAAATCCAAATCCGATAACTGGAAAGTCATAAACAGCGGGTACTGACACAACCTAAAGAAACACCGCCCCAGGCCCTTTCCCCCGACGACGGTGTTTCCTTTCCTTTTTATCTTTATATTACAGGAAGCAAAAACGGCTTCCTGTAATCGGATTTGCGGCGCTAAGAACGCGCCTTTTATCAAAATTTGCTTCGCAAATTCTGATAAGTTATATTACAGGAAGCAAAAACGGCTTCCTGTAATCGGATTTGCGGCGCTAAGAACGCGCCTTTTATCAAAATTTGCTTCGCAAATTCTGATAAGTTA
>CANDBT010000015.1 GCA_947383005.1 uncultured bacterium | reverse complement strand
TCATATAATGACACGACGCTGCTCCAGTCTCCGTAATAGATGTCGCTGATCGCGATCGCCCTGTGGATATCCGGAGTATCATCATAAATTCCATATCCTTCTTCTTTGTAATCCTTAACGATTGTCTGATACTCCATAAGCTTTTGAGGGCGTACCGACTGCATGGCAGCCATATTCAACGGATGGGGACGCCATAAAAGCGTGATATCATCCTTGTTTTCATAAAACATATGGAGAACGGCTTTGATTTTTTTAATATATCCTTCATCTTTCAAAAGAGCATCCAATGTCGTGTTGTACAATACAACCTTTTTGCGCGTTCCATCTTCGGCGTACAGAAACGGCTCCCATTCTGACGGTATCGATACTTGTTCTCTTTTCGTATAGAGCACTTTGTCAAATTTAGGACTTCCCAGAGACAGGAATTTCTTTTCTGCCTTTCCAAATTTTCCTTCGCAACCGTTTTCCTTTTCGAACTTTCGTAATTCATCTATGTAAATTTTTCTTATATCATCGTCCTCTACAATCACTTTGTCTGCAAAAAATACCCCTGGCAAAGTACAAAAATCTTCTCCGACGCGATGCGCCGTAGCAACAAAATAAGGTATATAAACCAACATATTTGTATATCGCTTTAATTGAACGGAATAAAAATTCGGATGGACGCTGGTCGCATAATTATATTGATCATATGGGTTATGGATATATATGATATCCGGATGCCTTTCCATCATGTTATATTCCTTCCACGAAGTAATCGGCACATACCTCGGATACAAGTCGCCTTCATCACGCATCTCACCCAACGTACCGTCAGAACGTCTTTCAAAATATGGAATAGGAACCACATAGACATCACACTGCTTATCCAGCGACGCCGCCCTCCACACACTTTCTAAACTATCCCACATGGAAGCCTTGTAAGGCAGGAATACGATCTCCCACTTTTCATCAGACAGCCCATGGTAGATTTCCTCCCTTATGCAAGCTAATTGCTTCTGGATAATCTTCGAGCATTTCACATACTGCGCGGGATCTTCTACGGATTGACTCATCAAATACAAACTCTCACAGTATTCCTCCAGCCGGAAAACGGTTTGGCTTCCCTTTCCCTCCAAGCTTTCCAGAGCATTACCTATCCTCAGCGCTGCCTCCTGGGATTGTGCAAGGTTATCCATAATCACAGACCGGTCATTCTGGTTCATATCACGGATGGTAAGGTTTGCTTCTATCATTAAATCTATCGTCTTCAATAATTCTTTTTTTATATGCCTTCCCATAAAAAAAGCTCCTTATATTCCAAAAACCTGCTGTCCTTCCAACGCTTCATAAAGTGCCCGATAAATATAAAAATCCGCTGGTTCTGTAATTTTAATGTTATTTTTTGTGCTATTGACCATGTGCATCGGAACATAATAAAGACTGCACAAATGAGAAGAGTCAATGGTCTTGATTCCATCTTTTTCTGCCCTGTCGTATAAATCCAATATATCATGATAAAAGAATGACTGTGGCGCCTTTGCTATGTACATCTGATTTCGGGGCGGGACATCTGTGATCTTTTGTCCGTCCTCGCTGCGTACTATGCTTTCTCTTACCGCCTCCACCGTAATTGCATTTCCATATTTTTTAACCGCGTCAATGTTTAAGCTGATCAGCTCTTTATTAATCAAAGGCCTGACCCCATCGTGAATCAGTACGATATCCTTGTCTAATATCATATTCCTCATAGCAAGCAGGCCCTTATATATCGAATCATGCCCCGTTTCTCCTCCTGGCACAATCTTGCTAACTTTCGTGATGCCAAAGCGCTTCAAAAGCCCCTTTAATTCCTCTATCCAGTCTGCTATGCAGACAACTACTATATTATCAATTTCATCGTGATACTCGAAATACTCTAACGTATAAATAATAATCGGTTTTCCATGCATCTCCAAAAACTGTTTGGGCTTTGAACGGCTGTTCATTCTCTTTCCCGTCCCACCCGCAAAAATCAACGTTGTAATCATATAGTCCTCTTTCGCTATGGTTTACCTATTTCCACAGGCTCTCCTTTATTTCCGTGACACTGAGCCAAGTGCCGTGCTTGCCTTTTAATAAGACATATTTGGTCACCTCATCGGGTGATGCTGACAGTTTCCCATACATGGTATTTCACTTTATGGTTATATTCTGCCCGCTTCGCTCCCGGTACTTCTCCCATGGCAGAAAGCCCACATGAGAGTTCCCTGGGTCTTGGCATACCCAATACCCAGTTCCCTAAAGAACTGGCTTCTAACGCCGTCTTTTTTTTTATCAAAAGAATTTACCCACGTTCCTGTTTCAATCTTCGATTCCGGTCAAACGCTTCCTCGCGGTACGTTCATCCATGGGATCCTTCATAATGAACCTGCCTCTATTCCCTTCTTTGATTCCTGTCCTCTTCTCAGGACATTCCCTGCGGTATTTTGCCTTTCTGGAAGCTCCATTTTACAGGCTGAGCAGCGAAATACCCCATCCTCCTTCACCCCATCCGCGCCGCAACGGCTGCACTGGGTACTAATTCCTTTACCAAATACTTCCACCAATTCAATAGACCGTTCCCTGCATTTCTGGGACAACCTGCTTTTTATAAATCCCTTCTGCCACATATTGATTGTCGCGTTTACTCTCCGGTTAAAACCTGCCTTTGACTTTGCCGGGAATTTAGGAATATAAATAACGCCTGGCTTTTCCGTTTCCAACATCCGATTAATTTCCGCATTTACATAATCATGCATCATCTTCTCCAGCCTTGTCTTCCCCGCATTATATTTTTTCTTGCCAGGATTGTTTCTGGAGTTTCTCTGGTGGCGTGGAAGCCTTTCGCGCACATAATCCGTGATGGCAGACTGATACTCTAAATATTTCTCCCCATAGACCCTGCCCTGGTCTGTCACAAACATACAATTAAGCCCCATTGCCAGCCCCGATTTCCCGCTATACCCCTTTGGATGCCGCTGTCTTACCTCAATAGGAATGTTGAGTGTGATTCTTTCTTTGTCTGGGCAGAGACGGACATAAATTTGCGTCTTGTACTGGTTATTGTCAGTCAATGGAATGAATAGCCTCTTTCGGCTTTCTTTCATTGTAAGATAGATCCCGTGATCCGCATACCGATATCCTTTCGGAGAGACAATAAACCCCTCCGCCGCGTCAGTATGGGGCTTATCCAAATGCCGCCGCACCTGCCTGCGCAGATATTGATCCAGCCTGTGAGTATCAACGCCCGCACATATAGCCGCATACCCCTCGCTCCAACCATCCGCCAGCTTCAGTTCTCCCCCCACAAGAATTGATTCAAAACATTGACTTTGCTTCATGACAAAACGCAGGTAATGCCGTTCCTCTGCTGACAGATTCGGATTATTCCTGATATTTTTCTCCACCCGTTTTTTTGCATATGTCCACTGGCTTTTAATATCCCCCAAAGCATCAAAAATGGACAAGTAAAAATATATGGATGGAAGACCCAGCTTTTCTCTCAGCCCGCTTTTGGTCATCTCGTTCTGCACCGTATAGCCTGGATAGATTTTTAGCAGGCCGCCAATCCCGCCATAACGGTCATAAACATAATTTTTAACTACTTTGCAGTCCCTGGCAATCTCCAGCAGCCGCTTCATGTCAGAAGCAGGAACGGGAACCTGATTGTATTGGTAAATGGTCTTATATATCGTATTTTTATGCTCTTTCATGTAAACTCCATCCTGACTTGCAGGATAAGCCCAGACCAGCGACAAGTGAGTTCCCATGTCCAGGCGGAATTCAGTTGTCATAGATTAACTTATTCTGCGAAAAGAAAAAACAGATATTCTTTCTGCGTCATCAACTATACCGAATGTTATTTTATCATACTTAATAAGGAACCGCAATGATTTTTTGATTTGGGGGCAGTTTCAGATGGCTGTAACAGGGATTATTCCGGGTGGCTGATATTTCATCAGGGCAAAATTTGAAAGAAATAAGGTTTTTATGGTCACTTTCATGGTCAAAATTACGAAAAACACCTTTGAAATCGAAAGGAATGACAGGCAATGATGAATTTGTTTTATGGTCAAATTCGTGGTCATACGGCTTAAAAGCCTTACTTTTACCTGATTTTGGAAGGATTTTCGCAGAATAAGTTAGTCTGCGAAAAAACAGCCTGCCGGACTCTTTAAGATAAATAACCCTATACTTTTTATATCAGATAATATAGCTTATCAGAATTTGCGAAGCAAATTGTGATAAAAGGCGCGTTCAGTTATTTGTATAGTTACTGTTCATTTTATCCGTTTTCAGCAATGTAAAATAAAACTTTTTTGTAATTATTCATGTTGCCACCCCTTAAAGATAATAATTTCTCGTCCTGCCACTTCCACAAATATAAAATTATTATCCGCCTTTTTCCAAACTTTTTATTATTACATCTGAACAGTAAAATTCTATTTCATTATCTTCATAATCACCAACCTCATACTTTGAATTATTTTCATATCCTCTCACGGTCATATCTTTAATATAAAATCCAGAAATTTTACCACTTTTGTGAAAACGCCAAGAATTTACATCTACAAATTTTATGAAAATTTTATAATTATCTGGACTGGTCATACCTAATACTAAATTTGTATGTTCTTCCCAAGAATTATTATCTAATGTAGTTTCCCATTTCAAAAAGGTAATCCTATCAAACATATTGAAATGGCTCATTTGAAAATCAGGGAAAATGGATTTGATTCTATTTAAGTTCACCTATACCCCACCTTTGCAACTTTATGATTTACGAATTTGAAAGTTCTAAACTTCTGCCGTGTTTCTAACTAAGGATGCGGCTTGTAGCCAATCCCATGCCCATATACTCTCCTGTTTTATCCTCAGAATAAAGAAAGGTGTTCTTTTTACAAAGCATTGCCCTTGAAAAGCCTTTGCCATCGTCCGATATGGTGATCATAAGCATCCCATCGGTAAGGGAGTAACCAAAATTCACCTTGCCTTTAGCATATCGAATGGCATTAGAAAAGATATTCTCGACAATACGGAAAAATATCTGCTCGTCTAATTTCACCTGACATTCAGATATGGTGGAATGGAATCCAGCGGGTGAATATGATTGACGCAACATCCATTGGTACGAATGTCCGCTCTACCGTTGCCACATACGGCGGCGTTTTGGACGATCTGCGGCGATTGTACGCCAACATAACGGATGCGAAAACCAACGGGTACAAACTGGCCGATTTTTCCTATAATACCGGCTCACTGCGCTGCCCCGCCTGTGACGGTACGGGACAGATCACAATGGATGTGCAATTCCTCCCAGATGTTGAAATTGTCTGCCCGGACCACAGCGGTTCCCGCTATGGAAAAAGACCAATAAAATCTGCCGATTCTCTAAAAAAGATAAGACCGGCATCACCCTCCCGGATCAAGCCGCTGATCCTGTGTTAATATCTCCTTCATGATATTACCTCTTCTCTGCTGGCTCTGCCGGACATGCAAATTCCCCAATTTTTTCAAAAATAACCGTTTGGTTTTTCATCGATATTTTACCGACCCGATATCCGTACCCGTCCAGTTCTTTTTTGTATTTCAGGAAAGAATGGTCAATCGGAATCCCAACTATCTCCTTAATCTCATCAAAAGTCAATATAAAAGACTCCCTGCCGTCATCTTTTACCCGTTTCCATAATACATCATATTTGCTCATTACACCCCTCCTCCTGTGGAATAAAAACCCACGGGCTGCTATACTTGATCAATCAAGTATAGCAGCCCGTGGGCATTCAATGTTCAATTCCTGGCTGACTATCAGCCTTCCTGATCATCTTTTTTCTTATGAAGCGCTATGGCCGAGAACAAGGCTCCAAGACCTGCTATCCCGAACAATGCCATCATCGCGCCTGCCTGGCGGCTGTCTCCAGTTCTTGGCAGCGCCGCCAGCGGGACATCCATCTCCTCCGGCAATTCCACTATCGGCTCCGGCGGGAAGTTTGCCAACGGCACTTCCGGGGTTTCGATCGTAGTCGTAGTACCTGGCCCTCCCGGGTTGTCTCCGCCTCGTGGCGGATTGCCGCCGCCACCGCCTGGGCGGTTAGGCCTTCCTGGTTTGCCTGGCTCATCCGGCGGATTTTCCGGGGTATGTGTGTTGGTGATAATCGTGGTATTTCCTGTATAGTTGTAGCTTACCGTATAGCCATTTATGCTTCCGATTTCCGCTACCCTATATTCAATATCCTGGCCATTCGATTTCTGCGGAAGCCCCGACCATGTATAAGTCCAGCCGTTTTCCGCATTCAGGATCACCGCTTCATCTCTTGTCTCACCATTTTGCATCAACTGCACGCTGATGCTGTTCGGTCTCAGTTTATCCTTATCTCCTTCATCTGACCAGATCTTCTGTACCGTGTAACTGGTTTCGCCTGGAGTATACTTGTTGGTAATGACAAAATTGTCATTATCATATGCCGTACTGTAATCGGCCACGGCATCTTCTGTAACCGTATACTTGATCTCTGCCCCATTCTCATACTTCGGCAGGCCGGTAAACTTCCAGTTCCATTGGTCGCTGTTCTCTGCATCTGCAGCCGTCACCGAAATGCTGTCCGCCAGTTCACCATCAGCATACAAGTTCACGGTGATACTCTGCGGGCGTTTTCCATCCTGGTTTCCGGCGTCATCCCAGACTTTCTTTCCTTCAATATCTACTTTTTGCAGATCATTGACGAAATGAACCTGGATTTCCTTTCCCGCCTCAATCTCGATTCTTCCTAAAGCCGAGTCAACATAAGCTTCATTATTAACCGTGGTCACATAGCTGCCAGTATTTGCTTCTGTTTCACTTACATCATACCCTGTCCCGGTCGGCAGATTGCTGATGGTAATATACTCGCCATGCTTCAGGGTTGTGGTAAATTCTGCTTTGCTTGTATCCTTATTCACAGGAATGGTTCCCGTCTCCAGGATTCCCTCATTCTCCGTACCCAGAACGCCATTGTACTTCTTATAGGTAATAAACGTATCCGGATCTTCTGTTCCGGTAAACAGGGAATTGCCCTCTTCATCAGTCAGATTCAGATTCACGGTGAATTCCCAATCCTTCTGTTTATCTCCGTCTGTTCCTTCCACCGTCTTATGGATTGTCAGGCCGCCGACTTCGGTATTGGTGAATTTGACTTCCTTGGTCTGCTTATTTACGATAATTCCCTCTTCTCCAGTAACGGTAGTTACATAATCTCCCTCATTTGCCTCTTCTTCTGTCACCAGATAGCTGGCGCCTGCAGGCAGGCCCTCAATCATTACTGACTGCCCATGAGCCAGAGAAATGGTCTCCTGGAATACTCCGGTTTCCTTATCCCCGAATTCAGCCTTTATGCCGTTCAGCCTTACATTGCCGGTATCTACTACTTCCCCGTCCGCTGACTTCTTGGTATAAGTAAAGTCGAATACTTTTCCGGTCTCCGGTTTCAGGGCTTCTTTCGTATACTTCTCTTCTGTATCTTCTTCGCTCGAATCCACTTTCTTCTTTTTAAACAATTCTACCGTAAAGTTCCACTCTTTTTCCAAATCTCCGCCGCCGGCAACCGTTTTACTGATCACCAAGCTGCCATGGGGCACTTTGGTAGTGTTCGTATAGGTAACATCATTAACGCCAACCGAGATGGTCTGATCCCCTGTTGCCGGTCCGCTGATATTTTCCTCCTTGAGGTCGCTGCGCCCTGCCTGGTGGGTTGTAATCACAATAGACGCCTCGTAATCCTCTCCCGGGTCCTCTTCCACAGAATATACACTTCCGGCAGGAATCCCCTTAATCCAGACAGATTCAGCATCCGCAAGATCCACGCTGGCTTTTCCATCCACAAAGGAAATGGTACTGGTTTCATCATTTTGGTTGACTGCCGTTAAATCCCCATTGAAGAGATTCCCGTCCTTATCCTTTAAGGTGACAGTAAAAGTAAATGTCTTCTTCTCCGGATATTCATCCTCATACGTGTTGACAACCTTCTTCGAGATCTTCAGGGAATATACCGGAGTATTCGTCACTGTCCAGGTTCCATCCTTATTGTCTACCACTTCACCTGTAAACAGATCGTCTTCGTCCTCTGTTACCTTATACACCCATTCGTTTCCGGCTGCATCCTTCAGATCCAGATTGGAAAACGTGGAGACAAACCACTTGCCATCAGACTGAACCGCGGAAGAACCCCGGTCAATCACCTGCCAGGCATCTTCACCCTCTGTCGCATATTTGCCCCACAGAGTGTAATGAACCCTGGTGTACTTAAATATATCGTTAATGCTGCCAGGCTCATTCAGCTCGGCGTCCGTTAATACAGGGCCACCTTCCGTCAGTCTCCATTGTTTGGTGACTTTAATCTGAGTCTTCTCCGTATCATCCTCAGTACCGATTACCACATCTCCATTCGTACCGATTCCGCCACCTCTTGTGCGAGATGTATTACCGGTGATGAACACGCTCAAATCATCATCCGTCACGGTAATGTCATCCGCATCCACCGAGGCATAGATACGAGCTTCGTAGGTGCTCTGGATATTTCCGGAGCTGACGCAGCGCAGGACGCTGGAAGAAGCAAACTCTCCGGTCTGTGTATCTTTCCACCCATATACTCCACCATTTATCATATAACGGGAAATATCCACATTGGGGGTTCCATAATACCCGGCTACCTTGCTGGTAATAAAGATATCGTCTTTCCCTCCGTTATTCCCATGAATCAGGCCGCCATCCGTCAGATAAATTTCTACATCCGAACTCGGGCATCCCGCAATTCCGCCGCCGCTTTCATCACTGCTGTTTTCGCTGACCTTTACCTTCTTCAATTTCAGCAAGCCGTTCTTATACCCCTGCTTGCCTCCATTGACATAAATACCGCCACCGCCAAACATACCGCCTTCACTGTGGTTTCCGATGATGGAACCGCCCGTAATCTCTGCGACACCAGTTGCCTGGACGTAAATACCACCGCCACCGGCATAAGCACTGGCATCAGCCTTTTTATTCTCAGCCGTATTCCCTTCAATCGTGCCGCCGGTCATAGTCAATGTACCGCCAATATACATAGTAGAAAGATTACCCAGAGCAATGCCGCCGCCTGCCATCGCGCTGTTGCCCGAAATCGTTCCGCCGCTCATATTCATCTTTCCGCTCTTAAAGGCCACGAACACGCCACCGCCACCGCTCGGGGATTCGGCTGACTTTGTACCGGCTTTAAACTTTAAAGTTCCCTCGCCCTTATTGCCGGTAATATCTCCTCCGCTGAAATTAAATACACCCTCGGTGAACACACCGCCGCCGCTTACTGCCGTATTATTGGTAATCGTTCCGCCACTCATATTCAGCGTACCGGAACTCCAGACCGCGCCGCCCTCACATTTCGTTCCGCCGCCATATTGCGTAAAATTATTATAAGTGTTGATATTATTTTGTAACACTGTGCCTGCTGTAATATTCAATGTACCGATGTTTTTGATAATCGGCGCAGTTACCTCCATATTACCGCCGTCAATAACGATATTCCCCAATTCCAGAACCTTTCCGGATGGCACGTTCACCATCGGTTCCTGAAGGGTCGCATACCGCTTCAGTGTCTTTCCTTCCCCAAGGTCTCCAAGACTCCACTTCTCCGGCCTTGTGCTGGTACCGGTGACGGATACGGTTCCAATCACATAGATGGTATCCAGGTCACTCGTTTTAA
Source organism: uncultured bacterium (assembly GCA_947383005.1). Lineage (GTDB taxonomy): Bacteria > Bacillota > Clostridia > Lachnospirales > Lachnospiraceae > Brotaphodocola. The sequence continues at coordinate 86,371 of CANDBT010000015.1, read as the reverse complement.
GTATTTCTTTTGCCTTCGAAAAAGTCTTGACAGGGGTATTAATCGCCTTACCGTCATTGGTATCTTTACCATTTTTGCCATCCAGGAATACAGCCGCCCCGGTCGGCAGGTTTTTCCGTAAAACGATTCCTTTGTCCCCCACGGCAACCGTGATCAGGAATTTATAATTTTTATCATCTCCTCCATCAGATTTATACCATTTCATGTCGTAAGTGGAACCGGATTTCCAGTCAGCATTAGCCAGATTGATCTGTTCCGCCTTAACGTCTCCCTGGATGATCATGATATCATCCATTGGTATTGTCGGATTAGCCATCGTTTTTTTATCATATGGCGCAGTTAATGTTACCGTGTAAGCAAAAGAATCCAACCTGAGCCCAGGACCCGCTTTGGTAACAGGAACATATCCATAAGAAGAATCCTGTCCCTTAGATAATGCCAGCGATCCTATGGCGCTGTTTAATGTCACATCCTGGAGTTCCTCTGCCGTACCATATCTTCCGGCTCCGGAAATGCTCTGGGAAAGCGTCATTTCCGTAACAGGGCCATTGATTTCTGCCTTCACGAATGTTTTTCTACTTGTCTGTGCTCTTAATTCCAGGTTCAGATTATTCACCGATGCGTTTTCGTTTATCCGGAATTCCCCTTCCTGCAAGTAAACTTTCAGGAAATCCATATCGCTGTTGACGTTGACCGTTCCGCCTCTCACTTCTTTATCATAATTAGCGGCAGCTACCGGAGCGCTGTCGGTATTGCTACTGCCTGACAGTTTAATAAAAACATCGCCGTTGAAATTCAGTTCGCCGCCCGCCATAATAATACGGTTTCCCATAGTACCCTTTCCACTAAGGTTAAGCGTACCGCCTTTCGCCACTTTAAAAATACCGCCTCTTGCAACTACGCCGCCGCTCACACCTTGCGTACCTGACGCCGTGTTTGTGTACTTATCATTTCCTGGGTTATCCGCAAAAATATAGCAGCCGTTCATATTAACAGTAATTTCTTTATCAACGGTAAACATTTTCTTGATCGGAATATACGAAGCAACCAGATCAATCGTATCGCCGTTCTTTGCTGCCGTTAATGCCTCAGTCAGGGTTTCATAATCTTTTCCATTCAGCCGGGCCACACATTTATCACGCTTTATTGCATTCCAGGTCTTAAACGAAAAGTCACTGTTGACAGTCAGTTCCCCATCAAGCATCTGGTTATTTAAATTAGCCCAGACATAATCACTGAAATCAACATCACCGTCTGACATCGCGCTGGCCTTCTGAATCGTTACCGCAGAGGGAGTACTTGTCATATTCACATCGTTGGCAGGGACTTTCTCGCATCGGTTATTATACAATGCGCCCCCTGTCATGCTGAATTTCGCGTTTCTGTCAATTTGAATACCGCCTGCCTTATTGATTCCCGTATTATTTTTAATGACAGAATCCAGAACGTCCATCTTGCTGTTTGTAACAAAAACCCCACCGACATCAACGCCGTCATTGCCGGTAATCTGACATCCGTTCAGGGTAACGGTCCCTGTTGTGTTGCTGTAGATTGTTCCGTATTTCCAGTTTGTATTCCCGGAAAACGTGCAGTTATTCAAAACCACATCCCCGGCCGTAATTCTCACTGGCCCTGCAACGTAACTGTTCGTTGCATCCGCAGGGTCTGCATCCCCTATATTGCCGGTAAACTGGCAGTTCGTCAAAGTTTTTGTCCCTGTTCCGACAAAAGTCAGAATGTTTGTGGGCGAGCCAGAAGCCCCTCCTCTGCCAACGTTATCATGGAATTTACAGTTTTCCGCCACAAAAATCCCATTCGTCTTTACATAGGCGGCACATCTATCCGTAATATCTTTTACTTCCACATTTTCAAAGGAAATAACCTGATCTGTATTATCAATTTTCAGCTTATTGCCTGTCAATGCTGTATTTTTCAGCGACACCACGCTATTGAGTGCATAAAGCCCGCTAAAACCGCCGGAACCATTGGTATTATCGCTGATTTCTGTGCCATCGATACTCAGGCTTCCGTTTTTCACCATGACTCCTCCGCTGGAGTTGTCATTGGTATTCTTTATCATATTGTCCGTAATGCTTCCGCCACTGATAACAACCGTGCTATTCTCGGCAACAACCCCGCCTCCGTTAATACCTGTATTCCCGGAAATCCGGCAGTCCGTCAGTGTCAGTTCGCTTTGGCCTGTAACATGGACTCCGCCGCTGGCTCTCCCCATGTTTTCGGTAATTAAACAATTTTCCAGCGATACAACGGCGCCAGAAGTAATGTACAGCCCAATGCCGTCCTGGCCGCTTCTATTTCCCCAGTCACCGCCAGTAATTGTACCGTTTTGAATCGTCACATTTCCGCCATTAACCGTAAAAACATTCTTCCTCTGCGGACCGCACCGCAAGATCCTGCCCTGCATATCCAGAGTATACTCTTTTCCATTGGACGTAATATTCTCATCCGTGGAGTCCAGCAGGACAATCACATCTCCCTGTTGGCTGGCCTCAATTGCCTTCTGAAGGGATTCATATTCCGTATCTCCAATTTTCGCTTTATTGCCTGAACCAGCCGAAAGCAGGGCGACTCCATAGGGCGAAAAGCTGTCTGTCTCAAAGGCAAACTCGGTTTCGTCTGCTTTCTCGGTCGAAGTCACTACTTTTGCTTCCCCGTCTTCCGGCAGATGAAGCACGGAAACTCCGATTGCTTCTGTCTCAGCCGTATCCTTGGAAACCATAGGCTTCTTCACCTGAATGTTTACTGCTACCGTATACATAGGCTCTGCTTCGTCTCCAGTCTCTTTGGAAACAAAGCTTACATCATATGCCAGGAATTCCGCCACAACCTGGCCCTCTTCCAAAAGGCTGTTCGCCTGAATCTTCAGTGCCTCAACCTGATCCTCATTTTCAATCTTTGCTACCTTCAGGTCTACTTCCTCTGTAAATGCCCCGTCCGGCACATTCACCGTGACAACGGCATCATCCGTCTCGGCCGTGTAGGTAGCCGCCGCAATTACCGGCGCCAGCTCTTCCGGTTCCTCAACCTCAACCTCAACCGTCAGGTCATCTTCTACCGCTTCAACCACATATACATGGGCATAACTCTCCCAGTCGGACGCGCTTGCCCTGTCGGCCGCATCTTCAATCTCTTCCAGTTCTTCGCCGTTGGCATATACGCCGGCGATCTCATACCCCTCTTCCACATCTACGGCAAAATACAGGTCTTCACCCTCGGCCACTCGGTCGGCGCCTTCCACCGATGCGCCCTCCGGCAGATTTACATAATAATCCACCAGATACTCAAAAATTTCTTCTTCCTCTTCAGAAATGATTTCTTCAATATCCTCCCAGGCGACCTTGAGCGCCCTGGCGTTCACATGATTTTTCAGAGTAACTGTAGCATAATCTTTCCCCTTCAGTCTGCCCAGAAATTCTATGCTGTCGTCCTCTAACAGTTGTCCGTCCGTCTTGTCTGTGCTGCCTGTTTGGCTGCTGTTGGAACCGACACTATTTTCCTTTATCTCTTCTTTCTCTTCGCCCTTTGTTTCTCCGGCCGCTGTTTTATCTTCGGCTTCCGTCTCTTCTACCGTGGCATCCTTTTCCGTTTCTTCTGCTTCGGTTTCTTCCGCTTCCGTCGATTTCTCAGTTTCCGTATCCTCAGCCTTGCTTTCTTCTTCCGTTTCGTACTCGGTTTCCCCGGCTTCGGCTTCCGTTTCTTTTTCTTCATCTTCAGTTGTTTCGCTTCCGGCAGCCTCTTCCGTCTTACCCTCTGCAGGCTCTTCCGCCTCGGTTTCTTTTTCTGTTTCAGCAGCTTCTGTCTCTTCCTCAGCAGAAACCTCTGTCTCCGCTGTAGTTTCCTCTTCTAAGTCCCCCAGGGAAAGAGCTACAACTGCTGCCTGTCTATTGGATTTGCTTAATGCTTCCTCTTCCCGCTCATCCAAAACTTCATCGGCATCCTCAACCTCTGCCTCCGTCTGCGGCTCCGTCTCTGTTTCAGTTTCCGTCTCCGCTTCGGTTTCTGTTACTTGCTCTTCCTCTGCATCGGTTTCTTCATCCTCTTTGTCAGCAGCTTCTGTCTCACCGGCTTTTTCCGTACCTTCTTCCGTGGCGGCCTCAGTGCTGTCAGCTTCCGTTTCCTGGCTTTCTTCCTCATCCGCCAGGGTTTCGTCCACCGCGCTGCTTTCCTCCCCTTTACTGTCCGGGGAAGCATCTTTAGCCGTCTCATCCTTTCCGGCTTCTTCGCTTTCCTCTCCGGCCGGCGCCTCTTTTGTCTCCACTACTTCCGCCTTCGGAGCCGTCTTCACGTCGTCGATCATATCCGCCGCTTCATAATTTTCCCCAAAAGACGCATCCTCTTCCTCTTCAATATTATAAGTATTGGGCTTTACCGTCACCGGCTCTGTCTCATAACCATCGATGTTTACCCGGTATTCCACTTCCATATCGGTTTCATTGAGGAACAGGAAAACCACATCTTCCGTACCTGCATGGTAAAATACCTGTACGGCTGCCCCTTCCGGAGCATAGCTGTCGTCAATTTCCAAATCCAGCTCGTAAACTTCCCCGTCTTTTTTCCCTAACAGTTTTTCATACTTGTTTCGAATGCTTTTCCTGGCAGCCGCCAGCTCCAGTGCCGAAAACGAAAACACTTCCCTGTGTTCTTTCGCCTCCTGGATGGCTTCACGAAGCTCTTCTCCATCCACCAGGAACAAGGCACTTTCCGACATCCCTGCCGCGAACGCAACGCCGACATTCCCACAGACATTGGTGCCTACAATGACCGCTGTCAGTAAGAACGCTACCAGGCGTCGGTAGTTCCTGCGAATTTTTTTCCACATACTTATCTGCTCCTTTTCACTAAATTTTCCGTCAGCCATGTGTTTGGCCATGATCATGTATCTATGTTATCAGGCGCTTGCCTGGAAACAACAAAATCCCCTTCCCGTTCCACATGTTCCACAAAAAGGATATTACATAATGCAGCCGTTTTGCCAATAACTGCCAGTTAAGATAAGTATAATTCATAAAGTTTCAAAAATCAAGAGTTTTTCAGGATTGTTCAGAAGAAAATAACTATATTGGCTCATGACTAATCAGCGAAGTGATTAGTCATGAAGTGAACACCACATTTCCCATGACTAACCAAGCGGAGGCAACGCATATACGTCGCCTCCGCCTCTGTTTTAAGTCAACAACCCCGCTGTAAGCACGGCACTTGGCTCATTGCTCGCGGGAATCAAAATATAATTTCCGGCAATTCCTTCTAAAACTTCTTCGTAAAAGCCACTTTCTCCAAATTGTCTTTTACGGCCTCAAAACCGGCGCCGGCCGCTGCATGAATCGCCGCTATTACCGCGCCTTCAACCAAAGGACAGTCCACCATTTCCACTTTCCGCTCCGGCATCGTTTCCAAAACCATCTCCGTGGTCATGACTGCGCTTCCCAAATCCATCAACACCAATACTCCATCATCGGAATAAACCGATTCAATGGCGGCGCTTATTTTGTCAAAACTGGTGCCAAGGCTGCCGTCTTCCAATCCTCCGGCAATCGCCAAGGGCGCATCCTGAGCCATCATAGCCGCCATCTCTGCAACTCCTTCTGCCAAATGTCGGCTATGTGATACAATGACAATTCCTACCATAAATTCTGCACCTCTTTAACCGATAACTTCCGCCACCACTTCCAACATATAAGAATACGACGTTGCCCCCGGGTCCTGATGGCCTAATCCCCGCTCTCCGACATAACTGGCACGTCCCTTGGTCGCTACCAGATCTTTCGTATGCTCCGCGCCTGCCCAGGAAGCCCTCACTCCTTCCGCCAACATTGCCGAAATATCCTTCCCTTCCTCATAAGCAGTTTTCATCGCTCTCAGAGACGGGCTCATCGCATCAAGCATAGTCGCTTCTCCTTCAATTGCCTTGCCCCGCTGCTTTACGGCTTCTATTGCCACTTCCATCATATGCAAAAAGTCTTCCGGCCCCATCTCGGTTTTTCCGGCCATGGCAATTCCTGCTTTCATCAATGCCGATCCATATAACGGACCGGAAGCGCCGCCAACAGTAGACACTAATATCATGCCGGCATTCTTCAAAATCGTTCCAATATCTTGCCCTTCCATGGAAGGCGCCTTTTGCTTTACCGCCTCAAATCCCCTGGCCAGATTAATCCCGTGGTCACTATCACCGATAGGCTGATCCAATTCAGTTAAATAATCCTTCTGCTGCTGAATCTTTTCTCCGATTGCCAACAAAATCTCCCGCACCTTGTTACTGTCTGTCATGACGTATCTACCTTCTTTTTTCTGTTATTTGAGTTCACGCCAGGGCTAATCACTCCGCTGATTAGCCCTTACGAATACCGTTACAGGAGCAAAACATATGGACGATGTTATCTCCACGCCGGTGTGTCCGCCGGCGCATCAAGAAGCCGTTTCATCTCTTCGTCCAGACGCAGCAAAGAGAGTGAAAACCCCTGCATCTCAATAGAAGTCATATACTCACCCACAAAAGTCTTATAGACCTTAATGCCTTTTTCTGCCAGTACATCCGCCACGCGGTTATTGATAATAAACAATTCCATAAGAGGAGTAGCTCCGGCGCCGTTTACCATAACCGCCACCTCGCTGCCGGTATAATCAATATCCGCTAAAATCTGCTCCAACAGATGATCGACGATTTCATCCGCTTGGCGAATCTTCTCCCTGTGCGTGCCCGGTTCTCCGTGAATGCCAATACCGACTTCCATCTCATCTTCTTCCAATTCAAATCCCGGTTTCCCAGCGGCCGGAACCGTGCAGGGCGTAATCGCCGCACCCATGGTCCGCACATGATCAATCACTTTCTGGGCAACTGCCTGCACCTCATCCAAGGAAGCACCCTCCTCAGCCTTAGCACCGGCAATCTTATGTACAAATATGGTCCCCGCCACGCCCCGGCGTCCTATCGTATACAGGCTATCCTTTACAGCCACATCATCGTTGGTAACTACATGCTTTACGGAAATACCTTCCATCTCGGCCATGTCTGCCGCCATCTCAAAATTCATCACGTCACCGGTATAATTCTTAACAACCATCAGCACGCCGGCATCGGTGGCAATAGCCCGGATTCCTTCCAGGATCTGATCGGGTGTCGGAGAAGTAAAGACGGCTCCCGCCACGGCAGCATCCAGCATACCCGTCCCGACAAAACCTCCGTGAGCAGGCTCATGGCCACTGCCGCCGCCGCTGATCAGGGCTACCTTTGCTTCCTTCTTTTGCGCACGTACCACTACATTGCCGCAATCCAGCTTTCTTAAATAACCCGGGTACGCTTTTACCATGCCTTGAATCATCTGTTCTTCCACTTTAGACACATCATTGATAAATTTTTTCATTTCCGATACCTCCCGTTTTAATCCCCCAGGCAGTTCATGTCGTTGAGTCCACAAGTCTTATCGTCTTTTTCTTCCACGCAATTCATATCGTTCAGGCCACATGTTGTATCCTTCTGCCCTCCCAGACAATTCATATCATTCAGGCCGCAGGTTGTATCTGCATCATCCTGCATACCATTCATATTGGTAATGCCCAACGCTTTTTTCTTTTCCATGCTCCGTCCTTTCTGTTTTATAATCGCACAGTATTGACACTTACAGCTATATCCGTACAGTTATTTCCGCGGACAACGAGCCAGGCGGACATGCTTGCATGTCCATTTGGCGACTGCCGCGAGGGTGCTATGCGCCAGTGGCGTATGGTCAGCGCCGACCGAAGCGGAGTGTAGACCAAATACCCCACAGCTTGCCGCGCTACAAGTTTAATGCCCCGTCAGCTTGCTGCAGGGTATTTGACTGTACATGCTTAGTCGCCACAATATCCACCCCTGTTCCGGCAACATCAGACATAATCACATCCCCAATGTGGACAGGCGCTTTTACCGTCACGCCTTTCAGCGCTTTAACACAGTCAAAAATCTTGTCTTTAGGAATATCTTCCTTGGTTTTTACGGAAACCATATCCGCGCTCCCACCTTCTACTTTTACCGTAGAAGTAACAATTCTGGTAGGATTCGTCACTTCCTTGCGGGCATATACCTCGCCACGTTTGCAAGTATGGCCAACCACGCTGACCACCTGGCCACCATCCAGCTCCACAGTCAGAGGACAGCCCATAGGACAACCAATGCAAATCAATTCTCTTTTTTCCACGGTCTATGCCTCCTCTATCTTAATGGTTATCGTTTTCAGATTCGGATACTGCAAAAGCTTCGTTCTTTCCAGCTTGATTTCCTCCATCTCACCGGGAGCCACCACCTGACGCTTTCTGCTCATCACCCGCTCTTCATCAAAATATACCCCTATTGTGCATTTTTTATACACATTTCCCACACGGAAACGGACAATCTGCGTATCGTCCATTTTCTCCGGATCAATCGTGCAGGGAACGGTATAACGTACACCCTGAACAGGGTTCAGCACGATCTTATGACCGCTGCCCTGGCCGTTTTCACCTTTTACATAACGGGCGGCATTCCTTCCGGCAACCGCCGCTTCCTCAGAGACAAAATCCACCAAATCATGGACATGGAGCACATTGCCACAGGCAAATACACCTTCAATATTGGTTTCCATCCGTTCATTAACCTTAGGTCCGGAAGTTACCGGATTCATGTCGATACCCATTCCGTCAGACAGCTCATTTTCCGGTATCAGGCCTACGGACAGAAGCAGCGTATCGCAGGTATATTCCTCTTCTGTCCCCGGGATCGGTTTCCCTTTCGCATCCACCTGAGCCAAGGTAATACCTTCAAGACGCTCTTTTCCCTTAATATTCACAACGGTATGGCTCAATTTTAGGGGTATGCCATAATCATCCAGGCACTGAACGATATTTCTCTTCAACCCTCCCGAATAAGGCATAAGCTCGGCCACCACTTTTACTTTTGCTCCTTCCAGCGTCATGCGCCGCGCCATAATCAGGCCGATATCACCAGAACCAAGGATTACCACTTCACGTCCGGGCATAAAACCTTCCATATTGACTAAACGCTGAGCGGTACCCGCGGAATAAATGCCCGCCGGGCGATAACCGGGAATGTTCAGGGCGCCTCTGGATCTTTCCCGGCAGCCCATAGCCAGTATTACTGCCCCCGCCTTTATCTGAAACATTCCTTCTTCACGATTCATGGCCGTCACCAGCTTATCCTCACGGATGTCCATAACCATAGTATGAAGTTTATATTCAATGCCAAGTTCCGTTACCTGATCAATAAAACGTCCTGCATACTCAGGGCCGGTCAGCTCTTCTTTAAAGGTATGCAAACCAAATCCGTTATGAATGCACTGGTTTAAAATCCCTCCCAGCTCTTTATCACGTTCCAGAATCAGAATGCTGCCGACGCCTTCTTTTCTGGCTGAAACTGCTGCAGCAAGGCCCGCAGGACCGCCGCCGATTATCACAATATCATATGACTTCATCTGCGCCCTCCTTTAAATCCGATCCTTATTGGTTCCTGCTACCAGCTTGGAGTCCCCCCCGGATTTGGTAATGTCAAACATACTCATCCCACACTCGCGTGCCAATATTTCCATCGTTCTGGGCGAGCAGAATCCAGCCTGGCAGCGCCCCATCCCCGCCCTGGTTCTCCGCTTTACTCCATCTAAAGATTTAGCGCCAAGAGGACGGTGGATAGCATCAAGAATTTCCCCTTCCGTTATCATCTCACAGCGGCAGATAATATTGCCGTATGCCGGGTTTTCTTTGATTAACGCATTGCGTTCTTCCAAAGATAAGGTTTCCGGATCTAAAATGCCTTTTCGTCCTGCCTGAAAATCCTCCTTTGGCTGCAAATCCATCTTCTCCCTGAGAATCTCAGCTACCATCTTTCCGATGGCCGGTGCACTGGTAAGCCCCGGAGATTCAATACCGGCACAATCGATAAACCCTTTTGCCCCTTCCACTTCCCCGATAAGAAACTCATGGCCATCCTCATGGGCACGCAATCCGGCAAAAGAAGTAATCACCTGACGCATAGGAAGATTTTTCACATTCATGCCGGCTTTACTGATCAGTTCATCCAACCCCTCCCGGGTAGTTGCCGTAGACTCTTTATCTTCAATATCTATTGCCGTCGGCCCTACCAGCAAATTCCCATGAACCGTCGGTGAAACAAGGACACCCTTGCCAAACTTGCCAGGCAAAGCAAAAACCGTATGGGATACATGGCTTCCGGCTTTCTTGTCCAACAGGCAGTAATCTCCCCTGCGCGGTGTAATGTGGATTTTTTTCTCGCTGACCATATTGTGAAATTTATCCGCATAAACCCCGGCCGCATTAACCACATAGCGCGCCTGGAATGCCCCTTTATTCGTTATCAGCTCCCATCCACCATCAATCCTTTTGATTTCCTGCACTTCTGTGTCAAACTGAAATTCCACACCGTTTACATAAGCATTCTCCGCCATGGCAATATTCAGATTGAACGGGCAGACAATCCCTGCCGTAGGCGCATACAAAACTCCGGCTACCTCATCTGTCAGATTTGGCTCCAATTTATGAATCTCTTCCTTATCTACGATGACCTTCATATCTTTCACGCCATTTTTTACCCCACGGTCATAAAGGGCATATAAACCCGGAAGTTCTTCCTCAGCCAGGCATACCACCAGAGAACCGCACCGCTTAAACGGGAAATCCAATTCCTCAGACAGCGCTTCCATCATCTCATTTCCCTGGACATTGAGTTTTGCCATCAGAGAACCTTCGGCAGCATCATAGCCGGCATGGACAATAGCGCTGTTCGCTTTCGATGTACCGCAGCATACATCTTCTTCTTTTTCCAACACACACGCATGAACCTGATACCGGGATAATTCACGTGCCGAACAGCTTCCTGCCACACCTGCCCCGATTATAATTACATCATACATTGTCTCATTTCCTTTCCTATATGGATGTTTCTGCCCGAGCAGAACCCCATAAATAAAAGTCAATTTACAGGGAACAAAAGTTTTTCCCCCGACATCATCGGATAAAGGCAGAGCACATGGAGCCATGTGCCCGCACCATACCGCTCTGCCCTATCCTTATCTTATACCCCATAAGTATAACCTGTATCTGTATTGTTTTCGTGTTACTGTTCACAGGGTACCCGTGAACAGTAACGTATTCGTTTATGCCCACGGAATCGCGCCATACAGCAAAACTGCCACGACAGCGCCAAGCACAGGCCCCGCAATAACAACTGGTGCATAACCCCAATTAGAATCTCCTTTACCCTTAATCGGCATAACTGCATGAGCCAGACGAGGGCCTAAATCACGGGCCGGATTCAAAGCATAACCGGTAAGGCCACCCAAAGACATACCAATAGAAACAATGATACCAAACACTAAAAACTTATCAACACCAGGTGCACAATTTGTCACCTGTGCAATCCCTTTGATGGCAAATACCAAAACGAAAGTAGCAACTGCTTCGCTGAGAATATTCAACGGCATATTGGGAACCGATGGACCGGTAGAAAATACGCCAAGTTTTGTTCCCGCAGACTCCGTAGCGTCAAACTGATCTTTAAACAAAACATAAACCAGACAGCCACCGATAAACGCTCCCGCAAACTGAGCTACCAGATAACCAGGAACCATAGACCAGGCCAGGCTTCCGTCCACGGCCAGCGCAATAGTCAACGCAGGATTGAAATGTGCACCTGAAGCCGCGCCAAAGATAAATGCCGGAACCATAACCGCAAGGCCCCAGGCAATCGTAATCTGGATAGATCCGCCGCCCTTCATCCCGGATTTGTCAAGTGTCACGTTCGCAACTACGCCATCACCTAAAAGTATCAGCATAAATGTTCCTATAAATTCTGCAATATATGGCAGCATATGATTACCCCCTTAATATAACTTATTGGAAATTGCGAAGTAATTTCCGATAAAAGGCGCGTCTTTTGCGCCGTCCATCCGATTATAGGAAGCCGGTTTTGCTTCCTATAATATAACTTATGAGAATCACGCTTTTGATTCTCATAAAAGGCGCATGCCTTTGCGCCGTAAATCCGATTATAGGAAGCCGGTTTTGCTTCCTATAATATAACTTACATACTTGTGTCTATACCTTCTTTCCCCTGGCTTTTCCGAATCCGCAGCCAAATCAATCTTCCTTTGCCCATCCATATGAACATTTTACTGCCTTATTCCAGCCCTTCACCCGGACTTCTCTCTCTTCCTCAGAGATGGCCGGCTCAAAGATGCGATCAATATCCCAGTTTTTTACCACATCTTCCTTGCTTGCCCAATAGCCTACAGCCAGGCCCGCCAGGTATGCCGCGCCCATAGCCGTAGTTTCCACGCATTTTGGACGGTTCACCGGCGCATTGCTCAAGTCCGCCTGGGTCTGCATCAGGAAGTTGTTGGCGCTGGCTCCGCCATCAACTTTTAAAGCTGCCAGATCAATACCGGAATCTGCTTTCATTGCCTGAAGCACATCATTCACCTGATAGCACAATGACTCCAAAGTGGCGCGGATGATGTGGTATTTGTTTACGCCGCGGGTAATGCCGACAATCGCCCCCCTCGCATACTGATCCCAATGAGGCGCTCCCAGGCCGGTAAATGCCGGAACCACATAACAGCCGTTGGTGTCTTTCACCTTCTGGGCCATATATTCAGAATCCGGAGAAGAGTCAACCATGCGCATCTCATCACGAAGCCACTGAACGGCAGCGCCTGCTACAAAGATAGAACCTTCCAGAGCATAATTGACTTTGCCGTCCAGCCCCCAGGCAATCGTCGTAACCAGGCCATTCTTGGAAAACACGGGTTTCTCTCCTGTATTCATCAGCAGGAAGCAGCCTGTACCATATGTATTTTTGGCCTCGCCTGCATTAAAGCAGGTCTGACCGAAAAGAGCCGCCTGCTGATCTCCTGCGGCGCCGCCAATCGGAATAGGGCCGCCAAAAAACTGCGGATCGGCATCGCCGTATATGCAGCTTGATGGTTTCGCTTCCGGAAGCATGCATTTGGGAATGCCGAGCTCAGCAAGAATATCCTCATCCCACTGTAAAGTCCGGATATTAAACAACATCGTGCGGGATGCGTTGGAATAATCCGTCACATGGACTTTGCCTTTGGTCAGTTTCCAAATCAGCCATGTCTCTACCGTGCCAAAAAGAAGCTCCCCTTTCTCCGCCCGCTCTCTGGCTCCTTCCACATGGTCAAGAATCCATTTGATTTTGGTAGCGGAAAAATAAGCATCAATCACCAATCCCGTTTTCTCCCGATAAGCGTCGGTCAGCCCTTTATCCTTCAGAGAATCACAATACTCAGAAGTCCTGCGGCATTGCCATACAATCGCATGGTGAATCGGAGCGCCGGTATTCTTGTCCCAGACGATAGCTGTCTCGCGCTGGTTGGTAATGCCAATCGCCGCAATGTCCGCCGCTGTAGCCGCTACATTCGCCATGGCTTTCTGTGCCACTTCCAACTGGGTAGACCAGATTTCATCCGCATCATGCTCCACCCAACCTGGTTTCGGGAAAAACTGGGTAAATTCCTTTTGTGCTACGCTGCACATCTCCCCCTTCTCATTGAACAGAATACATCTGTTGCTGGTTGTCCCCGCGTCCAATGCCATTACATACTTTGCCATATATATCCTCCTTTATATTAGGCATAATCGTTATGCCTTTATTACTATTACATCTTCCAAACTTTAGGATTTGTTGAAGAGACGGCAATCGCTCCCGCCGCCAACGCCGCCACCACATCTTCTTTCTCCGAAATCAGGCCGCCGGCAATCACCGGCACTTTTACCAATCGGCAAATACGGTTGATAATTTTGGGCATCAACCCGGGAAGAATTTCAATCATGTCGGCCTTTGCTACGCTCATCTGCTTTTGAATATTTTCAAAAGCCATGGAATCCAGAATAAAAATTCTTAAAGTCGTATATAGCTTCAATTCTTTGCCCCGTTTGACCAAAGCCGGTTTAGTGGAAATAATCCCGTCCGCACAGGTGTTGGTCTTGATAAAATCTACGGCGATCTCCTTCCCGCACAGGCCGCTTACCAGATCCACATGAACCATGGCAATCTTACCGGCCTCTTTCACTTTCTCCACAATCTGGCTGATATTGCAAATATCTCCATAAAGAATAAATACTACCCTGACTTCCTCGCACAAGCAGCAAGCGGACAATCCTCTGTCGTCCTTTATCGCCGCAATCACCGGATTCGCTTCAATAAGATCAAAATATTTTTGTTCCAATGGAAAAACTCCCTCTAATTATCAGTCTTTAACAAAAATTTTTGGGACATGAAAAATTATTATTTATGTATTCTGACATCTTGTCCTAAAAATTAAGAGCACAGAAGTACAACAACATTTCTGTTGAACCACCATGCTCTCATCGTCTCTGCACTGTTTTTTAATTGATTTAATCATAGCATATTGCACATATTTTTTCAAGACTCATTTTTTATTTCATTATATATTAACATTTTTTCTCAGAATTATCCCCTTATGTTTTAGATAAAATGCACAAAATTTCAACACTTTTTCGGCGTTTTGTTAATAAATTAACAGATCCGCAATATCCTCCGCCGTCTTATTGCCCATATAGGTGTCATGGTCATTGACAATGATAAAGGGAACCCGCTCAATCTGATACCGGCTCACCAAGTCCTCGTATAACCTGGCATCAATCATTTCGGCCTCCACATTGGGATTCAACAGGGCAATCTGCTGACATGCCGCCACTACTCCCGGACAGTGATGGCAAGACAGCGACACACAAATTTTTAAATTGGCTTTATGCCGGATTTTATCGATTTTTTTCTTCAGCAAAAAACCTACGCCTTTACCGGCCCCCGCCAGATTCCCCACAGCCGCTACAAAAGAATTTATCTCTTTACCCCCAGGTATTCCGTGAAATGCCACCCGTTTATACTGTCCGTCCTGGTACAATCCCGTCACCGGAAGGTACGTAACATCCAGTTCCGGCACTTGTCCGGCCTCTTGCGGCAGGTACAATTCAAGCGAAAGTTGATCTGACAAACTGCTGAATACGTTCAAAAACGCAGCCATCTCCCGACTGCTTTGATTTTCCATATCAACCACGGCTTTCAGGGTCACTGGCTGTTTCATCCTGGCCAGAACCTGCCTGAGCTGGCCTTTCAATGTTTCATCCAGCAAATCCGACCGGGAAGAAATCGTACTCAAATCAATCATAGGCGTTTCCTCTCCAAACATACTTTTTGTCATTACAAAAGCCCTACCAAATCCAGGCTGGGGGTAAGAGTCTCTTCGCCGGGCTTCCACTTTGCCGGACATACCTGATCGCCATGCTCGTGGACGAACTGGGCGGCCTGGACCTTGCGCAGCAGCTCCTGGGCATTGCGTCCGATTCCCATATCATGAATCTCATACACTTTGACCAAACCTTGGGGATTCACGACAAACGTCCCTCTTAGCGCCTGGCCTTCCGCCTCCACCAGGACACCAAACTGGCGCGCCAGCACCCCTGCCGGATCGCCCAGCATCGGGAACTGTATCCGCCCGATGGTCTCTGACGTATCGGCCCATGCCTTATGGACAAAATGGGTATCCTCCGATACCGAATAAATCTCGCAGCCTATCTTTTGGAACTCCTCATAATGATCCATCAGATCGCCCAGCTCCGTAGGACAGACAAAAGTGAAATCCGCAGGATAAAAAAAGAATACCGACCAATGCCCCAAAACGGCTTCTTTTGTCACCTCCAAAAATTCTCCTTTTTGATATGCCTGCACGCGAAAATCTTCAATTTCTTTGTTAATCAAACTCATATCCTTGCTCCTTTCTGTAATTTCCCGTTCTCTTTTGCCCTCTCATTATAACATAAAACAACCAAACCGCAAACGGAAAATACCGTCTTAAGCTCTCACTTGCCCGTTTCCATAAATAATATATTTTGTGGCCGTCAACGCCTTTAGCCCCATTGGGCCGCGGGCATGAAGCTTTTGCGTACTAATTCCGATTTCTGCCCCAAAACCAAACTCAGCTCCATCCGTGAACCGCGTGGACGCATTGACATAAACCGCAGCAGCATCAATCTCATTTAAAAATTTTTGAGCTGCATGATAATCCGACGTAATGATAGCCTCCGAATGCCCGGTATTATATTGGTTAATATGGGCGATAGCTTCATCCAAAGAATCAACCAATTTCAAAGAAACCACATAATCCAGATATTCTTGTCCCCAGTCTTCCTCCGTAGCTAAAACAAACCCCGGCAAAAGCTCACAGGCTTCCCGGTCGGCCCTTATCTCTACCTGTTTTTCCACCAGTCTTTTTTTCAGCAACGGGAGGAATTGCCGGGCAATTTTTTTATGGACCACCAAAGACTCACAGGCATTGCATACGCCGATTCTCTGTGTTTTGGCATTATCAATAATATCAAGGGCCATGTTGAAATCGGCAGTCTCATCCACATAGATATGGCAGTTACCCGTCCCCGTTTCAATCACTGGTACCGTGCTGTTTTCCACTACGGTGCGAATCAGCCCGGCACCGCCCCTGGGTATTAATACATCTACATATTGATTCAGCCTCATCAACTGCCTTACTGCCTCACGGCTTGTATCGGTAATCAACTGTAAAGAATCTTCCTCTATTTTGCAGCGCGACAATCCTCTTCTTATACAGCCGACAATGGCCTTATTTGACTCGAGAGCATCGCTTCCCCCCTTTAAAATCACGGCGTTTCCTGCTTTAAAGCACAAGCCAAAGGCATCGGCGGTCACGTTGGGACGAGCTTCGTAGATTATGCCAATCACTCCCAGCGGCACCCGTTTTTGCCCAATCATCAGGCCGTTGGGACGCTGCTTCATGGAAATGACTTCACCAATGGGATCCTCTAATGCGGCTACCTGGATAAGCCCTTCTGCCATAGCCTGCACTCTGGCCGGCGTCAGTTCCAGGCGGTCAAGCATGGCAGGGCTCATACCGGAAGCCGCGGCACGAATAACATCGTCCTGGTTTGCTGTCAAAATCTCCGGCTCACCATCGAGTATCGCCTGGGCGGCGGCATACAAAGCTTCATTTTTTCGGGACACTCCCAATTGGCCGAGATATGAAGCGGCCGCTTTTGATTTTTGACCGATTTCCTGTAAATTCATAAAAGCAAATTCCTTTCTGTAAAATAAAATAATGCTCCCAAATGGCTAGTACTGCCTTGCGGAAATTCCGGTGAATTCGTCACTCGCTATTTCCGCCTTCTGCACGCCTGCAAAACTAGACGTAAGCACCACTACGTTGCTAAGCGCCAGTGGCGCTTGCCCAGCAAGGACCGGAACGGAGTGTAGAACGTCGCTTTGCAGACGCACAGATGACGAAAATATCAAGCACTGTATTCACCATTGTTTCCGCAATGCAGTACTAGCAACCCTATGTATCCGTACCATAGGGCTCAAAAGGGGATGGTATCCCCTGTCTGGCAGCTAATGACACGTTCCGGCGTCAAAAGATAATGGATTTTTTGATCACAGTTTTCCGGCTGGATATCCTGGCGGATCTGGAACGGATATGCGACAGCTACCGATGTATGATACGGCTCCCGGGCAAAAAAGCGATCATAATATCCGCCCCCATAGCCAATCCGATCCCCATCCGGGGAGAATGCCAGGCCGGGCGTAATCACCAGAGCCGCTGCCTGCGCGGCAGGTATACACTTTCCCTCCGCAGGTTCAAGAATCCCCATTGGACCGGCCTGCAAGTCCTGCCTGCCGGTAACATAATAAAAGCAAATCTGTTCCCCTTCTATACGCGGCAAAGCTATCGGCTTTTTCATTTCCCACATTTTTTTCATGAACTGCCAGGTATCCGCCTCCTGTCGCACGGAAGCGTAAGCATATAAAACTTCCGGCTGGAAATGGTTCACCAATCTTAAAAGATTGTGATAAATCCGTTCATCCATCCGGCTTTTTGCCTCCGGCGCCAGCAACCGGCGCTGCTGGCGGATATCCCGGCGAATATCTTCTTTATACGCAGTCCCGCATAACGGGATCTGCTGCTGGCGCAACCCGCAAGCTGCGCCGGCGGCAGGGGGAAAGCCTCCCCTACTTGATTGACTGCCCATCTTGAACCCCGCCGTATTTCTTTCCCAAATCCGTAATTGTGCCATCTTCCTCCTGAATGGAAATATTGTTCAAATTAGCACGCAGATTTCTTCGGATTGCTTCAATATACTCCTTACGCAAAGCTGCCTGTTCCTTTTTTTCCTCTTCAGTGAGACCCTCGCCTTTAGATTTGTGATACAACTCATTAATTCGGTTTATTCCGCTTTGATCCATCATTATCTCCTGTCTTAATATTCGTGATCAATATAATTCATCAAATCAAAATCCAGATTTGTATGTGCGATAAACAATGTCCCTTTTTCCTCTCCCGACATAATGTCATGAATGATTTCCACATTTTCCCCATTGGCAATCACCATATCCGAACCGCTATCCGTAGCAATTCTCGCCGCTGCCAGTTTAGAAGACATCCCCCCTGTCCCCACGTCGCTGCCCGCGCTGCTTTTGCCCATTACAAGGAGCTGCGGGGTGATTTCCTCTACCAGCCCGATAAATTCCGCCTGGGGATTCTGCCTGGGATCATCAGAATATAAACCGTTAATATCCGAAAGCAAAATCAGCAGATCCGCGCCGATAAGTGCCGCCACAATAGCCGACAGCCGATCGTTATCCCCAAACTGGATTTCGTGAGTTGACACGGTATCATTTTCGTTGACAATAGGAATAACCCCCAGCTTCAGCAGCTCATCAAACGTATTCTGTGCATTATAGCGGGATACTTCATTCGTCATCGTATCCTTTGTCAACAGAATCTGCGCCGCCGTATAGTTATATTCGGAAAACAACTTTTGATAGACCATCATCAGCCTTGCTTGTCCTACGGCAGCGTATGCCTGTTTTTCGGAAATCGTATCTGGTCTTTTCTGCCCGCCCAAAGCCTGACGCCCTGCAGCGATAGCCCCTGATGACACCAGGACCACCTCACGTCCCTGCCCTCTTAAGTCGCAAAGAATGCGAATCAATTTTTCCATTTTCAGCAAATCAAGCTTTCCTGTCTCCATATGGGTCAGGGAAGAGGAACCGATTTTTATCACCACCCGTTTTTTGTTTTTTAACTTTTCTCTGTTCAGATTATCCGTATCCATGATTTTCTTCTCTTTTCTGTCATAAGCGTCTGGATGACTCTTAAACTTAACTATTCAGCTCTTTATCGGTGCATATTTTCCTGCAATTGCTTCTGCCGCCCGTACTCCATCCATAGCGGCGGAAGTTATTCCGCCTGCATATCCGGCGCCTTCTCCACATGGATATATCCCCTTTATCTGGCTTTCCATACTCTGATCCCGCCAAATCCGCACGGGTGAAGAAGTCCGGCTCTCCACTCCGGCCAGCAGCGCATCACCCCGGTCAAACCCTCTTATTGTCCGGCCAAAGCTTTCCATTGCTTCCAACAGGGCGCCATTCAACACCTCCGGCAAAATCTGGCGGCAATCAGCTAATTCCCAGGCTCCCTTCATCTGCGGTTTGATATCCCCTAGCTGCCGTGACATGCGCCCGGCCCGAAAATCCTCATAAAGCTGCAAAGGAATTTTCCCGCCGGCCGCCCGGTAAGCTGCTTCTTCCAATTGCTGTTGAAAAACAACCCCGGCCAAAGGTGAATGGCCGGGAAAATCTTCCGGCGTCACAGTCACAACCAAAGCGCTATTGGCATTGACACCGGCCCGGGCATGATAGCTCATACCGTTGACAGCCAAACGCCCCGTCTCCGATGAGGCATTGATCACATATCCTCCCGGACACATGCAAAAGGAGTATACCCCCCGCCCCCCGGCAGTTTTTGCTGTCACTTTATAGTCGGCAGCGCCCAAGCTCCCCGCATCTTCCCGTCCGTATTGAGACAAATTAATCATTGACTGGCTGTGCTGGATACGCAACCCTACGGCAAAAGCTTTCGGGGACAAAGGGATGCCTTTTTGTTCAAGCATAAAAAACGTATCTCTTGCGCTATGGCCGACGGCCAGCACTACCGCCTCTGCGGCGACCGTCTCTCCCTGGCCGGTTCTGACCGCACAAACCCGGCCGTCTTTAATTACCAAATCAGTCACCTGGCAGCCAAACCGTATATGTCCTCCCTGACGCAGGATTTCCTCTCTCATCGCTTTCACAATGCTGCCCAGCACATCCGTGCCGATATGGGGCTTATGTTGATATAAAACAGTCTCATCTGCGCCCATTTGATGAAAAATTTCCAGAACAAGCCGGTTCCGTCCCTGCGTATCCTTTACCAACGTATTCAGTTTGCCGTCAGAGAAAGTTCCCGCCCCGCCCTCGCCGAATTGTACATGGGAACATTCATCCAGGCAGCCTGTCTCCCAGAATCTGTCTACCTTCCTCTTCCGGGTATCCACATCCTCACCACGTTCCAATATCACCGGACAGTAGCCATGACGGGCAAGCATCCATCCGCAGAACAGCCCGGCAGGACCAGCCCCAACAATTACCGGAGGATGGTGGAACGATTGCTTCCCGGTTTCCACAAACCGGTAACGATTCTCCTTGGCCGCCGTTACCTGGGAGCTTTTCGCCTTATGTATCAATGCGTTTTCCCTCTTTTTTGACAAAACTGTTTTCCCCGTATCTTTTCCGGCTCTTTTCTCCGGAGCCATTTCAATATCCAAAGTATAACTGTAAAATAATTCCGGCTTTTTTCTGGCATCGAGAGACTGCCTGCGCACATATATCTCCCGTATTTCCTCCGGCCTGACTTTTAAAAGCCTGGCAGCCTTTCTTTTTAACTCTTCCGGTCCATGCTCCACCGGCAATTTCAGTTGGGTAATCCGTATCATATTTTTATGCTCCCCCATGTTTACCGGCAATACAACCCGTAGACCATGCCCATTGCAAATTATAACCTCCGCAGATTCCATCCACATCCAAAATCTCCCCAACCAGATATAACCCCGGCGCCAGCTTTGACTCCATCGTTTCCGCAAACACCTCCCTGGTATCTACGCCCCCGCTGCAAACCTGCGCCTGCTCGAACGAATTTGTGGCCGTAACTACAGCCTCAAAAGCCTTGATATGGCCCAGGAGTTCTTCTCTGGCGCCGGGTGGTTTTTGGGATATCCTTTCGCCAGGTTCTATACCAGCCAGCCGTATCAGCACTTCCGCAAGTTTTTTAGGGAACACGCCGGTCAAAAAATCTTTTCCGGTCAAATGAGGCAGCTTCTTTATCCGGCCTTCCAAAAAAGCCTCCGCCTCCTCCCATTCCATACCCGGCAGAAAATCCAATACAGCTTCCACCGGCTTTCCTTCGGCCAAAGCAGCGGCGGCAAACCGGCTTACCTGAAAAGTAGGTATTCCGGAAATTCCATAATCCGTAAACTGAACCTCTCCCACATCTCCAGCCAACACTTCACCTTGGGAAACGATGGCTACCCTGGCTTCGCAGCGTACTCCGGCCAAATGTTTAAAAAATCTTCCTTCGCAGCGAAGCTGTACCAATGCCGGTAGCGGCCGGATAATGGTATGGCCAAATCCTCTGGCCATTTTGTAGCCGCTTCCGTCTGACCCCGTCGCCGGAGCAGCCCGGGAACCGGCAGCCAGAATCAGCGTATTCCCCGTCCAGACTCCCTGGTTAGTCCTGGCCAAAAAGCCGCGGTTCCCTTTCTGACGAAGCTCCTTAATCTCACATCCGGTCTGCTCCTGAACCCCTAACCTTTTTACTTCCAGCCGTAACATATCCAATACAGCTGATGCCTGTTCCGAACGGGGATAAATATACCCTTTCTTACTTTTCACCGTGATCCCGATTTCCTCAAAAAAAGCCAGTGTATCCTCCACTCCGAATTGTCCCAATACCTTCATGGGAAAATCCTTCTGGCCGCAATGATAGCAATCCTCTCTCATTTCCCAATTGGTCAGATTACAGCGGCCGTTGCCTGTAGACAGCAGCTTTTTCCCCACCCGATCCATATGTTCTAAAATAGTTACCTGGGCGCCCTGTCTGGCTGCCAGAATAGCTGCCGCCAAACCAGAAGCGCCTCCGCCGACAACAATTACCTTTTTCCCCACAATCTGCCCTCCAAAACCATCATCAAAAACAGCATCCAGCCTATTTTTTAGCCCTTTATTATTGTATCCATTCCGGCCGCTATTTTCAAGCAGATTCTTTTGCGGACACCGTTGTCTTTTAACTAGTATAGGATTCCAAATATTGGATAACTTCCATCATACCGGGAAACCAGATTCCTTCTCTGAGCCGTTCCTGTTCCCTTGCCGGAAAATCCATCAAAGGGATATGGGTATAGAGGCAAATGGTCTCCTGGTCCTTCCCAAACACCAATAAAAATCCATCCTCAGAAACCAGATAAAACTCCTCTGTCAGCGCCGCTTTTTCATGAAGGACATGTTCTCCATTGACAGCAGCCAGATTTTCCGGCACTGTCTCAAGGATATCCACACTTTCCAAAGCAGCCGCTGATTCTTCTCTCGTAGGCGAGGCTGTCACACGATAGCGTCCCGTCAGAAAATAAGCGGCAGTCAGGCATACAGCGCCAACTCCTACGAACAAAAATAAACAGATCATATACCTTTTCATCGTAAAGCCTCCCATTGATAAGGATATTTTCTGTTTATTTTTCCCTTATATTCCATTTTCTATTCGCTGTTACTCAAAGGCAATCTTCCCGGCTTCGGAAGTCGGAACAATGCAAATCCACGTTTTCCCGGGATTCAGCACAATCTCACGGCCATCGGGATAATAATAATGAGTCACTCCGAATTCCCCGTCCTTTTTCCAGGAAATATTGGCAACTTTGCCATTGGTAATAAAAAATCCGCCCCATGTGTCTTCATGAACATTGATATTCCGATAATCGGTAGTCGCGTAATAACCGGCGGCACAACACTGGATCAGAATGTTTTTTACAGCGATAGGCCCTTCATCGCCCAAATGAGGCGCCCCATACTGATAGCGATAATACAACCCGTCGTCCTCATGATATTCAAACCAGGGATTATTCATCGAATAGCCCGGCATCACTTTGCGGGCATCCTGCACATATCCCCCTTCCGGCGTTACGGCGCTTTCCTGCGCGGCAAAATAATAATGGCCTTTATATGAATCATCATACTCCTGGGAATAACCCAGCTTTTCAATCGCCTTTTGTATTCCGTCAAAGCTGGCATAAGCATTGTGAGGCCTTTTCCGATCTTTAGAACGATAAAAAGCCGTATCTCCAATGCCCTCAATGCCATTGATGTTGTCCACGTTTTTCAGATAAGGCTTGGCAAAAGTGCTCTGCCCGAAATGAGCATAAATAGCATCAAATTCTCTGGCAAAATACGTATAATACGTACGACAACTCCGCACGGACCCAATCCGATCCAAGTCGTCATAATCCTCAATAATCGCCATGTACCGGTTCATCTCTCCCTCTACCGGAGCCTCATAAACCACAGCGGCCCGATTAATCCCATACTGAGGCAAAGATGCCTTATCATTGCTCATCATAATGGCCAATGGCCGCCTGTTTCCCTGAGATTCCGGGACATCCATCCCTGTAAGGTAACTGCGTATATTGCCATTCTCCGCAATCCGCGGATCGCCGGGCGCATAGATAAGCGGACTTAAGTCCTCCTCTGTCTCCGGTTCCGTCTCAATGACAATCGGCTTTGTCTCCGGCTCTATCCGGATTGTTTCGACGGCAGTTTCCGTAGCGGCCGCTTCCAGACTGCCTTTCGCTGAGCACCCTGCCGTCAACAGCGCGCACAGTGCAGCCAGCAGGCAGAGTCCCCTTTTTTTACTATCCATCCATCCCTTTTTCATCGGTTATATCCTCTTTCAGCCAAAATTTCCCGCTGCCTCTGCTCCATAACCAGCCGTTCCTCTTCCTCCATATGGTCGTATCCGCACAAATGCAGCATACTGTGAGCCAGCAGAAACGCTAATTCCCTCCGGCAGGAATGGCCGTAGTTTTCAGCTTGTTCCTTCACCTTGTCTACGGAAATTACAATATCCCCCAATATCAATTCCCCCGTATCCGGGTTAAAGCACTCTTCCACACAATCCTCCGCATGTCCAAAATCCGACTCCCGCTCAAACTCTACCATCGGAAAGGAAAGTACATCCGTAGGCGTATCGATCTGACGATAATCCCGATTGATTTCCCTGATTGCCTCATTATCCGTCAAAAGCACATGGACCTCCGCCTCATAAGGACACTGTTCCCTATCCAGTACTGCCGGAATAATCTCCCGAATAATCTCCTCATAAGGAATATCCAGACGGTCTGCCGCTTCATACTCAATGTCTATAGTCATTTTTTCTCCCCTTTTTCATCTGGCTGGAATCTCTTCCTTTTTGCCCTGCCTCCCCGTCTCTTCCCTTACCCCCGCTCTTTTGCTCATAATCGTCATACGCCTGTACAATCTTTTGCACCAGCGGATGACGGACCACATCTTCGCTGGTCAGGCTGCAAAAACCAATATCATCAATCTTGTGCAGAACCTTCATCGCTATATCAAGCCCCGACGCCGCCCCTCCCGGCAAATCTTTTTGCGTTTTATCCCCGGTAATAATCACCTTGGAGCCAAATCCGATACGCGTCAAAAACATCTTCATCTGGGCCGGAGTCGTATTTTGCGCTTCGTCCAGAATAATATAGGCATTATCCAAAGTCCGCCCTCTCATATAAGCCAGAGGCGCCACTTCAATCAATCCCTTCTCGGAATTATGCAGAAAACTTTCCGCCCCCATAATCTGATACAAAGCATCATACAAAGGCCGCAGATAGGGATCGATTTTACTTTGCAAATCTCCAGGCAAAAATCCCAGCTTTTCCCCGGCCTCAATGGCCGGACGGGTCAGAATAATCCGGTTTACCTCATTATTTTTAAAAGCCTGGATAGCCATGGCCATGGCCAGATAAGTCTTCCCCGTACCCGCCGGACCCACGCCAAATACAATCATCTTATTTCTGATTTCATCTACATAATGCTTTTGTCCCAATGTTTTGGGTTTCACTGGCTTTCCGTTCACCGTCCGGCAGATAATATCCTTATCTATTTCCAAAATCGCACTGTCTGAATCAGTAAAGGATAAAGACAAAGCATAATCCACATTCTGTTCCGTGATGGTATTCCCTCTCCGGGAAAGTTCTGCCAGATTATTGAACACACTTTTTGCCCGCCGGATCATCTCTTCCGGGCCAATCAGCTTAATGGCGCCATCCCGGGCCACAATAGTCACCCGGAGAGTACGTTCAATTTTCTTTAAATACTGATCAAACTGGCCGCACACATTGCGCTCATGTTCAACAGGTATGTCAATAATGGTTTCCATTACGCTCATCCGCTTGATCAATCTCCTTTTTATTCGTTTCTTCTATCTCTTGCCCGATTCCAACCGGCTCTTCCAAGAGAAAATCCCCCTGCACCACCCAGCCAGAACCTTCTTTCAATATTTTAACACTATTTTCGATAATGTGTACCCCTTTTTCCGATAAATTTTCTATCTTTTGCTGATGAATGATATTTTTTCTTATTTCCCTGTCTTCTTTTGTCAGACAACGCTCATATGTTTGGTATTCCTGCGCCTGGATTTGATCCACCCATACCGGCAAATAAAAATCTCCCAGCACAGTTAGCTGGCAGCTTTTGCTGGTAATCTCCCAGGGATTTCCTCCAATAGACGGCAGCATCCACAAAAAAGACAAACCTCCTGCCCTGAGACGAAGGCCCCGCCGACACCGTCCTGTATCTGTCCGTTCGACAACACAGGCTGGCAGAACCTCCCGGTAGCTCTCGGAAACCGTGGCATAAATATCTGCGTCGGCATGCACGAATTGTAAATCAGCCAGTTCTTCAGCGTCATTATAAATAGGGATTTCTCCGCTGACCAGCACTTGCCCGGCCTCTATCTGATCACCGACAGCCACCTGTGCTTTTCCGCGGCGCACTACCATCCGGGTAACTATCCCGTTTTTTCCCGCCACCAAGTTCCGGGGAACCTCGTCTTTTTCGGGAACATTGCTCATCACTTCATTTTCTTTTACCTTAATCATCAGCCGGGTGCCGGAAATCCGTGCCGACACCCAGATAATTTCCGGATATTGGCTGCGGATAGACTCTTCCAGCACATTACAGTCAATCCCCGCCTTAAGCCTTCCATAGCGGATATCCAACGTATCCAGATAATGAAGCAAGGTATCATCCGTAAAATGATAATTCCCTTCCACGGAAATATTCCAAATAAACTGGGACATCAAAAAGAGCACCAGAAAAAAAGCGCCTATTCCCGCAGCATATAATTTTCTTTTCCGATTACGATATAAAAAAAAGGGAAGCCCATATCTTCCCAGAATCAAAAGCCTCACCTGGGCTTTTTTCACCAAAGGCCGTATCCGGCGGAAATCCCCGACCGAAATCAAAAACTGATACCCGCCGTCCTGATACCGGAGATCCCAAATAACAATCTTTCTGGCCATACAAAGGTTTAAAAAACGCTCCGGGGAAAATCCTCTCAAACGGACACACAGATATCCGCCGCAATAATGTTTCAAGGCTTCCTTCACCTGATTCACCCCCTGTCAGTCCCCAAATTCCATGGATTGGATCTGTCCGCTGATTTTCATTTCGTCATGGTTATAATAATCAATATGAAGATGCCTGCCATGAAACTGAAGCTTGCAATTTTTCGCCTGCAGCTTCACCGTTTGGTCATCATAAATCAAAATTCCCCGGTAATTTTCCACAACCGCACTGGTTCGCCCTACAAAAGAAACCAGCACCTCTCCCAATACCACATCTTTCGGTAACTTCAGATTATCTGCCGCTGCTGCTTTGACTTGATCAAACAAAAGAATCTTCCCATATTTGTATTTACTATCATTCTACGAAAAAATCCTCAGTCTTATGACTGAGGATTGGGCAAACGCTTAATTGTATTTACGTTTTCTTGCGGCTTCAGACTTTTTCTTACGTCTGACGCTGGGTTTCTCGTAATGCTCTCTCTTACGAATCTCCTGCTGGATACCAGCCTTAGCGCAGTTTCTTTTGAATCTGCGTAATGCACTGTCCAGACTTTCGTTTTCTTTAACAATCACGTTAGACATCGCTCACACCTTACCTCCCTCCAGTTGTGTACTTGTGCATAATACAACTGTTTGGGTATTTATTCGCACTACTTGAATTATAGCATAAATTCCTCATACGTCAACTATTTTTTGCAAATCCTGGGGAATTTTGTTTTACCGTTCACACCATGCCGACTTGCTGCGCCGCTGTCTCATAAGCTTTTTCCAAGGCGGCATCCACTCCGTTCGGGTTCTTCCCCCCTGCCTGAGCCATATTGGGACGGCCTCCGCCGCCTCCGCCTACCAATGAGGCAATAGCTTTGATCAAATTTCCGGCATGAGCGCCTTTCTTTTGCGCCCCGTCGGTCGCTGTAGCCATCAGACTGACTTTTCCGTCAAGGACGGAAGCCAGCACAATTATCCCTTCGCCCAGCTTATCCTTAAGCTGATCGCCCAGTTCACGCAAACCGTTCATATCCACGTCGCTTACCCGGGAAGCAAGTATTTTAATTCCGTTGACTTCCCTCACCTGATCCATCACATCGCCCAGCGATTCCTTTGCCAAACGGCTTTTCAGCTTTTCATTTTCTGCATGGAGGACGCGAATTTCTTCCATCAGCGCCTCAATCCGGGATTTCAGCTCTGATGGGGTCGTCTTTGCAGCCCTTGCCGCCTCGTGCAGTTCTTTTTCGGTCTTCTGATAATAGGCGGCCAGGCCCTCTCCCGTCAGCGCCTCGATACGGCGGACGCCGGAAGCGATTCCTGCTTCAGAGAGGATCTTGAACGAGCGGATCTCACCAGTATGATCCACATGAGTCCCACCGCAAAGCTCGGTAGAGAAACCGCCCATCTTGACCACACGTACCGTTTCGCCATATTTTTCGCCAAAAAGCGCCATAGCGCCTGTTTTTTTCGCTTCATCCAGACTCATCTCCTGCGTCGTCACATCCAGGTCATTCTGGATTTCTTGGTTGACCAAATTCTCAACATCCTGCAATTCCTCCGGACTCATCGCCGAAAAATGCGTAAAATCAAACCGCAAACGATCCGGAGTCACCAAAGAGCCGGCCTGCTCCACATGATCGCCCAATACAATCCGCAAAGCTTTCTGCAGCAGATGGGTGGCGCTGTGATTCTTCTCTGTCGAGCAGCGGCTTTTCGTATCTACCTTCAGCGTAACCGTATCGCCTACGGCAAACATACCGGAAACCATCTTGCCCACATGGCCTACCTTTCCGCCCTGCAGATGAATAGTATCCTCTACCTGAAAACAGCCTCCGGCGCTCTCAATCAGCCCGGTATCCCCGGCCTGTCCGCCCATGGTGCCGTAAAACGGGGTCTCCTCCACAATAACGGTTCCCTTCTGCCCGTCCGTCAGCGCTTCCACCAGCTCATTTTCCGTAGTCAGCACGGAAATGCGGGAATCATGAGAAAGCTTGCCATATCCGACAAAGACAGTGGTAATCTTTGCGGGAATAGACTGATAAACCGTAACGTCGGCTCCCATATAGTTGGTCGTTTTCCTGGCTTTTCTGGCTTTTAACCGCTGCTCTTTCATCGCCTCCTGGAAACCTTCTTCATCTACAGCCATATTCTTTTCTGCCAAAATTTCAACGGTCAAATCGAGCGGAAAACCGTAAGTATCATATAATTTAAAAGCATTAGCGCCGGAAAGGATGGTTTCGCCGTTCTTTGCCATCTCCGCTTCCATCTCCGCCAAAATCAGCAAGCCCTGGTCAATCGTACGATTGAACTTGCCCTCTTCCTCAGCCAGGACCTTAAGGATCATCGCCTTTTTCTCTTCCAGCTCAGGATACCCATCTTGGGAAAGGGCGATAACCGTCTCGGAAAGCCTGTCCATAAAACGCCCTTCAATACCCAAAAGCCTGCCATGGCGGGCCGCCCGGCGCAAAAGCCGCCGCAATACATATCCGCGCCCTTCGTTAGAAGGCATAATCCCGTCAGACACCATAAAAGTACAGGATTTAACATGATCAGCAATAATCCTTAACGACACATCTTTCTTTTCATCCAACAGATACTCTGTATGGGCTAAAGCACATACCTGATCCATCAGCGCCTTATTGGTGTCTACCGTGAATAAGGAATCCACATCCTGAACCACTACCGCCAGACGCTCCAGTCCCATGCCTGTGTCGATGTTTTTCTGTTTCAGTTCACTGTAATTGCCATGGCCGTCATTATCAAACTGGGTAAACACATTATTCCATACCTCGATATAGCGGTCACAGTCACAGCCCACCGTACAGCCGGGTTTCCCGCACCCGTACTTCTCGCCCCGGTCATAATATATCTCCGAACAGGGGCCGCAGGGGCCTGCGCCGTGTTCCCAGAAGTTGTCCTCTTTGCCAAAACGGAAAATTCTCTCCTCAGGGATACCAATCTCCTTATGCCAAATATTAAATGCCTCGTCATCGTCCAGATATACCGACGGATACAGACGTCCGGCATCCAACCCCACAACCTCGGTCAAAAATTCCCAAGACCAGTGAATCGCTTCGTCTTTAAAGTAATCGCCAAAAGAAAAGTTGCCCAGCATCTCAAAAAAAGTCCCGTGCCGTGCGGTTTTGCCGATATTCTCAAT
The DNA here is from genome assembly GCA_947383005.1 of uncultured bacterium. Classification (GTDB taxonomy): domain Bacteria; phylum Bacillota; class Clostridia; order Lachnospirales; family Lachnospiraceae; genus Brotaphodocola. The sequence goes on along the minus strand of CANDBT010000015.1, from coordinate 56,643 downwards.
ATCTCCGGTCCGAATACATTTCTGACAGGTAGTCACTCTCCGGCATGGCGGAATCTCCTGTCCGGTAAAATAAGGTTTTAACGGAGCCATGCCTGAATTAATCAGCAGCAGGCTGTTGTCATTATGAGGAACCAGCGAAAAGCTTTTCATCGCCAGATGGCCCTTGCTTTGAAAAAATTCCAGAAACATTCTCCTCAATTCATTTACGCCATATTTCTTCACGTTTTATATCCTCCGATGTCTTTCGCCTATTTGCCTTCCTGGCTTTCGGCAGCCTTCTTTGCATCCCGGCTGTCTCTGTACTTTTTGCCCAGGATAATCCCTCCGTAAGCAAGCAGCGCGAAAATCAATGCCTTTAAACCATTAACGCCGAAACTGACTAAAAATCTGCTTATTTCCATTCCTGTGATCGCCTCCATTTATTATTGAGAGTATTCTCTTGAAATACCCAAAAACTGTTGCATTCGCCTTAATATCTTATCATAGTAAAAACCATTTATCAAGAGTTATTGGCTGTTTCGCTAAAAAACCGGGTGGCCCAGATTCCGGCCATTATGTGCATTCTCCTTGTTGTCCGGCAGGGTGAACGGCAGGGCCGCGAACACCTCAACCGTCACAAAAGCAAAACCGCAGCCAGATCTGCTCTATGCAGTACAAAAGATCTATGCGCGATACGGACTGGCCTGCATAAAGGGGATAGGTTTCGATGGCTTCCCCGTTCAACAGATAAGTAATGCGCCCGATAACCTCTCCTTTATGCACCGGCGCCTCCACGGCAGCGGGAATTTCCGTTTTTTGCTGTACCTGTTCGCTTTCTGCCAGCAAAATCTCCAGATGTTTCTGCGAATCGGGAAGACCGGTTGTCAGGGTAATTGTTGCCGGACTGCCGATCAACTGCCGGTTTGTGTCCCCCGGCTTTAGAGGCGGGATTCCGTTCAGCACCGGAACGGGCCTGAATTGAGGTTCTTCATAGACATCCCGAAAATGGTACCTGTTTTTCCCGTAATCAAACAATGTCCTGGCATCTGCCCATTTATAAGTTTTATGGGGAGGCCATCCGCTCCCTAAAAGAGCCAATACAAAAGTCCTTCCGTCATCTTCCAACGCCGCCACATAAGAATAGCCCGCCCCATTGGTAAAACCGGTTTTTCCGCACAGCACGCCGTCCATCATAGTCAAAAAAGCATTGTGGTTCACGCAGGAATAATCCCCCTTTCCCTCTGTGTCGGAAAAAGTATAGCCAGCCGTCTGAGTAATTGCCAAAAATTCATTCCGCTTAGGAGATTTCCTGGCACAGTAGCACATGATTTTTGCCAGGTCGGCAGCAGTAGTGCCATGGGTAAGCTGCTTTCCGTCCGGTGTGGTATACATAGCATCCAAACCGTTGGGTGTGACAAAACAAGTATTCTCACACCCGATCTCCTTCGCCTTTTCATTCATCATCCGGGCAAAGCCTTCCACACTTCCGCCCAAATGTTCAGCGATAATTACGGCTGAATCATTATGAGATTCCAGCATCAGGGAATACAACAGGTCTTTGAGATAAAATTGTGTTCCCCGCGAAGCCCCCAAATGAACCTTGGGCTGAGACGCAGCCACATCGGATACCGTGCAGATATCTGATAGATTTCCTTCCTCCAAAGCCAGGATGCAAGTCATAATTTTCGTCGTGCTGGCCATCGGGCGAAATACGTCTCCCTGCTTTTCATAGAGAATACGGCCGGAATCCCCATCCATCAATACGGCAGACAAAGCGTGAAGAGACAGCGAATCCTCCTGAGCGTCATCCAAAGGCTCTAACACACGAACAGGCTGTTCGGCGGATATGACCGCCTCCCGTGCCTGAGGCGCCCCGACATTTGAACTTCCCCAAAAAGCAAAACCGATGGTAATTCCCGCCATCAGCCCATAGATATGATTTTGTTTTGCCATCCTCCACCTCCATAGATTGCCAACGCATTTGATTGATTTATCCGATGAGCCCCAAATCATCCTATTCTTGTACAAACCAAATTATGCGGAATTTAAGACAGGCAAAACATGGTCTTATCAATTTGCCCCACAATTATGAGCCTTCGGAGATAGGATATGTAATTCTGGATATCCGCTTCCGTAATGCCGCCAATCTTACGCTTGCAAAACCGGGGAATTAAGTGGTTTTCGGCAATCAGCATAAAACCGGCGTGGGTTGACGAGGGTAATCATTGGCTTCTTCTGATTTAACCAATCATTAACCAACGTCTTATTTTCTTTATAACCTGATTGCTCAGAACAGGTTTATTGATACGTTATGGGCGGCGTTAAAAATTCTAAAAAGCGGAGGCGTAGTAGTGCTACGCTGAGCCTTTTACTTGCTTTCTCACATGGTTCATCACATCCCAAGGGCAGTAAACATCATGTTCACCAAAGTGGTATCCATCGTACCATTCTTTGATCTCGTCCGCATGGGCATTAAGCTCCGTATCCGACAGTATTTTATCAACATCTGCCTGAATAAATCCAAAATATTCATCCAGACAAGAATCCGAAATTGTATCTGACACAAAATTATTTGTGCCGGCGAAGATACTTTCTTTAACAATCTGCAGACAGCCGGTCACAACGGCAAAGCCCAAGGCAGGATTGTCTTTAAGCACAGACATAACTCCCTGGATGGTACTTAGCATCTCTTTATAATAGTCTTTCGCACTTGCTTTTGCCAGTGGAACATCGTATTCATCAGTCCTTGATGACTCAAGCAAGCATTTTTCTGATTATCTATTCGATTTTTAAAGTTCTTAACCTAACTGACATTGGCCGTAAACCTAAATTTTTTTCACTTGTCCCCTTTCTTTTTTTTTACTTTCGTATTACAATATCCTTTAGTAAACTGGAACCAAGGAAAGGAGCACCACTATGGCAAAAAAAGCGGGTAAAATTTTAGCGCTGGCCGCTGTCGCCGGCGCTGCAGTCGCAGGGATCTCTTATTTCAAGAAATACCGTTCTTTCAACAAAGAGCTGGATGAGGATTTCCACGATTTCGAAGAAAATAAGGAAGAGGAAACACCTGTGCCGGACAGCACGATGAACCGTAACTACGTATCTCTCCATGCAGACAAGGACGAATTCCTGGTAGCTGCCGGAGATGTACTATCTGCTGTCAAAGGCGCTGCCGGAGCGGCAAAAAATGTAGTCAAAGATGCTGCCGCTATCGTGACCGACACAGCGCGTGATGCGATGAGCGCCGCCGCCGACTCTGCTTCGGCCGCCAAAGCCACATTTGCAAAAACCGCAGAGGATACGGCCGAAAAAGCCGAAGATATCATAGATATGGCTCAGGAAACCGCCGGTGATGCTGCAAAGGCAGCAGCAGACGCTTCCGCAGAAGCCCTCGGGAAGGCTGCCGACGTTGCCAAAGACGTTTCGGACGCTGCCGAAAAAGCGGCCACCATCATTACGGAAGACCCCAACCCCGACAAACAATAAGATTTGCCTTCAAACAAAGAGCAAGACAAGCCGCCTGCTGCCAGACGGTTTACCTTGCTCTTTTTGTATGACAGATATCCTGCACAACAGATATTTACAATTTATTCATAATCCGGGCCACAACGCCCTCCCGGAACAAACAAAATTCTTTTTTTATGCACACGGGCGTCCTTTGGGCGCGGCGAGCAGGGGGAGACAGCTCTTCCCTACTCGATTTTCCAGCTTTCCGCCAGCAGCTTTACCCCCTGGATAATGTCCTGTTCGCTTAAATTTGCATAACCGGCTACGATTGTCGAGGACAGCCCGCCGGAAACCGGATGGATCAGATAACTGCTAATCCCATAGACACGGACTCCTCTTTCACGGGCCAGGGAAATCAGTTCCTTTTCTGTGCGCCCGCGCCTGTCCGTCAATAAGATATGCAGCCCGGCATATTCCCCGCTGATGGAAAAATCCTTTTCCAACAAACGGGCGGCGTTGAGGAAACAATCATGCTTTGCCTTATATATCGACCGCATGCGGTTCAAATGACGTTCAAAATAGCCCTGAGCCAGAAATTGATATAAAATATTCTGATCAATGCGGGACACCGTGGAAGCATAAAAACCCGCCCGTTCCTGATAACGTTTCAAAAGAACAGGCGGGAGCACCATATAACTGACACGGATTGCCGGGGCAACCGCTTTGGAAAAGGTACCCAGATAGATGACCAAGCCTTTTTTGTCCATTCCTTGCAGAGCCGGGATAGGCTTCCCTTTGTAGCGAAATTCACTGTCATAATCGTCTTCAATCAAATAACGCTCCTGCCCGCCCTCTCCCGCAGATGCCCATCGCAGCAGTTCCAGACGTCTTCTCACCGGCATGACAATTCCTGTCGGAAACTGATGAGAAGGCATAACATAAGCCACATCGGCCTTTGCCCTTTCCAGCAGCCGCGGATTCATCCCGGAATCATCCATTTCCACCGGGCACACATCGTACCCCAGGCTGCCAAATACCCGATATGCCTGCTTATAAGTAGGATTTTCCATGGCAATTTTCCGGCTGCTTCCCAATACCTGGGATAAAAGCATAAGCAAATACTCGCTGCCTGCACCAATAATAATCTGTTCTGGCGTGCAATCCACGCCTCTGGCAGAATGGAGATAAGCGCCTATCGCTTCCCGAAACCCCGGCTCTCCCTGAGGGTTTCCCGAATGGAAAAATTCTTTATTACCATCAACCAGGGTATTGCGGCTGAGCTTCCGCCAAATATGGAAAGGAAAGCTGTCCAAATCGATGCCGCGGGGCGAAAAGTCAATCGGTTTTTCTCCCGTCTCCCCAGCTTCTTCCACACCTTCCATCTCCATTTCCCCGGCAATGTGCGCCTCGACTTCAGTCAGTTCCTCCATCTGGGCCACAAAATATCCCCTGCAGGGATGGGCTTCGATATATCCTTCCGCCAAAAGCTGGTCATAGGCCATCTGGGTAGTACTGCGGCTGACTTTTAAATGCTCCGCCAGCATCCGGGTGGACGGAAGGCGGTCTGAAGCTTTCAGGCCGCCGCAGCGGATTTCTCCGCGGATATATTCATAAATCTGTTCATATAACGGTTTTTTCTTCTGAGAATCAATGGGTACCAATATTTCCATTCTGCCCCACCGCTTATTTAGGAAGTTTAAACGAAGATTTCAGCGACACGATCCGGTTAAATACCGGCGCCCCTTCTTTACTGTCTTTGCAGTCCGCACAGAAAAAACCGTTTCTGACAAATTGAAAACTGTCATAAGCTCTCGCTTCTGCCAATAGCGGTTCCACCTTGCAGTTTGTCACCACCTGCAAAGAATTGGGATTCAAATTCAGAGACCCGTCCTCATTTAGTTTTCCCTTTTCCTCGTCAACAATGTTTTCGTAGAGACGGCATTCCACCGTTTTAGCCGTATCGGCATGCACCCAATGAATCGTCCCTTTTACCTTCCTGCCTTCAAATCCCGAACCGCTCTTGGTCTCCGGATCATAGGTGGCATGTATCACGCTGATCTCCCCGTTTTCATCCTTTTCCACACCTGTACAGGTAACAAAATACGCACCCATCAGGCGAACCTCATTGCCCGGAAAAAGCCGGAAATACTTTTTGGGCGGATTTTCCATAAAATCTTCACGCTCAATGTAGAGTTCCCGGCCAAAGGCCACCATCCGGGCGCCAAGTTCGGGATTTTCAAGATTGTTCGGCACGGAAAGCATCTCTGTCTGCCCCTCCGGATAATTGTCAATCACCAGCTTGACCGGATTGAGTACCGCCATCATCCGAGGCTTCTTTAGCTTCAAATCCTCACGGATACAATATTCCAGCATGGCATAATCCACGGAGCTGTTAGCTTTCGCCACTCCCACCAAATCCACAAACATACGGATAGCCTCCGGCGTATACCCTCTCCGGCGCAGCGCAGCGATAGACACCAAACGCGGATCATCCCATCCATCCACGACCTTGTCCTCTACCAGCTTCTTAATATAGCGCTTGCCTGTCACCACATTAGTCAGATACAGCTTTGCAAATTCTATCTGGCGAGGGGGATTCTCAAACTCACATTCCCGCACCACCCAATCATACAACGGACGGTGGTCTTCAAATTCCAAAGTACAAATAGAATGGGTAATATGCTCAATCGCATCCTCTATGGGATGAGCAAAATCATACATGGGATAAATACACCAACGCTCTCCCGTATTATGGTGACTCATATGGGCAACCCGATAAATCACCGGGTCCCGCATATTAATATTGGGGGAGGCCATATCAATTTTAGCCCGCAGCACCTTTTCCCCATCCGCATACCGCCCCTCTTTCATTTCTTCAAACAGCCGCAGGTTTTCTTCCACCGAACGGCTGCGGTAAGGGCTTTCCTTGCCGGGTGTCTTGAAATCCCCTCTGTACTCTCTGATTTCTTCCGCACTCAAATCGCAGACAAACGCTTTGCCCTTTTTAATCAGCAGCACAGCGCATTCATACATCTGTTCAAAATAATTGGAGGCAAAAAACAAACGGTTCTCATAATCTGCTCCCAGCCAGTGGATATCATCCAAAATAGACTGGACAAACTCGGTTTTCTCCTTTGTCGGATTGGTGTCGTCAAATCTCATGTTAAATTTGCCGTTGTATTTCTTCGCCAGGCCATAGTTCAGCAAAATAGACTTTGCGTGGCCGATATGCAGATAACCGTTAGGCTCCGGCGGGAAACGGGTCTGTACATGGTCATAAACTCCCGCCGCCAAATCCCGTTCAATCTCCGATTCAATAAAATTTTTTGATACCAGCTCTTTCTCTATATCCTTTTCCATATTTCCCGTTCCTTTCCCTGCAATATGATTACCACTCGGATTACCATTTCCACATTCTATCTCATTTTTTCCAAAAAATCAAGGAAATGTCCGTTACCGTTCACGGGGCGGGGAAAACCGGATGAAAACAGGCGTCAAGCTTGCTTGTAAGACTGTTTTCATCCGGTTTTCCCCATCGGGCGAACGCCCGATGCTTCTTGTTCGGCGTAGCCGGACAAGAAGATGCGCCCCGTGAACAGTAACGCAACCTTACAACAACTGCTTCCGCAATTCCGCGCCATTCTTCGCCGACAGATAAGCCGGCGCTATGTCAAATACCGTTTTACAGCCTTTTATCCCTTCCTGATTCATCCGAAAAGCCGCTCTGGCATAGGCGGCAAGTACCGCCCCGGTAAACTCCGGATTGGAATCTAAAGCCAAACGATATTCAATCACATGCTTATGCTCCCCGTCCATGCCCGTCTCCCCGGTGCGGATCACGCTGCCGCCATGAGGCAACCCTTTATGGTCCCTGGCCAATTCCTCTTCCGATATAAAATGTACCGTCGTATCATAATCGGCAAAATAATTGGGCATAGTCTTGATTTCCCGTTCAATCGCGGCTAAATCAGCTCCTTCACAGGCTACCACAAAACATTCACGGGTATGTTTCTGCCGGGTGCTCAATTCCGGATTCAAACCGCTTCGGACTGCTTCTACCGCCTCCGGTACGGGAATCGTGTATTGCCTTGCATCTTTAACTCCCGGAATCCGGCGGATAGCATCGGAATGACCCTGGCTGACACCTCTGCCCCAAAATGTATAGTCATGTCCCTGAGGCAAAATCACATTGGCATACAGACGGTTCAAAGAAAACATCCCCGGATCCCAGCCGCAGGAAATAATACTTACCTTTCCGCCCTTCTGTGCGGCAGCATCCACGGCCGCAAAATGCTCCGGTATTTTCGCGTGGGTATCAAAGCTGTCTACCACATTAAACAGAGAGGCAAACTTTGGCGTCTGTTCCGGCAGATCCGTCGCGCTTCCGCCGCAAATAATCAGCACGTCAATTTCTTCCTGCAGACGCTGCAGCTCATCTGCCGGCAGCACGGAAACACCTTTTGTCCTGATTTGCAGCTTTTCCGGGACCCTGCGGGTAAAAACAGCAGCCAGCTTCATATCCGGATTTTGGCCTATCGCGCTTTCCACCCCTTTTCCCAAATTTCCGTATCCCAGGATGCCAACTCGAATAGTCATAAAATTCCTCCTTTTCCCGATTTTCTCTTCCAACTAACGATAAATCGTACAAATCTAAATTAAAGCAGCCTCAAAAATTCAAATCAGCCCCAGCTCCTGCATCGCCCAGGCAATTCCATCTTCCTCTACACGTTTTGTCACAAACGTCGCATAAGGCTCCAGCACTTTATCGTGGTCATACATCAGCACCGCATTGTCCGCATAGGCAAACATAGCCAGATCATTGCTGCTGTCGCCAAATACATAAGCATCCTTTTTCTCGATACCATAACGGTTCAGCACCCATGCGATGGCTGTCGCCTTAGTAAATCCGGCCGGGACACACTCATAAAAATGATTTCCCCGGTCAATCACCTGAATGTCCGGAGATAAAAACTGAAAAAATTCTTCCCTCTTGCTGTTTTCATCAGCAAAAACACAAAATTTATCAAATTCCAGGCGGTCATCCTCCCATCGGTCATCCGATAAAAGCCCTTTTTGAGCCACCCCGTCCCTCAGATTGTTAAGCGGAGCAATCCAGGAACGTTCATTTCTCATAAACAACCCCTCCGTGCTTTCCAATATCCCATCAAAACCATACTGCAACATGGCCCTGCGGATTTCGATTCCCCGCCTTCGGTCTATCCGGTGCTGAAAAACCACCCGGCCGCGTTCGACCACACAGGTGCCGCAACCGCACAAAATCCCGTCGCACTGTACCAGATTTTCTATCTCCCCCAAAAACGAATAGGTTCTCCCCGAATTGATATACACCAGATTTCCAGCCCTCCGCGAAGCGTCCAAAGCACTTACAGCACTGTCCGGAACCGTATGGGTAATCTCACTCAGCAAGGTTCCGTCTACATCAAAAAATAATGCTTTCCTTCCCATCCTTATCTTCCCACCCGCTTTCCAAAATAAATGTTTGTATTTTCCCGGATTCAGTATATCATAAGCGATTTTAACATTCAACTTCCATTTATTCTACTTTTTCTGTCCTCTGCGGACGATGTTACTGTTCACAGGTGCCCTGTGAACGTAACTGCATATGCCCATTTAAGATTGCCTACGGGTTCTAAGCGCCAGTGGCGCTTGTTTAGAACCGACCGGAACGGAGTGTAGACGGGGGCATATGCTTTGCCCCCATAACTGTATTGGCCCATGGCTAATCAGCGTGATGATTAGCCATAGTGTGAGCAGTAACCGGACGATAACGTAAAAGCGCGCATTTCCGGCATTTTCCTGTCATATATCCTACCGGCAGCAGTTTTCCGCAATACTGGCACCGTGCAATATACCCCTTCTTCCCCTTGGAAAGGTATCGCATAATGGCGGCCTCCGTCCGCTCCCGCTCCCGCGCCAGCCATTCCTCGTCAATTTTTTTCTCAAAACGGTGAGAAAATTGATAATACAGATCGAGTTTTTTATAATAAGTTTCATAATTTTGTATACCGGTTTTCCTGTTGCCTTTGTTTCCTTTACCGGATGTATCCAGCTTCGGATGCTCCAATGAGGAATCTGCGGGATAATCCATACAATACCTGAGCCATTGTTTCACCAGGCTGCGGTCTTTAATATCAATCGGGCAGCTAATCATCCGATACAAAATACTTTTGTCTTCAAATCCCATAATTTGGTTTTCGTACCGTTTGGCAAAACCATAAAGGCAAAGCAATTCATCGATACTGATCTTCTCAAAAGGCTTTTGCGCCTCCTGGGAATGCCACACCTGCAAAATCACATCGAGAGGCTCTTCCAAATCCAGAAGCACCTGCGGAAAGCCGAGACTCACCGTATCCAGGATGCCTTCCTCTGCTTCAAACCGTTCCCGTATATATTCCAGAGCTTTTTCTCCCATAGCATTGATATATCCGGTATTATAAATCCCATATCGGCCCGCCCGTCCGGCAATTTGCTTAATCTCTTGAATATTCAATCCCCGGCGGGATATCCCGTCAAATTTCTCTGTCTGGATAAACACAATTCTCCTGACCGGCAAATTCAGTCCCATACCGATAGCGTCTGTAGCCACCACCACTTTTGTCTGGCCGCTGGCAAACATCCTCATCTGCCGGCGGCGTATTTCCGGCGGAAGGCTTCCGTAAATAACACTAGCTCCGATTCCCTGTTCCTCAAGCCGGCCTGCTACATCCAAAACGGATTTTTTGGAAAATACCACCAACGCATCTCCTTCCCGGACATCTTCCGGGAAACAAAACGCCTCCTTTTCACATATCAAAGCCGTTTTTCGCTCGTAATAATGTGTCTCTGCCTGATCGCCGCATAACTGGATTAAATGTTTGACTACATTTTCTGCCGCCGGACTCATGCAGACATGGATTTCCGAAGCCTGTATCCCCAAAATTGCCTTTGTCCAGCAATGGCCTCTTTCCGAATCTTCAATCATCTGCGCTTCATCAATAACCGCCACATCGTAAACCTCATGGAAGTCCGCCATTTCCACCGTGGAAGATATCACCCGGCTATTTGGCTCGGCTATGCACTCCTGACCGGTCAGCATGGTGCAGGCAATATCGTATTCTTTCATTTTTTCGTAAACTTCCAAAGCCAAAAGACGTAAAGGCCCCAGATAAATTCCTTTCCGGGCCTCTTTCAGCCTTTCCAACGCCTGAAAAGTTTTCCCGCTGTTGGTCGGCCCGACATGCAGTACAAAACGCCGGTTCATATCCATAGCCTCCGGAAACTCCAATTCCGGCCTTGAAGGAACCAACTGCAAAATTTTAGACTTGAGCACCTGCGTCCGATATGTGTGGAACAAATCAAACAGGGAAGCAACACATATTTCCCCAGGTACATCTTTTTCCAGATAATCAAAAAACGACGAATTGATCAGACGGCAGTCTTCCGGCAGCAGTAAAGCCAAATCCAGCCGCACCAGTTCCGGTATCACTTCCTTCCTCAGTTTTTTTATTACCGGATGGATGGAATATCTGAGTCCGCAATAATAGAGGTTATTCAACTGGCGGTGATAATTTTCCAACGTATTCCTCGTCATCTGGCTTTCCCTGGCCCGTCTCATCATTCTGGCCAAACTTCCCGCCCGCTCTGCCGCTCCTTTGGCTTTTGCCGAAAGTGCACGTTTCTTTTTTCCCGCCAACTCGTATTCCCGGATATAAAGCTGAATCAGCGCTTCTGTCTCTTCTCTCATTTTCTCTTCCATAACTTAACAACCTTTCGTATGTTTTCGCCCCATAGCTGTGTTGTTTTATAATCAATCAGCATGGTGATTAGCCTAAGCGTAAACAATAATGAGCTACAGCCATTCCTTCACTTGCAGCACCTGTTCCCAGCTAATCATCCGCTCCACAAAACCTTGCCCGTCCCAATTTTCTCCTTCCTTTACCAATACCCGAACCTTCACCTGGCCGTCTTCCCCCCGCTTTGTCCGGATGGATATGATCTCTCCGCCTTCTCTTGCCGCCTCTTTTTCTATTTCCGCCAAAAAATTGCTTCCCTGCATCAGCCGGTATTCAATCATCATCTTTCTGCTTGCCGTTTTTTTCTTCCGCGGCAATATGGATTTGCGCCCCAGGAACATTTCCACAAAAAGTATCATAACGGCGGTAAAAAATCCCACCATATACATACCCGCTCCCATAGCCATCCCCACGCCCACAGTAGCCCATATGCCCGCAGAAGTAGTCAAACCACGGACATTATTATTTCTGAAAATAATCATCCCTGAACCAAGAAAACCGATAGCCGTCACTACTGCCGCTGCTATACGGGACGGATCTACCCGGACATTTTCTCCCAACACATCCTGAAAACCATACTTTGACAATACGACCATAAGCGCCGATGAAATGGCTACAATCACATGGGTTCTCATGCCTGCCTTCTTTTTCTTTCTCTGACGCTCGTAACCTAAAATGCCTCCGCAAAAACCCGCCAGCACAATCCTCCCCAAACAGATTAGCTCCACGATTTCTCCCTCCTTCCCACATATGCCTGCCATGCTATCTTTCATTAGACATTATAACCGATTTTTTCCATAGATGCCACACATAATCCTATTGTTTCCGGTTCGCAGGGTTACTGTTGTACTGTTCACACCATGGCTAATCACTCCGCTGATTAGCCATGGGCAGATATCATTATGGGGCATATACGGTTACGTTCACGGAGCGCATCTTCTTGTCCGGCTACGCCGAACAAGAAGCATCGGGCGTTCACTCGATGGAGAAAACCGGACGAAAACAGTCTTACAAGCAAGCTTGACATCTGTTTTCATCCGGTCTTCCCCGCCCCATGAACTGAAACTAAAATTGCTGATATTGTCATTGTTCTGTCTTGTAATCTGCGATAAAACGGGCTATAATAATCAGCAAATTCCTAATTACAAGCGAGGTTTTGCTCCCATGAATAATAAACAAAAATTACTGGAAGGCCCTCCCGGCCGTTCTCTACTGCTGTTTGCCCTGCCGATTATTTTTGGCAACCTTTTCCAACAATTTTACAACATGGCCGATTCGGTCATTGTAGGGTATTTCGTCGGCGAGGATGCTTTAGCCGCGGTTGGCGCTTCCTACGCCTTTACCAACGTATTTATTATGGTTGCCATCGGAGGCGGCATCGGCGCTTCCGTGCTGACCAGCCAGTACCTGGGCGCCGGAAAGAATTCGGAAATGAAAACTTCCGTGTATACCTTTTTAATTACCTTTGCCCTTTTCAGCACCTTGCTGGCCTGCTTCGGTTTTCTTTTCAATCCTTTTGTGTTATCCATACTGAATACGCCGGAAAACATCTATAATGATGCCGTATTATATTTGCAGATCTATTTTATCGGCCTGCCTTTTATGTTCATGTACAATGTACTGGCCGCCAATTTTAACGCCTTGGGGAAATCCGGCATACCTCTTGGCCTGCTGCTTTTCTCCTCTCTGCTGAATATCCTTTTGGATATCCTGATGGTAATTTTCTTCCGGATGGGGGTATCTGGCGTAGCCATTGCCACGGTAATTGCCCAGGGGATATCTGCCGCAATTTCCTTTATTATCCTGATGATGCAGCTTGGGGACTATCCGGCACAGGACAAGCCTCGCCTGTATAGCCCGGCTATGCTGATAAAAGGGACAAAAATCGCCATTCCCTCCATTGTCCAGCAGTCGATCGTCAGCATCGGCATGCTTCTGACCCAATCCTCGGTCAACCAGTTTGGTTCTTCCGCACTGGCCGGCTATTCTGCCGGTATGCGCCTGGAATCCATCGGCATTGTACCGATGATCGGCACAGGAAACGCCGTATCGACTTTTACCGCACAAAACTTAGGCGCCAGGCAGACAAAGCGGATTTTGCAGGGATATCATGCCTCTTACGGAATTATCATTGGCTTTTCCCTGATTCTTTTTTTGCTCTGTCAGTTATTTTACCAACCCATGCTTTCTGCTTTTGTGAAGATCGATGTTTCTCCTGTGGCCTATCAGACGGGAGTCGCCTATCTGCGTTTTATCGGCTGCTTTTTCTGTGTTATTGGTTTTAAGGCCATCACGGACGGGGTCCTTCGGGGATCCGGAGATGTCCTTGTCTACATGATTGCCAACCTGATTAACCTAACCATCCGGGTATCCGTAGCCAAAATCTGCTCCCCGATCTATGGCATTCAGGTAATTTGGTATGCCGTCCCCATGGGCTGGCTGGCCAACTTTATCCTCTCTTTTTGCTGGTACCGTACCGGCCATTGGAAAAGGAAAGCATTAGTCCAACGCAATCCCGACGCTGCTAAACAACCCGTCAAAGCACTTCGCCAGTAAATCCCCATGCCGCTTTTTAGGTGCCGCCATAAATGAAAGGGGATTTCCCGGGAGCCTCCGGCTGACGCAGTAAGTTTTGTTGAATACTCCACCATAAAAGCCGCAGGCTTTGGCCGGGTAGTATCATCCCGTCCAAGCCTGCGGCTCTTATGGCTTATTCATAACTGTTCAATTTCATTTCCACTTCTTTAACGGTTTCTGTTGTAATTAATCAGGCAGCCGGCTTTGACAATTTTCCGCTCGTCCTGGGTCATATCCGCAATATACAAGCTTATTTCTTTCACGGTGTCCCCGATAACATAAGCTTTAATATCTTTCATGTCTCCGTCAAGGGCAGCCTTGATCCCCGGTACATAGAGGTAATCGCCTACTTCAAAGGCATCCGGCTCTTCCTTCATCTGGAAAGGAATCATTCCCCAGTTCATTACATTCGAGCGGTAACGCTTGGTCGCATACTCGCTGCAGATATTCGCCAACCCTCCGATTACCCGCTGACAGCTGGCCGCCTGTTCCCTTGCTGAGCCGTCCCCCGGTTTTCTGGCATAAATCATGCTTCCCATCTCCGTCTCGGAAATCTTCACTTCCTCATTGCCTGGAATTGTCCGAATTTTCTCAAATACCGCCTTTAGCTCAGGTGCCACTTCGGACGGGCATGTACCGGCTGCCCTTGCCTTTTCTATCCGGTCAACTTCCTTACTCCGGCCCACATACTGAGGATCACGGCGGGATAAAGCAAATTCTGCCAGCCCTAACGGATTAGAGCGGTAAGAAGATGTCTCGCCGGAAGGAATCAATTCATCGGTGGTGGTCACCGGGTCAAGAATCTTCGAGCATACTTTCAGTAAAATATTGTCGGTAAGAGGGCTCATTTCCGGCCAATCCTTAATATTTGGCCCATAGACCAGCTCGGATTGCGGATCTTCTTTTTGATAGCCTTGGTAAATCCTTGCCTTATACACGCTGCCATCAAAGCTGTACTCCGGTACATGATAACTGCCGTCGACCATGTCCGTTGCCGGAGTCAGGATACCGCCGTTAGCTGCTGTCGCCGCAATAGAACGGGCATCCATAAGCGCAACCGCGGACATCTGCCCCACTCCCGGTTTGGAACCCTCACGGTTGGGGAAATTCCTGGTCGTATGACGGATAGAAAAACCGTTGTTGGCCGGCGTATCGCCTGCCCCAAAACATGGCCCGCAGAACGCGGTCTTCAGCACGGCGCCTGCCGCCATCAAATCGGCAATAGCGCCTTTTCTCACCAAGTCAATATACACCGGCTGAGAGGAAGGATAAACCGACAGAGAGAAAACATCCGAGCCGCAACTCTTGCCGCGCAAAATATTTGCCGCCTCCATCACATTGGTATAATTCCCGCCCGCGCAGCCTGCGATTACTCCCTGTGTCACTTTCAGCTTGCCGTCTGCAATCTTATCGGTCATGGAAAAGCGGATATCGGGATTTCCGGTAACTTTGGTCGCTTCCACCTCCACACTCCTTAAGATATCGCCAAGGTTGGCATTCAATTCCTCAATCTCATACGTATTGCTGGGATGGAAAGGCAGGGCAATCATCGGCTTAACCGTGCTCATATCCACATATACCACACCATCATAATATGCCACTTCGGCCGGATTCAGCTCCTTATACGCTTCTTCCCTGCCATGCATCGTCAAAAACGCTTTCGTATCTTCATCCGTACGCCAAATGGAGGACAGGCAAGTGGTTTCCGTAGTCATTACGTCAATCCCGTTACGGAAGTCTGTAGTCATGGAAGTAATGCCTGGTCCCACAAATTCCATCACTTTATTTTTTACATAGCCGCATGAATATACGGCGCCGATAATCGCCAGGGCAATATCCTGTGGCCCAACACCCGGATTGGGTTTCCCGTCCAGATAAATGGCAACTACATCCGGATAGTTTATGTCATATGTATCCTGCAGCAACTGCTTCACCAGTTCACCGCCGCCTTCGCCGATAGCCATAGTGCCCAAAGCGCCGTAACGGGTATGACTGTCCGAACCAAGAATCATCCTCCCTCCGCCGGCCATCATTTCACGCATATATTGATGGATAACAGCGATATGAGGAGGCACAAAAATGCCGCCATACTTTTTGCACGCAGATAAACCAAATACATGGTCGTCTTCGTTAATGGTTCCGCCTACCGCACACAGGGAATTATGGCAGTTGGTCAGCACATAGGGAATCGGAAATTTCTCCATGCCGGAAGCTTTCGCTGTCTGGATAATTCCCACAAATGTAATATCATGACTGGTCATGGCGTCAAATTTAATCTTCAGCTTATCCATATCCCCTGAAGTATTATGAGCTTCCATAATCGAGTAAGCGATCGTCCCCTTTTTCGCTTCTTCCCTGCTCACGGCCTTTCCTGTCAAAGCTGTCACTTTCGCCGTTTCGGCCTCCGGCACAATCTCTGTACCGTTTACTAAATACGCGCCGCCCTCATACAATTTTACCATACAAGAATCCTCC
The DNA here is from genome assembly GCA_947383005.1 of uncultured bacterium. Lineage (GTDB taxonomy): Bacteria > Bacillota > Clostridia > Lachnospirales > Lachnospiraceae > Brotaphodocola. The sequence goes on along the minus strand of CANDBT010000015.1, from coordinate 40,372 downwards.
TTCTCAATCCATAAATATGTTCTGGCTTGTTTTGTTGGATTCATTATAACGCTTGTTTTTGTATTATGCAAATACTATATATATAATATATTCTATTGTATTTTCCTATAGGTCTACTGTTCGCAAATATTTTGTTTTAAATTAGGAAATTTCTGCAGCGCCTTTTCGTCGCCCACCAATATCACCGACCTGTGCATCTGCAGAATGGAAGCCGGTACTTCCGGTGTCACCGGGCCCAAAAAAGCTTTTGCCACAATATCTGCTTTATCTTCCCCGGAAACCACCACCAAAATCCGGCGGGCCATCATAATATTCTGAATACCCATGGTATATGCCTGCCGCGGCACGTCTTCTTCCTTTTCGAAAAAACGTTTATTGGCTTCGATCGTGCGGGCCGCCAAATCTACGCAATGCGTCTCCTTTTCAAAAACGGGGCCCGGCTCATTAAATCCGATATGGCCGTTATGACCCAGACCCAAAAGCTGCAGGTCAATGCCGCCTGTATTGCGGATAATCTCATTATAAGCATCACAGGCTTTTTGGCTGTCCGGCTCTAAGCCGTTTGGTATATAAGTATGCTCTTTGCGGATATTCACATGATTGAACAAATGCGTATCCATAAAATAGCGATAGCTTTGATCATTATCTCCGGACAAGCCTTTGTATTCATCCAGATTTACGCTGGTCACCCGGGAAAAATCCAAATCCCCCTCCCGATACCGTTTTACCAATTGTTCATAAATGCCGACAGGTGAAGAACCGGTAGCCAATCCCAATACACAATCCGGTTTTTCAATCATCAGCGCAGAAATAATATTGGCGGCTTTCCGGCTCATCGCCTGGTAATCTTTCTCACAATAAATTTTCATCAATTTTCCTTCTCCTTTTCATTTATTATATAAGCATTCACAAAAACAACTCCAGCGCCCGCTCCACCCGTTCCGGGTCATAATACCTTTTCAGAATGGCTCCCGCAAGCTTTACACAGGTCCTGTGAAAATGGACAAAAAGAAATACTAAGGCCATCCCAAATAAAAAACCGGTGACCAGCCGTTTGGCATTGTTGCTTTCATAAGAAGTAAGCTGCTGGACAAATCCGTCAACAATTAAAGGAACCATCAGCAATAAGCTCACGGGGAAGCTGGCATAACCGGCAAAGATAACAATAGGAATCCCGCAAAGGATTCCTATTAACTCACCTGTACATCTGGCGCATAAGGGAAACTGTCTGCCCCGAAAAAAGAAGGAGCGGTCGGCTCTCCCATGACAGCCAAAAAGAATACGCAAAAATTTTCCCATCAGTTTAATACCCTACACCACTGACAGCAACCATAGTCATGACAAAAATAAAGACAAAATACAACACGGTAAATGCCACACTGGCAATTACCGAAACCAGCGCGCCAATCCCTGCTGCTTTGGCTGTCTTCGGCTTCTGGTCTTTCCATACCAGAAAGAGAACCAAGCCAGCGATAGGAACGCAGCAGCCCAAAAGTCCCCATAAAAAGCCGCCGCTATCCGTCACTGTATTGTTATTACTACCTGCATTATTATAATTGTAATCGTCAGCCATAAAAATCCTCCCTCCGCCTCATTTATCTGCCTTTTGCCATCCGGCAAAAAACATCTTTGGGCTTTATGCTCTACCAAGTATACCTTATCGGCAGATGATTGTCAAATCCATTTATACTCGCGAGCATGCTTATTTGCCCCCGATATAACCAGTGTTGCTGTTCACTCCCATGTCAAGCACCACGCTTCATCATAAACCTATAAAAGCAGCTCTAACGCCCGGTCTACCTTTTCCGGGGTCATAAACAGCCGGACAATAGCTCCGGCGATTGTTATGCAAGCCCGATAATAATAGATCAACATAAACACAAAGGCAATGCCAAATAATATCCCGGTAATCAACCGCCGGTAATTTTTACTTTCATAAGAGGTAAGAAGCTGCAAAAAACCATCAAATACCAGCGGAACCATCAGCAAAAGAGTTATCGGGAAACTGGCATAACCGGCAAAGATGGCAATAGGAATCCCGCAAAGGATTCCTATCAATTCTCCTGTACATCTGGCGCATATCGGAAACTGCCTGCCCCGAAAAAAGAAGGAGCGGTCAGCCCTCGCATGGCAGCCAAAAAAGATCCGCAAAAACCTTCCCATAAGGTCAGCCCATCGCAACGCCCATAACCATCAGGATACCCATAAGCAGACAGATAACAATGTTTATCCCCACGCATACCAATGCGCCTATGCCTGCTGCCTTAGCCGTCTTCGGTTTTTGATCCTTCCACATAATAAACAAAATCAAACCTACAAGGGGGATACAACACCCTAAAAGCCCCCATAAAAAACCACCATTGTCAACTACTGCGGTATTGTTGTTATAATTGTCCATACCACTCCTCCTGCTTCTTTCCTGTATTTTTAATAACTATATCGCTTCTGCCGGATGAATATGCCTGCGAAAACAAACACGCTCCGCTAAAGTGACAAGCCATGACATATTTATACATCAAATATATTTAATTGTCAAGTTTCACCCATTTTATTTGTTCTGTTGTTGTAACAGTTCGCGTTACTGTTCACAGGGCCCGTTCAGGCAGCCTCGTTTTAATTTTTCCCTTAAAGCCAACCCAAATTGTACCAATCCGGGTTTACCAGTCCAGATTATACCAATCCAAATTTAACCAATCCGATTTTTACATAGAAGCCAGAGAAAAAAGAATTGGCAAAGCGATTAGAAGGCCAATAGCCAGGCCGATAATGACGCTCCCTACCAGAGCAGCTAATGCACCCATTCCCGCCGCTCTGGCCGACTTCGGTTTCTGATCCTTCCATGCGAAAAACAAAATTATACCCATGATGGGGACACAGCACCCTAAAAGCTCCCATAAAAAGCCGCCTTCGTCAACTACCGCAGGGTTATTGTTGTAATTGTTGTTATAATTATTGTTGTAACCGTTGTTATAATTGTTATAATTGTTATAATTGTTGTAATTATTATAATTGTTATTATAATTATCCATACCACTCCTCCTGTGCCAGCATATGCCATCTGCACGAAAAATTATGCCCTTGAGCCCAATCATGTATAACCGTTCAGACAGCAGAAAATAGCAGCTCTGGAAAACGTTTCCCCGGAAACAACCTCCCCGTGGACGCCCCTCTTCACTGCATTGCTTCCCTGGCCACCGACAGCATCAGCTTAATCCGGTTTTCCTGATTTACTTTTGTGGCTCCCGGGTCATAGTCAATAGGGACAATATTGGCACGGGGATACATTTCCTTAATCCGGTGGATCATTCCTTTCCCGCACACATGGGTGGGAAGGCAGCCAAAAGGCTGGGTACATACGATATTTTCATATCCATGATTGACCAGCTCAATCATTTCCGCCGGCAAAAACCACCCTTCCCCCATTCGATTGCCAACACCAATCAAGCCGTCAACCAAAGGTTTGGTCGCTTCATAGCTGGATAGCTGGGTAAATACCGGATATTTATCCACACATTCCATAAATGCCTTTTCCACCTTTTTAAAATAATTCAGCAAAAAGGTAGCAACAGCAAATTTTATCTTACTGCCGCCATACAGCTTTACATCCTGAATCCTGGCATCCACCTTGAACATCAGAAAGCCCAAAAGCCCGGGAACCATTACCTCACAGTCCTGCTCCGCCAAAAACTCTTCCAGATTATTGTTGGCAAAACTGGCATATTTGACATAGATTTCCCCTACTACCCCCACTTTTACCTTGGGAACCTTTTTCATGGGAATCTTGGCAAAGGAAGAAATAATCCGGTCAAAATTCTCCTTCATGGCTTTTAATGCAAATCCCCGTGACTGTTGGAATTGTTTGGTAATCCTCGCAACCCATTGCTCAATCAAACGGTTTGCGTCCCCTTTATGTATCTCATAAGCCTTTACCTGGTTGCTTAAGAGCATCAGCAAATCACCGTAAATCACGCCTGCGGTACATTTACGGATAATCGGCAGTGTCAGGGAAAATCCGCTGTTGTATTCGACTCCGGAAAGGTTGAAAGAGATTACCGGGACCTGATTGTAACCCGCTTTTTCCAACGCCTTTCTCAGCAAATGAATATAGTTGGATGCCCGGCAGCCTCCGCCGGTCTGCATAATCAAAAGCGCCGTCCGATTCACGTCGTACTTTCCGCTTTCCAGGGCATCCAAAAATTGTCCAATAACCAAAAGAGCCGGATAACAGGTATCATTATGAACATATCGCAATCCCAACTGTTTTATCTCGGGCTTGGCTGTACGCAGCAGTTCAATTTTATATCCTTCATTGAGAAAAACATATTTCATAATTTCAAAATGAATAGGAAGCATATCCGGAACCAGAATGGTATAATCTCTTTTCATTTCCTTTGTAAAAATGATTCTTCCATTTTTCGCTCGTTTGATTTTTGCCATAGTTATTCTTGCACCATTTTCTTTTTGTATCATGCTGGAACGCTACTGTTTTGGTGTCAATTTCCTCCTGCTATTCTTTTGCTGCCCGACGGCCCTTTCTGGCGATCCAAAGCTGCCAAAAGGCTGCGCAGCCTCACCTTTACTGCCCCCAGGTTGGTAATTTCATCAATTTTGATCTGAGTATAAATCTTACCGCCCTTTTCAATAATGCTTCTGACTTCATCCGTAGTGATCGCATCCAGACCGCAGCCAAAACTGACCAACTGAACCAAATCCATATCCTCCTGCGTACATACATATTTTGCCGCGGCATAAAGCCGGGCATGGTACATCCACTGATTCAGCACCCTCACCGGGAACTTGGATACATTGTGGCTGACCGAATCCTCGGAAATGACGGAAACGCCGAAACCGTTAATCAGCATATCGATACCGTGATTGATTTCCGGGTCAACATGATAGGGACGGCCGGCAAGGACGATTATCCTTCTTCCTTCTTTTCTGGCCAGCGCAATAATCTGCGCCGCCTTACTCCTCACCTTGCCCAGGAAAATCTCCCTTTCCTGAAAAGCCAGCTCGCTGGCTCTTTTTACTTGCTTGGGATCGATGTCCGTAAAATACCGGTTCAAAAGCTCGGTCATCTTCTGAGGAAAGAATTTCCGTTTATGCGGGCCGACATAATCATTAATCAATATCGTTAATCCGTCGAATTTGACATTCGCCGCAATAACTTCCGGATAGTAAGCGACCACCGGACAATTATAATTGTTGTCGCCAAGTCCCTCGTCAAAATTGAAGCTCATACAAGGGTAGAAAATCGCATCCACTTGTTTTTTCCGCAGATATTCGATATGGCCATGGAGCATTTTTGCCGGAAAGCATACGGTATCACTGGGAATGGAATACTGACCGGACAGATATAACTCCCGATTGGAAAAAGGCGAAACTTCAACCCCAAAACCCAACTCACCAAAAAAGCGATGCCAGAAAGGCACCATTTCATAAAGATTCAGGCCCAAAGGCAGGCCAATCACTTCTTTTCGCCGTCCCTTTATGGAGGAATATTCCAAAAGCAGTTCCTGTTTGTATTTGTATATATTGTGGTCAGAATCCGTCGACTGCTTTGTCACCGGCCGCTCGCATTTATTCCCCGCAATATATTTTCTGCCGCCGGAAAAAGTATTGACACTGAGCAGGCAATTGTTGCTGCAGCGGCCGCAATGGACATTTTTTACCTGATGGACAAAATTTTCAAGTTCCAGGCGGGTAACAATCCCGCTCTTTTCTCCTCCCTCAGCAAGCTCCACCCTTTCCCTGGCATGAAGGGCACATCCGTAAGCTCCCATAAGTCCGGCAATCACTGGCCGGACCACGGGAAACCCCAATTCCCGTTCAAAAGCCCGCAAAACCGCATCGTTTAAAAATGTCCCGCCCTGAACAACGATACGCCTGCCCAGCTCGTCCATGCTTGCAGGACGGATAACTTTATAAATGGCATTTTTTACCACACTGATAGAAAGGCCGGCAGAAATATCTTCTGTACTGACCCCGTCCTTTTGCGCCTGTTTTACAGAAGAATTCATAAACACCGTGCACCGGGAACCCAAATCCACGGCATTTTTAGAAAAAAGCCCCATGCGGGAAAACTCCTCCGCCGAATAGCCCAAAGCACCTGCAAAGGTCTGCAAAAAAGAACCGCAACCCGACGAGCAAGCTTCATTCAGGTAAATATTGTCGATGGCAGAATTATGTATCTTAAAACATTTCATATCCTGGCCGCCGATATCGATAATAAATTCCACATCCGGCATAAACTCCTGTGCGGCCTTTAAATGGGCCATGGTTTCCACCAACCCCCAATCAATGGAAAAGGCGTTCTTAATAATGTCTTCCCCATAACCAGTCACACAGGAACCGGCTATCTGGATATCGGGACAGCGTCTGTATATTTCCGTCAGATATTCTTTGACAATCGGTACCGGGTTTCCGCTGTTGGAGAGATATGTGCTGTCCAAAATCTCTTTATCCTCTCCCATAACCACAGCTTTTACCGTAGTCGAACCGGCATCAATGCCGATATAAGCCTTTCCCTCGTAGCCTTCCAGCGTCCCGTAAGCCACATCTGCCTGCTTATGGCGGCTGCAGAACTGCTCGTATTCTTCCTGATCCGCAAAAAGAGCAGGAAGGGTGTTAAATTCATTGACTGCCTCATATTGGGAAAGCTTATCCATCACCGTATCCAAATCCACCTGCTCCCTGGCGCAAAGCGCAGCCCCCAACGCCACGAAATAGAGCGAGTTTTCCGGGCAAACCCCTTCCAGATACAATGTCTCGTCAAAGCTTTTTCTCAATTCGGACATAAAAGTAAGGGGGCCGCCCAAATACAGTACATTCCCCTTTATCGCCCGCCCTTGGGCCAAACCGCCTATAGTCTGATTTACTACCGCATGGAAAATACTGGCGGAAATATCCCGCTTGTCCGCACCCTGATTAATCAAAGGCTGAATATCGCTTTTCGCAAACACGCCGCATCGGGATGCAATCGTATAACGTTTGGTACTTTCCTTGGCGTAGTCGTTCATTTCATCCGGAGTAATCCCCAAAAGAGTCGCCATCTGATCGATAAAAGCTCCCGTGCCTCCGGCACATGAACCGTTCATCCTGGCTTCCATCGCCCCTTCAAGGAAAATAATCTTGGCATCCTCCCCGCCCAGCTCGATAATCACATCTGTATCGGGTGCATTTTTTTCTGCGGCAACTTTCGTCGCATAAACCTCTTGTACAAAATCAACGGAACAGCTCTCCGCCATCCCCATACCGGCAGAACCGGAAATCACCAGGCTGAAAGGGGTGCTTTTATCAAAGGCGGCTCTGACCTTTGCCAGAGCCTCTGCTGTCTTCGCCGTAATTTGTGAAAAATGTCGCTCATAGGCAGAATAAACTATCTTTCCCCAATCATCAAGAACAATACTTTTTATTGTCGTTGACCCAACATCCAATCCAATTCTCAATCAATCCACCTCTTATAATCGTCTTTTAACTATGTTATATCACGAAAGAAGCGTTTCGGCAAGAAGGCTATGGAGGTTTTCCTCGTTTTTCCTCGATTTTCGGCAGCAGTTCAGATAACCCTTGAACTGTTACGGCATACGGCCATTTAGAATCGCCGAGGCGATGGGCCGTATGCCCGCGACCGCTACGTTTCCGTACGGTCAGCGCGGTGAACGCGCAGACCTATCTGTTACGATTTTCGTTACTACCTGGACAATTACGTTTTATCTTCCGAACAGCCGTTCAAATTCCGGCGGCGGCGGCGCCGTAAACCGTTTTCCCTTCAGATAAGAGAATGGTTCGGGAAGTTCGGGAAATACAAGCTCGTAGGAATGAAGCATTTGGGAACGGATATTGTACTGCTGCCTTACCCTTTCATTTACCTGAAAATCCCCATACTTGCTGTCCCCCACAAGAGGATAGCCTATAAAAGCCAGATGAGCGCGAATCTGATGCGTCCGTCCTGTAACCAAGGTGACTTTTAACAGTGTATATGAATCCCGGGTCTTCAACGGCTCATATATTGTACGTATCAAAACCCCGGGAGCATCCTTATCGTCCGCCGGATAGACCGTTACCCGATTGGTTTTTTCTTCCTTTACCAAAAAGGCGTCTATCACTTGCTTCTTTTCGACTTTTCCGCTGACCGCACACAAATAATATTTATGCAGAGAGCGATCTTTAAACAAGGCCGACAAAATCTGCAGACCGGCCATGCTCTTTCCGGCAGCTACCAGACCGCTGGTATTCCGATCCAGACGGTTGCAGACAGAAGGACGGAAAGTATGCAGCTCTTCCTCCTTCATCTGCCCCGAATCCAACAGATAGGCGATGATATATTCCACTAAAGAATCATCCGTATCTTTTGCTTTCTGTGAAAGCATTCCCGCAGGTTTGTTGACCAACAGGATATGCCGGTCTTCATAGATAATGTCCAAGTCACGTTTTTTTACCGGCTGTATTTGTACCTGGGAAAATTTGCCAATCGTTTCCTCTGCCAAAAATAATTTCACCAGATCTCCTGTTTTCAGCTTTTCCGAACCGTCACACCTTTTCCCGTTGAGGGTGATGTTCTTCTTGCGGATCATTTTGTAAAGAAATCCCTTGCTCGCCAAATTCAAATACTTTCCTAAAAATTTATCTAACCGCTGACCTGCTTCATTAGCATTTATTTCAATACACTTCATTTTGCAGCACCATCCTCTTCCACCCCAAAGACCAGCGTTACATGGAAAGGCTTTTCATCACTTCTGCCTCGTACTCTTCCGTCAGGTCTGTTTGTCCTTTATCCAAGCTTCCGCTTATCGGTTTTAAACTGTCCAGACGGCGGAAAAATCCCTGTTCTTCCCGAATAACTTTTATTTTGACATTCAGCTTATTCGCTGCCAGAACAGCATTTAATGACGCCTCGGCCTTAGCCACATCAATTTTCTTTGCCGTACAATAAGCATAAATCCCGCAGGAATGAATAGCAATAGCATCCATCGGCAAGACATACTCTTTTGTCGTAATAACCAAGTCATAAAGAATCCGGCACTTTTCTTCATAGGGGTGTACTTTTTGATAAAATTCATCCGGCGGCGTCCGGTATGGCCAGGAAGCCAAAAGAGGAGAAGCCATATTAGCCATGGGCAGCACCGTCAATATCGCCATAACCGTCAGGATATTTTTCGCGGCCTGGCTGTCCGTCAAAAAACGGGCGCCCAACTGGGCCAGGACTGCCGCCAGCAATATGCCCGTAAGAATAAAACGCACTTTTCGGCTGTCATCCCGATATCCGTATTGTCCCTTCTTTTTCTTCACCGCAGATCCTCCCCGTTCATAAACTTCAGCAAAAACCGATGAGGGATAACCTTACACAATACCCTAAAAACGTTCATCGTCACCCCGTAAACGGAGACGGTCTTTCCCATTATGCTGTCCCTCAAAGCCGTTTTCACCACTTTTTGGGGATTAGCCATGACCAGTTTTTTGTAGAAAGGAATTTCTCCTGCCATCCCCTCCGTGGCAAAAAATTCTGTTGCCACCGGCCCCGGACAAACAGCAGTCACCACAATATCCCTGGCTTTCAGTTCCTGATTCAGTCCCCGGCTGTAGCTGAGGACAAATGCTTTGGTTGCCGCATAGATAGCAAATCCAGGCTGCGGAAGAAATCCGGCTGCGGAAGCAAATTGAAGGATTCTGCCATGAGACGCCATATAAGGCAGCACCAGATGGGTTACTGCACACAAGGCTTCGCAGTTGAGGCGGATCATCCCCGTCTCCCCGCCCAGATCCCCGCATCCCACCCTGCCGCTTTTCCCGTATCCGGCAGCATTGACCAAAATCATTACTCGCGGATTGTATTCCCTTAAAGCGGCCTTCAGCGTATCCCATGAATCCTCCCGGGCTAAATCCATCGCAAATATCCGCAGAGGTATTTTCACACATTTCTGAAGCTCAAGCAAATTCTCTCCCCGCCTTGCCGCCACCCAGATTTCTCCCAGTCTTGTAAATCGGCTGGCTATCTGGATAACGGCTTCTCTTCCCATTCCGGAGGAAGCTCCGGTTACAATAGCAATTTTCATTTTCTCTTCCCTCTGCGGTTTTCGCCTGCCGCCTTTCTATTTCCGGTTTTCTTACTTTCTGCTTTTTTATCTTCGGTTTTTCTGCTTTCAGCTTTCCTATTTTCTGATTTCTTATTTTCTGTTTTTCCACTTTTCCTTCTTTTGTCTGGGGATTTTTTGTTTTTTCCGGATCCTGCTGTTTTGTCCTTCCGCTTTTCCCATGGTTTTTCTTCCTTGGGACGTATCAGGCAATGTTTACCATATCCAATCAGATCCGTCCTTCCCGCAATTTCCAGCGCCTCCACAACCAAATCATAATTCTTAGGATCGCGATATTGGATTAAGGCCCTCTGCATAGCCTTTTCATGAGGGCTCACCGGAACATACACCGGTTCCATCGTTCTTGGGTCCAGGCCGGTATAGTACATGCAAGTAGAAATTGTCGAAGGGGTCGGATAAAAATCCTGTACCTGCTCCGGCATATATCCCAAATCCCGCAAGTATTCCGCCAATTCTATCGCCTCTTTGAGCGTAGAACCAGGATGGGAGGACATCAGATAAGGGACCAGATATTGATCCTTGCCCAAACGTTCATTCATCCGTTTGTACTCCCGCACAAAACGGCAGTATACGCGGTTAGGCGGCTTTCCCATTTTGTTCAGCACGGCATCCGATACGTGCTCCGGCGCAACCTTTAGCTGGCCGCTGACATGATATTCACAAAGCTCCCGCAAAAACTCCTCGCTTTTATCCGCCAACAAATAATCAAAACGTATGCCCGAACGGATAAAAACCTTTTTCACTCCCGGCAGCGCCCGCAGTTTTCGCAAAAGCGCAATATAATCGCTATGATCCGCTCTCAAATTAGGGCAGGGCTGGGGAAAAAGACATTGTCTGTGGACGCAGGCGCCATGTTCAGCCTGTTTTTCACAAGCTGGATAGCGAAAATTTGCCGTCGGGCCGCCCACATCATGGATATATCCTTTAAAATCCGGCTCCATAACCAGCGTTCGCGCCTCTTCCAACAGCGATTGATGGCTTCGTGCCTGGATAATCCTGCCCTGATGAAAAGTCAGCGCACAAAAGCTGCAGGAACCGAAACACCCCCTGTTGCTGATCAAACTGAATTTTATCTCCTCGACAGCCGGAACTCCGCCGGCATCCCGATAACAGGGATGGCAGTCCCTCATATAGGGGAGAGCGTAAACCTCATCCATCTCCTCCTGCGACAGAGGGAGGGACGGCGGATTCTGCACCACATATTCCACATAACTTCTTCCGCTGTAAGGCTCTGCCAGCCGCCGTCCGGTAAAAGGGTCCGTGTTTTTATATTGTATGGCAAAACTCCGGGCGTATTTGCTTTTATCCTTTTTCATTTCTTCATAATCCGGCAGCAGCTCATAATCGTAAACATTTTCCAGGCTTCTGGTCTGATAAACCGTTCCATCAACAAACGTAATATCCTTTACCGCTATCCCTGCATCCAGCGCCTCGGCAATCGCAAGAATGGAATGCTCTCCCATACCATAGGAAATCAAATCCGCCTGGGCATCCAAAAGCAACGATCTTTTCAGCCGGCCTGACCAATAATCATAATGAGCCAGCCGCCGCAGGCTGGCCTCGATCCCTCCAATAATTACCGGAGAATCCTTATAGGCGGCACGAATCAGATTGCTATAAACGACAGCGGCATAATCGGGCCTTTTTCCCATCACTCCGCCCGGAGTGTAAGAATCCCTTTTCCGTCGTTTTTTCGATACGGAATAATGATTCACCATAGAATCCATATTTCCGGCCGACACCAAAAACCCCAAACGCGGCTTTCCCAGAATCTTAACGCTTTCCTTATCTTTCCAATCCGGCTGCGCAATAATCCCTACCCGATAACCGTGAGCTTCCAAAAGCCGGCTGATAATCGCGGTTCCAAAAGAAGGATGATCCACATAGGCATCACCTGTCACATAGACAAAATCACATTGATCCCATCCACGTTTATCCATATCCTGCCGGCAAACCGGCAAATAATCCCTCATGCTGCCCTCCCCTGTCCATTCACAGCTATTCCATCAAAAACAGCCTGTCATAATCCTCGATAAACCAATCCGCCAATTGCTGCTTCTCCCTGCGCATATGGGCAGAATGCTTATCCTCCACGGCACATACCGCCATACCCGCAGCTTTTCCCGCCATAATACCGGCCGGCACGTCTTCAAATACCAGACACCTTTCCGGCAGCACATCCAGCCTCCGGGCCGCATTCAAATATACGTCCGGCGCCGGTTTTCCCGCGGCTACCTCACAAGCTGTTACGACTACCTGAAAATAAGGGGAAATCTCCAAGGCTTTCGTAACCGCCCCTACGATCTCATGATTGTTGCTTGTGGCAATCCCCATTTTTATCCCTGCTTCCTTCAGGCATGTTAAAAACCGCCGGGCTCCCTTTTTCAAAGGCACCTCATAGCGGTATTTTTCGATACTCATTTCTATCCATGTCTGTTTAATCTGTTCAAGAGAATCGGGAATCCGGAACATCTCCTTAAAATAGATGGCTGTCTCGGAAAAACTCATCCCTTCGATTTCCTTTTGCAAAAACGAAGGCCGCTCGTAACCATATCTGGCCAGATATTCATTATCAATCTGTTCCCACATCCACATGGAATCTACCAAGGTACCGTCCAAATCAAAAATAACCGCGTCTTTTTGCCAAAGCAGTTGCTTAAGCTGAGGCGCGGCGGAAAAAGGCGTTGAAAATTGTATTAACGGTTTTCCTGTTCTCATTCTTTTTCTTGATTCTCCTTAATTGATCATACTTTCAAACGGGCAATTTCCTCTCCCGTCAGGCGGCGGTATTGACCCGGCGCCAAAGTTTCATCCAATTTCAACGGCCCCATAGACAAGCGTTTCAGAAAAACCACCGTGCCGCCCAACGCACTGATCATCCGTTTTACCTGATGGAATTTCCCCTCCTGAATAGTCAGCAGAATTTCTGTCACCCAGTTGTCCTCTCCCGACAGACCACCTTCCGGCATCTGCTTCATTCCTAAAATTTCCAACCGGGCCGGCAGCAGACGGGTTCCGTCAGCAAGCGTTATCCCTTCACTCAGCCGCTTCGGGGCATCCGGCGGTAAAGAACTGGATATCTGGGCATAATATTGTTTATCCACATGCCTTTTGGGAGAAAGGAGCCGATGAGCCAGGCTGCCGTCATTGGTCAGCAAAAGCAGTCCTTCCGTATCCTTATCCAAACGCCCTACGGGAAACAAATCCTTCCGTCCCTCCCCTTCAAGCAAATCAATCACCGTCCGGCATTTGTCATCCCTTGTCGCAGATACCACCCCCTGAGGCTTATTTAAAAGAAAATACTCCCATATGTGATAGGAGACTTCTCTGCCGTCCAGCAAAACGGCATCTTTTTGGGGGTCGATCTTTTGGTCGGTTTTTTTTACCGTCTGGCCATTTACCTGAATCCGGCCGCTTTTCGCCGCTTCCTTGATCTGAGAGCGGGTTCCCTTCCCCATATCGGTCAAAAAACGATCCAGCCGTATGTTTTGTCCCATTACTGCCACCGCCATCCCGGATAATATTTGTTTTTTATCATTGTCGTTGCTCCTTTAGCCCAACCGAGAGGATAATCTTCCACACAAACCAATACCCATCCCTTAAGAATATCTTCCCCTTCATCCGGAAAAATCGTTTCTCCTTTCAAATAACGGACAACCCTCTCGTCTTTGCCGGACAGCAAAAAAACCGACAAAAAATCCTCTGCCTTCAGAGCCATAGCCGCTGCCTGCGACGGCTCAAAACGCCCCTTTTTTATGCTGCCCAGCAAAAGTCCCGTTCGTAAAAACCGCAAATTCCCCGGTAAACCAAAATTCTCTGGCAGATAATAGAGCTGCTCTTTATACCGCTTTATCCGTGTCCTGTCCAACGGGCTCTTTAACAGCCGTTCCCATTGGGAAAAGTCACTGTCACGGTCTGTATAATCTTGAAACAAAATGGCTGGTTTTCCCGTCAAGACAGCCTCTGAATCGGGCGAATCCAGACAGACAGGTGAAGCGTGCTTTTTGTGAAGCAACGCAGCAAAATGGCCTTCCCCGTCAATCCGGTGCGGGAACAAGCGAAGCACAGGCATGCCTCCTATCCCGCCGCACGCCCCTTCCCATAAAGGAATCGGCGTCAGCTCCATCTCCGGTACTTTTTTCAGAAGCCATTCGACGGTATCTTCATTCTCCTCCCGGGAAAAGGTACAAGTGGAATAAACCAAATCTCCGCCAGGCTTAAGCATGCGAACCGCCTCACGAAGGATCTCCCGCTGAGTATCCATATATTCTTTTGGCCCGCGCAGCAGCCAACTCTTGATCAGCTCCGGATCCTTCCTGAACATTCCTTCACCGGAGCAAGGCGCATCGACCAGAATCTTATCAAAATATTCAGGGAAAACTTCAGCCAGCCTGGCTGGCGTCTCACTGGTTACACAAATATTTTCAAGTCCGGCCATCTCCAAATTTTTTAAGAGGGCTTTCCCCCGGGAAGCACTGATATCGTTAGCCACCAACAAGCCTTCCCCCAAGAGCCTGGCTCCCAAATCCGTGCTTTTCCCGCCCGGCGCGGCGCACAAATCAAGCACCCTGTCTCCCGGTTTCACGGAAAGCAATGCAGCCGGTGCCATAGCGCTTGGCTCCTGAATATAGAAAAGGCCGGCATAATAATACGGATGCTTTGCCGGACGAAGGGAAGCATCACAATAATATCCGCTAGCATTCCACAAAACCGGACGGCACTCCCAGGGGCTGATACGCTCCCACTGTTCCCGTCCCAGTTTCCTGCTGTTTATCCGTATTCCCTGATAAGGCGGCCGGTTAAAACAATCCAGCCACAGTTCGTATTCCCGGTCCAAAAGCTTTTTCATTCTCTCTGTATATTGTTCTGGTAAATTCATCTGCCTGCCGCCTTTTCCGGAATAATCGTAACAGTTCAGACGGCGGGGGATTTAACGTGAATTTTTGGCGTCAAGCTTGCTTGTAAGCCAAAATTCATGTTAAATTCCACATCGGATGGACATCCCAGCTTTTGTCCGGCGTAGACGGGCAAGAAGACACCCCTCTGAACTGTTACGAATAATCATTTCTGGCATGAATATCTTGCCTTTCACATAAAATAAAACAACTAACCGTCCCGGAGAGTGTGCCATGGCTCACCACACGCATATGCCGACAACATCGTGCTCCTGGCTTCTTCCCTCCCTTTGTATTCTGTTTCTGGGGCTTCTGCTGCGTTTCCCTTCTCTGTCTGTCCAAGGCGCTCTGAACGGGCTGCTTTTATGGTTTAATATCGTACTGCCTACGCTAGCCCCATTTATTATCTGTACGCAAATGATCGTGGCCCTGAACGGAGTAAACCTATTGATAACACCGGTAAGCCCCTTGTTTAAAACCCTTTTCGGTCTCAATAAATCCGGCGCCTATGTCCTGCTTTGCGGCTTGCTCTGCGGCTACCCTCTCGGTGCAAAAATGTGCGCCGATTTCCGGCAGCACGGCAGCCTGACCGATGCGCAGGCCAGCTACCTGCTGGCCATCTGCAACCACCCAAGCCCGATGTTCTTGCTCGGATATGTACAACAGCAGCTTCCTCTGCCCGTACCTCCTATGCTTCTGGCCGCATGCCTTTACCTTCCTATTCTGTTTATCGCTCCGTTGGCCGGGCATCTATACGGTATCAGCCCGAACTTCCGGCCGGAGATTCCCAACTCCCGGCCGCTCCTTTGGCAGGCAAAACCGTCCCTGGAAGATACCATCGCCTCCACCTGCGAAACGATGGTCATAATTGGAGGCTATATTATGCTGTTTTCCATCCTGGCTGCCTGGATTCAAAATCTTTCCTTTCTGCCTCCGATCCTGCAGGCGCTCCTCACGGGGCTGGCAGAAATCACTACCGGAGTCAACTGCCTTTGTTCCTCTCTTTCTCCGGACAAAGCTCTTTTGCCCACAGTATGCGCCGTGGCTTTCGGCGGCCTTTCCGGTATTTTTCAGACAAAAAGCGTTATCAAAAACTCCGGTCTCCGGCTCCGGCACTATATTGGCTGGAAAATTTTCCATGCTTTTCTTTCAGCAGTCATCCTTGGTATCCTTGCCCCTCTTCTTCTGCCGTAGCCATACCGGCGGCAAGCTCGTTGCGGTTGTTCGTGACAATCTCATAAGCAGACTGCATGGTGGATAAAAATGACTCAAAACGCCCCTGGGCATCCTCCATAGACTGACTGACTATCGCCTGCAGGTTCTGCAGCATCTCGTCCGTATAATTAATCGAACCCTGGCGGATACTGTCGGCATCTGCCACCGCCTGATCCACAATGGCCTGCGCCTGGCCCTGAGCGTCCTCAATAATCTCCGTGGCCCGCGCATACGCCTCCTGCACAATCTCATGCTCATTGACCAGCTCATTGGTCTGCTCCGTAGCATGGGCCAATATCTCATCTGCCTGGGTATGGGCTTCCGCGATAATTGCCTCCTGATTGCTGATAATCTGCTGATACTTTTTTATCTCATCAGGAACCCTCAGACGCAGCTCCACCAAAAGTTCCTCCAGCTCTTCTTTATTGACTTGAATCTTTGTATGGGAAAACGGCGCAAAATCGCAACTGTCAATGTATTCCTCAATCTCTCCGATTAATTGTTCTATCCTGCTCATACTTTTCTCTCCTTAATTCTGCGTTTGTACTTTCCTCTCCATGCCTTTCCTGGTCAACACTCTTGATTATTTTTTCCCGCAGGCGTTTTGCCACTTCGGGATGAAGAAACCCGTCGATATCGCCATGATAAGAGGCAATCTCCTTAACAATCGAGGAACTCAAATAGGAATATTTCAAACTGGTGGTTAAAAAAATTGTATCAATATCTGGAGCAATCACCCGATTTGTCTGAGCGATCTGCAATTCGTACTCAAAATCTGTAATGGCACGGAGCCCTCTGACAATTACATTTGCCTTGCATTGATGGACAAAATCCACCAACAGGCCATCAAAAGCCCGCACCTCTACATTTTCCAAATGAGAAGTGACATTTCTCAACATACTAACACGTTCTTCCACAGAAAACAACGGTGTTTTTGCATTATTCTGCAAAACCCCGACAATTACATGATCCAGTACACGGGCTGTCCTTTCAATAATATCCATATGCCCCAAAGTAACCGGATCAAAACTTCCCGGATATACGGCTATTGCCATTTCGCCCTCCAATCCAGTTGCATACGCCCAATCGATTCACAAAATAAACCAGAGGCAAAGAAAGCTTCTGCCAGAAGTTTTCACTAAAAGCTTTCCTCTCTCTTATACACAAATACGTGTTTGTTCGTCTTATAATCCTTCTCTCTTTCCACAATATATCCCATGGAATCCAGATAAGAAAAAGATGTATCAAGCCGGGCCTCAACAATCACCGTAGACTGTCGATCAATAAGACGGGAAGCAGCCAGATAGGCCAACATTTGTTGTTCTAATTCCTTCCCGTACGGAGGATCCATATAAATAAAATCAAACCGGTATTTCCCTTCCAGACGTTTCAGGGCGGTCAGGGCATCGCAATTCATAACGACAGCCCGCTCTTCCAGCCGGGTTGCCTGCAAATTCTTTCTGATACAGCCAATGGCTGACGGATTCTGCTCCACAAAAACGCAGGATAATGCCCCGCGGCTCAACGCTTCAATTCCGATTCCGCCGCTTCCGGAAAATAAATCAAGGAACCGGCTGTCCGCCAGATCATACTGCAGCATGTTAAACAGCGTTTCCTTAATCCGGTCGGTAGTGGGCCTGGTTTCCAGTCCGTCCAATGTCTTCAACCCTATCCGTTTCGCACTTCCGGCTATCACCCGCATAGTTTAATTCTCCTTTTTCGTTTCATGTATCATTATAGTATCAAATTTTGTGTTGCACAAGCATTTATTCCTGAAATCAAAAAAGTTTTTTTGTTGTGCAATCGAGTAGGGAAGATTTCCCCCTGCTCGCCGCGCCGGGCACCCGTCAGCTTTAGCTGACATCTTCCTTTGGGTGCCCGTGTGCATAAAAAACATCCCCGGCGAACGATTTCGTCAGGGATGCCTTATTATCATTCATTCTGTTTTTATTCGCAACTGTTCAGTACTTTCACAGCGGGAGATTTACTTGCCGGCCATCTGCTTTTCCTGAGCCTCGATCATTTTCTTAACCATATACCCACCCACAGAACCATTCTGGGCAGAGGTAAGATTTCCATTGTATCCTTCGGATAACGGTACTCCCAGTTCCTGAGCTACTTCCATCTTGAAACGATCCAATGCTTCCTTGGCCTCTGGCACTTCTGCTCTGTTTGAAGATTTGCTTGACATAATAAAAGCCTCCTTTTCTTCATTGCCTGCCACAAGGCAGGCTCTTTTAAAGAAAAGTTACTGCCTCATGACATATTTTTTGTTACGCTCATAGTATGTGCGTTCAAAATAATAATACACTAGAAGCTTCTACGTAATTTGTCAGAATCTTGAAATTCTCATAATGGCCCGGACAACGGATAATTTGACATCGAAACATCCCGGCTTCTGTTCAGTGCAGACAGGCAAAAAATTATCGTCTGCACCGTTATATAATTACAAAAGCGTGAAACGGTAAATCGTAGTCGTATGATATTCTTCTCCTTTTTTCAGAATCGGAGATGCGAACTGCGGCTTGTTGACCGCATCAGGAAAATACTGCGTCTCAAAACAAAAACCGCTTCTCGGACCATATTCGGCGCCGTCTTTGCCGGCCCCACCCAATGAATTGGCAGTATAAAACTGCACGCCAGGCAAATCCGTATACACTTCCATAACCCGTCCGCTCGCTTCATCCACGGCTTTTGCCGAAAGCGCCAACTCACCTGGCGCATGATTCAGCGCCCAGTTGTGGTCATAGCCGTTGCCAATCACTAAAGCCTCATAATTTTCAAGGAGATCCTGGCCAATGGCCTTCAACTGCGTAAAATCCATCGGAGTCCCCTTAACCGGAACCAGCTCGCCGGTAGGAACGGAATTCTCATCGGTATCGGTAAAGAAATCCGCATCAATCCATACTTTCTGGCTCAGCACGTCTCCGGTATCATGGCCAGCCAGATTAAAGTAAGCATGATTGGTAAAATTGGCAATCGTATCTGCATCGGCAGTCATATAATAATCCAGCCGCAGGGCGTTATCCTCCGTCAGCAGATAGCTGACAACGATATCCGCATTGCCGGGATATCCCTGATCGCCGTCGGGGCTATGAAGAGAAAAAGAGATTTTCGTCCCCTGTTCCGTCTCTTCTACCTGAGTGTCCCACAAGCGGTCACGATAAAAATCAGGACCGCTGTGGAGATTATTTATTCCGCCGGAATTTGCCGCCAAATGGTAAGTAACCCCATTAATCGTCAACGCGGCATTGCCGATGCGATTGGCGCTGCGCCCGATAATTTCACCCATATGGCCGGACAAAGTCAGACATTCTTCCAAAGAAGCCCTGCCCAAAAGGACATCTTCTCTATTTCCCTCCCTGTCCGGCACGATCATCGTCAGCCATGTCCCGCCCAAATCGGTAAAAGAAGCAGATACCCCGTTTGAATTAATCAGCGTATAACGGTCTGCTTGTACCCCGTTGGCTAATGTACCGTAAGCCTCCTTTTTCCATGCCATAAAACAAATCCCTCCTCTTTATTTATACCCTTCAGGTACCTTTTCATTCATGCTGCTTTGCAGCGAAACGTAAGGTTATTTAAATCGGGTTGTACTAGCCTATGATTTCGCCTGAATATACCCTTGGGCTGTCAGCAATTCCGCACACAGCACGGCTCCGCCCGCTGCTCCCCGCAGAGTATTATGAGACAGGCCGACAAATTTATAATCATAAATGGTATCTTCCCGCAGCCTGCCTATGGAAATCCCCATACCGTTCTCAAAATTCACATCCAAAGCAACCTGTGGACGGTTATCCTCTTCCAGATATTGAATAAACTGTTTTGGTGCGCTGGGCAATTTGAGTTCCTGCGGAATACCTTTAAAATTCACCATTTTTTCAATCAGCTCATTTTTTCCCACTTTCTTGCGGAATTTTACGAATACGGCGCTGGTATGTCCGTTCAGCACGGGAACACGGATGCACTGGCAAGTAATTTTGGGCTCGTCAGCCTTTACAATCACTCCACTCTCCAGTTTGCCCCATAAGCGCAGAGGCTCCTGCTCGCTCTTTTCCTCTTCCCCGCCGATATAAGGGATAATGTTCCCCACCATCTCCGGCCAGTCACGGAAAGTCTTTCCTGCCCCGGAAATCGCCTGATAGGTGGTCGCCACCACCTCATAAGGTTCAAATTCTTTCCAGGCAGTCAGCACCGGGGCATAGCTTTGTATGGAACAATTAGGCTTTACCGCAATAAAGCCGCTCTTTGTACCCAGCCTTTTTTTCTGAAAAGGGATCACTTCAAAATGCTCCGGGTTAATCTCCGGCACTACCATAGGTACATCCGGCGTCCAGCGATGGGCGCTGTTGTTGGAAACCACAGGCGTCTCCGTCTTGGCGTAAGCTTCTTCAATCGCCCGGATTTCCTCTTTGCTCATATCCACAGCGCTAAATACCATATCTACACAGGAAGCGACTTTTTCCACCTCATTGACATTCATCACGTTCATCTTTTTGACTGCTTCCGGCATCGGTGTATCCATTTTCCAACGGTCTCCTACCGCCTCTTCGTAAGTCTTTCCGGCAGAACGGGGACTTGCCGCTACCGCTGTCACCTGATACCAGGGATGATTCTCCAAAAGGGTAATAAAGCGCTGGCCGACCATTCCCGTCGCTCCCAGCACGCCTACCTTCAATTTTTTTTCCATAATCATATCTCCTCAGTGTAAAAAATTAAGGGAAAAATTAATTTGCCCCATTTATATCCTATCCTAATTCCAGCAAAAAATCAATAGTCTTTGTCATAATCGCCCCTTAACCATAACGCCTTTTCCGTCTCGCCTATCAAGTTTTATCCGATTTAACCGCAGTTCTTTCTTCCCATAAGTAATCACCGGTTCCTGGCTGACAAAATATACTTTTTCCAGCCATTCGCCCTCATCCAGCTTAATTCCCCGTATTCCCCGGGAATTCTTTTTCATTTCAGAAATTTCCTCCATGGCAAACCGCAAAAACACTCCGTTTGTCGTCTGCAGCACCAGCTGAGTCTCTCCGTCTGCCGGGCGCACCGTCAGCAGCAAATCTCCATCCTGAAGCTTAGTGGAAGCCACCGTCCGATTATTCGTAATAAATTCCTCAGCCGGGACAATTTTCACCAATGCCTGCCTGGTAGCAAAGAAAAGCTTTTTCCCGGCCAAAAATCCCCATGAAGCCATCCAGACAATATTTTCCTTACTGCCGTCAAATTTGCTCACATTATCCAGCGGTGTCCCCTTATCCCGCAGCTTTCCCTGTGGAATATCCGTCAGCTTCACCTGATGCAGATTTCCTGTATCCGTAAAAATACACAGCTTATCTGTATTCATGCAGGAAATTACCTGCCGGTATTCACCGTCAACCGTCTCCTTATTTCGCTCGTAAATGCTCTTATCCAACACCTTGCAATAGCCAAAACGATCCATGACGAAGGCTACTTCCTGGGCTTCCAACGGCGTTTCCACATAAACGGCTTCTTTTCCGTCCTCAATCAACGTCTTCCGCGGCAGGGCAAATTCCTTGCGGATATAAGATAAATCCGCTTTTATCACCTTGTCCATCTGCTTGCGGCTGCCCAGGATTTTCTGATACTCGTCAATTTTTTTCAGACAATCTTTGTATTCTTTCTGCAAAGCTAAAATTTCCAGGCCAATCAGACGATACAGACGCATTTCCAAGATGGCCGTTGCCTGTTTTTCCGTAAAACGGAGCAGCTTTGCCTCCTCTTCAAATCCTGGCTGGCGGAACTTGATTTTTGAAATGTCGCCGTTTGTCAGACAAGCTTTGGCATCTTTTAGATTCCTGGCTCCCCGCAAAATGGCAATAATCAAATCGATTACATCGCAAGCCCTGATCAAACCTTCCCGTATTTCTTTCTTCTCTAATTCCTTATCCAAAAGAGCCTGATATTTCCGGGTGGCATTTTCATACTGAAATTCCAGATAATTCTTTAAGATTCCTCTCAGGCTAAGCGTCTCCGGCCTTCCTTTGGCAATTGCCAGCATGTTGACGCCAAATGTGTCTTCCAGTTTCGTCTTCTTGTAAAGGACATTCTTGATTTTTTCGACATCTGCGTCCCGTCTGAGTTCCAGCACAATGCGGATACCCTCTTTGCTGGACTGATTGGAAATATCCACCACATCGGTCAGCTTCCGGCTTTCTACCAGCTCCGCCACATCCACAAGGAACTTATTAATGCCTGCGCCAATCATCGTGTAAGGAATCTCGCTGATAATCAGTTTGTCTTTATCGGCACGCCTGCGTCCCAGTTCAACCTCGATTTTTCCCCTGAGCTTAATCTTGCCCACACCTGTCTCATAAATCTCCGGCAAATCCTTTTTATTGGCGATAATACCGCCGGTGGGGAAATCCGGCCCGGGCATAAAAGCCATCATCTCCTCTACGGACATCTCGGGATTGTCGATATATGCCTGCACCAAATCGATAACTTCCCCCAAATTATGGGGCGGAATACTGGTGCTCATCCCTACAGCGATACCTTCCGAACCATTGACCAGCAGATTTGGCACCCGGACAGGAAGCACCTCCGGCTCCTTTTCCGATTCGTCATAATTGGGGACAAATTTCACGGTCTTGTCTAAATCTTTCAAATAAACCTCTTCCGCGAATTTCTTTAACCGGGCTTCCGTATATCGCATAGCCGCCGCCCCGTCGCCTTCAATAGATCCGAAATTTCCGTGCCCGTCCACCAAAGCCATGCCCTTTTTAAAGTCCTGAGAAAGGACCACCAGCGTCTCATAGATAGAACTGTCGCCGTGGGGATGATATTTACCCATAGTATCACCGACAATACGGGCAGATTTCCTATGGGGCTTGTCATGACCCAGCTTCAATTCGCTCATATCGTAAAGCACCCGGCGCTGCACGGGTTTTAAGCCGTCCCGGGCGTCAGGAATTGCCCGCGCCGTAATCACACTCATCGAATAATTCAGATAGCTGCGCTGCATTTCCTCCGAAAACTCCGTTGTCAATATCTTTTCTGCCATAATTTCTCCTTCACAAGATATCAAGATACCCGCCTGAACCATTACATTTCAAGGGCAAAGATCCGCCCTGTCTGAACCGCTGCAACAGATTTTTCAACAGTCCGGCCGTTACGCATCAATCTCCGCCTCGTCCGCATGATCATGAATAAACTTTCTGCGGGGTGGCACTTCGCTGCCCATAAGCATTTCCGTCACCTCGGAGGCAAGCCGGGCATCCTCAATCTCCACACGCTTCAGGACCCGCCGATCCGGATCTAAAGTCGTCTCCCAAAGCTGTTCCGGATCCATTTCTCCAAGGCCTTTATACCGCTGCAGCCGGAATTCTCCTTTATGGCTCTTCCGATAGCGTTCCAATTCCTTGTCGTCATACAGATACTGCTCCTGCCCGCGGCCGGGAATCACTTTGTAAAGAGGTGGCATAGCGATAAACACATGGCCGTTATAAATCAAATCCGGCATGAAACGGTACAAAAAAGTTAAAAGAAGCGTATCGATGTGACTTCCGTCCACATCGGCATCAGTCATCAGAATAATCTTGTGATAACGCAGTTTAGCCAAATCAAAATCATTTCCGTAGCCTTCGGAAAAACCGCAGCCAAAGGCATTAATCATCGTCTTTATCTCCGCATTGGCCAGCACCTTATCCATGGAAGCCTTTTCCACATTCAATATTTTCCCCCGGATAGGCAATATTGCCTGGAACATCCGGTTTCTGGCAGTCTTGGCCGAACCGCCTGCCGAATCCCCCTCCACAATAAAAATCTCACACTTTTCTGCATCCCGGCTCTCGCAATTGGCCAGCTTGCCGTTGCTGTCAAACGAAAATTTAGATTTGGTCAGCATATTTGTCCTGGCTTTTTCTTCCGCCTTGCGTATCTTGGCGGATTTCTCCGCACAGGCAATAATGCCCTTCAGCACTTCCAGATTCCGGTCAAAATAATGCTGCAACAAATCGCCGCTGACCGTAAATACCGCCTTCGTCGCATCCGCACTGGCCAGCTTTGTCTTTGTCTGTCCCTCGAAAATCGGATCGGGATGTTTGACCGCCACAATCGCCGTCATCCCGTTTCGCGTATCTGCACCGGTAAAATTTGAATCCTTCTCCTTTAAAATTCCCAACTCTCTGGCATAGGAATTGATCATCTGGGTAAAACGGGTCTTAAATCCCACCAGATGAGTTCCCCCCTCCTGAGTAAAAATATTGTTGCAAAAGCCCAAAATGTTCTCCTCGAACGTGTCGACAAACTGAATGGCAAGCTCTACCTCTATCCCCTCCTGTTTGGCTTTCACATGTATCGGATCATGAATCGCATTTTTGCCGCTGTTCAGCTCCTTCACGTAAGCTGACAGCCCTTCCGGTTCCTGGTAACAGATGCTCTCTTCCTCTCCCGGACGGCGGTTTTCATAATAAATCGTCAGCCCGGGATTCAAATAAGCAGTCTCATGAAGACGGCTTTTCAGCCAATCCGCCCTGAAATGAGTCTTCTCAAAAATATCTCCATCGGGCAAAAAATTTATCTCCGTCCCTGTGGACTTAGTCTTTCCCAGTACCGGCAGCAGGCCCGCTTTCAGTTCCACGACCGGCTGCCCCCTCTCATACGCATCATGGTGGATCTGGCCGCCGCGGTAAATCTTGATATCCATATGCGCCGAAAGGGCATTTACCACAGAAGAACCGACGCCATGAAGGCCTCCGCTGGTTTTATAAGCATTATTGTCAAACTTTCCTCCGGCATGCAGGGTGGAAAACACGATACGCGCCGCTGATATTCCTTTCTTATGTATCTCAACCGGAATGCCGCGGCCGCTGTCTTTGACTGTACAAGAACCGTCTGCCTCCAAAATTACCCGGATATCGTCG
The DNA here is from genome assembly GCA_947383005.1 of uncultured bacterium. Lineage (GTDB taxonomy): Bacteria > Bacillota > Clostridia > Lachnospirales > Lachnospiraceae > Brotaphodocola. Next base: position 15,283 of record CANDBT010000015.1, on the reverse strand, counting down.
CAGTATCCGGCCAAATGTTCATCTACCGCATTATCTACAATCTCATAAATCAGATGGTTCAGTCCCTTGGCCCCGACTCCTCCAATGTACATCCCTGGCCTCTTCCGTACGGCTTCCAGGCCTTCCAGGACAGTGATACTATCCGCATTATATTGTGTCTTAGCCATGTTACCCTCCATAATTTCACAATGTACCAAACACGCTCCAGTGCATGAATATGCCCCTAAGATATCCATATGCTGCTTCCCGATACTCCGCCGCATAACGCACGAACCCATTATACACAGAAAACTGGGGAAAAAGCAAGTCATTTATCGAACTTACTTTCGATTGTCGATTGAGAGAAAAAAAGGAAAAAAACTACTTGCCAAAATCTGTTTCTTGTGCTACAATAGCTTCGTTGCATAGATGTGCCGGCGTGGCGGAATGGCAGACGCATCAGACTCAAAATCTGACGGGGGCAACCTCGTGCCGGTTCGAGTCCGGCTGCCGGCATCCTTGGCAAGGGCAAAATCCTTAAAAAGTATGAAAACATATTTTTTGAGGATTTTTTCTATTTTATCTTGTGTAAAAACAAATCCAAAACGGCGGAGATACCAGAAAATAAAACTGTCCTGGCATCCCCGCCGTTCTTCTTTTCCCATTTCATGCTTTCAGATTTTTCCCCGGTGATATCGGGCCAAAACCGCTACTCCATCTCCTCCTTTGTAGGATAAGAAGCAATCGCCCCATGTCCCATAACACTTTTCGCGCAGAACTTATTGGCAAAAGCCAAATACCTCCGCATCTGCTCTTCGGTCAGCCTGTCCAGGGTATCCGCCGTCACCCCGTCTGCTGACAGGCAATACAAAAACGAACCGATAAACCCGTCACCCGCTCCTGTGGTATCCACCGCTTTCACCTTCACGCCGGGAGCAGAAGCGCTGGCCTCATGGGTATAACATTCTGCGCCATCGGAACCTTTTGTATAAATCACCAGCTTGGTTTCCCCGGCCAACAACATAGGAAGCGCTTCCTTAATCTCCGTATGGCCGGTAATAAACTCCAGCTCTTCATCGGATACTTTAATCACATGGGCCATGGGAGCAAATTCCCGTACCACCGTTTTCAGCTCGTCCGGGTCTTCCCACAGAGCCAGCCGCAGGTTGGGATCAAAACTCACTATGGCGCCGGCCTGCCTTCCATAAGCGATTGCCCGGCGGTGGGCTTCCTTCATAGGAAAATTTCCCAGGGAAACAGAACAGAAATGCAGCCCGAATATATCCCCAAACCAATCTTCCCGGATGTCGGAAGCTTCCATCAGCATATCGGCACCGGGCTTCCGGTAGAAAGAAAATTCCCGGTTCCCATCCTCTTTCAAAGCAACAAACGCCAATGATGTATTCGCAGCCCGGGTGCGTTTTACATATTCGCAGCCTATCCCGCATAAAGCAAATTCATCGGCAATCTTATCGCCAAAAGGGTCATCCCCCAACTGGGTGATCATGGATGCCATACCTCCCAGTTTTACATAAGCTCCGCATACGTTAGCTGGCGCCCCGCCTACCGCCGGCGCAAAAGAGGAAACCTGCTTCATCGCTTTTCCATGCTCTGACGGAATAAAATCAATCAATGCTTCTCCAATGGCTAACAACCGTTTCATACCTTTCTCTCCTTTGCCAATCAATCTTATTGCCAGTATAGCATATTCGCCTAGCCATGTCAAACTGCTTGCCCGAAGCTCCGGTTGCGACATAATTAAAATTATGATATGATTCATACATACCAAGGCATCAAATCGCAACCGTTCAACGCTTACAAGGAGTCCGCTATGGAACGCAAACGCCTGATTTTCCATATTGATGTAAATTCAGCTTTTCTAAGCTGGGAATCCGTCTACCGGCTGCACAATGACCCTCATGCACTGGATCTGCGCACCATTCCTTCGGCCGTGGGCGGGGACGCCAAATCCCGCCATGGAATCGTGCTGGCCAAATCCACCCCCGCCAAAAAATTTGGGATAAGCACCGGCGAACCGCTGGTTAATGCGCTTCGCAAATGTCCGGAGCTTGTCGTGGTACCCGCCCGGTTTGAACTGTATATGCGATCTTCCCGGGATATGCTCGCACTCCTGAAAAATTATACTCCGGATATCGAAAAATTCAGTATTGACGAAGCCTTTTTAGATATGACGGAAACCATCCATCTGTTTGGAAAACCCGTAGAGACTGCCGACCATATCCGCCGTCAGATTTTCCGGCAGTTGGGGTTCACGGTCAATATCGGCATTGCCTCAAATAAGCTTTTGGCCAAAATGGCCTCGGATTTCGAAAAACCGGACAAAACCCACACGCTGTTCGAAGAAGAAATCCCCCAAAAGATGTGGCCCTTGCCGCTCAGGGAATTATTTTTTGTAGGCAGCGCGGCCGCCGGCAAAATGGAGCGCATAGGGCTGCATACCATTGGGGATTTGGCCGCCTGCGACACACATATCCTGCAAACCCATTTAGGGAACAAATACGGCGCGTTAATCCATCGCTATGCCAATGGCCTGGATGACGAACCGGTAGCCCATCGGGAACCTGCCAATAAGGGATACGGGAATAGCATCACCCTCCCCCGCGACATCTCCGATTTCGAAACGGCATTTCAGGTATTGCTGGCCTTAAGCGAAACCGTCGGCGCCCGTCTGCGGGAAGACAAAGTTACTTGTAGCTGTATCAGCGTGGAATTAAAGGATTGGCAATTTTCCGTCCAGTCTCATCAGCTCACTTTAAGTTCCCCCACGGATTCAACGGCCGTCCTCTATGAAAACGCCTGTCGGCTGTTAAAGGAATTTTGGGATTTGACGCCGGTACGGCTTATCGGCCTGCGTGCCAGCCGTGCTACCGAAAATTCCTATGAACAGCTCAGCCTGTTTGATACCCAACACACGCAAAAGATGAAAAACCTGGAAAAAGCAGTAGACAAAATCCGCGGGAAATATGGCGTCGACAGCATTAAACGCGCCAGTTTCCTGAAAGAAGGCATCATTGTAGACCATGCAGTCAGCAAGAAAAAACATCTGAATAAAGAAGGATAAGAGGAACGAATATGACGAAACAAAAAGCGCTCAGCAACAGCCAGATTATCGATGGCATTGCCTTAATTTTTTCTTCATTTTTTCTCATCTCATCATTTATTGCCACCATCTACACCAAAGAATGGGGATCGGTCTTTCACAACTGGTATCTGATTATGATTACTCCCTGTCCCCTGGTAACGGATTATCTGGAGATCGGCGGGTTGGCAGCCGCCCTCCTCAATGCCGGCGCCTGCGGGATGACCTGTTTTTTATTTATGGTTGCCTTAAAAGGCGAATCTCATGCCAATACCCTGGCCGGATATTTCCTGGTTGTCGCCCACTGTTTTTACGGTTTAAATTTTTTCAATATGTGGCCCTGTCTGCTGGCGCCATTCCTTTACCTGCGGTTAAATAAACTGAATTTCAACGACAACTTGCACATCTGCATGTTTGCTACCTCCTTCAGCCCGTTTATCAGTGAGTTTCTCTTTCGCTATACGCAGAGCAGCAGCTATACCTTCGGCGTATTAAGACTAAACTTATCCGGAATATTGCTGGCGCTGCTGTTCAGCCTGATGATCGGTTTCATTATTCCGGCCATTCTTCCCGGCGCCAAAGCATGGCACAAGGGATACAATCTGTACAACGGCGGGCTGGCCTTTGGCCTGTTTGGCTTTTTCCTGTATAATTTTATGTACCGCACTATGGGAATTGCCCTGCATCCCACCATATTCCCACACAATCTGGCTTACGATGTGTTCGGCCGTTCCTTTCGGCTGTTCGCCAACTTGTTTTTCCTGATTCTTTTCTCGCTGTGCGTCTTTACCGGTTGGTGGCTTAACGGCAAAAATTTCAAAGGCTATGGCCGCCTGGTCAAAGACACAGGACATTCCAGCAATTTCGCCGAAAAATACGGAATGCCTTTATGTCTGGTCAATATGGGCTGCCAGGGCTTTCTCTTTCTGCTTTACCTGAATTTTATCATTCTTTTTACCGAGGGCGCGGGCTTTACCGGACCTACCATCGGGGTAATCCTGGCCGCCTTGACTTTTACCGCTATGGGACAGCATCCCCGGAATGTATGGCCTATACTGTTGGGATACCAGGCCCTCTATCTCCTTACCATGTTCTTCTGCCATCTGAACGGCAGGGAATTGTCCTGGTCACTGACCACTCAGGGGTATATCAACGCCGTAGCCTTCGCCACCGGACTCTGCCCTATTTCCGGCCGTTACGGCGCCATATCCGGTATTGCCGCGGGTTTTATGTGCGCTTCTATGTGTACCGCCACCAATGCTCTTCATGGAGGGCTGGTACTGTATAACGGCGGACTGACCGCGGGGATTACCGCGCTGATTTTACTTCCTATTTTAGAACATTATCTCCCCCATGCCAGAGAAGAAATGCCTTCTACCGGCCTAAGCCTGCGTACCGCTACCATCGCCGTCATAGAAGAAGACCGCCATGCTGCGCCAGAAGTTTCCGGACAGAGCAAAAACACATCCCAAGGCCCCGAAACAAAAGAGCCCTAGCCATTCAGCCGTAAATACGAAGCCCTTTGGGATAATGATTTTTCAGCACACCGTCGGAGGCTTTTGCCCAACCGATAGAATAGTCCTCTACACAAACCAATACCCATCCCTTTTGTTCTTTATCTGCAGGAAGCGTACTCCCGGCAAGAAATGCTTTTATTTCCTGGCCTCCGGCTTTCAGCCGGAGGCTTTTTTTTACCTGTTCAGGCTTTAAAGCCAGCGCCAGGGCATGAGAAGGCTCAAAACGGTTTTTCTTAAACGTGCCCAGATGGAGCCCTGGCCTGAGCACCGGCAAGCCATCCAGGGCAACCATACCTGCCGGCATCCGATATACCTGCTGGCCAAACAACACCAGTTGACCGTCTTGCAGGTTCCCGGCACATCCACCCTCCTGGCCTGGCCTAAAAATCCCGGTCAAAAATTCGTCCAGCAATCTTCTTTTTTCTTTGTCCACCGCCATTTTAGAGTTTTCTTTTACATCCTTCTTCCGACGGCTCTTACCCAAACTTTTTTTCTCCTCTCTCTCCTCTTGTTCCGCCTTCCCGGCCGCTTTCTTTTCCATTAATGCCAAAAAATGCCCCTCTCCCTGAGCTATATGAGGCCAAATCCGGAATGAATGAGTTATAGAAGAATCATTCTTCCCACACCACTCCATCCGCCCCTGTGACACACCGGCACAAGGCCACCCCGGCTTTTTTGCCATAACAAAATCCGGATGCCGATGCAAAAACCGGACAATTCCCTGTTCGTTTTCCTCCGGAGAAAACGTACATGTGGAATACACGATCTGCCCTCCCGGTTTCAGCATAGCTGCCGCATTATCCAGAATCTCCTGCTGTCTTTTTGCGCATAAAGCGATATTTTCCCGGCTCCATTCCTTTAAAGCCTGTTCCTCCTTACGAAACATCCCCTCTCCGGAACACGGTGCATCCACAATAATTTTATCAAAAAATTCCGAAAAAGCTTTTCTTAACCTCCCCGATTCCTCATTGATTACCACCGCATTTTTTATTCCCATCCGTTCGATATTCCGGGACAAAATCTCTGCCCTGGCCGGGTGAATCTCATTGACTATCAAAAGCCCCTCCCCTTTCATCCGCGCTGCGGCATGAGTGGCTTTTCCTCCCGGCGACGCGCATAAATCCAGCACTCTCTCCCCGGGCTGCGGATCAAGCAGAGAAACCACTGCCATGGCACTCGGCTCCTGAATATAGTAAACCCCAGCCTCATGAAAGGGATGACGTCCTGGCCTTGCCTCCTGCCGATAATAAAAGCCCTCCCGGCACCAAGGCACTGAAGTCAGGCCAAACTGCTGCCGGCACTGAGCGTACATCGTCTCAAGGCTGCCTTTCAATTCATTAAAACGCAATCCCTGGACTCTCTGTTTCGCATAACTTTCGGCAAAAAGCGAATACTCCTCACCCAGCAAATATCTCATCCGATTTAAAAATCCATCCGGCAGCAAATCCAAAAAACATTCTTCCTTCTGCATGATGCCTCCTGTCCACAGTTTCTCCTGCAAGCAAAAAGGCCGCTAATCCTGACGGACAGCATGCCTTTCTTTGTCGGTAACTCTTTTCAACCATGGTGATGCCGAAAATACGGCACAAAAGTTACTGGAATAAATCAATTTTGTTATCACCGGAATCATCACCGTTGACCACATAATAAACAGCATTCTCTTCCGGCTTTATGTAAATTTCGATGGTCTCAACCTCAACCTCTCCATTCGCTGCCTTATATGCCTCAACAGCCGCAGCAAGCACAGCTTTCGCCGCCACTTCCTTGTTTCCGATCTGAATCATCACGGAAGCCTTGGGCTCCGCTTTCTTTGTTTCTTTTTTCACCGTGTTCTTTTTCTCTGCTGGCGTTTCTTCTTTCACAGCCACAGTCTTTTTCGCACGTGATTTCGTCTTTGCTTCCGCCTCAACAGCTTTTTCCACTGTCTCCATCTCCTTTTTATCAACAACTTCCTCTGCTAATTTTTTTGCACGCGGCATAATTTCCCTCCTCATTTAAAACCAAATCATCGACTGTATTCTTGTGCCATTCCCTTAGTACAGCGTTGCATTAATTCTCGCGTAATCAGCACTCGCTGTACTAGATGCTTATGGAATTATAAATCGATTTTCTTCTTTTGTCAATGAAAAAGACCTACTTTCTTATATTAATGTGACTATTGAGTGTAACAGTTCAGACGGCGGGGAATTTAACATGGGCATATGCGGTTACGTTCACAGGGTACCTGTGAACAGTAACACTATTGATTCTGTCAAAAACACGGCAAGGCATGCGCCGATGGATACGCGAAACAGATTTCCGTCCACCCAGGCGATGACCGCTGCCACCAAAAAACCGGACAAACCGGACCAAAAAGAATCCGTGGATGACAATATTGCCGGAAATGTCATGACTGATAAACTGACATAAGGAACGTAAAAAAGAAAAGAGCGAATAAACGAATTGTTGATTTCCTTGCGGAGCAAAGTCAGAGGCAGCGCCCTTACGAGATAAATTGTTGCCGCCATCACCAGCAAACTCATATTTGCATCAGGCTTCATTTTTCTTTTCCTCCTTTCCCCCTACCGGAAACAGCAATGCTGCCATCCCTGATACCAGAACCGTCAATATAATAATCCGAACGCCGTCAGAAAGCGCTCCCGCCACAGGCAGATAAGCAAAAACGGCGCTGGCTGCCATCGATATCCCGACAACTCCCGCAATAATTTTACTGCTCTTTGACGGCGGTATTACCACGGCCAAAAACATTCCATACAGCGCTACGCTCATTGCGCTCATTACCCGATGAGGCATAATCATCCCCAGCAATACCCCCATTACCGTACCGGCTACCCAGCCCGGCGCCGCCGTAGAAACCGCGCCATAAAGATAGAAGGGATGGAGTTTTCCCTCTACTCCCATAGAAACGGCAAAAATCTCATCCGTAACGCCGTAAGCCATAAGAAAACGATGGATAAAAGGTTTATCTCTGCGTACTTTCTGGGATAAAGCGCCTGACATCAGCAAATACCGTAAATTTACCACCAGCTCCGTTACCGCCATTTCCATATAACCGGCCCCTGATGCAATTGCATTAATGGCGGCAAATTCGCCTGCGCTGGCCAGCATTGCCGCGGACATAAACCCTGACTGCAAGGCTGTCAGCCCCGCTCCTCTGGCAGCAATCCCCAAGGTAAACGCAACGGCAAAATACCCCAGGCCAATAGGAATACCCGCCTTCATACCACGTATAAACCATATTTTTGATTCTTTCATTTCTGCTGTTCTCCCGATCCTTCCGAATAAAGTTATTACTATCCGCAGACATTTCTGTGAGCGCAACACATATGCACATAAAAATCGCCTGCGGCAACAGGCTTTCTTACAGCCTTTCTTATCATACTCGCAACTTTCCTTTTCGTCAACCTCAGTTAATTGAAAGGATGGTATCGCCTGATGGCAGGCATGGTGATTTACTGGGGAAGTAACAAAGAATATAATGACAGCCGGCGAATTCTGTATTATAATCAAACCACCTTTCAGAAAGGAGCTCTCCCTAATGACACACAAAGAATTGATTTATGTAAAGACGGTAGCGGATGAAAAAAGCATTTCTGCCGCTGCCCGCAAGCTCTTCATGGCTCAGCCCTCCTTAAGCCAGTCAATTCAGCGAATCGAAGAATCCCTGGGGACCCCTTTGTTTAACCGGACTACCAACGGACTGACACTCACCTTCGCAGGAGAACGCTACTACCATATGGCCTCCCAGATCTTAAAAATGTATGAGGATTTCGAACTGGAAATCAGCAATATTAACAACCTCCGCACGGGGCGGATACATGTTGGCATAACCAACCACTTAGGTACATTGACCCTGGTTCATATTCTTCCCGAATATAAAAAAATGTGCCCTTATATCGAACTGCACATCCATGAACAAAACACAGCCACACTGGAACAGATGCTTCTCAAAGGCGAATTGGATTTTGTCATTATGCATGCGCCAAAAGAAAATATCCAGCCTCAGATCCGCTATGAAATCCTTACCCGGGATCCTTTTGTTATCGCTCTTTCCCCGGATCATAAACTGGTAAAAAAAGCAGTCCCTCAGCCGGACAGCCCTTTTCCTGTCCTTGATCTGGCCTGCTTAAAAGAAGAACCGTTTATTATGCTGCGGAAAGAACAGCGCATCCGTCAGATTACCGATGCCGTATTAGCTAAAGCCGGCATTACCCGTCCCAACATTTCCCTGACCCTATGCAATTATGAAACAGCCACACTATTAGCAGCACGGGGAATGGGTGTGACTTTGGTCCCTGTACAGTATTCCCGAATCGTCTCTTTCAATTACCGTCCTTGCCTGTTAGGTATCGAAGAAAAATATGAAGCCTATTGGGACATGTGCATTGCTTCACTTCACAATGGTTTTCTGTCAAAGGCGGATCAGCTTTTTATCCGCCTGGTTAAAGACTATTGTTTACAAATATGATACAACTCTGATGATTTTTTGACGCATAGATACGGTAATATCCAAATGTAACGATTCAAGCAAGGCATCTTTTCTCCGGCAATACCGGAAAAAGAAACCCGGTATTTGGTCTACGCTCCGCTTCGGCCGGTGCTGACCATGCGCTACTGGCGCATAGCACCCCCTCGCGGCAGTCGCCAATTGGACATGCAAGCATGTCCGCTTGACTCGTTGCCCGCGGAAATAAATGCTCAACAAATCAAACGAGGTGTGAAGATGAACAAGAAACGAAACCGGCTTTATGCGTTTTTCCCTCTCCTGATGCTTTTTTTGTGTCCTGCCGCCGTCTACGCAGAGGAAAAACAGGAAGAAAAGACTCTTGCTCCCTACTTTTACATTGAAGGAGCCGACCCGTCCACAGACAGCCTTCCTTTAAAGGAAACCGATGTAAAAACCAACATCCAGGGCACCATAGCAGAGACCTACATTACACAAACATATGCTAACGAAGGACAGCATCCCATCAACGCCCGATATATTTTTCCGGCCTCTCAAAATGCTGCCGTCCATGGGATGAAAATGGAAATCGGAGATCAGGTGATCACCGCAAAAATCAAAGAAAAAGAAGAAGCCAAACAAGAATTTGAAGAAGCCAAAAGCGAAGGAAAAAGCGCATCCCTCCTTGAGCAGCAGCGCCCCAACGTTTTTTCCATGGATGTGGCCAATATCCTTCCCGGGGACACTATCCGTATCGAACTCCACTATACGGAACTGCTGACTCCCAGCGAAGGAACCTATCAATTCGTATTTCCCACGGTAGTCGGCCCCCGTTACGCAGGCCAGGAATCGGAGGAAGAAAACCAGGATGACCAGTGGATCGCTTCTCCTTACCTTCCGGAAGGGGAAACTCCTCCCGGAAAATATAACATTTCCGTCAACCTCTCCACCGGTGTCCCTATATCGGATATCTCCTGCAAGTCCCATGAAATCGATGTCCGCCAGGATGGCGATTCCACTGCAGAAATTACCCTTTCCCACCCGGAAGATTATGCCGGAAACCGCGATTTTATCCTGGATTACCAACTGACCGGCGAGGACGTCGGCTGCGGCCTTATCTTAGATACGACAGAAAAGGAAAATTATTTCCTGCTGACTTTACAGCCGCCAAAACACTATTCTTCCGAGGAACTGGCTCCCAGAGAGTATATTTTTGTTTTGGATGTATCCGGTTCCATGTATGGATATCCACTGGACACAGCAAAAGAACTTATCCGGGATTTGGTCACTCATTTAAAGGAAACCGACTCGTTTAATGTCCTTTTGTTTTCCAACGCCTCAATCCAGCTCTCCCCGACTTCTCTTCCGGCCACGGAAAAAAATGTCCAGATGGCCCTGGAACTGATTGACTTGGAAAGCGGGGGCGGCGGGACGGAACTGGCTGATGCTTTGGAGACGGCTCTGGATGTTCCCGAAACAAAAAATACCACCCGCAGCATTATCACCATTACCGATGGCTATATTTCCGGAGAAAGGGAAATTTTCGAATTGATTCATAAAAACCTGGACAAAGCGAATTTCTTTTCTTTCGGCATCGGCGACTCCGTCAACCGCTACTTAATTGACGGCATGGCACAGACCGGACAAGGCGAAGCCTTTATCGTAACCGATTCCGAAGATGCTGCCCAAACTGCATCACGTTTTCGCACCTACGTCCAGGCGCCATTGCTGACAGATATTCAAATCACTTATGACGGATTCGGCGCTTACGATACCGAACCATCTTCCCTGCCTGATTTATTCGCCCAAAGGCCGCTTGTCCTGCTGGGGAAATGGAAAGGGGAAAAAACGGGAACCATAAAAATATCCGGAAAACAAGGCACGGATAATTACTATCAGGAAATCTCTGTTGCTGACTGGGAAACCGAAAACAGCAGCGCCCTTCCTTATCTCTGGGCACGCAAAAAAATCCAGCGGCTCTCCGATTTCGGAACATCCGCCGATGATTCCGAACCTGTCCGGGAGATGGTTACGGCATTAGGACTGGAATACAGCATCATGACCCCTTATACCTCCTTTATCGCCGTGACAGAAGCTGTCCGAAACCCAAATACTCCCGGCGAGGATGTCAATCAACCGTTGGCTATGCCTCTGCATGTATCAAACCTGGCCGTTGGCAACTATACTTCCGGCTCAGAGCCTGGTACTGCAGCAATACTTCTTGCTGCTCTGGCACTATCCCTGCAGATGTTTTATCGATTTTGGCACGGACAAAAAGGCTTAAAGGGTAGAAACGTGAGGAATGATAAAGTATGAAAAAATCCTTTATTGTAAACAAAATCAAGCCAATCGTTTTTTATCTTATCGGATTTTCCTTTATTCTGGCGGTAAAATTCTTTTACCGCCAGGCTGGCTGCGGCCAACTGCGATGGATACTGGCACCTGCTGCCTGGTGGGCAGGTATTCTTGGAGGAATCTCTTTTGAATACATTCCGCAAACCGGATATGTCAGCCATTCCTTCCGCTTCATTATCGCGCCTTCCTGTTCCGGTATTCAGTTTATGTCCATTGCCGCCGCCCTTTTGATCTTTTCTTTCCTTCATCTGATGAAAACAAAGAAAAGCAAACTATGCTGGGTTGGCATAAGCCTGATTGTTTCCTATCTGTACACGATAATGATCAACGGCTTCCGGATCGCTTCTTCCATACATTTCCCGCTATACCTAAGAAAAACCGGTTTTTTTCGGTTAAACAGCCGATGGATCACTCCTGAACGATTTCATACTCTGCTAGGCACACTCATTTATTTTTCTGCCTTAATCGTCCTCTATCAAGCAACCGATTATATCATCAGAGATCGGCTTTCCGTAAAAAATCCGGACACTGGCAACCTCCCAAAAGCCAAAAACAGTTGGTGGATCGGACCGATATCCTGGTATCTTGGCACAATACTGGGAATTCCTTTACTCAATCATGCCTGCAAAAACAATATTTATGGATTTTCTGAATATACTGCAGTTATCCTTCCGGCCTGCCTTGCCGTCCTCTGCCTTTTTCAGATAATTAAGCTTTTGAGGAAATCTCTTCATTCCTCATAGCCCTATCCAACGCATTCATCCCGGGATTTTGCCACAGACGCGAAATCCCGGGATGGATACTCCCCTATACGGACAAATCAACAGAAACTCCTTCTGCCACAGTCACCGGCTCAGAATAAGCAGAAGCAGCCAAATCTATACTGCCATCCGTTCCGGCCTCTATTCCCCCCGACGAAGAGCCAAGTCCGGATAAAGCTTCCTGCATCTCCTGCGCCGACTGTTTTTGGTCTTCGGCCAATTCTTTTGAAGCATAATCCCGCTCGTCTCGACGGCGTTTTTTCCGTTTTCGCTGCAGCTCTTTTTCCAATTCTATCTGTTTTTGTATATCTTCTCTCTTTTCTGCCTGTTTTCTTCGGTTTTCAATCTGTTCTTCCCTGCTTAAAAGCTGCAGTTTTTTATTGATACGCTTGATCAGTTTTTCCATACGTTTGATCATTTGGGCAATTTTTTTCCGCTGTCCCTCATCACTGGATATCGATGACATTTTCAGGCTGATCAACGCACGCGTAGCTTTGGAAGAAACCTGCTGCACATCCATTCTGGTTTCTGCCCTGGCTAACATAGATGCAAGCTGTCCTACCGAATCATCCGGAGTCGAAGATTTCATCTTAAAACCGCTGCCGGATTTTTCATTGTCCTGCCCGAAAAACTTCGGAAAGCTTTCAAATTTATCTGTATCCAAATATGCCGGAACCTCAGCCTCCTTCTCCTGAGTCTTTCCGTCATCCGCCTTCTGCAAAGATGTTTGATATAAAACATCCTGGCTTTCCCTAGGCCAATTTCTCGCTGAGACTTTCATATAATCCCCCTTCCCGTCAAAAGATGAGCACCTCTTATCCTGTATCTTTTAACCGAAAACCAAATAGCTGTTGATATTTTATATATCGGCATAAATTCCTAAAACAAAACCGTATATACGGAATTTACGGCTGATTTTCCACCAAATCCGTAAGCTTTTGATAAAATTCGGGCAGTTCCTTTTTTAATCGCACAGGCTTATGTTCCTTATTCAAAAAACAATGTTTACTCAACCCCGCAAAAACTATATGTCCGTTACTTTTCTTTACCATTTCATATTCCATTACCAATCTAACCCCTTTAAACTCCCCCACTCTCACCCGAATCTCAATCTCATCAAAAAATGTCGTTGTCTCCTTATACTGGCACTCTACTGCCAGAACCGGGGATATAACCCCCAGTTCCTCTAATTTTGCATATCCCCAGCCCACTTGTTCCAAATACTCCACCCGTGCCTCTTCCATCCATCGGATATAGTTGGAATGATGGGTAATCCCCATTTGATCGGTTTCATAATACTGCACACGATGAATATAACTGATCATAACTTCCCTCCTTGTAATCATAGCACTTGCTTTTTTCTTTATTCCTGTATAAGATGATATCAGGGTCAAAATACCTTTTGACCCCAACATCATAAGATGATCCCAGGATTTCAAAGTCAACACACCGAAAATCAGCATAGAAAGGATTTATTTGGCATGATCAAAATTACCCCCTACACTCTCTTCTTCCGACAGCTTCCCCCTGCCTTTTCCGGTTTCCGAATTATTCACTTATCCGACCTTCACGGCGTACTTTTCGGCAAGGAAAACAAACATTTGATCCAAAAAATTTATCAAACCAAGCCCCATATCATTGTAATGACCGGAGATATGGCAGATCAGACAAAAGGGGCCATCCCCCAGCTTCTTTGCCTGTGCCGCAAACTTGTGCAGGATTATCCTGTTTATTACAGCCTGGGTAATCACGAACAGTGTCTGAAAAAAGATTCCTTTGACATGCTGACAAAAAATTTACAACAGCTTGGTGTTATTTTATTAGATAATCGCTGTTGTACAATATACCGCAAGGGAGAGTCCGTTCAATTATACGGCCTTACCACTCCGATGATTTCCTACAAAAGACAATTCGGCAAACGATTAAGAAAAGTATGCTTTTCTGCAGCAGACACCAACAGAGCTTTGGGAATTCCTGTACCACATCGTTTTACTATACTGCTGGCCCATGATCCCCTTCACTATCCCTCCTACCGCCGTTGGGGCGCTGACCTTACTTTATCCGGCCATATCCATGGAGGCATCATCCGCCTTCCCGGACTAGGGGGAGTATTATCTCCCGATATAACCCTCTTCCCCCACTATGACGGCGGTCATTTCAATGAAAACGGACATCATCTGATTGTCAGCCGCGGATTGGGCAATCATTTTTTGCTGCGGATTAATAATCCTCCTGAATTACCGATAATCACCCTGAAACCATTTGATAATCATTCAAACAGCGGGAAATTGACACAAATAAGGATAATTTAACCTAAAGACATCAAAAGCCCTGCACAGGCTTAGGATTTGCCATCGTCTGTGCAGGGCTTTTCTTCTGGTGCTTGCTGCGCTACAAGTTCGATACCCCGTCAGCTTGCTGTGGGGTCTTTGACTTTTCTCCCGGAAAATTTCTCCCGAAATCAGTCATTTCCATACAGGGCAATCAGCTTGGACAGATATTCATATCTTTCCTTGGCCTCAGCCTCATTCTTGGCAAACAGCTTAGCGGCTCTGTCAGGGTTCTTCATAGCCAGGGAAGCATAACGCACTTCGCCCTTTAAGAAGTCCTGATAGCCTTCCATCTTCGGTGCCTTGCTGTCCAAAGTAAACTTCTTCTCCGCAGCCGGATTGAAGCGGAAATTGTTCCAGTAACCAGTCTCAACAGCCAGCTTCTCCTCGGTCTGAGCCTTGCTCATGCCTTTCTTGATACCGTGATTGATACAGGGAGCGTAAGCCAAGATCAGGGACGGACCCGGATAAGCCTCAGCCTCTGCGATCGCTTTCACGGTCTGGGCATAGTCAGCACCCATGGAAATCTGAGCCACATATACATAACCATAAGACATGGCAATGCTTGCCAGATCTTTCTTCTTGGTTTCTTTACCGCCGGCTGCGAACTGGGCAACCGCACCGGTCTTGGTAGCCTTGGAAGACTGACCGCCAGTATTGGAATAAACCTCGGTATCATAAACCATGATATTGATATCCTTGCCGCTTGCCAGCACATGATCCACGCCGCCAAAGCCGATATCATAAGCCCATCCGTCGCCGCCGAAGATCCACTGGGACTTCTTGGCCAGGAAATC